>JAFYHN010000016.1 GCA_017539165.1 Eubacterium sp.
AATCGAGTAGGGGAGATTACCTCTCCCCTCTCACACCACCAGTACGTGCCGTTCGGCATACGGCGGTTCAACATAACTTCAAAGCATGACGCTCATTGTAATAATCGAAACAACTAACAAGCCCCGCTTTTGTAAGCACTTCTTTGGAAATTGCTTTGGCTACACATGTTTTAGTGGCAATCCAATAATAGCGGTCACCACAGTACGCTGTCACTCTCGCTAGGTCTCTTCCTATCCCCAGTTTCTGTAATCCCCATTGTCGCTTTTTCGGCACTTTCCATTGTTTCCAGATAATGACTCTGAGCCTTGTCCGCAAATGTGCGTCGATTTCTGCCATTGCTGTTTTCATAGAGCCAAGAGCATAGTAGTTTATCCATCCTCTCGTCACTTGGTTGATTTTCGCAATCTTACTTGTAACTGTTCCAGGCATTTTCCTACAGGTTAGTTCTTTCAGTTTACTCTTAAGTTTCTTTATAGAGTCCTGATGTGGTCTGCACTTCCATTCTTTCGCTTTACTGTCCTTGTAAAAGCCAAAGCCGAGATATTTCAGTTTCTGCGGTCTCGTGATGTGCGTTTTTGTCATGTTGACCTTTAGCCCCAACTTCCTCTGAATCCAGTCTGACACCGTCCGCATGACCCTCTTTGCACTCGCTTCACTTTTGACCGCTATAACACAGTCATCGGCGTACCTTGTGAAGCGGAGTCCTCTTGCTTCAAGTTCTTTATCCAATTCATTCAGCATGATATTTGATAAGAGCGGTGACAGATTTCCACCTTGTGGTGTGCCGAGTTTAGTTTCTTCGTAGCCCAGCGGTGTCATGACTCCTGCTTTTAGGTATTTGCGGATAAGGGATTCTGTATCGCCATCATTGATAATGTCATGAACAAGGCTCATGAGCCTGTCCTGCGGTACATTGTCGAAAAATTTCTCCAAGTCGATATCCACTATCCACTCATAACCCTCATTCAGATAGACAGTCAATTGTCTAATAGCCATTTCACAGCATCTGTTCGGTCTGAAGCCATAACTCCATTCCGAAAACAGCGGCTCACATATAGGACTTATCACCTGAACAATACCTTGCTGAATCACCCTGTCCATAACCGTCGGTATTCCGAGTTTTCTCACTCCTCCGTTTGGTTTCGGTATTTCTACCCTTCTGACCGGCTGGGGTTTATACTCCCTGTGCCTGATTTGTTCTCTGATATCGTTCCAATGATCTTTGATGTAATTGCCAAGTTCTTCAACGGTTACCTCGTCTACACCGCCTGCTCCTTTGTTGGCGCAGACTCTTTTGTAGGCGGCGTTCATGTTGTCATTGGACAGTATCTTTTCTAACAGTTCCGACATTGCCTTGTGTGCTTTCTCCTTTCCGTTTCCATGGATTCGCCCTAAGTTGTGCAGTACCTACTCATTTACGTTTTGCCCTTCCTGCTGTCAGGTATTCCATGAAGCATACATTTGATTACACGGTTACATTGTTCAGCCCTTTGGCGAAGCCCATTTCAGAGCCACGCCTACTACGGCTTCTGCTGACTTCTCACAGTTCGTTGTTACTACGGCTAATTGAGACCGCCTGTGAGACCTCACGGGATAAGCCTGCCAGTCTTTCCTCGTCTACCTGCCTGATTTACGCACATGGGTTACGGTTGCCTTTTGGACTTCGCTGTCTTAAGCCAGTTCATCCGCCATGTACGCCTTATATCAGGTTTCTGTTCGTCAGGCTACGATTTCGCTATCCCTTCTTCTCGCCTACACCTCACGGTGTAAACCTTGGGAGTCGCTTTGGGGTTCGTCGGCAACTACGCCCCTTGTGGACTTTCACCACAGACTGACGGCATGCCCGTCATACTTAATAAAGCCAATCGTCATACATTGATTGGCACCACCAAAAAGAATGATAGAATTATCACCATTCTTATCCACCTGGATAATAGTATGCCCCGACTGTCCCTCAACAGTACGAACATAGCCTACATTTACACCATTCTCTATACACTTCTCTTTTAAGTTTTTACCTTCTCTACCAATCATACCGGCATGCCAGACTTCTACTCCCGCTCTGGCAAGCGCTACAGACTGATTAAGACCTTTTCCGCCGGGATTAATACTCATTCCCAAACTAGTCTCTGTTTCCCCAATATTCACCATATGATCGACAGAATATACATAATCAATATTCATAGAGCCAAAACAAAGTACCTTCATAGACTCACCCCTCCATTCCAAAACGATACAGTTGCCTCTATTATTGTAACGTCATTGAACAAAAGTTATCAATCATTATTTATAAGATAATATTTCTGCGGCTCGGTCTCCTCTTGATTAGTATGGCGGAGACCGAGCCCATGACTCAATAAATTGAGTCATGATTCTGCTCCGCAGGTGTCCTCACTTCGTTCGGTTAAGTGCTCATTTAATCATCCAAATCAAAATAAGAAGGAGGACATCTGCCCTCCCAATAGATAGCTATTTAGTTACCGTTGAACTACTCGGTGCTTTTGCATTCTTAATCTTTTTGCTATATTTCTTAAGCCTACTCTTTGGCACTTTGAACTTAGCATCTTTTGAGATACCCTTAAATGCATTAGCACCAATCTTCTTAAGATTATCTGCTTTAATGATTACATTCTTTAACTTTGAACAGCCATTAAAAGCATTTACTCCTATCTGCGTTACATTCTTCCCGATAGTAACCTTTTTGAGCTTCTTATTGCCCTTAAAGGCTTTCGGAGATATCTTTGTAACCTTATAAGTCACCCCATTACTTTTTACTGTATCAGGAATCACAACTGTTGCTGTCTTTTTCCTAGGCTTCTTATACTCAACCGTCTTATTTTTTGTCGATGTAACTATATAGACAGCCTTTGCAGTAGTAATCTTATCTCCTACCTTTAACTGTTTCTCTGTAGGTTTAGTTTTCGGCTTCTCTGTAGTAGCAACAGGCTTATCCTGTGTAGTGGAGATGCTTGGCTGAATACCAGTATCAGTAGTCGATGTAGGTGTGTGTGTAGTAGCTGTGCTAGCTGAACAGTTCAAATCATAAACCCAGTAATAACGGATTGGTTTATTATGCTGGAGATTATATATATTCTGATTTCCAGCAATATATCCCTCCATCTCAACTACTTTATCCTCAATCTTGTCGTAGACTTTTCATGTTGAACCTGATGTTCCTAACCATGCTCCACAATACTGACCGCAATCTGCACATCGGTAGATAGCTGGGGTATGGATAGTTACTGTCTTGACGTAAGATACTGTACCCGTATGTGTACATCCATTTACACTACTATGGTCACGACCTAAATCTTTTGATAATCTCCCATCTCTTCTAGCCTCTGTAATATCAAAACCACATAATCCACAGAACATATGTACCTCACCCTGAAGATTATCATCAAGCAAATCGCTATCACAATCCATCTCAGGATCTTCTAATACCCAGTTATGGTTGCCACTTCTCTCTGTCAACCATTTGAGTGAGTTATCAGCATAAACTGTTTTTTTATCTCTTAGTACTACAAATATAGATAGAAGAATACTTGAAATTATCACTAACATTATAAGTATTCTATTTTTAATCCTTTTTCTCTTCAAGTAATATCACCTCGTTATTTATTGCTTTTGTATATTATTAGGAATTATCTTCAGGAGAGGGGCATTCGACGTAAAAAATAGTCCGGTGGACTGTTTTTAGTCGAATAGGGAGCGAGCTATACTTGCGACCCGACCGAAGACACGCCAACGGCGTGTCTGAGACCGAGCCATGTCTCAGTTTAACTGAGTCATGATTCTGCTCCGCAGAATTACTGTGCTTCGCACAGTGCTTCCTCACTTCGTTCGGATGCTCGATTAAAAATCGAGCACTGATTGAACCCATGGTTTCAAGGGCTCTAGCTTGCAATAATATAAAGCAGGCACATCGTACCGCTTTTCTAATCTATGCGGGAGATGGGCATCCAACGTAAAAAACGATCCAGCGGATCGTTTTTAGTTGGATGGGGAGCGAGCTATGCTTGCGACCCGACCGAAGACATGCCAACGGCGTGTCTGAGACCTTGAAACCATGGTTTCAAGATCCTCCCGCATAAACAGAAGAGCGGCTTGCATTTCATGCAAAACCGCTCTTCTGTTTATGCGGGAGATGGGACTTGAACCCACACGACGTTGCCATCACTAGATCCTTAGTCTAGCCTGTCTGCCAATTCCAGCACTCCCGCTTATGTAAGTCGCATCCTTACCGACGCGACTTGCCAATAATATCATCTATAACGATATTTGTCAATATCTTTTTTAGATATTTTTCAAATTGTAACTTGAAAAGTTAAATGCCACTTTTTATCTATAAACCGCATTTAGTGTTTCAAAGGAGAATAATATATGTTAAAGGATAATTCATTATTAGAAAACTGTTTATTGTTACTTGCATCTAAATATGAAAAAAATGAAGATATTTTTCGTGCTTTCACTATCAAAAATCATTTAATTCCCTTGCTAAAAATGGATAATTCGTGGGATGTTTCCGATTTTGTTATAGGCGACACTTCTCACGATATCTGGGATATTTACAACCCTGACACTTCACATATCTTTCTTGTTTCATTGTGTAACGATAATAATATCGAATTGGGTTATATAGACAATACAAACATAAGTTCCATTTACAATGTGTTCACAGATAAAAATTGGAATATTAAGTATTGTATAGAACACTATCATTTATAAAGCTACCACCTGATGAGTGTTTATGATTTTTGTTCTGACATAAATTCTTCCGTTTGACTCTTTATAACTCCATTTTGAAAATACTAAAATAGGTTTTTCGTTTCCATACGTTTTGTTTTTAGTTTTTCGAAACAGCGCTTCATCATCAAAGTTCAAAACAACTGTGAAAAGAGATTGTTCTTTACCAAAGGGATAATTCAGAAAAATAGTTTTGTCTGAATATCCAGAATACTGCGCCTCGACTAGCCTTTTTCCAAAAGCGAACCTACTATAGTAAAACGCAGTTTTTCGTGAAACCAAAATGTCCTTTACTTTTAGCTCATCAACCACCTTGTAATTGTTATCTTGTAGTATACAAAACTTATATAAGTTTCGGATAGTATTCAAATGCATTGTTGAGCTTACTGGTTTCTTGTCCTTATCGCCTTTATTTTCAGAAGAATTATTATGAAGTTCACGTTCCTTGGACGAAATTACTCCTTCATAAAATCCTTCAAGCGTAAAATTTCTTGCGTCCTCTGGAGTGACCTCGCCGCTTATTCCTTCAATATAAGGCATCCAACAATTTATGTTGTGTTGAGACGATGGTAACTTATAAAAGTGCGGAGGTTTATTAGTTGATGACTGAGCTCGAAAACCAAATATAGCATTACAGCAAGGACAATAGTACGCTCTACGTCTATCCGGTTCTGTTATTATATTTTTTGCTAAAACTTTAAAACATTCTTTGTGACTATCATCTGTATATGCGTAATAAGACATTTTTTCTCCTTAATTTATCTCATCTTATTCTCATAATCTTCCCTAAAGTGAAAGATGTTGTCAACGATTGCCATATCGTCCACCACTCGGAAGAGCATAAAATAGTCGTGGTGCAGATAGTTTATCCTCTTGTATCCCAAAGCTCTCAGTCTTGGGTTCTCGCAGTATTGCAGACTACCGGCTGATCTGGATAGGCTGTTCTTTGTTTCTTCAAAATCATCAGCTACGCTCTTGGCAGCCTGATCATTATAGAACTTTTCCAAAATATACCTTATATGTCTGATGAAATCATTTTCCGCATCAATCGTTATAACAACTTTATATTCCATACTTTGCCCTCACATCAGCCAAAACATCATCCGCATCTCTATATAGTCCCTGCTCAGCGTGTGTTCTTGATATAGCCAGCTTCTCTAAAATCTCGTTTTCTGTTAATGGTCTATATATATCGGCATTTCTCCTTATTTCAAACGGAAATCCGTTTGCTGCAAGAGACTGAGTTAAAAATATCCTTATAGCTGTCGTAGTATCTGTTCCAAGGGATTTAAACAGACTATCTGATCTGGTTTTTAAGTCATCATCCACTCTTACCTGTATTACACTTGCCATAACAATAGCCTCCTTTATTATTTATTGTATTATAATTATAATACATTGGCATTGTAATTGCAATCCATCTATACGCATATATCATTTGAGTCTAACCTTTTATTTTATCCAACTCCGGAGATTATTACATCGTAGAAATCCTTTCAATAACACGATATAATATCAAAAAAAATAGCACCAGCTAAAGATTTGACCGTCTCGCTGGTACTATCACACCGACATCAGCTAAGGATGTCTGCTTTTTATGTGTCTTGATGTTATCATAGAAACAATGAATGCGCAAGGCTTTCTTAGTTGATGTCAAATATCAAATAAAGAGGCTTTTATTATGAGCAAATCAATTCCCGGTAACAACAAACATCTTACCCTGTCAGACCGTATTCTCCTTGAAAAGTGTCTTAATGAAGATATGTCATTCAAAGAGATTGCAAGATATATGGACAAGGATCCGACTACCGTTTCAAGAGAGGTCAAACGACGATATACCGTGACCAAGAGCGCAAACTACAGAGTCATTAATCACTGTGATCTAAAACAGAGTTGTCAGGAAAAAGGCATATGCAGTGGAAACGAATGCAATATCAAGCGTTGTAAGAACTGTAACAGATGTAATTCTTGCTGCCCCAAGTTTGTTCCAGACAGCTGTTATAAGAGGCTTCACAGAGCACCTTATGTATGTAATGGCTGCACAAGAAAAGTAGGATGTCATCAGGCAAAAAGATACTACAGGGCTGTTGATGCAGAAAAGAGCTATAGAAGCACCTTAACTGACTGTAGAAAAGGAATAAATCTAACATTAGATGAATTAAACAAGATAGATGAGATCGTATCTCCCTCTCTTAAAAAGGGACAACCTTTGTATCACATTTACGAGAATAATATCGAAGATATCCCCTGTACGATCAGAACTCTTTATAATCTTGTAAATCAGGGAGCTATCAGTTCCGGAAGAATGGACCTTAGAAGAGCTGTAAGATGCAAGCCTCGTAAAAAGAAATCTGACAAAGAGGATAAGATAATGCGTAAACATAGAATTGGGCGTACTAAAGAAGATTTATCCGTTTATCTCACCGAAAATATAGAACTCGCTCCCCGGATAGTTCAGATGGATACGGTTGTGGGTGGCAGGGGTTCAACTCATTCCTTACTCACGTTCTACTTTGTAAGAGGAAATCTTCAACTTGCATTTTTACTTGAAGAACATACTTCTCAGGCTGTATGTGAAGTATTTGATTATCTTGAATTGTTACTTACGCCAGAAATATTCAGGGAACTGTTTCCTATCATCGTAACAGATAACGGCACGGAGTTCTCTGATTCTGATTATCTTGAAAGAGCAGCAGATGGAAGTAAAAGAACCAGAATCTTTTACTGTGATCCATACTCCTCCTGGCAGAAGGGTGGATGTGAGAAGAACCACGAGTTTATCAGATATGTAATCCCTAAAGGTACTTCAATGGATAACATTTATCAAAAGCACGTCAATAAGATGATGAGCCACATAAACAGCACTTGCAGAGAGTCGCTTGGAGGAAAATGTCCTTATGACATAGCCCTTACATATATGTGTGCAGAGACGCTAAAATCACTTGGTATCAAGAAGATACCGCCCTCAGAAGTTAACCTTACCCCATCTCTTTTGAAGTAGATGGACAGACTCTAAAAAAACAAAAGGCAGTAGCATTTACTCTTTCAAGTATCTGCTTAACTGCCTTCTTGTTGTTCAAAGAAACAAATGAATTTCCTATTTTTTCGGTATAAATTTGTCCTGTCAAACCCCTTTCAACCCGCATTTAGTCTTGCATTGACGGATTTTCAAGTGGGGTTGCGTTTACTTTTTCCAGTTACCATATTTTTCAAATTTATGCGATAGCTGCCTTAGCAACTTCAACAAGCTTTGAGAATCCAGCAGGATCGCTGATTGCTATCTCAGAAAGCATCTTACGATTCATATCTACTCCTGCTACCTTAAGACCATGCATAAGCTGGCTGTATGAGATATCATTAAGTCTAGCTGCTGCGTTGATACGAGCGATCCAAAGCTTACGGAAATCTCTCTTACGCTCTTTACGACCTGCGAATGCAGATGTATTAGCTCTCATTACTGACTGCTTAGCTACTCTATACTGCTTACTTCTTGCTCCACGGTATCCCTTTGCAGCCTTAAGTGTCTTATTATGCTTAGCTTTGGCATTAGCGCCACCTTTAATTCTTGCCATTATTTTATCCTCCATTCAAAGTTCCCTAAACTTTAGTTCAGGGATGACATATTTTCTAATCCAATATTTTTTGATTATTCTTCTATTTACAGATATGGAAGAATCTTCTTCATGTTCTTCTCATTTGTCTTATCTGTCATAGCTGCTTTTCTAAGATTTCTCTTTCTCTTAGTTGTCTTATTTGTAAGGATATGACTCTTATTAGCCTTATTTCTCTTGAGCTTACCTGTTCCTGTTACTTTGAAACGCTTTGCAGCTGCTCTTTTTGTCTTTAACTTTGGCATTTTATTTTCCTCCCTTATCTACTGCCGAATCGAAACTATCGAACCGGGTGATTAATTATTTATTTGTCTTTGCAGCAAGAAACATTGTCATGCTTCTTCCTTCAAACTTAGCTGGCTTATCAATAACTGAGATATCTGAAAGCTGTTCAGCAAAATTATCAAGTATTGGCTTATTCTGATTAACATATGCAAGCTCACGTCCACGGAATCTCAGAGTAACCTTTACACGATTTCCCTTTGAAAGGAACTTTCTAGCCTGATTAACCTTTGTGTTAAGATCGTTTTCTTCAATATTAGGTGAAAGACGAACTTCTTTAATCTCAACAACCTTCTGCTTTTTCTTAGCTTCCTTCTCTTTACGAGCTATCTCATAACGAAATTTTCCGTAATCAATAATCTTACAAACAGGCGGCTTTGCATTAGGAGAAACCCTTACGAGGTCCAGGCCTGCTTCTTCAGCTGCAGCTCTCGCAGCATTAATGTCCATGACACCTAACTGATTCCCCTCAGCTCCGATAACTCTAACTTCCTTATCGCGAATCTGTTCATTGATTAAATAGTCTATTGCTTTGCCCTCCATATAACGGTTATTCCTTCGAAAAATGCATTGCATTTTTCTTTGTGATTTTTGAAACTGTAAAGCAGTTTCTCATGATATAAAAAAGATATCACCGAAGCGATATCCACATAAAATCAAAGCATACATAAGATTCCCATACATAATAGTAGTGGAAACATTCAAGTTCTGATATATAATCAGATGCTTTAATATTCGACCCGACCGCCCTTTTGCTGTCCAGGTGAGAGTGGATACTCTACTTCGTTTTTGAGCATTTCGCTCACATACTCGACAATATTACAACAATAACGTTATGTTGTCAAGCATTTTTATTTGCGACTTTTTCTTTATGTTCAATAATTAATAGCCCCAATGTAAAAAACATCAACGGTGCTCCAAATAAAACATATGCATAACCTGTTTTTACATCAAATTCCTGAATATAATATGGTCTAGCAATTCTTTGAATCTCCTCTTCACTAAGCCCCCCTTGTGATAAATATGATGTCATAAACCCATACACTTTTGGGCTCATTGCTTTTATTTTTCCTTTAATATAAACTCTTTTGGGAGCCTTTGTTTTATTTTCATATAATCCAAATGTATCTCTTCCTTGTTGCATAAGCTTACTATGAAATTCTGGATCAGTAACACGTAATCCATAATAAGATTCTGAACTAAACGGTATAATAAAATAATCACAATTATTTCCCCGAGAAGCAAATTTTCCCCAATTATATGGAATCGATCCTTCTACAACACACCCTTCTTGCATCTGCGTTTCGTCGATCTCATTAAAATTTAATGGCGCTTTCATACCATCATGTATTATTATAAATCCTATAACTACTAAACCTAGCCCTACAACTACTCCTATAAAACATAATTGTCTTCTACTAACCCATATCATTATGCATACCCTCTCTAGTAACTGCCCAACACGATCATCTCATCTGTATTTGCTTCCATCTCACGAAGAGCTTTGATGACATTTCTATCAGTAAACTTTCCTTCAAATGTCACATAGAACCAATACTCCCACTTTCTCTTGAGTGATGGTCTGGATTCTATACTCGTCATGTTCAGGTGATTCTTATCTATAATTCCCATTACATCATAAAGCGCTCCGACCTTATGCTGTGTTGTGAAACATACGCTTACATTTACTGCATCACTAAGGAACACCTCTTCTTTTGTGATAATAACAAACTTCGTTGAGTTATCATCTGAGAAATTGACGTTCTTATCAAGTATCTTAAGATTATAGATTTCAGCTGCTCTCTCACTGGAAATGGCAGCATGACTCTTCACTCCGTCATCACGAACTCGCTGTGCAGCTCTCGCAGTGTTGCTTACACTTTCGCCCTGGAATCCATTGTCCTCTATATAATCTTTACACTGCATCAGTCCCTGAGGATGTGAATATACTTTCGTAATGTCAGATATTTCAGCATCCGGAAGGCCAAGCAGACAATGATTGATATCCAGCATAACCTGAGCAACAATCTTAACATTTCCACTTCTTATAATATCGTAGTTACCGCTGACGAATCCTGCAGAACTGTTTTCGATAGGAATAACACCATACTCGACCTCTCCATCAGCAACTGCCCTGACAACGTCATCGAACTTTTTAACATTTTTATACTGAACACGATTTCCGAAGAACTTAATCGCAGCTTCTTCTGCATATGCTCCGGGAACTCCTGCATATACAACTGACTTTCCATCTGTATCCAGCTCATCAAGAACAGTAAAGTTCTCTGTCTCTATATGCTTCGACTTAGCATATTCTGAATGTCTCAATGTACGATACAGATCTGACGCAGTTTTCATATAAACCGGATGGATCACATTTGACGCAATCTCAACCAGCGGTTTCAGGACGAATTCACGCTTATGCATCTCTGGATGAGGAATAGTAAGCGTTTCAGTGTTCATTATGATATCATCAAAAAGAAGAATATCTATATCGAGGGTACGAGGTCCCCAATGAATCTTTCTCTCTCTACCAGCCTCCGCCTCTATATCATGTATGATATCAAGAAGTTCGTCCGGCTCGAGAAATGTCTCTATCTCGATAACTCCGTTCATAAAATCCGGCTGATCTACCGGACCGTAAGGCTCTGTTTCAATATATGTAGAAACCTTTCCAACTGTAATAGCAGAATCCTTTGACAATTCATCAATCGCCGTATCAAGGTAGTTCTCTCTGTCTCCAAGATTAGATCCGAGTCCAAGATAAACTCTGTGTCTTGATCTGATCAACTCTACTGATACATCTTCAAAATCGGCATCTATAGGTGCATCAGGCTTACTTACCTTTACTGTTACACTTTTTACCTTATCGTAATTTGAAAGGATTGCTATAGTAATACCATCTGCAGCAGCTTCTATAGTATCGTATGTTGAATCAGTAAATATCTTCTCAGCCAGTTCTGTAACCTCTGCATAGTTTACTGTATCAGCGATATTGTCTGAAGCACCAACTCTTTTTAGATTCACATCTAGCTGGATACTTACATAGAAATATTGTCCCTGCTCTTTCTCGCTGGCCAGAACTCCATGGTGAGCAAATATCTTTATCCTGTCGATCTTTATCTTGTCTTTTGAATAACTATTGATTATAGCCATAAGTCAATCTACTCCATTACCTTCAAGTTTTTACGTTCATCCGGCCAGTTACATGTATCTGTCATCTCACAATCGAAACAGTTACGTGACAGCTTATCTGCTCTGTATAGAATTGCAGCAAGCGTACCTGTCTCGTCTGGAAATGTCCCATGAAGCTCTATTGCTTCACACATTTCCTTCACTTCTTCTGCACTGTATCCTGCATCTGTTAATATAGGTTTAGCCAGAACAGGTCCGGCAATCCTGTGATTAGTTTTCTTTTCAAGTTCTGAGAATCTTGCTATATCATGAAGAAGTGCTGTTCCATATATAACATCCTTCTTTATATCCAGATTATCTTCAAGAGATAAGATATAGGCAATCCTTGCAACCGAAAGCAGATGCTCATACCCGTGACGGCAGTACTTACGGCTAACTTCCGCCTGTTTTATCTCTTCCATTCTTTTTATATATCTATCATCAGCCATTATGGCAGAAACACGTTCCATATAGTTACTCCGATATAAGTGATCACTCAGACAGAAGCTCTATTACTTCTCCTGATATTGAGAGCGATCCACATATGATATATACATTTCCGTCATTAGTCACAACGTCAAGTATATCAGATATTTTATCAAGTGCAACTGCTTCTATACATTTTTTCTGCAATTCCTCAGCCAGTTCTTTCGCCGGAAGAGCTCTCGGATTGTCAGATTGAATAGTATACGCCTTCTTAACAAGAGGTTTCAGGATATCTATCATTCTGTGATATTCCTTATCCGCAAGAACACCGATGACAAAAACAAGCTTTCTATCCGGATAGTAAGCCTTAAGACTTTCAGCTAGTCTCATCCATGCATCCTCATTATGCGCCCCGTCAACTATCACCTCCGGCTCTCGACGTATAATCTGGAATCTACCATCCCATCTCGTAGAGTCAAATGCCTTCAATATCACTCTTTTCTTCAGATTCTTTATACAAGGGAAGCTTCTCATTATCTCACCCAGAACTTCAAGCGCTGTAACCGCATTGTAGACCTGGTATCTTCCGCCCAGACCGATATGTATCTCAACAGCTTCTCCGATACTTGCTGAGCGGTATTCAAATGTACTTCCATCTATCCCTTCACTCAGTATCTTTATATTCGATTCATCGACATTTATCAGTCTGACTTTATTATTTTTTGTATATTCTTTTATAACACTTTCGACTTCAGGAATCTGAGGATAGCTTACGAGAATTGATCTCTTTCTTACGATTCCCAGCTTCTCCTTTGTTATCTCCTCGATACTTTCACCGAGGACCTGCATATGGTCTCTGCTGACAGAAGCGAGAACATTTATCACATTCTCTTCAATCACATTTGTAGCATCCATACGTCCGCCCATGCCACACTCAATAAGTATGATGTCACAGTTCCATTTCTGGAACAAGACAAATGCTGCCGCTGTCTCTATCTCAAATGCAGTCGGACTTCCTGCACAGTCACGTTCCATCCCTTCAGCCGCTCGTCTTACCTCAGTCAGAACCTCCGCAATATCCTCTTCTGACGCCCATATCTTATTATGACTCCATCTTTCACGGTAATCATATATGGTAGGCGAGATATATCTTCCGACATTCACTCCAGCCTTCACAAGAGCCTCTTCCACAAAGCTCATTATACTTCCCTTACCATTGGTTCCTGCTATATGAACAGCCGGAATTCCCTTCTCAGGATTATCTAAACGACGAAGAAGTTCCCTGACGGTGTCCAAACCAAAAACACTTCCCTTCTTCTCCTTTTCCTTTATGTAGCTGAGTGAGTCTTCGTAATTCATTCTGTCTACGCTCCATTACAGTATTTATTGTATTAAACCATACACCTTCGAAAAATGCTTTGCATTTTTCTTCGGTATATCATAAGCCATTACATGGCTTGTAAGATTCCTGCAGAATCTTACAAAACTGCATAGCAGTTTTTATGATATAAATAAATGGGACAGGGTTTCCCCTTGTCCCACTGCTAAGTACGTATAAATTATTTAAGCTTAATGCTTACCATCAATTTCCGGAATGTACTGCTTTGCATGCGGTGCATTCTGATCTATAACGCAGAGTTCATATCCTTCCGACTTAAGTGTCTCTATCAGAGTAGGAAGCATATCAACTGTTGAGTGGCTTGCACACTGATCATGAAGAAGAACTATTGAATCTCCTTCATTCGCTCTTACATAATACATCACATTATCAACCATCTGCGATGCACTATAACCACGGCCTTCTGCATCTCCGCTAAGTGCGTTCCAATCATAATACTCATATCCTGCTTTATCTAGAAATGATACACATAAACCTGTATCAAGTCCAGTAGGGCTGCTTCCGCTTCCACCAGGGAATCTGTATATCTTGGAATCTATACCGGTAACATTCTTAACCCAGTCATGAACACTGCGGACATCCTTCTGAAATGCCGCTATATTTGAATATATCTCACTGTAGACATGTGTGTATGAATGAAGTCCAATAACATGGCCTTCACTAGCTATCTCCTTAAGCTGTTTCTCATAATCTCTGCTTCCGGCAACAACAAAAAATGTAGCCTTAACATCATATTTTCTAAGAACCTTTAACAGATCCTCCGTATAACATGAAGGGCCATCGTCAAAAGTAAGATACACCTTCTTCCCATTTAGTGGAACCTTCTTATCTGTTGATATCTCTGTTGATTCGTTCTCTGACTTATCAACATCTTCATCAGCTGCATCAGATTCACTTGCTTGTCCATCGACCGGTTCATAATATTCGGTCGCCATCATAAGATTGTCCCTATGAGTTGTATCTTTCTCGAGTTTTAATGGTTCCTCTCCTTCAAGAAGTGGACTCACGGTAGTAGTTTCAGTCAATCTATTTTCTGAAGTCTTCTGCACTCCATACACCATAGAATCAAACTTCTCATCTTCCGCAGCTTTTTTGTCCATAAGCCTGAGAGTTATCACTGTGGGAAGTACAAAGAGCGAAACCGCAAGTACAACAACTAGTACATTCAATCTATGTCTGTTAATCCAGAATTTCTTCATCAAAAATCACTCCCTCCGAAGTACAAGGTATTATAACCTTATACCCCATTTGTATCAAGACAAATAGTCCACAAAATTATCCACAAAATATGTGAAAAGTTGTTGATTTTCTGTGAGTAATTCTGAAATAGATTTACATAATTTATTTTTAATTTACATAACGTTAACTCGGTTTACATAAAGATATTATCGTTAGTCTCACTGACATATCAATATCCTCACAAATATATCATCTATCTGCTTTTGTAAATCCAGCAAAATCTTAAAAAACGAGCATATGTATGAGCACCCATAAGGGTCGCGGTGCTTAGCGATTCACGAGCACAAAGTGCGACGTGAGAGCTTAGCAAGCGAAGCGGCCGTTCGGGAGATCCCGCCATGAGCGGAAGCGATGGTGCTCATACATATGCTCATTAAACTTTTAATATTTACTCACCGGACTCTTAAAATACTCCCCCTTCTTCCTCACCATCTCATCGTACTGATCATACATCCTCTGAACTGAATTCTCGAGAAGATAATAATGCATACAATATGGAATTAGAAGCACAAAAAGCATAAGCACGAGTGGGAATATGATAATCTGTTCAGAGATGATCATTGCCAGTATGCTTATAACCGTACAGATTGCCACCAACGCAAATACTATCAGATGAACCAGTCTTTCATGAGAGAAAAATGCGATCTGATTCAGATGCTTCTCAATCTCTATATCCCAATCCACAGAACTGCTATCCTCTTTCAGAAGAGCGTCTATGTATTCCAGATAAGCAACAATTCTTTTTTTCATACGCTTTTTCCTTTCTTTAATTATCCGGGATCATAAGTGTGACTTCAGTCTCATCCTCGTCACGCCAAACCTTCATAAATACATCTCCCCCCAGAC
>JAFYHN010000017.1 GCA_017539165.1 Eubacterium sp.
CTCCCCGGTGATGCCGAAGAGCCAGACGTATAAATTTGATCAATCTGTAATATCAAACAGATAATTGTATCCATTTAAATATACAGGAGTTAATCCGTGTTCTTTTCCATATTCAATCACTTCATATGGAGATTTTGAACCGGTGTCGAAGGCGCAGACCTTCATCTCGTAACTCTTTAAGGTTATGTCATAATCTTCAGCTATCTGATAAGCTTCTTCTATCGTGTCTGCTATACAGATGACTTCATTTTTAACATAAATGTCAACGAATTGAATGGGTTTGCTTGGATACTCTGAGAGCTCGAATATAGGGACTGATTCTTCTTCATTATCCTCTGTGTCACTTTCTTCATAAGGAGTACCCGAAGACTGGTATTCTTCGACAAACTCTATTCCTGCAGGTGTAGCGTGATACTCAAGAGCTGCTTCAACCTCTTCGAGTATTACTTCGCATGACGGAGATTCTATCCTCTGTTTCTCCGGTTCCGGTACGTTAGGGCAGGTACTTGCCACTGCTACCGTTAATGCTGTTATAAACGTTATTAATATATTCATGTTTCCTCCTATTGTTATCGTGCGACTAAATGGATACGCACGTCACCTATGGAGGAATAAGCAAAATTCCATAGAATGAATACATATCATATTTCTCCTATAATACAATCCTGACTGTCTTAAGTTTCAAGGAACACTTTTGAACTTATATAATGTTGATATGTGTTATAGGATAGAGGTCTCTATGATTCCAGAGCAGGAGTAGATGGCCCCTGATATGTATGTCTTTATCTAAAGTATGGTTGAAATTTAACAAAAATCAGCCATTTATAGTAAATATGGATTATTTTTTAAAAAAGATAGATTTTTGTGCAAGAATTTTAAAATATAAAAAACAGCCCTTTCGGACTGTTCTTTTAATGGTTCATTATTAACTTAATGCTTCTTCAAAAGAAGATCTCTTTATGATGTTCTTTGAAGTATAGTCCTCGGTATAAGGATCTGCATAAGTAAAGATCGCAAGATCCTGCGGATCGGCATCATCGGTTGAGATTTCTTTCTCCTGATAAACTCTGGCTCCGCAAACATCAATCTCTTCATCAAAATCCTTGGGTGTAAATAAAACACCTATGCCCGGGATCTGACCGTCTCTGTCCGCATAAGCACTTATCGTACCGGCGGTCGTCTCTACGCTGATCGAATCTTCCGGAATTCGCCTCTTTGTTATCTTCTGCCATGTAAGGATATTCTCCTTGTCTGGCATCATAGCGCTGAACAGATGCTTCATATAGTCGGGATCAAGAAATTCTGCATTAAGGAACTCCTCTTTGCATACCCAGAGGCTTCCGTTAAAACCTGATTCCTGAAGGAATTCATAACGGGTAACATCTGCTATTTCCCTTACATGCTGCTCACACTTGATCATATTCTCTGGATCTTCCTCTACGGAAGCGGATACCAGTTCAACTATGATACCCATTAATTCTGTAAGGGTATGCCCATGACTGAGCATCCAATCCAGTTTATATGCTTCGTAACATTTCTGCTCAAATTCTTCCTGATTAACCATGATATTCTCCTTTCCAATCACATTGTTACATATTGAATATGGAGAATCTAATCATTTATAAACGGATTTATGATGCGCATCTCTTACCTACGACCATTCCATTTAGGGATAGATATCTGGATTCCTGCGAAGATCTTTTTTCCGGCAGTTCTATATATTTGGCATTGATATCTTTTAATATCTTATACCAGAAGTTTGAAGCCACGTTGTTTCCGTCTGATATATCATAACTATAGATGCCAGGGTGACTCTTTAAATATGTTATCACCGCATCTTTTGCCAGTCCATGGCGTCTGTATTGAGGGACAACGTACAGCTGACAGATAGCCCTGTCTTCTGTTGAACGTTTTTCATATTTATTAGTCGATACGATAAGAAATCCCACTATCTTTTCATTGTAATAAATGTCTATCCAATCTGTTTCTGATTGTTTTTTATACAATGAGACAGTATGCAATACGTCCAGATCGTCCATTTTGGCCATGTTAAGATCGTATTTGCTTAATTCTTTTACATACTCCTTGTACATTAAATCTGTTTCTGATAGTCCAAACATAATGCCACCTCTTTAAGTCATTTATTCTCCTCACTTAATATTCCCTTTTCAAAGATATATGATCTGTTGCATATACTTCTTATTCTGGGTTTATGCGTTACTATTATCGCAGTCTTTCCTGACATTTTCTCACGGATAAGGTCGATCATTCTTATCTCTGTCTCGTCATCTACGTTTGATGTGGGCTCATCAAGCAGATATGCTTCTTTATTCGGTATGATAAGACCTCTTATGAGATTTAATCTCTGTCTCTGTCCTGTCGATACAAATACGCCTCTCTCGCCGAGTCTTGTATCAAGTTTCTCGGGTTGAGCATTTATCCACTCCTTTAATCCGACTCTCTCAAGAAGTTCGTATATCTCCTCGTCGGAAATATCGTCATTACCCAGTTTGATGTTGTCTCTGATGCTCATGTCGAATATTTCTGTATCCTGTGCGATAAATACACAGTCTAAACGCTTATCGACGCGCGTGCCATTGATATAAACTTCTCCTGTTTCTATCTCTCCGGATAAAATGTTGAGTAAGGTTGTCTTTCCTTGCCCTGATTCACCGTGAACGCAGACGATATCGCCTCTGTTGATAGAAAATTCAGGTATCCGTACTCTTACAGTTTTTACTTCTTCTGAATCTGTTTCTTTCTTGTACTTGTAACTGTAATCACAGTTTTTGATCTGCGCAGTTTCGAAATGTTTGTCGTAAATTTCTTCTCTGATGTGGTCAGGATTTAATATGTCACTTACTTTTCTGAACGGACTCTTGTATTTCTCCCATACGACGAATGATGTTGAAAGTGTTCTTGTCATATGATTGAGCCTTATCTGTATCATTATTATGAATGTATAAAACTCTCCGGGATTGCTCACCAAATGCGGGTATTTAAGTTGTATGAGCATACATACCGGAAGGAATGTCATGGACATCAGTTTGAAATAAACAAATCCAATCTCCTGTTTTATCATCCACATTTTGACTGCTCTCTGACATCTCTTTATCGATGCGTTAAAGCATGTCGTTATAAATTCAAAAGCCTGAGCCGTCATTCGCGGCAAAATACATGATACCGAATACCAG
>JAFYHN010000018.1 GCA_017539165.1 Eubacterium sp.
AGTTCATATATTGTATTTTACAAATCCTTCATCGCTACCGGTTAGTTTGCAATAATCCGAATATCTGGTTCCGTGTCCTGGTTTCATCCGCCAGAAAGTTATATATATATCATAAGAATTCAGCACATGCTCCGGGTGTTCTTCAAGGTATTCTTCAATTAGGGCAACAGATTGTTCGCAGATTTCATCATAAGACTTGTCCTGATTATTTGAACTCGTATATGACTCTCTGATATATATATGCCATGACACGGATTCTTCATCATACTCAGGTTCTTGAAATGAAATGTATCTGTCCATTGTCTCTAATACATATTTTTCAATGTTCTCAACATTTTCATGGTACTGTTTCTGCCCGTCATTTTTCACACACGAACACAACAAAAACAATGAGAGTATAATTAGAACCGCCGCTGATTTCTTCATGCAATATTCCATTAGATTAAAATAAAGATTCTGAAATCGAACTCATATTCATTTTCTATTACACCTCATCCAATAGCAATATAAAAACAACCAATAAAAACTCATTATTTAGATCATTATAACATAACAGAGGCTGCCCCTTCCCGGAACAGCCTCATATGGAATAGCATTATCTATCAGGGAACTTCAGATATAACAGTGCTGGAAGTGTGAATCTGTAGTAATGATTATCTCACCGTCCTTTGCGATCTTATCTGCAAAGTATTCCCTGATCTTTTTCTCATTAACTGAGAAGAACTTAGCCTGGTTCTTATTCCTCCTCTGGAAACACTCAAAGATATCGTCAACGTCAACAAAGCGGAATGAGTTGTGCAGTTCGATCGTCTCGATCTTCGAAAAATACTTTCCCAACATCTCAATATATGCATCACGCTCCGCTAAGCTCTCTTTGATCTTCTCATCAAGAAAATTCTCCTCGATGCCTGCTTCGCTCATTGCGTTCTTTAGGAACAGATCCCATACTGTTACGTCAGGTCCGTTAATGGAGAAGAATCCGCCGCGGTTCAGGACCTTGCTTGCCCTCTCAACTATTGCTTCGATATTCTGAACCTCATTGTCAATATAATGAGCGATGATGCGGTCATAGTTCTGCTCGCTGTCGATCTTCTCCCATGAAGCTGCCTTATCAAGATCAGAATAAACGAGGTCGATCACAACATCCTTGGGAAGTGATCCCTTGTTCTCTTCAATGAACTTCTCAAAATCCTCAGCCCAGCTGCCCGGCAGATCGTAAGCATAGATCTTTGTTCCTTCGGGAATGATATCCCAGTTGTTTCTCCATATCTTTGAGAATCCGCATCCCAGATCGAGTACCTTCCCGCCTTTCTCAAAGTTCATCGTTCTGAAGATCTGAACATACCAGTCTTCGCTTATAGTGCGCTGCAGCGACTTCCAATGAGCAAGGTCTGCTGCCTGGTCCAATGTTACGCTCTGAATGATCCTTGCGACGTCATCCCAGTCAAGAGCCTCTTCCTTCTGTGCAAGAGTTCTGTTGATGGCATCGATCACCATATCGATCTTGTAGCGCTTCTCTTCCATGATCGCGAGCTGCATCTTGAGAGCTTCTTCGATGTCCTTAGCATCACCTGATGTGAGATTGTCGCGGATCTCTTCCAAAGAGAAACCTATCTGCTTCAAGGCTACGATCTTCTCAAGGATCTGAAGTGCTTCCTTATCGTAGAGACGGTAATTCCCATCAGAATATTCAGTAGGCTTCAGCAAGCCTTTCTCATCGTACAGGCGTACTGCCTTCTGGGATACACCGGCCTTCTTTGCTATCTCCCCTGATGTCATTTTGTCGTCCATTTTTGTGACCTCCTGTTTGTTTGATAGCCCCATCCTAATGGGTTCCCTAAGGGGAGAGTCAAGGTGGTAAACAGAACTTTTTTCAAATTACTTCATAACGATCTGCAAAAAGATTTAACATAGCATCATCCCTAAGTTTACTCTCTTTTCATCACCATTCTGACTATTGTGACCGGTGTGCCAAGAGTCCATTCCTTTTTGCACCCGTCAAATTCAAAACCATATTTGTGATAAAAGTTGATAGCTCTCTCATTCTTTTCGAAAACCCACACAAAAATGGTGTCGTATTCACTGAGCCTGGAAATTGCTTCATTCATCAATCTATATCCTATTTTCCGGCCATAGTATTCTGAGAGAACATAAATTGCATCAACCTCCCCTGCATCCTTAAGATCATCATCTCTCGACGGACTGTAAACTGCGAAGCCTACGACTTTATCTCCATCCTTAGCTACAAGAGTATTATCCGGGAAATTTCTGGCACGCGCTGTAGTAGCCTCTACAGTCATCGTATCAAGATATCCGTCACATACGATACCTCTGTAGGCTTCCTGCCATGCAGTACAGTGAACGTATCCCCTCCCGCACAGCTCCTCATCGGTTGCGGCTGATTTAATGCATATTGAATCGTTTATTTCTTCCATAAGAATTTATATCCTCCCGATATAAATATTTGAACATTCAACAATTAAACGATGAAATAATTATACCAAACAAGCAAACGATCACTTCCAATCAACCAGCAGAAATTGCTTAAATCCGGAATATATAGTTACGCTGGTTTTATCAGCTGTCGAATAGACTCTATAGTACACATCCTCATCATCTGTGATTCCCGTACCACGGTATATTCTCTCAACATACAAAATGTATCTTCCGTCAGGAGAAGGAACTAGTTGCCAAACATTTTCTGCGTCAGCATTCTCAGCTAATAACTGATATTCATAAGATGTTATATCCGGATTACGGTGTTCTTTGAAAACATTTTTGTTTTCTGTCTTCATTAACCCCCAGACACATAAACGGAAACATTGATCACTCCGGGGATCCTTAAAAACTATATTTTCATATCCTCCTACCCTTCTATAATCCTGCGAAAGATCAAGATGGAACTCTGACAAGTATAGGATCATACCCATAAACACAACAAGAATAATAAATATTCCAAGGATTATCTTTCTCCAACGTTTCATCACATAATCATCCCGAAATATAAAATTCCGTCCGGAGCATCAACTACGGACGGCTTGATTATATGACACCTATGTTATTTGATATTCGTCTTCCGCCATAATCATTCAAAAAAACCGAAGCTTAGTGCATTAGACAAATTAAAATATTATTGTCTAACGCCTTCATTATATCAAAACAGCTTTTCTTATCAGAAAGCGCTCGCCTGTTTAATCCATTCTGGAAAAAATAAACTCAGGTTTCTCTCCAATAACAACAGAGTCTGTAATTTCAATTGCTTCACAACCGTCTTTACTATATTCGGATATAAACCCCTGCTCGTTATCAAAAACTATTTCCTTCCCATACCAAGGCTTTGAAGATTGCGGCGTCAACTCCAGGTATATAGTTTTGTTTTCTATGTAAAAAGTCAAAACTGTATGGAATTTTCCGTGTTGCGTATCATGTAAAAGCCAAATCTTACTTGGGACACTCACTTCATCAAGAATATCTTTCATCAGAACAACTATGTCATTGCAAGTACCCACTTTTGCCTGTCTGGTATCTCGCGGATCTTGAATGCGGTACTCTGACAATAATCGGTCAAAGAATTTCTCGTCAAATCCAATAGACATATCGGGTTTATAAGTTTTACCGTTCAAGTAAAAACCGTATTCATAACCGTTGTCTAAAAGCTCATCTTTAAGCAATTGGCAAATGCTTTGAATCATAAAAACCTACAGATTAAAAGTTTATCATCTAACAGTATAAACATATACGCCAGGCTCGTCATTTTCCGAATGAATTCTATACTTATCGGTTTCCTTGGATTTCTGATCAATAAGCTGAATCGAGTGAATTCCCTGTCTTTCAGGATGCTCGGGATCACTCTTGATCCATACAAACACCACCCTATAAGTTTGTCCTTCGGATGTATAATGAATTCTGCCAGTATAAATTCTTCTTATATTTGTCCCACCCAAATCCTCACTGCGATAATCACTCATTCTGTATTTCGCTTCGAAGTCTTTGGGGAACAAATTGTAAAAATCCTCCAAATCCTTATCAAGAGACTCATTTTCAAGTGCAAAATCTGAAAACAGCGCTTTTATTCGTTGAACATCTTTTGCTTTAATGCAGGCTTCAATTTCATCGGACAATTCCTTTTCGACAAACATTTCAGCGCCACCATAACCAAGTTTAGTCTTCTCTGAGATGGTATGCTTGTCACTGCAAGCAGTCAGAGCAAATAACAAAACAATAATCAAAAAACTGATATAACGAGTTCTTTCTATCAAAGTTTAATCCCTATCTTTATTAAAAGTTTATGATCCATGTCATATGGTCTTCTGATACCATTTCAAATCATACCACCTGTCAAACTTCCTTCCTATATTCTTAAAATGCGCAGCCTCAGTATAACCCTGACTCATATGGAAGCAGCTACTGGCATGTGTCAGGTATTCGTCTTCAGGCTCACAATAAGCTGTACCAGCCAAAAGATTGACAATTCCCATATCCTTAAGTTTTGGCTCTATCGCTTTATACATAGCTGAGCCTATTCCCTGCCTGCGGTAATCCTTATCGACATAGATGGACATTGCTGCCGTCCATGAATATGCAGAACGAGAACTGTACTCACCTGCGTAAACATATCCGACGATCATATCGTCTTTCAGACAGACCAAATAAGGATATTTCGTCGTTATCTTCTCAATCCTTTGTCTGAACTCTTCTACTGATGGAACTTCATATTCAAATGAAACAGCCGTATTCAGAACGTAGTGCGAATAGATCTCAACCAGTCGCTCTGCATCTTCTATCTTTACTTCTCTTATAATCAAATCCATATATCCCAAAAATTAAAATTAAACAGACTACTGTCCTTCCTGTTCCAGTTTGGCAACAGTATCCTCAAGAACCACTTTGCGTAGCCTGAATGATACTCCAAAACTGGTGCATCGTTCAACCAAAGTCAATTAGCAGATAGATATTCTTCCTTCAGTATCTCCATCTCCACTACATTCCATGGATCTTTTTTTACGATCTCCGTATCATGGAATCCGACTCTCTTGTAACATGCATGTGCACGACTATTATTCTCAAAAACACCGATCGTGATCTTTTCTACTCCAAGGATCTCAAAGGCATATTTCATACCCAGACGGAGCATCTCCGTACCATAGCCTTTTCCGCGTATATTTCCGTCAATGATGACCCAGCCGAACCTAAGCGTCTTATTATCACAGTTAAGATATCTCATGATAAAGTGTCCGACGGCACCGCTTTCATCAAAGGCGATCCAGGGATAGAAATTATCCTTTTCCATACAAAGGCCATTCTTGTTCTTATATACATCAGCTATGATATCTCCATTAATCGGAAACTCACCGAAGAGTTCTCCGCCCCATTTCATAAAGGTATCTTTGTCCTGTATCCACTGTGCGATCGTCACGGCATCAGCTTCCTTATACTGTCTGAGTCTTAACATAGATTCCTCCGACTCCTGATTTGCTTATTTCATTATCCTGGAATATATCTTCACAGTAGTTCCCTTTTCCCGTTCAATCCTCTGAGTCTTATTTCTTCCAACTGCTCCACCGATAAAGTTCCTGCCTTGTAAAGCTTGAGATATTCATTCTCTATAGAGCTATTGAAAATCAGAAGATCATCGGTATTGATTGTCACCTCAACGCCATTTTCAACCAGCGTCTTTATTGGATGATGCTCATAATCTTTGGCATAGCGAAGCATCACATTGCTCGAGGGACAAACGTTGAGCTGTATGTGATTATCCGCCAAAAATCGCATGGTATCTTTTGATGTGGCAGCGCCAATCCCGTGATGAACTTCATCAAGTCCCAGCACTTCAACTGCTTTTCTTACATCATCTGCAGATCCCGACTCACCAACATGTATTATCTTAGTAAGTCCGTAATGTTCAGCTTTTCGATACAGGGGAATAAAAGCTTCAAATGGTCGAATATTCTCGCCGCCGCAGACATCGAGTGACTTAAAGAATCCGTTCTTTATATACTCATCAATTGAATCTGTCGCAGAATCGATATCGCACGCTGATATATAGGTAAGTTCCGGTTCAAAAACTGTTTCCGGACAGTATTTCATGTGAAAACCCAGAATCAGTTCCCTGAATTTATCAATTCCTCCTACAAGTTCAATCTCCGTAGCCCCGAAATTCATTGCAAGCCTTTTAATATTGTTGCGCCCTGCTTCGGCAAACGCCCCCTCCCATCTAAAGACTATGCCTTCATCTCCTGAGCAAAAGGGTTTGACATAGGTAGTGAACCAGTTCTGCATACCCTCAAGACCATCAAAGGTTTCCGGAGGGGCGGGAAAAGAATGACCCGTTCGCTCTTCAACCCACTTAAGAGTGCATCCCTTAGTTGAATGGTTATGCAGATCACTCTTAGGCGCTCCTATAAGTTTGCCTGTGTTATTTTCTATCAATCCCTCAACAAATAAACTATTTGCCATAATCCTCCCAAATCTTTCCCTATGCTTTTTAAAATCGCATGCAGATATACTATTTTTTATTTTTGAAAATATCTTACTTGGTCAGTTTTATTCTGGATATTCGTGATTAATCAAGCTGTTTACACATTACGATCGTTTTTCCGTCGTTCTTAAATTCGGAAAATCCGAGTTTATTATATAAACTTCCGGCTCTTGTATTATCGTGATCCACATTCAGTATTAAATAAGAAAACCCGATATTTTTACTTGTTTGACAAGCATACCTTATCATTTCGCTTCCTATCCCTTGATTACGGTATTCTTCATTCACGGCCAGATATGATAAGTAC
>JAFYHN010000019.1 GCA_017539165.1 Eubacterium sp.
TAACAAAAGATAATGAACTTATCAGGAAGTATTCTTATGATGCCTTCAGTAACAGAACACTTCTTGAAGAGATGACCGGAGAAAAGGCGGGAGTCACAAGATACATATATGACAGCCTTAATCAGCTTACAGAGAAAACAAAATATAACTCTTCTGATTCTATGATCGATAAGGAAACCTACTCTTATGATAAGAGAGGAAACCTTACGGAAGTACTCAGCAACGGAAAT
Organism: Eubacterium sp.; assembly: GCA_017539165.1. GTDB lineage: Bacteria > Bacillota > Clostridia > Lachnospirales > Lachnospiraceae > Eubacterium_Q. The sequence continues at coordinate 231 of JAFYHN010000019.1, forward strand.
CGTAAGAATCAGTATATATACGGAGCAATAAACAGACTTGAAGAAGCAGTTAATCCTGAAAAAGGAAGTGCCAAGTATATATATGATGGACTGGGACATAGAGTAGGAAAAGAAGAATATCTGGAAGCAGTTCTTCCGATAGCGGAAGTACCTACTCCTGAAAAAAAGATAAATTATCTGATAGATCTGACAAGAGAGTATCATAACATGCTCGAAAGAGACATCAGTGCTGAGACCAAAGAAAGAGAAGTCTTCATCTGGGATGGAAGCATTGCAGAAAGAATAACGGAAGATAAATATGATTACTACTTAAAAGATGAACTGGGAAGTACGACCAGACTTTTGGATGAAGAAGGAAGTCTAAGAGATACATATGGTTATGATGAATTTGGTAATGATCTATATAACAACCAAGGAATCACTCAGCCATTTGGATATACAGGGTATCAGATAGACAGTATATCTGATACATACTTTGCACAGGCTCGAGAGTATAGTTCAAATATAGGAAGATTTGAAAGTGAGGATTGGATAAAGGGAACAACTAACTCAATAACATCTATCAATCAATATATTTATTGTGTTAATAATTCTTTAAAGTATATAGATAGAAATGGACAAGAAGGAGAGAATCCGGAGGGGGATTCTTCTGATGGTTCGTTTACAGATAATATGGATGCTCTACGAGAAGGTAATGAAGCTCATAGATTGTTGCAAGAGAAATATGTAAGAGATTATGGTGGTGGTTATGGAATAACTGTTGAGGTTCCTATAACAGGAGGCGGGCCAAACAATAAGTCTGGAGATGGAAGAGCTGATATTATATATAAGAACCCTGCAGGGATAACTGAAGTATACGAAATAAAACCAGGTTCATATGTAAAAAAAAATCATGAGAAAGGTGTAGAACAATTACAGGGGTATGTGAATGGGTTGAATAATGTTGAACATATACCAGCAACAACTGGAAAATCATTGAATAACTATTTTAATGATATAATCATAGATAGTGTTATAAATGATGATGAAGAAATAGTGTATAAAATATATGATAATTCAGGATTAATTTACTATTATCCTAGAAAAAAACAAAAGAAAAAGAATCCGGTTCCAAACCCGGCATATTCTATTGAAACTGAGAAAAAACGGGTGGATGAAATTGTGCAAACTACGGAAATGTTAGTTTTGTTAGGGATTGGACTTGGAATGTTGGCTGATGATTTTACAGGTGTAGGGGTGGCAGATGATCCAGCAGCAATTGCAGCTATACTGGAAGCGTTACATAAATTAGTCGATCTAATGAGCTCGTGTATATCATAAAGATATTAGAAAGGTAAGTGAAAATGAGTAGAATACAAGTGAAAAATATAATTGTAAAAAGATTTGGTGATAGATTATTAAAGAATGGATTAGAATATGATGATTATGCAAATTCGTGTTGGTCTTTTTCTCAAAAAGAAGACCCATTTGCTATAGTGCATATTGATAAATATCGATTTGAATCTAATACTATTGGGCTAACTGTATATAATAAATATTTTAATTTGATTGATAGTTCTAATGATTTCGAAATCGCAGGATTTGATAAGATTTTAGGTGGTCTTTTTCATTATGAAAATGAGGAAGAGTTGATATTTATTCTGGAAAAAATGTTTGATTATTTGGAAGCGAGCGCTATTCCTAAGGTGATTAAAGATTATAACCAAAAGAAAACAAATAATGATGAGGAATTAAATATTCAGTTATATGAGAATCATAGAAAGTATTATGATGAAATTATCAGTAAATATCCGGATATCTATAAAGAAACGGAAGGAATACATGTGGACAGCTTATGTGAATTTATAGATAGAGGAATTGGTAGAGTAAGAGATTTAAAAGATGCTGCTGATAAAGAAGAATTTATAAAACTTGCTGCATTATTAGGAACTATTTTAGAGATAGAATTTTCTGGAGAATGGGTTTTGGTGGATTTTTACGATGAGAAAAGAGTTAGAATAGATCATATGAAGAATGGTGTTGGATGTTATCATATGATGACTGAATTGTTAAAGATTTATAGAGGGGAAACAAAGATAGATGCGATTAGATTCATGATTGATTATATGATAGAAACGAAGAAATAAATAACTTGAAATAATATGTTCAAATTGGTCTTTCTATTTGGAAGAAGAATGGTAAAAAGAATGCAAGTTAAAGATATAATTGTAAAAAACTTTAATGATAGGTTATTAAAGAATGGATTAGAGTATGACGCATTTGATGGTATCTGTTGGAAGTTTTCTCAAAAGGAAACTCCGTTTGCAATAATGCATATCCAAAAATTTAGACATGCACCTAATATGATAAAATTATGTGTATATAACAAGTATTATGAAATGATTGATTCTTCTGAAGAAATGGAAATAGATGGTTTTGAAAACCAGATAGGTGGTTTTTTTCATTATGAAAATGAAAACGAATTGATAGAAATTTTGGGAGTATTGTTCGATTATTTGGAAGAAAATGCTCTTCCCAAAGTGCTTGATGATTACAATAATACAAATGATGATGAAGAAATGAATTTTAAACTATACGAAAATCATAAAAAGTATTATAAAGAATTTATTATTGAACATTCAGATGTATATAAAGAGCAGGAAGGCATACAATCAAACAGTTTATGTGAGTTTATGGATAATGAAATTACTCGTATAAGAAATTTGAATGATGACTCCCAAAATGATGAACTTATAAAACTTGCTGCATTTTATGGGACGGTTCTGGAGAAAGAATTCTTGGGTGAATGGGCGTTGATCGATTTTGGTGACGAAAAAAGAGTTGCAATAGAAAAAATGCAAAATGAAGAAGAGTGGACATTTGTATTAAAAAACATAATGGATGTGTATAGGGAAGAGATAAAGATAGGTGCTATTAAGTTTATGCTTGATTATATGATAGAAACGAAGAAATAATTTCTTCTTATCGGATATAAACTTTGTCCTTGATTTTTTTTATATACAAGTATATTATCTTCTTATCTGTTTTAAAGAGGCGGGAAGGAGCCTCATATTGTATAGTAAAATTATAAGTGGAGCCGCATTAGGAATTGAAGGCATGCTTATATCAGTTGAGTCTGATATTGGTGCCGGACTTCCGGGATTCAATCTGGTCGGATATCTATCGTCTTCTGTTAAGGAAGCGGCCGACAGGGTAAGGACGGCTCTCAAGAACATCGGTTATTCCATTCCTTCCAGAAGGATAACCGTCAATCTTTCCCCAGCGGATGTGAGAAAAGACAGCGCAAGCTTCGACCTTGCGATTGCCACCAGCATCCTTATTTCTATGGGGGTATTTTCCGTGTCAGATGAATTTGATAAGAAGCTTGGTTCGACGCTCTTTTTGGGCGAACTGGGTCTTGATGGGAGTGTACTGCCTGTATCGGCGGTGCTTCCTATAGTTGATCATGCCTCGAAGAATGGTATAGATACATTTGTGCTTCCGAGACAGAACTGCAGGGAGGCGGCATTTGTCGATAATATCAAGATCATTCCGATTGATTCTCTCGCTGATGTGGCAGAGATGATATATCGCGAGGAGTGGACAGAACAATATATCAAAGAGGATGTCAGCTTAGGAAATGACATACGAGGAAGCGTTGATATGAGAGATATCCGCGGACAGGAAACCATGAAACGAGGAGTGATCGTAGCGGTTGCCGGATTTCATAACATCCTGCTTACTGGTGCGGCCGGTGCCGGCAAATCAATGATCGCTAAATGTATTCCCGACATAATGCCCCCGTTCTCGTATGAAGAGAGTATGGAGCTGACGAAGATATACAGCGTGGCCGGCATGCTTAAGGGAGAAGAGGGGTTGATGATGAGACGACCATTTAGGTCACCACACTCGTCTATATCGGGAGTGGCGCTTCTTGGAGGCGGTGCTGTACCTAAACCTGGAGAGATAAGTCTTGCTTCCGGAGGAGTGTTGTTTCTGGATGAATTTCCGGAGTTCAGAAAAGAAACCATAGAAGCTTTGAGACAGCCTATGGAGGATAAGAAGGTAACTATCTCAAGACTGAAAGCGAGTTATACATTTCCGGCAAAGTTTATGTTGGTATCGGCAAGGAATAACTGCCCCTGCGGTTACTATCCGGACAGAAAGAGATGCAGGTGCAACGCCGGAGAGATAAAGCATTACCAGAATAAGATAAGTCACCCGATCATGGACAGAATTGACATCAGACTTGATGTGTCTCCAGTTTCTTATGTGGATTTGTTTGAGAGTCAGCCAGGGATTAGTTCAGCACAGGCGAGAGATAAGATCATAATGGCCAGAGAAAGGCAGGAATATAGGTATAAAGACGAAGACTTCGGATTTAACAGCGAAGTGCCGCAGGGCAAGATAGATGAATATATGAAGGTAGGGGCTAAGGAAGAAACTCTTCTCAGGGATATATATGAGAGGACGGAATTGAGCACCAGAGGATACTTCAGACTGATCAGGCTTGCGAGGACGATAGCAGATATAAATGACAGTGAAGAGATAAGTTGTCAGGATATAGAGGAGGCTTTGTTTTTCAGAAATGAACAGTAAAGAAATAGATAATAACAGAATAAAAAGTATAGAAATAAAAAATAAGAATAAGTATGAGATAAAGGAAGAAATCAAGGGGGATATTGGAAAACTTGCGTGCCTTTGGCTGAACCATATGAAGACATTCAGGTTTAGGGACATTTACCGGATAATAGACCATTACGGAGATATAGTGGAAACATACCGGATGATGAGTGGAGATAATAAAGAAATGGTTCTCGAAGAGATGGTATCGGGCAGATTTATCAAGTCTTCAACAAGAGATGAAATCCTTCGGTTTGATGTGGAAGAGTGGCTTGATAAAATGTGTGATGATATGGAGAGAACAGATGTTAGGTACGTGACATATCTGGATGAGGATTATCCGGAAAAGCTGAGGGATATCCCGGAGTACCCGCTGGTACTTTTCTACAGGGGTGATCTTGGTATTACAAAGCTTCCGTATTCGATCGGCATTGTGGGGAGTAGAAGACCTTCATTTTACGGGCTGAATGTCGCGGAAGAATTTAGTGGTGAACTTGCCAGGAAAGGGATGACGGTAGTCAGTGGCATGGCGTACGGGATAGATTCAAAGTCGCATCAGGCTGCGATGGAGGCTGATGGAAAAACGATCGCCGTTCTTGGAGGCGGAGTTGATATCTGTTATCCGGAGGTGAACTTCAATATATATAGTGAGATGTGTGAGGATCATCTGGTGGTATCTGAATATGAACCGGGTACGCCACATGTGTCGAAAAACTTTCCTGCAAGAAACAGGATCATAAGTGGACTGTCAGATGGGCTTTTGGTCGTTGAGGCGGCTCTGAGGAGCGGGACACTTATCACTGCTGACTTTGCACTGAATCAAGGTAAACAGATATTTGCTATTCCCGGAAGAACAAGTGATATTCTGTCAAAGGGGTCGAATAATCTTATCAAGCAAGGTGCGATTCTGGTAGATAGTCCGATAGACATAATGGTCGATATTCTCGGTACGGAATATATCAGGGAGAAGAATAAGGTAAAACAGCCTGATTCGGGTGGATATAATAATAAGAAGAAAAATATCAATAATCTGACGACGGTTCAGAGAAAACTACTTGCGATGCTCGGTCATGATCCTCTTTATATTGATGATCTGATACGTGCGAATGACATGAAAATAAGCGAAACAATACAGCAAATGAACGAGCTGTGTAGAAAGGGCTTTGCCGATTGTGTGGAGAAATGTTACTACATACTTAAGTGAAAAAACTTAAATCTTTCACTTGAATTCAAAAATATATTGGTGTATAGTAACGTGCTAGACTGGGTTTTGGGACTGAAAACGAGAAGGATCAGAAAGGTTGTAAATCAGCATGGCAAAGAATCTTGTTATAGTAGAGTCGCCTACAAAAGCAAAAACTATAAAGAAATTTCTTGGGAAAAACTTCGATGTTATTGCCTCTGAAGGTCATGTCAGAGATCTTCCGAGAAGTAACATGGGTATAGATAAAGATAATGATTTTGAACCTCATTATATAACGATAAGGGGAAAAGGTGAGCTTCTTGCTGAACTTAGAAAAGCAGCAGGAAAAGCAGACTATGTATATCTCGCAACTGACCCTGACCGAGAGGGAGAAGCTATATCATATCATCTGTCTGTAGCACTAAAGCTAGATGAGAAGAAATCATATAAGAGAATAACATTTAATGAGATCACTAAGACAGCGGTTAAGCAGTCAATGAAGAATGCCCGCGAGATAGATATGGATCTTGTAGATGCACAGCAGGCAAGACGTGTTGTTGACCGTCTTGTGGGTTATGAGATAAGCCCGCTGCTTTGGGAGAAACTTGGAAAGAAGAGTTTATCAGCTGGACGTGTTCAGTCAGTAGCTCTTAAGATGATATCTGATAGAGAGAAAGAGATAGATGCATTTATCCCTGAAGAGTACTGGACTATATGTGCAGATCTCAATGTTCCTGGGCAGAAGAAGACTGTTGCATTTCAGTTAAAGTCTGAGATAAAGAGTGCGAAGGAAGCAAAGGAACTGAAAGCGAAGCTTGAGAAGAGTGGTTTTGTGGTGACTGATATCAAGTCATCCACAAGAACAAAGAAGGCTCCGGTTCCATTTACAACTAGTACGCTTCAGCAGACTGCAGCTGGAAGAATAAACTTCTCAACATCTAAGACAATGAGAGTTGCTCAGCAGCTTTATGAAGGTGTTGATATAAAGGGTGAAGGAACAGTAGGTCTTATAACATACCTGAGAACTGATTCTACACGTATATCGGAAGAGGCTGACAGAAGTGTCAGAGAATATATAAGAGATGCATTTGGAAGCGAATACGAGGCAGATGCCGAAGGGAATGATTCTGCATCAAAGGCTCCTGCAAAGAACATCCAGGATGCACACGAGGCAATACGTCCTACTGATGTAAGACGTACACCTGCATCTATCAAGGGAATGGTTACTGCTGAGCAGTACAAGCTTTATAAGCTCATTTACGAGAGATTCGTAGCCAGCAGAATGAAACCTGTTGTGTATGATATCTATACAGTAACAGTAACGGCTGCCGGAGAGACACTTAAGGCATCAGCAAGTACAGTTGGTTTTGCTGGTTATCTGAATGTATATAGTACAGAAGAAGATAAGAATAAAGAGAATATTAATCTTCACGGAATTGAAAAAGGTGATGAACTGAAGTGCGAGCAGGTAAATGCAAAGCAGCATTTCACAGAACCGCCATCACATTATACAGAATCGCTGTTGGTTAAGACTATGGAGGACAACGGAATCGGACGTCCATCAACATATGCTCCGACTATATCAACACTTTTAAATAGAAGATATATAACAAAAGAACAGAAGAACCTGTATATAACAGAACTCGGACAGGCTGTTAACGGAATAATGGAGACAGCATTTCCGGAGATCGTAAATATTGAATTTACCGCAAATATGGAATCCCTGCTTGATAGTATCGGAGATGGAAATGTTCAGTGGAAAGTTGTTGTCAGAAATTTCTATCCGGATCTGGAGAATGAGATCAAGCATGCGAGTGAAAATCTTGAGAAGATTAAGATCGCTGACGAGGTTTCAGATGAAGTTTGTGAAAACTGTGGAGCTAACATGGTCATCAAGTATGGTGCTTATGGAAAGTTCCTGGCATGTCCGAACTTCCCTGAGTGTAGAAACACAAAACCATATTTTGAGAAGATAGGTGTTAAGTGTCCTGAATGTGGAAATGATATCGTAAAGAGAAATACAAGAAAGGGAAGACCTTTCTATGGATGTATAAACTATCCTGAATGTGACTTTATGTCATGGAACAAATTGGTTGCGGAAAGATGTCCGGACTGTGGAGGCTACATGGTGATAAAGGGCAAGAAGATAGTATGTTCAAATCCTGAATGCGGATTTACAAAAGAATTCGAAGAGGCAGGGGAATAATGTGCCGACCTCCAAGCGTTAGACGTAAGATCTAACGATTGGAGGTCGTTTTTTCTGTAGTTGAGGCTTCGGTGTGCCGAGGCTTCGATATGTTGAGGTTTCGATGTGTTGAGGTTTTGAGTTTGCTGACACTGAGTTGTCATGGGAATATAGGATTTTGGGGATGAATACTAACGAATCTTGATTTTTAGAAGTTTTGTTAGCATGAAATCTTAAAAAACACCATGTTTTAGCTTGTTTATACTAACAGAATTCGAAAATAAGGACATTTGTTAGTAGACCTTGTTTAATAAACGAGAAAAAAGAGGCGAAAATACTAACAAAAGACTATTATAAGGGCATTTTGTTAGTATGTATGGTTAAATCTTCATCCTAAGTAACCAGATTTATAGATATCCACCAGATTAATATTATGTAGATATGCTTCAGTAAGAAGAAAGATTTGCTTGCATAACATTATGTAAACATGTTAGAATATCGATGTTGTGTTATTATGCACAATTAGGCAATATATTGAAATTACTAAATAAGGGGTATAAAAAGGTATGAACGCTACTGTAATCACATTGATAATCATAGGTATTATCGTCATCATTGTCAGCTGTGTTTTAACTACTGATGAGAAAAAAGATGAAGGTGAGGAGGAGAAGGTTAATCCAAATCTTAAGACGGAACTTACAGAGGCGGATAAGAAGCATCTGAGAAAGATTTCTGATAACTATATCAATGAGTATAGTAAGAAGAAAATCAAAGATACTATCGGTAAGAGCATTAATTCTGTTATCGACGAAGAAGTAAAGAAGAGTGACAAGAAAGTTGCTGATAAGGTTGCTGCTTCGGTTGATAAAGGTCTGGCGTCAGTTGATGACAGAGCTACAGAGAATACAAAGAAGCTTGAGGAATACTATAACGAAGTATCAGGCGATATAGAGAAAACTAAGTCTGAAGTTCAGACTATATATAATAACGTTGTCGAGAAAGAGAAGGAGATAAAGACATCCATCACTGTTATCGACGAATATAAAGCCGGACTTGAGAAAATGAAATCAGAAGTTGCCGGTCTTGAAAGTGTTAAAAATGAAATCAGTGAGCTTACATCAGGGCTCGATGCAAAGAAAAGTGAGATTGAAGCACTTACCGCTGCTCTAGATACCAAGAAAGCAGAAGTTGAAGAAATCACTTCGGCACTCGATGTAAAGAAGTCTGAAGTAGAGGAGCTTCTTGCTAAAGAAGTTCAGGTTGTGGCAGCTCCCGTTGCTGAGGCTGTGGAAGAGAAAACAGAAGACGCTTCTGAAGAAGCAGTGGAGGGAATAAAAGAAGCTGCTGAAGAGAATGATAAGGCTGATAAGGCTGTTGAAGCTAAGGAGGATACAGCAGATCCTGAAGAAGAAACAGTTGAAGCAGTAGAAGAAACAGTTGAAGCGGTAGAAGAAACAACAGAAACAGCTGAGGCTGTAGAAGATACATCCGAGACTACTTCAGAAGAAAAAGAAGAAAA
>JAFYHN010000001.1 GCA_017539165.1 Eubacterium sp.
AAAAGAAGTGTCTTCAGACAAAGAGCCTGTTAAAGAAGCTTCCGAAGAAGATGACGATGAAGAATATGATGATTATGGATATGATGACGATGAAGAGGAGTATGAAGAAGTAGATACTCCTACAGAGGAGCTTAAATCAGAAGAGGGTGTTGAAGACCTCCTTCCTGTTGAAGAACCAGGTGCAAAGGACGATTTCGATGATTTAGATGATTTCGATGAGGAAGAATTGGAAAGCCTCGCTGGTGTTGAGAATCTTGATGAGATTCTTGACAGAGAAGGAATCGACCTCACAGAGGGTGATAACGTAGGAAATATCATGGAAATGTTCAAAGCCGGTTTCAGTATCATTGAGATTTCTAAGGTACTTGAGATTGGAGTCAGTGAAGTTAAATCAGTAATCGATAAAGAACAGGGCTGACATTAAAAGGAGCAGGGAGATAAGATATGAACAGAAAATATATGCTTAGAGGAATAGGCATTGGAATAATCATAGGAGCATTAGTTATGTATAGCGCTTCTATGACATTTGGAGAAAAAAAGCCATCTGCAAAAGCAGATGCAGCATCTGTTACAACAGAAGTAACTACTAAGGTTACAACGGAAGTTACAACTGCTGCCAAAACAGAAGCAACAACAGAAACAAAGACAACAGAGGTTGCAAGTGGCGATGATGCTACTACAGCATCAGATACAGAAGCAGTTACAGAAGAAAAGACTACTGAGAAGAAGACTACCGAGGAGAAGACAACAGAGAAGAAAGAAGAGAAAACTACTGAGGCTAAGACAGAAGCTACAACAGAGCAGACAAGTGATGAGGTTGTAACTATAACAGTTGAACCTGGTATGGGTTCTGAAGATGTAGCGGCGCTCCTTAAAGATGCCGGACTTATAGATGACGCTGCGGCGTTTGATCAGTGGCTTATCGATAACGGTTATGAGTCAAGACTTTCAGTTGGTTCATTTGAGATTATGAGAGGATCAACAAACGAAGAGATAGCAAAAGCACTTACTTCAGCTAACTAAATAGTGCAAATTGATAAGAATTTACAATTATTCATAAAAATCTCTGAAAAACCCCTTGCAAAGGGGTTTTTCTTATGCTATTATGTGATTCGCGACTTTTTAGGCGCATTCTTTTGTTGCGTTCTTTAAAGTCTGGAAAAATAAACATGTGGATTTAAGTGAAAAGGTGCTGTCTTAAGCTCATGCAGGTACTAAAGAGATGTGTCTGTCCGACGGTTAACACGCTTAAAAGGAGATCCACAGAAGAAAAAACCAGGAGGTGTAATATGAGCGTTATTTCTATGAAGCAGTTACTTGAGGCAGGTGTTCACTTCGGTCACCAGACAAGAAGATGGAACCCTAAGATGGATGAGTTTATCTACACAGAGCGTAATGGTATTCACATCATTGACCTTCAGAAGACAGTTGGTAAGATGGATGATGCTTACAAGGCTGTATTCGATACAGTTGCTGAAGGTGGTAAGATTCTTTTCGTTGGTACAAAGAAGCAGGCTCAGGATTCTATCCAGACAGAAGCTGAGAGATGTGGTATGTACTTCGTAAACCAGAGATGGCTCGGTGGTATGCTCACAAACTTCAAGACTATTCAGTCAAGAATTGAGACACTTAAGAAGTATAAGAAGATGGAAGAGGATGGTACATTTGAAGTACTTCCTAAGAAAGAAGTTGTAAATATCAAGAAGGAGATGGAGAAGCTTCAGAAGAACCTTGGTGGTATCGAAGAGATGAAGAAGCTTCCTGATATCATCTTCGTTGTAGATCCTCACAAGGAAAGAATCTGCGTACAGGAGGCACATGCACTCGGAATTCCACTTATCGGAATCGCTGATACAAACTGTGATCCTGATGATCTTGACTATGTAATCCCAGGAAATGATGATGCTATACGTGCAGTTAAGCTTATCGTTTCTAAGCTTGCTGATGCTGTTATCGAAGCAAACGAGGGATCAACAGAGACAGTTGCTGAGGAGACAGAGGCTGCTGTAGAGACAGAAGAGACAGCAGATGCTGAGTAATTTTTAATAAAAAAATAATCAGGAGGACAAATAAATGGCTATTTCAGCTGCAGACGTAAAGAAACTTAGAGAAATGACCGGTGCCGGAATGGTAGATTGTAAGGGCGCTCTTACAGAAACAAACGGCAACTTCGATGAGGCTGTTGAGTACCTTCGTAAGAAGGGTCTTGCTAAGGCTGAGAAGAAGGCTGGACGTATCGCTGCAGAAGGTATCGTTTCTACAGTTCTTTCAGCTGACGAGAAGACAGCTACTATTATAGAAGTTAACTCTGAGACAGATTTCGTTGCTAAGAACGAGATCTTCCAGACATATGTAAATGGACTTGCTACACAGATTAACAACAACGATTATGCAGATATGGCTGCATTCCTTGCTGCTAAGTCTGATGCAGATGCTGGTTCAACAGTAGAAGAATATCACAAGGCTATGGTTGCTAAGATCGGTGAGAACCTTACAATCCGTCGTTTTGAGAAGCTCAGCGGTGACGTTGTTGTTTCTTACATCCACATGGGTGGTAAGATCGGTGTTCTTGTTGATGCTGCATGTGACAGCCCAAGCGAGAATATCAAGGAAGCTATGAAGAACATCGCTATGCAGATCGCAGCTATGAATCCTTCATATGTTAGCAGAGATGAGATCTCAGCAGAGACTCTTGCAAAAGAGAAGGAGATCGTAGTAGACAGCTCACTTGCTGATCCTGCTTCACTTCCAAAGCCAATCCTTAACGCTGTTATTCAGGAAGCTATTGATACAAATAAGTGGAGTGATGAAGAGAAGGCTACTTATGAAGAGCAGAAGAACAACAAGTTCCTCTTCAACTTCCTTTCAGATGAAGGTATCCAGACTCTTAGAGATATCGCTGCTTCACACAAGGCTGAGTATCTTGATAACAAGATCTTCTCAGGTCTTGTTGAGGGACGTTTCTCAAAGCACCTTAAGGAGATCTGCCTTGTAGATCAGGCATACGTAAAGGCTGAGGATAAGGAAACAGTTAAGCAGTATGTTGAGAAGGTTGCTAAGGACAATGGTTGTTCATTCGAGATCAAGAAGTTCATCCGTTTTGAAACTGGTGAAGGAATTGAGAAGAAGAACGAAGATTTCGCAGCCGAAGTTGCAGCTCAGATGAACGTATAAATCATTTGATTTAAAGTTATAAAATCAAAAGAACTATCGTGTGTTTCTAGACGGAGATGTGCGGTAGTTCTTTTAGATTATAACGAAAAAACAGCTGATATAATTCGGATGGCGAATTGAAATATTTAAGTAATTTTATAATTTGTTTTGTAAAAATATTTTCATACAATTTAATATAATATTTATTCTTTCGTAATTGAATTGATTGGGTTCAGATGATTCATTAAACTATGATTGGTTCATACGTGAAGGGGATTGGTAATTACCAAAAAATAATATTAATTTGAGAGGATATTTTTATGAAAAAAGAAACAATTAATAGAATCATTTGTATTGCGTTAACACTCGTAATCGGATTTGGAACAATTCTTGGCAGCAGCAAACTTGTAGATGCAAAATCTTCTTATAATACATATATGCATAAGTATTTAAAAGCATATCAATCAGAGGATTATGCAAGAGCATCCAAGTTAGCAAAGAGACTTAAGGAAACTGAAGACACAACGTATAATAAACTTACCAGAAAGCAGAAGAGAGCTTATAAGAAAGTGATAGCTCAGTATCCGGTTCAGAATATTGAGTCTGGCGGAGAGCATATGTGGTGCTATATGCTTACCGATATGGATGGTGATCAAAGTGCAGAGCTTATCGTAAAAGCCGGTTCTTGTGAGGCAGATGCGAGAATTGATGTATATACATTTAAAAAAGGAAAGGTCAAGAAAGTCGGATCAACAGGTGCAGGTCACAAGTTCTTTGTAGTATATCCTGGAAAAGGTTTAGTATATACATATTACCATATGGGCTTTAGCAGCGTGGGAGTAGTTAAGATCAATAAAGGAAAACTAGTAAGCAAATCATATGGTGAGTGTGATTCGATTGATGAGTTAGCACAGTCAGGAGTACGTCCAACACTAAAGAATTATATGACTACTTATGAAAATGATAATTTCGATGTATTTAAATAAATATCTTCAAACGGACGAGCTTCATAGCTCGTTCTTTTGAAATTTTAAAATATGTGGAGAAGACAAAGATGGACATGAATTATAAAGATTTGATGTGTGAAGTAGGTGGAATATGGATCACTGATCCGTACAACTTACGATACTACACAGGTTTCAGGGGGGGTGAAGGATTCGCTCTCATAACGGAAAAGGGCAGTAAAGTTCTTATCACGGATTCCAGATATACTGAAGCAGCTGAAAAGGAATGCTATGATGGATTTATAGTAGAGAAGTTTTGTGCACACAGAAGGTTGGATCATATTCTTAAGTAGTATATAGATAAAGAATCTGTTAAGAGTCT
>JAFYHN010000020.1 GCA_017539165.1 Eubacterium sp.
CTACAAAACCATTTCACTAAATGTCACCTCCAAAAGCCATTTCGTTTAGTCCACGAAACTCAAAAATAATCATAAAACCATCAGCAACGTACCTGCTCCAATCAGGAAGCAACCAATCACTGACTTTGGCGTAAACTTCTCATGAAGAAATACAAACGCCAAAACAAGAGTGATCACTACACTCAGCTTATCTATCGGAACTACCTTCGATGCGTCGCCCATCTGCAGAGCCTTGTAGTAACAAAGCCAGGAGGCTCCGGTAGCAAGGCCGGACAGGATTAAGAACATCCAGCTTTTCCTGCTTATCGTGGCTATTCCTCCCTGGGAGTTCGTTATAAATACCATTCCCCAGGCCATTGTAACTACAACAACGGTACGTATAGCCGTTGCCAGATTTGAATTAACACCTTCGATTCCGACCTTCGCCAATATCGAAGTAAGTGCGGCAAATACTGCCGATGCAAGTGCAAACCAAAACCACATTATCTTATCTCCCCGCTCTTAAAGCCACTCAGCCACTTTCTGCTTTGAATTCTTAGCCTGAGAACCGACAATGGCCAGACCCTTCATGTCCACGTCGGCACCTTTGCACATCTTCTTCACATCAGACGGCATACTTGCCAGTCCGGAGCCTTCGTGTGTGCTTACGACTCTTACTCGTTTTCCTGCAAAGTCCAGCCCTTCAAGCGCCGTCTCAATTTCAGGGGCATATGTTCCCCAGTAAATAGGGCTCATAACATAAATCGTATCGTAAGCGGAAACACCCGTCAGTTTCTCCTTGATGGGAGCATTTCCGATACGCTTCTTTGCCTCTTCAATACAAGTCTTGTAATCGGCAGCATACGGAACCGCAGGTTCAACCTTAAACATATCAGCCCCAGTCAGTTCCTGTACAAACTCTGCAATATATTCCGTGTTTCCCTTATCAATATAACCAACAGAATAGTTCTCATCAGCTCTTGAAAAATAGATAATCAAGCTTTTACTCATTTCCGTACAAACCTCCTGTCTTCCTCATTCTCTTCAATCCCCATAAAACGTTCCACAGTCATATGAAGATTGTACTTTTCTCTAAGTTTGGCAATTGTATCCATCATTGGCGATGCGTGATGAGCATCAATGGCCTCCTGGTCACGCCAACTGTCTATGAGAAGAACAGTCTCAGGCTCTTCCAAAGAATAATAATACTCATACCTCAGATTCCCTTCTTCCGCACGAATCTTATCTACAGTCCCTGAAGATATCATTTCTTCAGCAAACTTTCGGGCGTTGCCATTTGTTCCCGTGTACCGTAAATTCACTGTAATCATTTATAACTCCTCATAGTGCATAAAATTAAAATATAATTTGCCTCTAAAAATTCCGATTTATCAAAATAAGCACTTTTTCATGCTGCTTCTTATCTTAACACACTATAGCTTTATATTCTTGTTAATAATTCCTTTAAGCAACCAATCCCTTCTGCTCCCCATATAGTTAATGCTTGAGGAACCACTGCAACAATAATACCTACAATAAGTCCTTGCCATCCAAGTGATGCAGATCCATTAATAAACGAGCAGATGCCTCCAATTACAAAGAAAACTCCCAGAACCCAACATACAAGATTTGCCAGGCCACCAATAAAGTCAATTGCAAGCATTAAAAGTGTAAGCATAGCCTGAACTGGCAACAAAACGATTCTAAGCATAAATCTTATAACTATCATCATAGGTTCCCCCTTTCCTTCTCCATCTTAACTTTATAAGCAATCAATCGAAGGACATAATCTGGAGCCTGTCTACGCCCCAGTTCCCATTCCTGCATTGTTCGATAAGGAATTCCAAGCCAATCAGAAAAGTCTTTACGATTCATACCAGCTTGTTCTCTAATAGCTTTAAATTGGTATGCTACAAGTCTACGCTCACGATTAGCATCATTCTTATCTATATGCTCCACTTCAATTTCAATGCCTTCAACATTGTAAATTTCTTTCATCATAGGCGCCTCCTTTATGTAGTCATTGCGTATATCTCTATCTATATTATAATGTAGTCAATGCGTATATGTCAATGCAAAAAAATACCCGCAAAGCAGATATCATCTGCAATGCGGGCATTCCGAACCTTATTCAGTTTTAAAGCAATCCTTCTACCTTACGCTTCATTACCCAAAAAACATCCTCTACTTCTCGATCAGAAAGTTTTTCAAGCAATTTAAAGAATGAACTGTACTTAGCAGCAAGCCTCTGTTCTTCTCCTTCAGCTGTGAAATCCACAAATAGTAGTTCTCTTACATCCACATTATAGATACGAGAGAATTGAGCAAGCTCATCAGCAGATATATTTCTCTTTGCTGATTCAATATCACTGATTGTAGTCTTCTTAATCTTCATCAGAGTAGCTGCTTCGTCCTGAGTAATTCCAGCTCTAACACGAGCCTCTTTAATCTTTTTTGCTGTAAATTCCGACATTTACAAACCTCCTTCCAAGTTCGGAAATCCCGAACTTTTTTCAAAATGGTCATTTTTTCGTGTTCGGAAATCCCGAACTTTCATCTCAAAATTTTGATAAAAGCATTCAGAAAAGGTTTGTATCATGATCTCATGGTCGGCTGATGAAAAATATTTTTTGTAAAAAAATATAGGGTGTCTTTGCAGACACCCTATACTAGGAATAGCTTTATTTCAAGCTTTTCTGGGTAATGAAACGAATTATCAGGATGATAAATCCTCATACATTGTCTCATGTAATCCTTCGAAATTTCGAAGGTTCCCAAAAAACAGCTCGGATCTTTTACTGACGTGACTCGGCGATAGCTGCCTGTGCAGCAGCAAGTCTAGCAACAGGTACACGGAATGGTGAACATGATACATAGTCAAGTCCGATCTTGTGGCAGAACTCAACTGATGAAGGATCTCCACCGTGCTCTCCACAGATACCGCAGTGAAGTGATGGATTAACTGGCTTACCAAGCTTAAGAGCTGTCTCCATAAGCTTACCAACACCATTCTGATCAAGCTTAGCAAATGGATCATTCTCGAAGATCTTAGCATCATAGTAAGCATCAAGGAACTTACCAGCATCATCTCTTGAGAAACCAAATGTCATCTGTGTAAGGTCATTTGTACCGAAGCAGAAGAAGTCAGCCTCTGTAGCGATCTCGTCAGCTGTAAGTGCAGCTCTAGGGATCTCGATCATTGTACCAACTTCGTACTTAAGGTTAACACCTGCAGCAGCGATCTCAGCGTCAGCTGTCTCTACTACTACCTTCTTAACATACTTAAGCTCTTTGAGCTCGCATGTAAGAGGGATCATGATTTCAGGCTTAACATCCCAATCAGCATGTGCCTTCTGTACTTCGATAGCTGCTCTGATAACAGCCTTTGTCTGCATCTTAGCAATCTCAGGATATGTAACTGCAAGACGGCATCCTCTGTGACCCATCATAGGGTTGAACTCCTTAAGTGACTCAACGATAGCCTTAACTTCGTCAAGTGACTTTCCAAGGTCATTTGCAAGTTTAACCTGCTCAGCTTCCTCGTGAGGAACGAACTCATGAAGAGGTGGATCCAGGAATCTGATTGTAACAGGACATCCCTCAAGAGCCTCATAGAGTGCCTTGAAGTCGCTCTGCTGATATGGAAGGATCTTATCAAGAGCCTTCTCTCTAGCTTCTACTGTATCTGCACAGATCATCTCACGGAATGCAGCAATTCTGTCTTCCTCGAAGAACATGTGCTCTGTACGGCAAAGTCCGATACCCTCTGCTCCAAGCTCACGAGCCTTCTTAGCATCTGCAGGTGTATCAGCATTTGTTCTAACTTTAAGCTTTCTGAACTGATCAGCCCAAGCCATGATACGTCCAAACTCACCAGCAATCTGAGCATCAACTGTAGGGATAAGTCCCTGATAGATGTTACCTGTTGTACCATCGATAGAGATCTCTGATCCTTCTACAAACTCAACACCTGCAAGTGTGAACTTCTTGTTTTCCTCATCCATGTTGATGTCGCCACAACCAGATACACAGCATGTACCCATACCACGAGCAACAACGGCAGCGTGTGATGTCATACCACCACGAACTGTAAGGATACCCTGAGCACTCTTCATACCTGTGATATCTTCTGGAGATGTCTCAAGTCTTACAAGTACTACCTTCTCACCACGAGCTGCCCATTCAACAGCATCGTCAGCTGTAAATACAACCTTACCACATGCAGCACCAGGAGAAGCTCCAAGTCCCTTTCCAAGTGGTGTAGCTGCCTTAAGAGCTGCTGCATCGAACTGTGGGTGAAGAAGTGTATCAAGGTTACGAGGATCGATCATAGCTACTGCTTCTTCAGGTGTCTTATGTCCTTCATCAACAAGGTCACAAGCAATCTTAAGAGCAGCTGGAGCTGTTCTCTTACCATTTCTACACTGAAGCATGTAAAGTTTCTTGTTCTCTACTGTGAACTCCATATCCTGCATATCATGGTAGTGATTCTCAAGAGTCTCACAAACCTTAAGGAACTCAGCATAAGCTTCTGGGAATTCCTTCTCCATCTGAGCGATTGGCATAGGTGTACGAACACCAGCAACTACGTCCTCGCCCTGTGCATTGATGAGGAACTCACCCATGAGCTTGTTCTCACCTGTAGCAGGATCTCTTGTAAATGCAACACCAGTACCTGACTCGTTGTTAAGGTTACCAAATACCATAGGCATTACGTTTACAGCTGTTCCCCATGAATAAGGGATATCATTGTCACGACGATATACATTTGCACGAGGGTTATCCCATGAACGGAATACAGCCTCGATAGCGAGCTTAAGCTGCTCTACTGGATCTGAAGGGAAGTCCTGTCCAAGCTGGTTCTTGTACTCAGCCTTGAACTGCTCTGCAAGAGTCTTAAGATCCTGAGCTGTAAGATCTACGTCGAACTTAACACCCTTCTCTTCCTTCATCTTGTCGATAAGCTGCTCGAAATACTTCTTACCAACTTCCATAACTACGTCAGAGAACATCTGAATGAATCTTCTATATGAATCATATACGAATCTCTCAAAAGCTGGATCTGGGTTTCCCTTGATCATAGCTTCTACTACTTCATCATTAAGACCGAGGTTGAGGATTGTATCCATCATACCAGGCATAGAAGCTCTAGCACCTGAACGAACTGATACGAGAAGTGGATTGTTAAGATCACCAAACTTCTTTCCATTTACTTCTTCCATCCAAGCTACGCCTTCCATAGCCTGTGTCATGATCTCATCGTTAATCTTACGACCATCTTCATAGTACTGTGTACAAGCCTCTGTTGTGATAGTGAAACCCTGTGGTACAGGAAGACCGATCTCAGTCATCTCTGCAAGGTTTGCACCCTTACCACCAAGCAAGTTACGCATAGACATATTACCTTCTTTGAAGGTGTATACCCATTTGTTTGCCATTTTGTTTAGTACCTCCTAAAAAATGTATTATTATTGTCGGAAACCTTGGAAAATCCTAGTCCAAATGGACATAGTATCCCCCTAGAGTCCGTAACTAGCAGACATTATAACACAAACTCTAAAATAAATGAACATAATTTTTTATAAATTTCTTCTTTTTTCAAAAGGTCTGTCTTATAACCAAAATATGACAGTTGAAATCTGATTTCAACTGTCATATTTTCAATTAATGTATATTAGAAATCCATTTTTGCTTCGAAGTAAGCCTTGAGGTCTTCAATCTTAACTCTCTCCTGCTCCATTGTGTCGCGGTCGCGGACTGTAACTGCTCCGTCTTCTTCTGAATCGAAGTCGTATGTGATGCAGAATGGTGTACCGATCTCGTCCTGACGACGATATCTCTTACCGATAGCTCCTCTGTCGTCGTACTCACAGTTCCAGTATTTGCTGAGCTGAGCGTAAACTTTTTCAGCACCCTCGCCAAGCTTCTTTGAAAGTGGGAACACACCAATCTTAACAGGTGCGATCGCAGGATGGAAATGAAGTACTGTACGTACATCGTTCTTCTCTGCATCGAGAACTTCCTCATCGTATGCTTCGCAAAGGAATGCAAGTGTAACACGGTCAGCACCGAGTGATGGCTCAACGACGTAAGGAATGTACTTCTCATTTAACTCATCATCGAAGTATTCCATAGGCTCACCAGATGTATTCTGATGCTGTGTAAGGTCGTAGTCTGTTCTTGAAGCTATTCCCCAAAGCTCGCCCCAGTCTGTGAATGGGAATGCGTACTCTATATCTGTTGTATGGTCTGAGTAGAATGAAAGCTCTTCCTGATCGTGATCACGAAGTCTTAAGTTCTCTTCTTTGATTCCAAGATTAAGAAGCCACTCGAAGCAGAACTTTCTCCAATACTCGAACCACTCTGTCTGTGTACCTGGCTTGCAGAAGAACTCAAGCTCCATCTGCTCGAACTCTCTTGTTCTGAATGTGAAGTTACCAGGTGTGATCTCATTTCTAAATGACTTACCAACCTGTCCGATTCCGAAAGGAACCTTCTTACGGGATGTTCTCTGAACATTCTTGAAGTTTACGAAGATACCCTGTGCTGTTTCAGGTCTGAGATAAACTGTATTCTTAGCATCCTCAGTAACACCCTGGAATGTCTTGAACATAAGGTTGAACTGACGGATTCCTGTAAAGTTATGCTTTCCACATGATGGACATGGTACGTTATGATCTTCAATGAACTTCTCCATCTCTTCATTTGACCATCCATCAACAGATGATGTAAGCTCGATTCCGTTCTCTGCGGCAAATGCCTCTATAACCTGATCTGCTCTGAATCTTTCATGGCACTCTTTACAATCCATAAGAGGATCGGAGAAACTTCCGAGATGACCTGAAGCTACCCATGTCTGAGGGTTCATAAGAATAGCTGTATCAACTCCAACATTGTAAGGACATTCCTGAACGAACTTCTTCCACCATGCCTTCTTTACGTTGTTTTTAAGCTCAACTCCGAGATTACCGTAGTCCCAAGTATTTGCAAGACCACCGTATATCTCTGAACCCGGATATACGAAACCTCTTGATTTAGCAAGAGATATAATCTTCTCCATAGTCTTCTCTGATTTATCCATTAATAAATTCCTCCTAATTATTTTTCTACATCATTAGCGTATTACATACCGAAATCATAAACGATGACAGCTTTTCCATCACCGATTGAATGTGCACTGCTGTCATTAACCTTCTCGGCATGTTTATTTGTATAGCAGACCTTTCCACTATTGAAGACGAACTTCATATCAACATCTGTGATAAGCATCATGTATGTTTCGCCGGAAATATCCTTCGATTCAACAACATTCTGACCATCTGCATCTGTAAATGTAGCAACTGCATCTGTAACAGAAGCTGAATCTGAACCGGAAGGTGATTTACCCTGACGCTCTTCCTTGATTCTCTCTAGATCCTCGAGGGTATAACCTGCTGCTTCAAGTTCTTCTTCACTGATATTTTCAAAATCCTCATCATCAACGTCCGACATAGCGTCATTTAAGCTTGCTATCTCAGCAGCTTCTTTCTTAGCTATCTCGTCCGGAGTTTTAGGATCATACTTTGTAAGCTGAATGTTGTATCCGTTAAATTCATTGTATGTATCAATGTCATTAAACTGGATGCATGTTCTTACGGTATTGCCTTTTATATCAATCTCCATAAGGGAAATGTCACAAGCCCCTCTTTTTCCGTTGAACTTGTCAATCTCTCCTTTAACGTAACTTTCTACAGAAGAAGTATCTACATCTGAATCTGAATAATCCTCAACAGCTATCTCTGTAATAATGCCGTTAGGGCTGATCTTTACAGTATTCTCATGCACATCACCGATTACTGATACATGATCTACCGGCTGATCATTCTCTGTCTTTTCTTTCTTTCCACATGCAGAAAGTGCAAATGTCAGTGCAAGCATGCATGTGATAAAAACACGTTTTGTTTTGCATTTGTTAAAACTCATATTTGCTATGCCTCGTTATATATATTTTTACGCAACATACTTTGATTTTTCACAGTGCGATATTTTATCACACTATGCTTTTAGTGTCAAAAGAAAACACCTTTTAATATGTCGAGAGATTTAAAATGTCTATCGACGTGAAGTTCGAGATATTTTGTGATAATCCTCTCGATTTCTTTATACGTATCTATGGAAATGTCGAACGAGTAGACCGCCGCAATTCCACGACTCAGAATGAATCGGAGTGCATATATTGCCTCGTCCGATATGACAAATGTATTCTTAAGCTTTGAAGCTGCTGCGTCATTTACTAGTCCCCCATCTGAAAGGCTGATGTGATGAAGGTCCGTCTCCACGCCAGTTTTGACGCATTGGGTCATTTCCAGTCCGAGCCCTTCAACGTCGAGCAGTTTACATTCGAAGATTGTCTTGATAAGTCCAATCGACTGCCGCTCAGCGAGTATCGCCTTAAATGTCACATACAGTAGGTTCAGTTCGTCTTTGGCGCCGATACCGTCCTGGGTGAAATATCCTGCCAGTTCGCAGGCGTATGAAGCATAAGCCATCTTCTCGATATCGTAGGATAGTTCGATAAATGTCTCGTCGATATCCGCGCCGAGAAGCGTATAAGTCGTTCGGCACGGATGAAGTTTAAATGTCCCCATGACGAACTTCTGACTGACTGCAGTGAGCTGGGAATTCTTCTTCCGGGCTCCATTCGCAAAAACAGTGATACGTCCGAGTTCGGCCGTAAGGATTACAAGTCGCTTGTCGTATTCCTTCAGCAGCGAAGTATCGAGAACTATTCCTTTAACACTTATGCTATCAACCATTTTATGAAAAATCCTCCATAGTGAGGGGCCGGTTTTCTTTTTTTCTTGTCAGCTCGACCAGCCCGAGAGGTGTCATATCAATATAGTTAACTTTTATCTCATCCCTGCTGATCTCACGCTTCAGTGTATCCAGCAGTTCCTTAATGTCTTCAGGCTCTGTAAGATTGATGAAGTCGATTACGATGATCCCGGATATATTCCGGAGGCGTATCGTTCTTGCAATCATTTCTGCAGCTTCTTTGTCAATCTTGAGAAATGTCTTCTGAACATTTTTACCTTTGACAGCCTTGCCTGTATTTACATCTATGACCGTCATCGCCTCGGTCGGTTCAACTACGATAGATCCACCGGACTTAAGATGAATATGCTTGGCAAATCCTTTTATAATCTTAGTCTCAAGGTCGAACACAAGATCAAGACTAGTCATCTCATCCTTGAACAGTTTGACTGCAAACCTATCAGAATCTATTCCTTCATAATTATATAAACCTGCGGTAACTTTGGTAAAGCCTACACCGTCATCACCGAGTTCACTATTCTTCTCAACTAGTACATCATGAATCTCATCATATTCCGATTGATCATCTGTTATAATGGTAAGCTTCTTATATCTCGACTTATATATAAGCTCCTCTACATATCTGAGAATACTATCCTGATGCTTAAGCACTAGTTCCTTCGCCATCCTGTGTGCGGAAGAATCTATTATATCTTTGACCTTTTTGAGAAGCATTTCAAGCTCTTCACAGATTTCATCTGCGGAGACATTTTCGGCAGAAGTCCTTATGATAACACCCGCCTTGATGTCACTATACTTATCAAGCACTGGTGTGACAACATCCTTAAGACGTTCTCTCTCTTCCTCATCCGTAATCTTCGATGATACGCCAATCTTTCCGGTCCTGTTCACGACAACATACTTACCACGGAAGCCAATATCAGAAGTAGCGACCGCCTTCTTCGACTTGATCGCATCCTTACTGATCTGAACCAGGATCTCATCTCCGATACAAACCCTGTTAGACTTGCCGTGCTTCAGAAAGATCGTCTTATCCTCATCATCCACCAGCGAATAGTACAGATAATCACTCGAGCCAATATTCAGGAAGACAGCATTTATCGACTCAACCTTACTGACAACCTTTGCGGTGTAGATATCCCCGACCATGCTGTTACTCTCAAGAAACTTGACCCGAACAAGCCTTCCATCCTCAAGAAGGAATCCCATCCTGCGTCCCTTATATTCAGTTATGATAAATTGAGCTTCCATCCAACTACTATCCTTTTTTATCTTCCTTTTTTATCCCTGCAGCTATTCGCAATATTCACTGTACTTTTCATATATATACAGAAACTTTTTTATAGTTTGCTCATCGACTTTGCGAACTAAACGACATAGCACGTGTGAATACATTTATACAAGACCATAAAGGTCTGTGCCACATCGCAAAAGCGATGTCTTGTATAAATGTATTCTCACGTGCATGTCAGTTTTATTCACTAAAGTATTTAATTAGTTTTTGAATGAATGAATAGGAGCAGGAATTCTTCCCTGTCTCTTTATGAAGTCTTCACAGCTGTATTTATTTACAGGCATTACTGGTGCTTCTCCAAGAAGTCCACCGAGTACTGCTCTGTCTCCTACTGTTTTTCCGATGATAGGCATGATACGAACAGCTGTTGTCTTCTGATTGATCATTCCGATAGCCATCTCATCAGCTATAATACCTGAAATAGTTGATGCAGATGTATCTCCAGGAATTGCGATCATATCAAGTCCAACCGAACAAACACATGTCATAGCTTCAAGCTTCTCGATAGTAAGTGCTCCGATCTCAGCAGCCTTTATCATTCCCTGATCTTCTGAAACAGGGATAAA
The DNA here is from genome assembly GCA_017539165.1 of Eubacterium sp. GTDB lineage: Bacteria > Bacillota > Clostridia > Lachnospirales > Lachnospiraceae > Eubacterium_Q. The sequence continues at coordinate 10,654 of JAFYHN010000020.1, forward strand.
TGCTCCTGAAAGTCCTCCGACATAAGAAGAAGCCATGATACCACCCTTCTTAACCTGATCGTTAAGAAGTGCAAGACATGCAGTAGTTCCTGGTGCACCTGCATACTCGAGACCCATTTCACAGAGGATGTCTGCAACCGAATCTCCGATTGCTGGTGTTGGAGCAAGTGAGAGGTCAACGATTCCGAATGGAACGCCAAGTCTCTGTGATGCTTCCTTAGCAACAAGCTGCCCAACTCTTGTTATCTTGAATGCAGTCTTCTTGATTGTTTCACAAAGTACTTCGAAACTTTCTCCGCGTACTTCCTCGAGGGCTGTCTTTACAACTCCAGGTCCTGAAACGCCGACATTTATTACGCAGTCACCTTCTGTAACTCCGTGAAATGCACCAGCCATGAACGGGTTATCATCAGGCGCGTTACAGAATACAACGAATTTAGCTGTTCCAAGACTGTCTCTGTCTTTTGTAAGCTCAGCTGTTTCCTTGATCATCTCACCGATCATTCTTACAGCATCCATGTCGATTCCTGTCTTTGTTGAACCACAGTTTACAGATGAACAAACAAGTTCAGTCTGTGAAAGAGCATTAGGAATTGATTCTATAAGAAGCTTATCTGCAGGAGTCATTCCCTTAGAAACGAGTGCTGAATAACCACCGAGGAAGTTAACTCCAACAGTGTGCGCTGCTCTATCGAGTGTCTTTGCTATCTCAACAAAGTCATCAGCAGTCTTACATACAGAACCACCTACAAGGGCGATTGGGGTAACAGACACACGTTTATTTACGATAGGGATTCCATACATGGAAGTAATCTCTTCACCGACCTTTACAAGATCTTTGGCCTTATCAGTGATCTTGTTGTAGATGTTATCGCATGTTTCCTGAACATCCTTGCCGACACAGTCGAGAAGGCTGATTCCCATGGTTATAGTTCTAACGTCGAAATTCATTCGACGTATCATGTCATTTGTCTCTAATACTTCATCTAAAGTTATCATAAATATTCTCCTATATACGATGCATCATATGAAAAATCTCTTCCTTCTGCGCCTTGATCTGAACACCGATCTCACGTCCAAGGCTCTCAAGCTCACCTGCAAGCTCGCTGTGCTGCTTAAGTGACTCAGAAGTATCTACGAGCATCATCATATTGAAATATCCCTGCATTGTAGTCTGAGTAATGTCGTTGATGTTGATATTGTTGCTGGCCAGATAGTTACAAACCTTGGCGATGATACCAACTGTATCCTTACCTACAACTGTAATGATTGTCTTATCCATGTTTCTTCTCTCCATTCTTATATCAAATTATGACAGTTGAAATCAGATTTCAAGTGTCATACTTTTTTATGACAGCTGAAATCTGATTTCAACTGTCATATTTTTATAGGTCGACGACTGCACCACACTCATTTCGCGATGCAACGCAAAGTCCGAAATCTCTCACGTCATCTGTGAAGGGATTGTCGGCCAGTGCCTGTTTGACTGTTTCATACGCCAGGCTTTCATAGTTGTTCTTTTCAGACAGATGTCCCAGCGCTATATATTTTATATTATCATTTAGAAGTCTTCTTATCAGCCCGCCCGATGCCTCGTTACAGAGATGTCCTTTTTCACTGAGGATTCTCTGTTTCAGCATGAACGGGTACGGCCCGACTTCCAGCATACGTATATCGTGATTTGCTTCAATCAGGAGCGCCTCGCTGTCCGCAAGGAAGTCGACGATATCTTCATCGTAGATTCCCATGTCGGTAGCAACGCTCATCTTGTGGCCACCCGACTCGAACGAGTAACAGACCGGATCTGCCGCATCATGCGACACGGAATGCGCATTTATCTTTATATCTCCGATCTCGAAGCTTTCATTATTCTTAATAGGCTTAAACAGGTTATAGTCAAATGTACCCAAAGACTTTACTGTCATCAGCCCATCGAGTGTTCCATACGTAGCGTATATCGGTACCCCGTACTTACGAGCCATAACACCTAAACTTTTTATATGATCACTATGCTCGTGGGTGAGGAGGATTCCATCAACTTCCTTTCCCGACACGCCGACGTTCTTCAGTCCCTCTTCAATCCTCTTCATGCTGATTCCAACATCAAGGATCAGAGACGTCGTATCCGTGCCGATGTAGGAGGCATTTCCGGAGCTCCCACTCGCTATACTCATGTATCTCATCTAATACCGCCTATGAATTATTACAGAACAGCCTTGTGACTCTTATCTTTAGGTCTGTATCCTTTTTCAGCAAGAACTTTCATGATCTTGTCTTTATGCTCAGGGCCAAATGCCTCAATAGTGATAATAAGCTCAACTGCTGCATTTCTGTTGAGGGAAACGAACTGATTGTGCTCGAGCTCGATGATATTTCCCTGAAGCTCAGCGATGATCTGAGAAACCTTTCCAAGTTCGCCCGGCTTATCCGGAAGAAGTACAGAAACCGTGAAGATTCTGCTTCTAGCAACGAGACCATGCTGAACAACGGACGAAAGAGTTATGACATCCATGTTACCACCGGAAATGATAGCAGCAACCTTCTTTCCTTCTGGCTTGAGGTGTTTGAGTGCAGCAACTGCCAGCAGACCTGAATTCTCTGCAACCATCTTATGGTTCTCGATCATATCAAGAAATGTAACTATGAGTTCACTGTCATCAATAGTTATTATCTCATCCAGATTCTTCTGAATATATGGGAATATCTTATCTCCAGGTGTCTTAACTGCAGTACCATCTGCGATTGTATTTACATTTCCGAGAGTTGTAACCTCACCCTTCTCGAGAGATGCTTTCATACAGGCAGCGCCCGCAGGCTCAACTCCGATAACTTTGATAGCCGGATTCAGCATCTTAGCAAGAGATGCAACTCCTGTAGCAAGTCCGCCACCACCAATAGGAACGAGAATCGTATCGATGAATGGCTGTTCCTTGAGAATCTCCATAGCAACAGTACTCTGGCCTGTTGCAACCTGAAGATCATCGAAAGGATGGATAAATGTATAACCCTTCTCTTCAGCAAGTTTCAGAGCATATTCGCATGATTCATCGTATACATCTCCGTAAAGAACAACTTCAGCGCCGTAGCTTTTTGTTCTATTTACCTTAATAAGAGGTGTTGTTGTAGGCATAACAATAGTAGCCTTTACTCCATAAGCTTTTGCAGCATAGGCAACACCCTGTGCATGGTTTCCGGCAGATGCTGTGATAAGGCCTTTCTCTCTGTCTTCCTCAGACAGCTGGCTTATCTTGTAGTAAGCACCTCTGATCTTGTATGCACCTGTAAGCTGCATATTCTCAGGCTTCAGGAAAACCTTATTACCGGTAAGCTTGCTGAAATACTCACTCTCGATAAGCCCGGTATTACGAGCTACCTTTGAGACGATCTCATAAGCTTCTTCACACTTCTCTCTTGTGATCTCTTCCATCTATATCATCCCTTTCATTTATATCTCGTCTGCAAGTATCTCTTCATCAGTCTTAAGATCAAAATCTTCAAAAAGAGCACTGATATATTCGTCAGGATCAAACTTCTGAAGATCATCGATCTTTTCGCCTACACCAATATATTTAACAGGAACTTTGAGCTCTGACTGGATCGCAACTGCTATACCACCCTTTGCTGTTCCATCAAGTTTTGTAAGTATGATTCCATTTATCTCAGTAACACTGGAGAACTGTCTTGCCTGCTCAAGAGCGTTCTGTCCTGTTGAACCGTCGAGAACAATGAGTGTCTCCACATAACACTCAGGATACTCACGAGCGATGACTCTTCTCATCTTTGCAAGCTCGTCCATCAGGTTCTTCTTATTGTGAAGTCTTCCTGCAGTATCGATAAGAGTGATATTTGTCTTACGAGCCTTTGCTGCATTAACTGCATCAAATACAACCGCTGAAGGATCTGCTCCCTCACCCTGTGCGATAATATCAACTCCTGCTCTCTCAGTCCAGGTTCTAAGCTGTTCGATCGCGCCTGCTCTAAATGTATCAGCAGCGGCAACAAGAACTGATCTTCCCTGGTTCTTATACTGAGCTGCAAGCTTTCCTATAGATGTAGTCTTACCTACTCCGTTAACACCGATGATCAGCATTACTGACTTGGCATCCTCGAAGCAGTATGCATTGTCAGGAACAAGCATCTGACTCTTGAGAGAGTTCATAACAAGCTCCTTACACTCAGCAGCATCTGTAATGCCAAGTTCTTCTACCTTTTCACGAAGCTCATCTATAACTCGCTCGGTTGTCTCAAATCCCATATCAGCAGATATGAGTGTTTCTTCGAGCTCATCATAGAAGTCTTCATCTATCTCTGCGGTCTTGGTGAAGACACTGGCAATACTGTCACTTGTCTTCTTCAGACCTTCTTTTAGTCTTTGAAAAAAGCCCATATTGTATTCTCCTATTAAATATTTTAAAACCATACAGTTTTACATAAAAATGTGACAGTTGAAATCAGATTTCAAGTGTCATATTTTTAATCATCGAGTTTATCTTCGATGAGATTGACGGATACGAGGGTAGATACCCCCTTCTCCTGCATGGTGATACCATACAGACGGTTGGCAGCCTCCATTGTACCTTTTCTATGCGTGATAACGACGAACTGAGTATGTTTCGTCAGTTTGTCAAGGTAATGTGCAAATCTGCCGACATTGGAATCATCCAGCGCAGCCTCGATCTCGTCGAGAAGACAGAACGGTGATGGCTTCAGACTCTGAATAGCGAAGAGGAGGCTGATAGCCGTCAAACTCTTCTCTCCACCGGAGAGCTGCATCATATTCTGAAGTTTCTTTCCAGGCGGCTGTGCATTTATGATGATACCTGTTTCGAGAATGTCATCCTCATCAACCAGTATCAGATCACCCTTACCACCTCCGAAGAGTTCCTTGAATACCTTGTTAAATGTAACTCTGATATCTTTGAACTTCTCGGCAAATGTCTCTTTCATGGCTCTGTCCAGATCTGCAATGATTCCACGCAGATTGTTCTCGGCCTCAAGTATATCATCTCTCTGTTCTTTAAGGAACTCGTATCTTTCAGAAACTTCCTTATATTCTTCGATGGCATTTACATTGACATCGCCCAGAGATTTAATCTTCTGACGTACTGCTCCCATTTCCTTCTTAATCTCTGCAGGTGTACCAAGGTCATCTGATCTGAGCTGCTCAGCAGAGCTGTATGTGAGTTCGTACTCTTCCCACATATAGTTAGAAGCTTTGTCTCTTTCTTCTTCCAGTTTCTCAATAGAAAGCTTAAGTGTATAAGCTGCTTTCTCGAGTCCATTTATATCCTGTGATAGTTTCTCACGTTTAGCGAAGAAATCCTTATGGCTCGAATTGATCGACTCTTTCTCTTTAACGAATCCTTCAAGTTCGCCACTCTTTTTCTCAATGATAGCCATGTTATCAGCTTTAGTCTTATCAAGAGAAGTGAGTTCTTTCTCAAGTTCTTTGACATTTGAAGAGTTATCAAGAAGCCTCTTCTGAAGTATATCAACTTCTTCCTGAAGGTCTTCAATATCGAAGATTACACGATTTATATCATTGTCAGAATGTGACAGATTCTGCTTGACTCCGGCAATCTCAAGTGCGATAGCGGAAAGCTTCTCCTCTACAGCATGCTTAACATCTCTCTTAGCTGAAAGTTCTGTCTCCAGCTGAGCGATCATGCTCTCACGCTCTGTTATCTGACTCTCATGATGTTTTTCTGTATCGAAAATATCTTTCTTATTCTGATCTATCTGATCAACCTGTGTATCAAGCTGAACATCTTCCTTCTTAATATTGGCAAAACTCTTCTCGATATCTTCAAGTCTTTCAGACACATTCTTCAGACCGATATTAACTGAGTTCTGATCGATGGAAAGTTTCTGAATAAGACTTGTAAGGTTTGTTCTCTCCTCACGAAGAGTTTCCTTACGCATTGAAAGAGTACTGTCCTCTTCTCTAGCCTTACGGAGCTTTATATTCGTATCTCCGATCTCTTTCTGAATATCTTCCAGCTCTCTCTTACGTCCGAGAAGATTGCTTGAATTCTTAAATGCACCACCGGTCATGGCACCACCCGGAGTGATAAGGTCTCCGGCAGGAGTCACAAGTCTAAGTGACTGATTGTACTTACGCGCGATCCTGATAGCATTATCGATATTATCAACAACGATACTTCTACCAAGAAGACTCTCGATGATTCCAGCATACTTCTTATCAGTCTTAACAAGCTGCGAAGCAACTCCGATAACACCTGTTTCGTTAAGTGCCTCGGGACTTACATTTCCTCGACGCGTAACACTTGTAATAGGGAGAAATGTAGCTCTACCGAACTTATTCGTTCTAAGGTAAGCGATCATCTCTTTAGCTGTATTCTCATCCTCGGTAACAATATTCTGGATAGAACCACCAAGTGCTGTTTCGATAGCTGTTTCGTATTCTTTCTCAGTGGAAATGATATCAGCAACAACACCTACTATCTTCTTATTCTGAGTCTTTCTCTCCATGACTTTCTTGATACTCTGGCCGAAACCTTCATATCTCTCTGTCAGGTTACGAAGACTCTCATATCTTGACTGGAGGCTGATGATTCTCTGGTTGTACTTCTGAATATCAGTTTTAACAGTTCCTGACTTGTCAGAAACATCTCTCAGTTCAGTCTCGCACTTAGAAAGTTTGCTTCTGTTTTTCTCGAGCGATTCATTTACATTATCAAGCTCAGTCTCCAGCGTCTGCTTCTCTGAAAGAGCAGCCTGCTGCTCACTCTTATCAGCAAGATAACGAGAATTCAGCTCAGACTTACGAAGCTTGATATTCTCAAGCATTGTATCGTATCTGGCGATCTTCTCCTTGAGATTACCGCCTTCGTTAATGAACTCGATGATGTCAGACTTTGCCGTCTCAATCTTTGCAGCAACCTTCATCTCCTCGTTCTCAGCCTCGATACGTTCCTTATCTATCTCAGAAGAAAGCTTCTCCTTAGCCTTCAGTTCGTCCTGAATGAGAGCCTTTGCATCCTCATAAGACTTCTTCTGTTCATTTAATTCATTTATCTTGGACAGTGTCTTCTCGATCTGTCCGTTAATCTCTGAATTAATAACATCCTCTGATGAAATACGTTCTCTTATAACGCGCGCCTCACCATCAGCATGCTCATTCTCGAGTTTTTTCTCATTTATAATGCCCTTGGCATCATCTATACTGAGATTCAACTTTTCAAGTGACTCTTCAAGTCTCTCGTACTCAGCTTTTGTAAAGTCGAACTCTTCCTTGAGTCTTTCTGTATCAGCCTCAGTGATCCCGAGATTCTCCCTCTTCTCGTCGAGTTCTTCTCTGATCTTATCTACCTGGAAGAGAAATGACCCAATATCGAGAACCTTCTGTCTATCCTTTAACTCCAGATAGATCTTGGCTTTCTCAGACTGCTGGCGAAGAGGCTCAACTCGCTCTTCAAGTCCCGACAGGATGTCATTTACACGATTAAGATTCACATGTTCAGCATCAAGCTGTTTCTCTGTGATCTGCTTATTCTTCTTATACTTAACGATACCGGCAGCTTCATCAAAAAGCGCACGTCTGTCATCCGGCTTGTCAGACATAATACGTTCGATCTGACCCTGTCCGATGATAGAGTAGCCTTCTTTACCGATACCTGTATCAAAAAAGAGCGAGTTGATATCTTTAAGTCTGGAAACATTTCCATTCAGCAGATACTCGCTTTCTCCGGAACGGTAGACTCTTCGTGCAACCGTTACCTCGTTATAATCTATAGGAAGACTATGGTCCGAATTATCCAGAGTTATAGCAACATATGCTGCAGCCTGCGGCTTTCTCAGCTCAGTTCCCGAGAAGATAACATCCTCCATCTTGGAACCTCTCAGCTTTGATGCGCTCTGCTCACCGAGCACCCATCTTACGGCATCAGCTACATTACTTTTACCTGAACCATTCGGTCCTACAATACCTGTTATTCCCTGTTCAAATCTGAAATCTATCTTATTGGCAAATGACTTGAATCCATTTACCTCAATACTCTTGAGATACATATCAAAAATCCTTATCCTCAAAGTTAAGTTTTATGATGGTCTTGTGGGCAGCAACCTGCTCAGCCATCTTCTTGGTCTGTCCTGTACCGGAAGCCATGGTCTCACCATTAAGTCTTGCGATACATTCATATACACGGTTATGTTCCGGACCGTGCATGGACACAAGCTTATAATCAAGCTTAAGGCCTTCTGCCTGTGCATACTCCTGAAGAGTAGACTTGGCATCGAAAAATGTTGATTTATTCTCTATATCATTCAGCAGGAATTTGTTGACGTACTTCTCAGCTTCTTCCATTCCCCCATCGAGAAATATTGCCCCCAGAACTGACTCGAAAAGGTCACATAGTATGGACGGTCTGTTCATACCACCTGTAAGCTCTTCACCATGGCTTAGATATAAATACTCTCCGAATCCCAGTTCCTTAGTAATCTGTGACAGCGTATACTCGCAGACAAGACTTGCTCTTAGTTTAGTAAGCTCACCTTCCGACTTCTCAGGATACTTAAGAAACAGTTCTTTACTTGTAACATACTCAAGAATCGCATCCCCGAGAAATTCATATCTCTCATAGGAGCTGTTCTCCATATGCATTTCATTTGCATATGATTTATGAATAAACGCTGTGTCTATATGTTTTTTATCTTTGAAGTGATACCCGAGTATCTCTTCAAGTTCTGAATAATCTTTATTCATTATTATCCTCGAATCCTTCTACAATCTTACGGCTTACGTCATTCTTGACAAATGACACACACTGATCAATAGCGGATATAACTTCACCCTCTTTGGAATTGCCATGAATCTTCACAACAAGTCCCTTGAGTCCGAGAAGCGGTGCACCTCCCTTGTCGGATGCATCAAACTTCTTGAGAGTCTTCTTCATGCTAGACTTAATAAGCATAGCTCCCACCTTACTCTTGAAGGATGAGAGAAAGGCCCCTTTAAGCTCTTTAAGAATCATCTTAGAGAGACCTTCATAAAGTTTTATGATAACATTACCGACAAAACCGTCAGCAACTATGACATCCGCCTTTCCGTAAGGAATGGCTCTGGATTCGATATATCCGGTATAATTGATATCTTTGTTTTCCTTGAGAAGTTCATTTGCCGCTTTAACGAGAGCATTTCCCTTCTCTTCTTCGGTTCCAACATTTGCAAGAGCAACTCGCGGATTCTTGACTCCGCAGACACATTCCATATAGATGGAACCCATCTCAGCAAACTGGTTGAGAACCTCGGGCTTTACATCGACATTGGCACCACAGTCAAGAAGAAGTGAAGGCTTAGCAGAAGTTGGAAGCAAATGTGCAAGAGGAGTCCTCTTAACTCCCTTGGCTCTTCCGACAACGAACTGGCCGCCGGCAAGTATCGCACCGGTGCTGCCCGCAGAGATAAATGCATCTGCTTTTTCTTCCTTAATAAGATTAAGTCCGACAACAAGCGATGAATCCTTCTTCTCTCTGACTGCCTTGACTGGAGATTCGTTAAGACTTATCTCCTCGGTGGCATTTACAATCTCGATCCTATTCTTATCATATTCATACTCGGAAAGCAGTCTCTCAAGCTCACTCTCATGGCCGGTGAGAAAAATCTTGACATCCTGATTTCTCTTTATACCTTCGACGGCGCCCTTGACACAGAATGCTGCTCCGTTATCTCCGCCGATCGTATCAATGACAATTCTGATATAATCTCCCAATTTTCACCTCGGTATAAATTTTTTAATAGTTTTACGCGTTAACTTGTCTATTGTAGCCTATAGAGAATATAATTGCAAGCGACAAAAAGAAAACCGACAGAGAGAATTATGCTCATCTGTCGGTTTAATTTGTTCATTCATTCTGCAATCTATTAGTTAACTGCGATGATCTCCTTGTTACCATATGATCCACAGTTCTTGCATACTCTGTGAGGCATCATAAGCTCGCCACACTTTGGGCACTTAACAAGATTAGGAGTAGCCATCTTCCAGTTAGCTCTTCTCTTGTCACGTCTAGCTTTTGAAATCTTTCCCTTAGGACAAATTGACATATCGATTACACCTCCTTAATGTAAGACTTGGTTTTTCAAACCACACTTGACCTATTATACTTATGGACACTATTCTTGTCAACAAGTTTTTTCGATCAAGACAAATTATTTTTTTACTTAGTTTTTTCTAGGTTTTTTCTTATTATTCTTTACAGGAGTGCAGCTGTCTCTCTGGCGATCGCAAGTTCCTCATTTGTAGGAAGTACAACTACCTTAACTTTTGAATCTGCTGTAGAGATTTCAGCGTACTTTCCGCGGATTGTCTTGTTGAGTTCTTCGTCGATCTTAACTCCAAGATATCCGAAGTTCTTCATAACTTCGCTTCTTACATGAGCATCGTTCTCGCCGATACCAGCTGTAAATGCGATGAGGTCAACTCCATTCATAGAAGCAACATAGCTACCAACGAGCTTAACTACGCTGTGAACAAATACATCAAATGCATACTGGCATCTCTTGTCACCTTCTTTGATACCTGCATCGATATCTCTTGCATCTCCAGACTTACCTGAGATTCCAAGAAGTCCTGACTGCTTATTAAGGATGTTGAGTATCTCATCGATGCTCTTTCCTTCTTTATTTGCGATGTACTGGATTATAGCTGGATCGATGTTACCACTTCTTGTAGCCATAACTACACCTTCAAGTGGTGTAAGACCCATTGATGTATCTACTGACTTTCCACCCTGAACAGCTGTGATACTTGATCCACCACCGAGATGGCAAACGATGATCTTAGTATCTTCAACTGGCTTATTAAGAAGCTTAGCAGCTTCTTTAGATACGAAGCTGTGGCTTGTTCCGTGGAAACCGTATCTTCTTACCTTATACTTATCATAGTATTCAAATGGAATTCCATAGAGGAACGCATTTGCTGGCATTGTCTGATGGAATGCTGTGTCAAATGTAACACACTGAGGTACATTTGGCATAAGCTTCTGGCATGCTTTGATACCGAGAAGGTTAGCAGGATTGTGAAGAGGTGCAAGGTCTGAGCACTGCTCGATCTTAGCGATAACATCGTCATCAACCTTAACTGAAGCGTTGAAGAACTCTCCACCATGAACAACTCTGTGTCCTACTGCATCGATCTCGTCAAGAGACTTAACTGCTCCGTCAGCAGGGTCAAGAAGAATATCTATTACAGCCTGGAATGCTACACCGTGATCAGGTAACGCGATGTTGAGCTCTTTCTTCTCACCTGATGCTGTATTATACTTAACACAGCCCATATCCATTCCTATTCTCTCGCAGAGACCTTTTGCAAGTACTCCCTCTGTCTCAGAATCGATCAACTGATATTTTAATGTAGTTGATCCGGCATTAATTACTAGAATCTTCATTTTATTTTACCTTCTTTCTTGAAAAAAATAATTAGCTTGGTTAAAGACATCGTGTGTCGCAAACGACGCCTTATGCAGGAGTGGCTTCCGCTTCTCTTCCATTGATCACAATAAGACCACGTCCATGCATTTTACTGTAATACATTGCCTGATCCGCCCTGTCAACAAGATCATCTATCCTGTCGCAGTTTTCTCTGTACGAAGCAAGTCCCATGCTTACATTTATATTTATCTTCATATCCTCAAATTCTATAACCTGTGATGTGATCTCATCATGCATATCTTTGAGAATCTGATAAGCTGTATCTATATCAACATTTCGAAGTATAAGCAGGAATTCCTCACCACCGAATCTCACGGCAGTTCCATGATATTTCTTCGCGTATTTGTCATCAACCCGGGCAACAGCCTTGATGACTTCATCACCGGCTAGATGTCCATACGTGTCATTGATTGTTTTGAAATGATCTATATCCATCATGGCAACAGTCAGTGTATCGCCAGTCTCATGAATCTCTTCTTTAAGTTCCTGATAGAACTGATTAAAATATGTACGGTTGAATATCTTCGTAAGTCCATCTTTCTTGGCCATATCTTCTGCTCGAAGATAAAGTCTGGTGGAGATCATAGCGGATGTGAAATCCATCATGGAAGTCTCGTAGAACGAATATCCGTTACTGAAGAAGTCGAGCTTACTTGAAGTTACGACCATAACTCCATATACCTTTCCATTTTCATAAGCCGGAAATGCAACAGCATTACATATTCTTCCTTCCTGAAGATATTCTGATTTAAATACACCATTTTCGCAAAGAACTATAGGATCTACAGTATTCTTCAGTTTAACCATCTGATATATATCAGGAAGATCCTGTCTAAGCACGTCTTCAGATATGCTATTTACCGACTTATAAACCTGAAATGGTTCTTCGTTCATATAAACATTACTTTCAACATATAAGCCAACAGCTCCGGCACTTTTAACACGGATTACATTTTCCAGCATAAAGACCGCATTCTTCTCAATATCAAAGCTCGAGGCAAAATGCTTCATAACTTCTATAAGAGAACGAGTTTCCAGATTGCTTTCAGCAAGATCATTATTGACCTTGGTAAGATTGATCTTCTGGAAATTAATCTCGCTGTTTACCTTTTCAACTCTTTCACGGAATTCAACGAGCTGTTTATTCTCTTCAACTATATCAGAATTCGCAAAAAAGAGTTTCGTGTACTTATCGTCCAGAATCTTCACCATATCGACAAATATCATATGCATCGCATCACATACGATAACAGCAACTATTACAACCGGCCAATAGATTATGATCCATATTCCGTGAACAAACGTCTTATAATGAAAAATTGTTAGTATCATTACAGCCACAAATACCGTGAGTGTAATGAGAATATAATTGGTAAATGAATTAAAAATATCGCAAAACAGCGTGTGCTGAATTACGAGATAGATCATACATAGATATATACATACTAATAATCCACGTGGAATAAGCGTTATAAGGCCACCGGATGCAAGTGCTAATATATAGCAACACATTCTTAACGCATATATTATGCCTGGTATATTCTCCTCTTTGGGATCGAGATTCTTTATCTTTTTGAAAAAAATAGTCTCATCCAAAATAAGCATAGTCATCGGTACCACGATATAGTACACAGTGATGCCGGTATGCTTGGTGATACCACTAATCCTGATCAGCACCATCAGGACTGCCATTAAACCGTATATAATCCTGTTAAATATATAGAACCTGCTTAGCAGGCTCTGCTTAAATTCAGTCGTCATATATACCTCACAAATAGATATGCAATCACATGTGTAATTCTATCACAACGGGTATGTTCCATCAAGACAAGAATGTTGGTATTTATATAGTATCTATTATTTTCCAAATATAATATCTCGCAGAGTCGGATGAATGGTATCATATGCCATACCAAAGTTTCTAACATGCATAAGATATACAAAGCTCGTCTTTGAAACTGTATCCATCTGGATACATGCTCCGGCAGCTCCATCCCAACCGAATATTCCGACAGGAGAAGTTGAACCGACAAGTTCAGGATGCATCAGAATCTGCATACCGCATCCATAACCGTATCCTTTTCTCCCCATAGTCGTAGCTATATCTTCTATACCTGCTTCACACAGAAGATTCTTCTTAAAACGTTCTACTGATTCCGCTTTCAAAATCCTTGTTTCATCCGCAGTCACTCCACCACAAGCTAATGTATCTGCTAGTCTCGCATAATCTTCAGTACAACTTATGAGTCCCGCTCCACCGCTCTGATAACTTTCCGAGAACTGATAGTTACAGGTCTGTTCCATAGGAACTATTCCGTCTTCATTTGCAATGTACTGCTGTGCCAGACGTTCCAAGCCATCGTTCTCCGGCTTAGCAAAAAACGTATCATTCATTTTAACTGGTTCCCAGATATTCTTCTTCAGATATTCGCCAAAGCTCATTCCTGATACTACCTCTATTATTGCCGCAGCCACATCATGGCTCAGACTATAAAGGAAATGTGTTCCTGGTACGAATTCCAGCGGAGTTTCAACAAATGAATCTACAATCTCTCGAGTAGTAGCTTTCTGTCCTTTTTCTTTTAATACACGCATAATCCCGGGACGAGTCAGAACGTAATCAAGACCTGACTGCATAGATAAAAGATGCCATATCTTCATCGGCTCTTTTAGATCACGAACACCATCTTTATCTTTAACCTTCAGATTCTGATAAGCCGGAAGATATCTGCCCACTTCATCACCAAGAGATATCTTTCCCTGTTCGATAAGCTGCATCATCGAAGTCATAGTCTGAATCTTAGTCATCGAAAACATCAGATATCTCTGATCAGTCTGAACCTGTTTGGTCTTATTAACATCAACAGTACCCTTCATATGTCTGTATACCTGCTTATGATCACGATATACAATACAATCCACAGATGGTATCCCTATATCCAGTAGAGAATCGAGATAGCTTGTTAGTTTATCTTCATTCACTTTGATTATTACTCCCCTCGTAAAATCATTTAATACATATGACAAACATTATAAAACAATCGAACGCTATTGGCAAAATAAACGTGCGACTGTTTTTAAGGATTATATATTGGGTCTGTATCATCCGGCTATCGCCTCTAACGGTTTGATTTTAGCAGCCCACCTGGCCGGAAATGCTCCTGCGAGCACAGATACAAGAACTGATGCCGCAATCGCGCCTACAATAAGCCAGGCCGGTGTTGTCATGATCCACGTTTCTTCCGGCAGTTTCATAAACTCGACCATCTTCTTATTTATAAATATATCAACTATCAGTGATAGTCCAACTCCAAGAACGCCTCCAATGAATCCCATAAGCGCAGATTCAAAAAGAAACATTAAGCTTATATCGTCGCTGTCGGAGCCTATCATCTTAAGAAGACCTATTTCTCTGACTCTGTCATAGACTGCCGTCATCATAGTATTGATAATCCCGATAACTGCAACCAGCGCTGCTATGATTCCAAGAGCTCCTAGTACAAACTGAATTGTACCTATAGTTGTAGTGACACTCTTCAGATTTTCAAGATTATTACTAACCTCAAAGCCCATATCTTTTACAATCTTTGATACCCGCTCCACATTACCAACGCTGTCTACTCTTATATAAAGCGAGTCATAAACCCAGACTGAATATGGACGATCATTCTTATCGACTGGCTGCCCGGGTATCCTTCCGTCTACAGCCTGTCTTTTCAGATAGAACTTCATCGTATCCAGATCCGTATATATATTAAAATCATATTCATTATCAGTCTCGCCAACTATTCTCAGTTTCTGATAATTATGTTCCTCTTCACCTTCCTCAGACTCAGTCGACTCAGCGTCGGATGGAGAACCGTTATCAACCTTTTCCGTTTCATAGTCAAACCGTTTTCCTACCAGCGAATCATTCATCTTGGAGCTATCACTAAAAAGCTGCCAGGTTTTTTCATTAAACATAAAGTATCTTATACCATTACCGACAAGTAGTTCTGGTCGTGAGCCATTTTTAGCAGGAAGCTCTCCTTCTTTCAAGGTCAGATTCTGCATATATTCGACTGGTACACCTGAAATCTCTCCAAAATACATATATCCGCTTAGTTTAGCATTTCCCTGTATTCTTATCACCGGATAAACTCCATCTACATTATCAAGTTTTCCTATCTTCTTTACAACTGAGTCAGTAATGATCCGATCTTTCCTCTGTTTATTCAGAGATGAAACCTGAATCTCCTTAAAGCTTCCATTCTTTTCCACTTCTTCCAACATCGACTTCTTAGCACCAAGACCAATCGTAAGCATAGTGACAATGGACATGATACCAATCATTATACCGACTATAGTAAGAGCTGTTCTTAGCTTTCTGAGTTTTATATTGGCAATACTGAGTCGTATTATATATCCCATATCATCAGAATTCCCTTTCCAGTTTCTTCCTCTTCATCCTTCTTTTAATGACAAATGCAGCTATAAGAATAACGATAATCGCTATAACTATTTCCAGCTTATTTACAGCTGTCAGATGTCTGCTTGTATCTTCTTTAACTTTTATAACGTCTGAATAATCCTGTTCCAGAACTACAATATTCCCAAGCCCGACTTTCTCAGTATATTTTTTCCCATTTATATCCTCATAAGTTATAATCACATCATTATCATACTGAGTATTATCACGAGGATCATCATGCTTGATCGCCTTGGTAATTATATCTGCATTTGCACTTTTCCCGGATTTGATATTTCCTATATAACTTGTCGAATCAGCAATATTATGTCCGGTTACCTGAGCACTTACTTTGTAAATGTCAGCCGCACCAACGTTGTTAATAGTTGAGACAACTTCAATATTATCTCCAAGACGGATTTCTTCCTCAGCAACATAGGTGTCTGAGATCAGAACCTCTGACTTCAGCGTGACAGGAACATATATCGTATCTTCCGCCTTATAGCTTCCATCCCAATCTTCGTATTCAGTCATCACCTTAATACTGTAAGTTTTTTCGGTTAATGTTTTGGCACACTCTAGTTTGAATGATAATTCTTCCTCTGATTCACCATATATCTCTTCTATATATTCCGTGCCAACACTATCAACCGGAATGAATTCTCCATCAGAAGGTGAAACTACACACTTAAGATTCATTATTCTATATTTAGATGTATTTCTTAGCTTGAATCTAACAGTAAATGTATCTCCTGGATATATCTCCTTCTTATCAATAGAAAAATCTATCATCATAACTCTTGGAGTCATGGCGTTTGAAGTAAAAGAATATCCACTAACCAGAACAAGTACCATCAGAATCGAAATTATTAAAGACTTTCGCATTTTTACTCCTTTTACAAATTATTCACCTGACCTTGTCAGTTCTTCGCCAACAATCAGATTCATTTGATTAAAGAAAACATAGTTTGAACCGCACAATACTATCAGCGATAAGATAGCAACAGCTATTATGCCCGGCCAGAAAATCACCATTGACGAACCGATGATATATCTCAGAATTTTTAAATATAAAATATATTCTATTCCAGTTCCAAGAATCACTCCCAAAACCGTAGAAATAATCCAAACTATTCCTCCCTCAAGAAGAACCGCTTTAAGCAGACTCCTCTTAGTCATACCAATAGATCTGAGCTGCGCGAATTCATTTCTCCTTGTCTGCAGTCCACTTATAGTAACATTCATTGTATTCAGTATACTTATGATTATTATGACTATTATGCATGCAGCGAACCAAAGCATATTCTTAACAGTTTGAACCATAGACAACAAATTTGAAAAATATAATGAAGTCTGAGAATTACAAGATGGAATATCATCAGTCTCATATAAAGAGTAATAAAACTTTTCTTTTTCTTGTAACGCCTGCTGAACTTTCTCATTTTGCAGATCTCTACTGAATATATTACTGATATGGAACTGCATACCATTATAATCAGATTCAGTTCTCCCTGTTATATCATAGAATCTGTCTAGAGGAACTATAATTGATGGTTGTGTCACTCTTCTGTTAGGATCATCTTCTATAATCCCCTCAACGGTAAATGTCTTACATTTTCCTTCTTCAATAAGTTGTTCTCTGGCAGAATTAATTATCCACTCCTTTTTATATTCTGTTTTCGGAATATCAGTATACAATTTATAAGGATTCTCTATCACATTACCATTTTCATCTTTTTCCCCATGATGTTCTCTATCCCACTCATCAGCTTTTTCATGCATCATCTCATCATACGCTTTTGCGTTCTTTATCTCTCCTTGAACAAGATTGTATAGTTCTTTAGGATCAACTATGGTAATCTCATCGCCTAACTTAACATCAGTAAACTTGAAAGATTCCATTTCATCATAAATTGCATATGCTTTAAAATCATTAAATGAATTCAGATGAGCCTGATTTACAAGTAGTACTCCATTCTCGGATAGTTCAGTTGTCCCTTCAACGAGAGATTTTTCATATCTTGAATAATCTTCACTATCGTAACCATATATTGGAAGAGCGCCTTCATAAAGCTCTGGTTGTACCATTATATCTTCCCAGCTTTTATTCTTCTCATCATATCTTTCGCTGTTTTCATAATCTACAAGACCTTTGCCACTATCTCTATATGCCTTCCTTGCATTATAACCATCACTCAATTTTTTATTTACAATCGAGCTCTTCGTTCCATAATCATGTCCCTCAACAGTAAAATCATTGTATACTTTATTTATATTCTTATAAATCCATCTATCTTCAGAAGTAAAAACCGTATCCATATAGATGAACTTTGTATCTTCAACTCCTTTTGCATTACTTATAGTTTTAAGTGCCTCTGGAGAATAAAGATCCGCTCTTTGTTCCTCGTAAGAATCGACTGAACCCGGTCCATGATAAACAATATATTGTTGATAATGACCAAATATTTTATTTTGGTTATTGTAGAATTTAAAGAAAGCACTCATCCACCCACAAACAACGATAACGATTATCATACCGAATACCATTGCCATAATTGTCTTTATGAATCTTCCGTTGTTCCTCTTTATATTTTTATAAGCATAGTCTCCTTCAACACCGAAGATAAGTCCCCATATTCCACTGCTTCTACGTTTGACACCTTTGGCTTTAATTCGATAATTACCGCGAACAGCCTCGGATGGACTAACCGATAGAACTTTCTTTAATCCATCATCTACTGCAAAAAACATGTCACAGTAAAATGCGATTACAACAAATAAAACAGGTATAATATGAAATCCAACAGGATACTGTCTTGCCGGACTCAAGCATATCGGTATACTAAGAATAAATCCAACAAAGATACCGGCTATTATTCCAACAGTTTCAAGTAAAAATGCCTCTCTGAAAACTATACATTTAAGTTGTTTTTTAGTTGCACCTATACATCTTAGATCTCCATAATCTTTTACTCTAGCCAAAGCTGAGATAGATATGTTATTACGAAGTACACCTACTCCAATGATTGCAAGGATATATGCAATAAAGAAACCACCCAGCAACACAAGATATCCTGTACCCTCATTATCCTGACAATAAGTCCATGCCAGATCTTCATTAAGCTTTGTTTCAACACCATATGTCTTAGAAATGTATTTTGAATAATATTTTATAAGAAATTTTTCTTTTACATTGATATGAAGTACATTGGAATAAACAGTATTCGCTTCATCATGTTCAGACCACGAATACGCTTTTCCAAGATATGATGAGCTTACAAAATCTTCGTTAATTATTTTCTCGATTATTTCTTTATCTTCTGTAAGAACGCTTATCTCGCTGTCATTTACCTTTCTTGCATCCATCCTCCATTTCTCAACCCAGCAGAACATGGAATTAAGAAACATGTAAAGACCAGCGGCAACTATAAAGCAGCCAAGAACAGTAATAATTGATCTTTTCTTATTTTGGCTTAGGTATTTAGTTCCTAATTGTCTGTAATCTTCCATAGTTTTTTCCTTTTTATTTTTTATGCAATCATTTACCAGCTTCAATCATACCATCAGATATTTTCACAATACGATCGGCTTCTCGGGCAAGATCCATGTTGTGTGTGATAATGACTAGTGTTTGTCCAATGTCATGGACTGACTTCATAAGAAGATCCATAACTTCCTGACCATTCTTTGAATCAAGTGCTCCTGTCGGCTCATCAGCGAGAATGAGTGCTGGATTATTGGCCAGTGCTCTTGCTATAGCACATCTCTGTTGCTGTCCACCTGAAAGCTGATTCGGAAGATATTTTCTTCTATCTGATAAACCAAGAAGTTCGATGATATGATCTATATATTCTTTATCAGGTTTTCTATGATCGAGAAGAACCGGCATTTTTATATTTTCCTCAACAGTGAGAACCGGGATCAGATGATAAGCCTGGAAGATAAATCCAACCTTTCTTCTTCTGAATATACTAAGTTCATCATCATTGTATTTTGTAATCTCTTTTCCATCGACAAAGATTGTTCCGTCTGATGGCGAATCAACTCCGCCCATAATATTGAGGAGTGTAGATTTACCACTTCCTGAAGCTCCAACTACTGAAACTACGCTACCTCTCTTGATATCCAGATCTACATTGTGAAGAGCAAGAACCTGATTCTCCTTCTCGCCATATATTTTAGTAACGCCTCTCATCTCAACTATATTCTCGTCCATATTATTCCTCCTAGCTTTTCTGTATTCCTATTCTTTCCTGAAAAATGAAAAATCACAATACATGATTCTATTCAATCTATTAACTTCAAGTATACTTTATCACTTTCATCTTACATTGCCGTGACAAAAAGAAAAAAGTAATCTTACGTTTTTGTAAGATTACTTTAAAACTGAACTTTAAAGCAGCTTCCCTCACCCAGTTTACTGTCAACGGATAACTTGCCGCCCATTCCTTCTACTATTGATTTTGATAGCGAAAGTCCGATTCCAACACTATTCGGATTCACTTCATTACTTGCTCTATAGAATCTGTCAAATATGTGAGTCATGGTTTCTTCTGTCATTCCGATTCCATGATCTCTGATATATATTCTTGTAAATACTGCATTCTGTTCGACTTCTATCTCAATATCATTCTCATCAGAATAGTCCGACGCATTCTTCGTAATATTTATCAGTGCTTCGACAAGCCAGTCGAAATCAGCTTTTACAGTAACATCATCCGGACATGATATTATAAGTTTTTGATTCTTTGAATCTGTTAGATAATGTGTTCCGCTTCTTACCTCCTCAAGAACCATTTTTAGATCGACATCTTTTATATCAAATGTAATCGCACCCGCCTCGATTCTCGCAAGTTTCAGCATGGATAATACCATCCATTCCATGCGGGTTACCTGATTACCTGTTTCTTCAAGAATCTGTTTCTGCTCTTCAACAGATGTGACTTTATCATTCAGGAGAAGCTCAACGAATACTTCCATTGAGGCAAGTGGCGTTTTAAGCTGATGAGATATATCCGACATAACGTCTCTCAGATATTCCTTCTCATCCTGTTCCCTTCTTTTGGCTTCCTGAAACATATTTACAAGGTTACCAAAATTATTATACAGGATTCCTATACTTCCTTCTTCAAGATCAGACACCATTCCAGTCTCTCTTCCTTCAACCATATCAAGCATCATATCAGAAGCTTTTTCAATCGAAATATACGCCCTGTCTATATCGTTTTTTGAACGAAAGAAAAGAATCAGCGTCATAATGATAATACACAAAGCGAGTATAACTGTAAGTATTTTTACAACATCGCTTCCACTTGAATAGATCACAAACATCAAAACAAGACCGACAGCAAGGAAAGGTCCAGCTATCGACCAGAATTTAGATATAAATTTATTTCTCTCGTAATTACTCTTCATATTCTTTATAATTATTCGAACCTATATCCAACACCTTTAACCGTCTGAATAAATGACGCATCTTTTCCAAGTTTATCTCGCAGTCTTTTTATATACACAGACAGGGTATTATCATCTATAAATGCATTTTCCGTATCATAAAGTCGTTCCATAAGCTGATTTCTGGTTATGACAATACCTTTATTATACAGAAATTCTTTGAGAAGTCTTAGTTCAGCAGGAGTACAGTCTACTATCTCATCCCCGTTATATAATCTAAATGCACTTATGCTAAACATGTGACTACCGAAAGAAACTTCATCCATTCCTGATGAATTATTTTCAGAAACAGGATCCATTGAATCACTAGAATCACTAACTTTTCCTGCAAGTCTGAGGGCTCTTTCCTGTCTTCTTAGAACAGCTGCGATACGTGATAACATTTCCTTCACCTTATAAGGCTTGGTAATGTAATCATCAGCTCCCAGGTCAAGACCACGAACGATATTCGCCTCATCTCCAACAGCCGTTGAAAAGATGACAGGAATATCAATCTCCTTTTTTACAAGTTCTTCGAAAAATGAAAAGCCATCTCCATCAGGAAGCATAACATCCAGAAGAATAAGATCAATACCTGATCTTACATCCGAAGAATTGATATAATCCCGAGCTTCGGAAAGCTTCTTCGCATGAAGAACGTCGTACCCTTCAGCCTTAAGCGTGTAGGTAGTTCCCATGGCTAGTGCATAATCATCTTCAACTAATAGAATTGTTTTCATACTTATCCCACCCATTCATCATATGTTCCTTATTATAATCCACATCAAACAACATACCGTTAAAGTCATTCTCTAACATGTCAAATCTATAATCGCTATATCCATTAATAACATAAGGAACCATCTTAAATATATCCGTTAATATATTGTCTGCATCCTTTTTCTTTTTTACAATGCAGCAATACTTTACCTTCTTTCTATCATATATTACTATTTCTGAATATCTAGTGGTTTCTTCCCAAGCTTTATCTTTTATAACATAATCATCTGAGTACATGAAAACAATATCACTCAAACGGATAACATGCACATCCGTTGCAAACAATATACAAAACTTCTGCCCGACAAAAACCGAAGAATACTTCGATGCATGCTCGATGTCATTTCCAATTTCATCTAATTCAATAGCTTGTTCTTCTAATGATTTATAAAAAGTAGTTTTATAATATCCAGATAAAAATAAAATCAGTAATAGAATCCCAAATATCATCATCGCTATCAGAAAAAGCGTAAGCAGGCAATCACGTATTATCTCCTCTGGCTGGACAAACAATTCAGATGAAAAAAGGAAGATAAAAAAGAATAAAGGAATCGCTATAAGTATGATCCCCGGAATGCAATATCTTTTAAACGTAAGCTGTCTTGTTTTTTTGTTTATCAAATCCATGATTATTTATTCTTCAACATCTCCTTAGCTTTAGTACACCACCTGATATAACCTTCGTAGGTTTCGATTCCAAACAGGACCGTAAGGTAATAGTATTTATGATCTATATCAACATTTATTGCCTGATCCAAAATATCACGATAACTTTTAAGTAGATATAGATCCCGTTTTATATCATCCTCAAAGATCTCAATATTTCTTACAGTCACTTCTGGCTTTGCCGCACCACCGAAGAATAGTTTTAAGAGAGTTTCATACTTAATATCATTCGTCACCTTGATATCACTCACCCATTCTTCAAGAGCTTCACGGCCAGATTCAGTTATTCGATATTTTACCTTTTCTCTTTTACTTTCTGTTTTAAAGTCATCTCCCTCAAGTTTTTCGATTAGTCCAAGCTTCACCAATTCTGATAATGACGGATAAATGCTTCCATAACTGGCCTTCCAGAAAAATCGAATATCATCATCTATTCTTTTCTTTATATCATACCCTGTCAGATCTTCGTGACTTAGCAGTCCGAGAACAACCATATCTATCTTTCTGTCTTTTGGCATATTTTACTCCTATCCTCTCCTATATTTAACCTATATATTTTTTTATCTACTCCAGGTCCATCGAAATTTCAGAACTTTCTTTGGACATTCATCTACACAAGAACCGCATTGAATACATTCGGTACATTTAGATGTCACACCTGTTTCCACCATAGATTTCACATCAAGGCCCATTGGACAGGCTTTATTACATTTACCACATGATATGCAATCTTTCTTTTCTGCTTCAATATGAAGTTGTGGCAGATGAAGCGCTCTCCCGATACTGCTTCCGATTACCATAAATGGCGCCATCCAGCATATATAGTGACAAGCACTTCTTCTTCCATGAATAAGCCCCGGAAGAACAAGTATAAGTAAAACGCCATAATAAATAACATAATTATATATTTCTGCAACTGAGATTCCATGGTCAGTCATATAGAAAAAATCAACTTTAACATCATTCTTCCCTAATACAAATGTAATAATAACAGCTAACATCCAAAGAGTCCATATCACATATTTTATCATATCCCTCTTTCCCTGTTTCGCAATTTTATCATCACATCGCATAAGACATTCCTGAAGTCCTCCAGCAGGACAAAGAAATCCGCACCACGCTCGACCAAGAAACATAGATGAAACTAACATAGTTAAGAACACTATAAAGCTTCCATTAATGATATGTTTATAAGCCGCTTGAATGATCAGGTATGGAGAGAAATAAAATATTGTGATAGGAAACAACAAAAATGAAATAAAAATCAATGTTTTTCTAATCTTTTGTCTTTTCATGATATCCTCTTTTCGCAAAATCTTACATTAAATAAACTATCTAAAATATATATCAAAAATTTTTAATATATCGTTTTGATATATCGTTTCGATATATTAAAAAATAACACTATACAATATCCATGTCAATAAAAAAGATGCCCGAAATCCGATTCATACCATCCGATTCTCCGCCATTTTCTATTACTTTCAATCTTTTTGTATGTATATTCCAATATTCAAAAACTCGTTACGCTTCTTCAAACTTTTTTACAAATAAATAGAAACTGATGTTGGCCCAAAGAAATAAACCTAATATAATAAGACCAACTCCGTGAAGATAAAGTGCACCGATCATTAATATTATTATCATAATACATGAAATTATTGTTATCACTAATAATGGTTTTATATTTTTTCTATCCTTCACAGCTATTAACGCAAAGATTCCTTGAAGTATAGGACATAATGACACTATCGCTAAGAATATACCAAAAAATAACGATATATATATGCCATGTGACACATACTCATTCGGATCATGCAGTGACCTCACACAATCTACCGCTAAAAACAATCCAAAAACCTCAAAGATGGAACTCGGAATCAAATATATCAAACCCAACTTCTTCAGTAATCTAACATTTTTATCACAACTCATTTATTTTTTCTCCTTTTACTTCACTAATTGATTCAGACATAACATTAATATCCGATTTAAGATTTTATGTTTAAACCTTACAAATATGAATCATCAGAACTAATACGAATAAACATTATTTTGCAATCAAAAGAAAAACAAAAAAACCGCCGGAATTACTCCAGCGGTATAAATAACAATTAGTTTTTAATTTTCTTTAATTCGTCTTCAAGCTTTTCAACCGTCCCCGAATTGTCAATGATTCTATCCGAATTTTCGATATAGAACGTCTCATCAGGCTGATTTTTGATAACCTGAAGAGCTCGTTCCTCAGTATATCCCCTGGACTCTATAAGACGGCTAATCCTCGTTGACTCATCAGCTTTGATGTACCACATCTCATCGCAGATTTTCTTATATCCGCCCTGAATAAGAAGCGCAGCCTCAATAACATAAAGCTCTGTAGAATTATTCCTGCATTTCTCTATATCTTCAAGAATATACTTCTTAACACCAGGATGAACTATAGAGTTCAACTGATCAAGCTTTGATTCATCATTCATTACGAGTTTACCCAGCTTGATCCTATCGATTGAATCATTTTCATCTAAGATGTCATTTCCAAAGGTATCTACTATTTTGTTGTAAATCGGCTGGCCAGGTTTCTGGAGTTCATGAGCCACCTTATCCGCTTCAACGATTCTTGCTCCATATACGTCATGAAGCATATTCAAAACGACAGACTTACCCGAACCTATACCTCCTGTGATACCAATTATTTTCATTATATAACATCCTTGTAATAATCAAAATCTAATATGACAGTTGAAATTTTATGACAGTCGAAATCTGATGACAGTCGAAATCTGATTTCGACTGTCATATTTTATTTGGCTTCGTAGAGTGATTCTCCTGTGTGTACATCAACATACATTGGAACTGAGAGTTTCACTGCATTCTCCATGTTACGTGTGAGGAGTTCGGTGACAACTTCTATCTCACTATTTTCTGCCTCGATAAGAAGTTCATCATGGATCTGAAGAATAAGTCTGGAATTTAGATTGCGTTCCTTAAGTTCACGTCTAACATTTATCATAGCAAGTTTTATGATGTCAGCTGCAGTACCTTGGATTGGCGAATTCATCGCAACTCTCTCTCCAAATGAACGCTGCATGAAGTTTGAACTGCTCAGTTCAGGGATTGGACGGATTCTGTTCATCATCGTCTTAACGTACCCCAGTTCTTTGGCCTTCTTCACCGACTCATCAAGATAGTTCTTGATCTTAGGGTATGTAAGGAAGTATTTCTCGATATATTCCTTCGCCTCATTTCTGCTGATCCCAAGATCCTCTCCAAGTCCAAATGAACTGATTCCGTATATGATTCCGAAGTTTACAGCCTTAGCCTTTCTTCTGAGGTCAGGCGTTACATCATCTATATCAACTCCAAACACCTGAGCTGCTGTTATAGCGTGTATATCCTTCGACTCATTAAATGCCTTGATAAGTGATTCATCTTCAGATATCGCAGCCATCACACGAAGTTCAATCTGTGAATAGTCAGCATCCACGAATGTATAACCATCAGCCGGTATAAATGCTTTTCTTATCTCTCTTCCGAGCGCAGTTCTAGCCGGAATATTCTGAAGATTCGGCTCAGTTGAACTGAGTCTTCCTGTAGCAGTTACTGTCTGATTAAATGTACTGTGAATTCTTTCATCACTTCTCACAGTTCCTGTAAGACCATCTACATAAGTCGACTTAAGCTTTGTAAGAGATCTGTATTCAAGAATCTTTGGAATGATAGGATGCTCATCCTTCAGTTTTCCTAAGACATCAACACTTGTTGAGTATCCACTCTTAGTCTTCTTTCCGCTCTTAAGTCCAAGCTTCTCAAAAAGTATAACTCCAAGCTGTTTCGGGGAATTGATGTTAAAGCTTTCTCCTGCAAGCTCTGTTATATCTTCTTCAAGCTGTTTGATCTGAACATCGAGTTCATTTCCATAATCATGAAGGCTCTTACTATCAACTCTTATTCCGAAGTCTTCCATATCTCTAAGTACGAAGATTGTCGGATATTCTATCTCATCATACAGCTTCTCTTCACCGAGCTCTGCAAGTTTATCTTTAAGCACTCCGGAAACAGCATATGAAACATACGCATTATATGCCAGATACTTTCTAAACTCCGGCTCATCAAACGAGAATATAGTTATGTCCTTCTTTCCAAGAAGAGACTTCTCATCATCTACATCTATCTCTAAATATGTTGTTGCAAGCTTATCATAAGTATATCCACCGGCAAGTGGATCAACAAGGTAAGCAGCAACAGCAACATCGAATACATTGCTCTCCTCTTTAATTCCGAGCAGAGCGATATAGTCTTTTATATTATTTATTGCAATCTTCGCATATTTTTCTACGTCACTTACGAAACTTGATACAACTGTGTCTCGTATTATGTAAATCTTTTTATCATCAAGAGAAACAGCACCACCCTGAACCTGTCCATCGATAACAACAGGGTAGAATCCAATCATATTCTTATTTGTTTTATCAGATACAGACGTCTTTATAACCTCAACGAGTTCCTGATAACTTATATCTACTGTTTCAAGTTCAAGCTCTTTCTTTACTACTTCGCCCTTATCTTCAAATCTTTTCAGCACACTGTTAAGCCCAAGCTCACTGAACATATCATATGCTCTCTGTCCGAAGAGAACATCGATACCCACTACCATATCCTGAACACTCTTCTCAAGATCGCAGTCCAGTTTAATTGTCGCAAGGTCTCGTGAGAATAGGGCCATATCTCTCATCTCATCCAGATTCTTCCTTGCTTTATCAGGTTTTACATTTTCAATATCTTCAAGTGCAGCCTCTATGCTGTGATACTTCTGAATGATTTGAGACGCAGTCTTAGGTCCTATCCCCTGTACTCCAGGGATGTTATCAGAAGTATCTCCCATAAGTCCCTTCATCTCAATAAATTCAATCGGAGTAACTCCATACTCAGCCATAACGTCTTTATCGTAGTAATTCTCTACAGTCGTTTTTCCAGCCTTTGTCTTAGGTATACGAACAAGAACCTTGTCAGTTGCAAGCTGAAGAAGGTCTCTGTCTCCCGAAAGAATAGTCACATCCATTCCTGCAGCAATTCCCTGTCTGGAATATGTTCCGATAATATCATCAGCCTCATATCCACCCTTCTCAACACAAGTAATACCCATAGCTTTCAGGATATCCTTGATGAGTGGAAACTGCTCTCTCAGTTCATCATCCATAGGATGTCTTGTACCTTTATACTCGGCATACATTTTATGGCGGAATGTTGGTTCGTGTACGTCAAATGCCACCGCAATATGATCAGGTTTCTCCTCATCATATATCTTGTAAAAGACATTAAGAAAACCAAGAATGGCATTCGTATGAATACCATTCCTGGCTGTAAGTGTCTTAGGGAGGGCAAAATACCCTCTATTCATTATGCTGTTACCGTCAATTAGAAGTAGTTTTGACATTCATCATGCCCTCCCCTATATTTAATATTTTATCATTTTCTTTTTCCATCCGGTGATAGCCTCTGATCCTGTCGAATTCAGTTACCTTAAGATCATCTCTTATCTTATCACTCTGGTAAACCCGATCCGTATCATCGTATATCAGTTTTTCATGCAGCATATCCGAAAAATAAAATGCTCCTTGATTACATTGCTTGGTATCCTGTTCAAATGCATAAACCCTGTTCAGTGCACCAGCATATATAAGTCCAAGAATTATGATCATTCCGGACATGACAAAAGAAAATGCCGAGAACTTGAAATTCTTTCTCTTGCGGACATGATGTCCCATGGCATTCAGCTCTTCTTCCAGATCACGATTGAAATCAGAAGAAAGCTCAACTCTGTTATCAAGCTGCTTCATACCAACAAGAAGAGTATAGTATATCTCAAGTTCATCATGACACTTCTTACAGTTTTTCATATGCATGACAAACTCTTCCTGCTTATGTTCAGGAATAGTCCCTTCTATGAAGGGCATGATATAAGATTGTGCCTCCAGATGGTTCATATTTCCCTTTCAGAATATTCACAAAGCTTTGGTAAAACAAAAATGTGAATAGCAAAATATATTAAGCATTAAGGATGCTGCCTGCTATACTTCCGGCAAGTCCTCTAGATGATGTAGGTGTACTCTCTGGTCCGTTTAAAAGTGACATACCTGTTCCATCTGTAGTTGGAGCCATAAGAACTTTACCCGTTCCACGGAATACATTTACAAATCCCTCGCCTGTAGCAGCTGATCCGATGGCATTTCCTGTTACTGTCTCAACAGTGAACTGAAGAGAACTTGACCATGCTATAGCCATATTTCCATCAATTCTTAAAATGTCATCCTGAAGAATGAACTCGAAAAGCTCAGCTCTTGGAACCGGGCTTTCAAGAACTGCAAATCCCTGTCCCTGAAGGCAGAGATTGAATAATCCTTCTCCTCCGAGAACTGCTGAAGAAATATTACTTCTTTTATTTAGTGTCTCCTGAAGTGTTGTATCACATGCAAGAAAAAGTCCATCATCAAGTACCATACCTGGTCCCCAGGATCCAACATCTTCGATAAGGAGATGCTTAAATGTTGGTTCAAGCATAACATATCCCATTCCGGAATATTCAGGTTTAACTGCCGACTCACCTGTCATCGCTCCCTTTACCATCTTGCCGATGAAATTGCCCACTCCTTTAACACCTGAAGAAACATTTACATTTCCGGCAATCCACTGCATAGCTCCAGCCTGCGTCTTACAGGATGAATTGTTCAGCTGAATGAGAAGCTGTCTTCTTTTTACATTCATCTGATGCATGAAATATGCGCTCTGAGCGGAAAATGGTGTTACGGAAAGATCTGCCTGGTGTTCGTATACAAAATACTGACCAGCACTAGCGATCACTTTCATGTTCTCGTTATTAAAGACATTATTAAGTTGAATCATTTTAATACCCCCTTTGTATTATATAGTTTTTATTATTCCCCAGATTAGAACAAAGAGTGTCGCTTGCGACACTCTCCGCGCGAGGCGCGTATTGCCGCAGGCAACTATATTCCTATCGCGCCGAGACGCATCCTCAGCGGAGCGTTTTTTATGTAATAGGAGACGCAGTTTCCTATTACATAAAAAGGCGCAGACAAGCTGCGCCTATTAAATATTCTAATGATTAGTTGTTGATAAGCTTATCTTCGTTTGACCAGCTGTAAAGTGAACGAATCTCTTCACCAACTACT
Source organism: Eubacterium sp. (assembly GCA_017539165.1). Classification (GTDB taxonomy): domain Bacteria; phylum Bacillota; class Clostridia; order Lachnospirales; family Lachnospiraceae; genus Eubacterium_Q. The sequence continues at coordinate 40,619 of JAFYHN010000020.1, forward strand.
TCTGCTGGATGCTCAGCGCCAAGCTTACGAAGTGCCTTGAAGTGTGCCTGTCCACCAGCTGATGACATATCAAGAAGGAAGTCCTTAGCAAATGTTCCATCCTGAATATCCTTGAGAACCTGCTTCATAGCCTTCTTTGTATCTTCTGTGATGATCTTAGGTCCTGTAATATAATCACCATACTCAGCTGTGTTAGATACTGAATATCTCATTCCAGCAAATCCACTCTGGTAGATAAGATCTACGATAAGCTTCATCTCATGGATACACTCGAAGTATGCATTTCTTGGATCATATCCTGCCTCTGTAAGTGTTTCGAAACCAGCCTGCATAAGTGCAACAACACCACCGCAAAGAACTGCCTGCTCACCGAAGAGGTCTGTCTCTGTCTCAATTCTGAATGTTGTTTCAAGAAGTCCAGCTCTTGCTCCACCGATTCCAGCACCATAAGCAAGTGCAAGATCCTGAGCATGTCCTGTAGCATCCTGATATACAGCGATAAGACAAGGTGTTCCCTTACCAGCCTGATATTCTGAACGTACTGTGTGTCCAGGAGCCTTTGGAGCGATCATTGTTACATCTACGTCTGCAGGTGGAACGATCTGTCCAAAGTGAATATTGAAACCATGAGCGAACATAAGCATGTTTCCTGGCTCAAGATTTGGCTCGATATCATTCTTGTACATTGAAGCCTGCTTCTCATCGTTGATAAGAATCATGATGATATCAGCTTTCTTTGCTGCCTCAGCTGTTGTGTATACTTCGAAGCCCTGCTCCTCAGCTCTCTTCCAAGACTTGCTTCCCTCATAAAGACCGATGATTACATGTGCACCAGAATCTTTAAGGTTGAGTGCATGAGCATGTCCCTGGCTACCATAACCAATTATAGCTATAGTCTTACCATCGAGAAGTGAAACATTACAATCCTGCTCATAGAAAATCTTTAAATCTGACATAATAAATGCCTCCTGTTAAAATATATAAAAATTTATTTGTTAGCATATAAACCACGAGTAAGACCTGTGATACCTGTTCTTACTATCTGCTCTATATCAAATCCGTCAAGGAGATTGATAAATGCCTGAATCTTATTGACATTTCCTGTGATCTCTATCATAAGAGAATCAGGAGATACGTCAACTATATTAGCTCTATATACATTTGCCACAGATATGATCTGCTGTCTCTCTTCTATATTAGCTTTAACCTTAACGAGTACAAGCTCACGACAAACAGATTCACCATCTTTAAGCTCTACTATATCAACCACATCCTCAAGCTTGTTCAGCTGGCTTTTAATCTGTGAAAGAATCTTGTCGTCACCCGAGACGACAACAGTCATCCTAGAATACTTAGGGTCCTGAGTGACGCCTACTGTTAAGCTGTCAATATTATAGCCTCTTCTACTGAACATTCCGGATACACGGCTGAGCACACCGGAAGTGTTGTCCACAAGAAGTGATAAAACTTTAGTTTTCATATTCACACTTCCTTTCAAGTTAAAATGATAACTTTTTTTATTATATTTTTTTCATATAACAATGTCAATCTTTTATTAACTCTTATCGAATCAATAAACTATAACAGGCATTCCTTCTTCAGCAATACTATAAAGCTCTTCTGCCGCATAATAAGGCATATTTACACATCCGTGAGATCCACCGTAATAATACAGGTCACCACCAAAAGCGCCTCTCCAGTTTGCATCATGGAAACCTATACCACCGTTAAATGGCATCCAGTAAGATACATTTACCTCATAGTCAGCTCCTTTAAGAACTGCAGGACTCTGCTTAAATGTAATGTAATAAAGACCGCCCGGAGTTCCGTGACCGTTAGCAACACAACCTGATACAAAATCAGATTCAAGAACCATCTTGCCATCCTGATATACATACATATGCTGTGCACCGATATTAACTTCGCAATAGAAATCACCGATGTCATTATTCTCATCTACATAAGTATATGCTCTGCAATCGAACGCAGGCTCTCTCTTTATATTCTTTTTATGTACTAAATCGGCATAGAGAGCAGGAGTTTCTTCTTCTACACTGATAAGCCATCCATAGTCATCACTGTCAAGTTCCAACTCATCTTTACCACGAGTTCTGAACTTACGTACTTTACCAAATGTATCGTGTTCTTGAGAAAACTTCTTAAGTAATCTCTCTACCTTTCCTTCATTTATCTTGGTTTCGTACATATTAGATATGTCGATAGTAGAATAAAGTTCTTCAGGAGTAAACGCGATAAACTTACCAGCATAATCATACTCTATATCCAGGTTAGCGATCTGATTACAATAATCAACACATTTTACAACGCCTGGACTTTCAACATTAAACTGTGAAACCTCATAGCATTCTTCTGCCTCAAGATCTAGTTCAGGTTTCAGATATCTGATGCAATCAGAAACAAGATTTTTAACCTGAGCAATATCCTTTATGCTATTTCCCTGATCTCCAGGAACTGAAACAGCTTTGCCATCCTTGAATTCGATAGTCGGATTCTTAGGGCTCTTCATATTAGCACGCTTAAGTTCCTTGAACTTATCTAACTTCTGCTTTACAAGATCTTCTTCAAAAGTAATGATCTTCTCTATCTTATATTCATGGTTTACAAAAGTTGTAGGCCAATAAAACGGATTCTGATTAGCTTTTATCTCCTGAAGAGCTGTCATATAATCCAGCTTAAGAGATACATCATCTCCGTTAATAATCTCTTTTCCATCTCGGAACTTAATCTCAAGATTATAATCCGAGGCTTTCTCATGAATTACGTGTTCTACATAATCAGGAGTTTTAAAACCACACTGTATCCCGTTTATAACAGTTCCGGGATAATAAAGATTTCTACAAAGATAAACTGGTGTAAAATAAGCAACCGCGAGTCCCACAACGAGACAAATCATAATAATTTTTACTACTTTCAACATTCTTAACAACACTTTCCAGATAAATTTTTTTGTTTTACTTAAAGTCTAATACAACTATTTCAGGAATATTCCCGATTCTGATCTTCAAAGAATGCTGCCCAATTCCATTAGTCACGATCATCGTCGTATCCCCCTTTTTGAATCGTCCGTAATCATACTTTGGAAAAAGTCTGAGTCGCGGAGAAACAACACCACCTAAAAGCGGCAACCTGACAAGTCCTCCATGAAAATGCCCCGATAGAACAAGATCCGCATCCCAATCAGCGTATCCTTCTATAAAATCAGGAGTATGTGCCAGAAGAATCGAATACTCTCCAGGCTTTCTTTTACCTAGGAGTCCAGATAGATTATAACTATCCAACTTAGGATAAGAAATCCTTGCATAATATTCTAAAGGTATATCAAGTCCATAAAGAGTTACATTTCCGAGGCCGATACTATCAAGGCTGACACTCTCATTCTGTAGGAAATGAACGCTGTCCCCTATCTTCTCGGTGAATTCTTCCCACAACTGCTTCGTATCATAATAGTCAGATTTTACCTTTCTCTCATGATTTCCGAAGGCATAGTAAATAGGATACTTTCCAGCAAGCCCTGTTATAAGGTCTGCTGCCGGAGTAATTTCTTCCATAGGATTTTTTCCATTCAGCATATCACCACCAAGAAGAATGGCAGCCGGCTTTACCGAATCAATCTTCCCGATGATCCGATCATTTAATGCCCCTTCCACGGCCTCATGATAATCTGAAAGAAAAACAAGACTTTTACCCTTTAACTGAGCCGGTATACTTTTGTCAGTAATCGCATATCTGGTAAGGCGAATCTGCCTTAGTTCACGGTAGCTTTCTACCACTACTGCAGCTGCCAATATCAGAAGTATGACAAGGATTACCAAAAAAACTTTCATATCAGGTAGTTACCTCGATTCCGGCTTCCTCTTCTGCCTGTTTTCTGAAGTCCTCAATCTTATCAGGCGATATATCGGGAAGCTCATCCATAGAAGAGATTCCGAAACTCCTAAGAAAATCATCCGTTGTTCCAAAAAGGATAGGATGCCCGGGAGCATCGAGTCTTCCAACTTCCGCGATAAGATTATATTCAACAAGTCGATTCACAGCATGACTGCATGAAACGCCTCGTATCTTTTCTATCTCTGCCCTTGTAACGGGCTGTTTGTAAGCAACTATCGAAAGTGTCTCGAGAAGAACATCTGTCAGAACATGTTTCTTAGGCATATTAACTATCTTCGCGAGAACATCATAATATTCATTTTTAGTACAAAGCTGATATTTACCATCAAGTTCTATCAGGCGGATTCCTCTATCTTCGCTATCATACTCTTCAATAAGTTCGCTGACAGCTTCCTTGAATGCTTTCTTATCAGCCGGTTCCTCTTCCGTACCAAGAGCAGCCAGTAATCTTGACTCCTCAACCGCACCGCCTATTGCGAACAGTATTGCTTCAATAGAGGGTTTGTATACATTTTTCATCTTATAATTCCTTCATTGAACAATGACCAACTTTTCACTTCTATTCCAGAGAGTCGATCAGTATTTCTCCGAACATTTCGTCCTGTCTTATAGTTAGGGCACCTGTTTTCATAAGCTCAAGGATGGCAAGAAATGAAACAATGATATTCAGCTTTCCTCTTCTTTTTCCGAGAAGGGTTCTGAAGTTTATGCTTCTAAGTCCTTTTATCTCAGATCTTATCTCTACCATTCTATCTTCAAGCTTTATCTCATCGCGAGTGATAGTTCCGAACTTACTTCTGACTGGATCGACTCTGTCTATCTCTCGTCTCAGAAGTGTCTGGAATATCTGACTAAGTTTTTGCATAGTCAGGTCTCCTATGAGTTCTGCCGGATCAACCTCTTCTTTAACTTCCTTTACTTCTTTAGGAATAGATGCTCCTTTGAAATAAGCATTTGACGCATCTATAGACATATCTTTAAGTTCAAGTGAAGCATACTTGTACATTTTGTACTCAAGAAGACTCTTAACAAGTTCTGCTCTAGGGTCATCCTCTTCCTCGTCTTCTGCTTCCTCTTCCTTAGGAAGGAGCATCTTGGACTTGATGGATATAAGTGTAGCTGCCATAACCAGAAACTCACTCATAACGTCCATATTCTCTTCTTCCATGGAATCAAGATATGAAAGATACTGCTGCGTTATCTCAACAATAGGTATATCGAATATATTGTATTTATTCTTCTCAATAAGATGTAAAAGCAGGTCAAGCGGCCCCTCAAATACATCCAGTTTTATATCTAATTTGTCCACGACAATGACTCTGTCTCCTTCTTCCTATCTCTGGTAAGAAGTTCATGAAGTGCATCTTTGGCTGAATAGTTATCAAAGAGAACCTTGTTGATATTCTCAACAATAGGCATCTCAACATCGTATTTGTTCGTAAGATCCATAGCTGCCTTAGCTGAAAATACTCCTTCAACAACCATCTGTACTTCATCCATAGCTTCCTGGTAGGATTTTCCCTGTCCCATAAGGAAGCCAGCTCTTCTATTACGGCTATGCTGTGATGCACATGTAACGATAAGATCTCCTATTCCTGAGAGACCAGAAAATGTTTCTGCCTTACCTCCCATTACAGTACCAAGAGCTGTTATCTCATGAATACCTCTTGTAATAAGAGCAGCTTTGGTATTATCACCGCATCCAAGTCCATCTGCAATGCCGGCCGCAAGAGCTATGACATTCTTAAGTGCACCACCAAGCTCGATTCCTATCAGATCCGGACTTATATAAACTCTGAAGAAGTCATTCATGAATACATCCTGAACCTTCTTGGCAAGCGCTTTATCTGCAGCACCAACAACTACAGTTGTAGGCATAGACTTTCCAACTTCCTCAGCATGGCTAGGACCGGAAAGAACTGCAACCTTAGCATTTGGAATCTCCTGATTGATCACCTCAGAAAGACGAAGAAGCGATTCTTCTTCTATTCCTTTTGCAACATTTACGATTATAGTATCATCTTCAATATATGGAGCAGCAGACTTAGACGTACTTCTGATAAATGGAGAAGGAACAGCCATAACGACGAGCTCTTTTCCCTCTAGAGCCTGCTTCATATCTGTTGTATAACTTATAGTTCCCGGAAGCATTACTCCCGGAAGCTTTGTCTTATGCTGTGAATACTCTTTAAGCATTGATACTTCTTCAGCATCGATGGACCAAACTGTTACTTCATGGCCATTCAGATCAAGAAGTCTGGTAAGTGCGATTCCCCAGCTTCCTGCACCCAATACACATATTTTCATATCAAATCCCTTCCTGCTTTTTAAAGCGGACCTTGTTTTCTTCATGATTAATAAGTCTGATGATATTCGCCTTGTGCTTGTAGATAGCTATTCCTGCAAAAAGAATAACAACCACCACACTTTCAATAAATACAGTCTTTGAAGAAGGTATGCTCATATCAAAACAAAGAAGCCCCTTAACTCCGAAAATGATATATGCAATTACCACTTCAACCATCAGAGAGATTGATCCAACTGACATATACTTTGTAATAGCTACAGTGGATACAAAGAGTATGAGAAGTATTATAATCATAAGTGGCTGGAGAAGTCCTACGATAGTACCACCGATAGTGGCGATACCTTTTCCGCCCTTAAATCCAAGGTAGAATGGAAATATATGACCAAGAACAGCACCAAATCCCACATATATAACATATAATAGAAAAGTATCAGGATATAATCCTTTTAGCAAAAGTCTGGCAATAAGACAAGGAATAAATGATTTGCAAAAATCCCCAAGGAATACGACCAATCCAGCTTTAAAGCCAAGCACTCTGAGTGCATTTGTCGTACCGGAATTACCACTTCCATGCTGTCTTATATCTGTACCACTTAGTTTTCCGTATATAAAACCGGTCTGAAGAAGACCGCAACCATATCCTGCAATCAAACAAACTATTCTAAGAAGAATCGTCATAGTTCTTTCTCTTTTCTTTCCCTGATTATTATTCTGACAGGAGTTCCCTTGAAGATAAATGCCTCTCGAAGTTTATTCTCGATATATCTTACATAAGAGAAATGTGCCAGTTCTTTGCTGTTTACGAACAGCACAAATGTAGGCGGCTTAACCGATACCTGTGTGATATAAAACAGTTTAAGCCTCTTACCCTTATCATTAGGCGGTTCATTTTCTGCAACTGCCTCTGCAAGTATCTCATTAAGGACACCAGTCTGTACTCTGAGGCAGCAATACTGCTCTACAAAGTCGATAGTGTCATAGAGTTTGTTGAGACGCTGTCCTGTAAGTGCTGAAACAAAAAGCATCTCAGCATAAGGCATGTATGCAAGCTTCTGACGGATTTCTTTCTCCATCTTCTTCATAGTATTGGTCTCTTTTTCTACAAGATCCCACTTATTGACTACTATGATCATTCCTTTACCGCGTTCATGAGCAATACCGGCAATCTTTGTATCCTGCTCGGTCACGCCCTCTTCGGCATCTATAACAAGAATAGCAATATCACATCTTTCAACTGCGGCAACAGTTCTAATGATACTGTATCTCTCAATCTCATCTTTAATCTTACTTTTACGTCTAAGTCCAGCGGTATCTATAAATATATATTCACGGCCGTTTCTCTTTATTCGGGTATCTACTGCATCTCTTGTAGTTCCGGCTATATTCGAAACTATAAGACGTTCAGATCCTATAAGACGGTTAATGATTGACGACTTTCCTGTATTAGGTTTTCCAATAACAGCAATCTTCGGAGTATCTTCGTCATCGTCATACTCTCCACTGTTCTCACCAAGTCCAAGCTCTTCAACAACCTTTTCAAGCATATCTCCGAGCCCCTGTCTGTTAGCTGCAGAAACAGGATACGGATCTCCTATACCCAGGTTATAGAATTCATATACAAATGACTCGAACTTTTCAAAATCATCAACCTTATTGACACAAAGAACAACAGGCTTCTTTGATTTTCTAAGCATATCAGCAACCTGAATATCAGCTGCTGTAACACCTGCTCTTACATCGGTTACAAAAACTATAACATCAGATGTTTCGATTGCTATCTCAGCCTGTTCTTTCATGGATCTCATGATGATATCTTCAGCACCATCATCTATTCCACCTGTATCTATAATTGTAAACTTATTATTCAACCATTCAACATCAGCATAGATCCTGTCACGGGTTACTCCTGGAGTATCCTTAACGATAGATAGTCTCTCACCTGCCAATGTATTAAAAAGTGTTGATTTACCAACGTTGGGACGTCCAACGATGGCTACCATTTTCTTAGCCATAAATCTGTCCTATTTGTTTAATCTTTTTGTCTGTTAATCCCTCAGTTTTTATATAGGGTATATCTTGTCCATATTACATAAACATACTTTTCTATTCTACAATACATAGATAACCTTGTAAAGAGGATATTAACTGTTAAAATGCATTTTTTATATGCTCTGTTTTATCTCCTTCAACACCTACAACATCAAACCTGATAAAGGTATTTTCAATATCATAATTATGCTCCATAAGAAAATATCTGGCAGCATTCCTGATACGTTTCTGTTTACCTGATGTAACAGCCTCCAGAGGTGTACCTTTTTGTTCATTATATCGATATTTCACTTCAATAAATACAAGTTCATCACGGTCCTGAGCTATGATATCTATTTCAGCAAAACGAGTTCTATAATTCATGAATAGTATAGTGTAACCCTTACGTCGAAGATATTCAGCAGCATTCCGTTCCCATGACTTTCCAACTTGTCTTTTATTTGTAGATGATTGATTCAAAGATCATATCCTCCAATCAGACTTATATAATTAATAATATATCTATTATAAACCCAAGTGGTGCCGTGAAAAAGCACGGCACCTCTCTATTTAATAAGTGTTTATTTTAAGTATTTATTTACTGAGCTGCTTTTCTAGCCTCCAGCATTGGCTGATACTTATTTGTATCAAATTCTGTAACGTCTTTCCAACCAAGTCCTTCAAGCTCGGATACCATAGCATCCCACTGAGCATCGAAGTCAGCATCGTCTGCTGCGAAGATCATTCTCCAAGAAGCATCCTTGATTGCGTTACCGCACTGCTCACGTGCAAGACTTACGTCTGTTGTATCGATGTCAAGTGCCATGTTGATACTTGGAACAACAGTCATCATGTTGTTCTTCTGGAGATATTCAACATCATTTGCTGCACCGAACTTCTCTGACCACTCATTTGTAGTCTTTGTCTTGTTCATCTCGATTGTTGATGACCAAAGATCACTGTTGTATGCCTCGCCAGTATTAGGATTAATCTCGCATGAAGCAACGATCCACTGGTTGATCATGTTATTACCATCATTCCAGTTACCGCCACCAAGTTCCTCAGGAACAGCAACTTCAGCTGAGAATCTGTTAATACCATCTTCTGTAAGTTTGTTCTTACCGTCTACAACATCATATATAAGTCCTTCTGTACCACTATGCTGAATCTGTACACCTTCTGGTGATGCATACCAGTCAAGGAACTCCATAAGTCTGTCAAGCTGTTCATCAGAAACCTGAGAACCAACACCTAATACACGACCATTACCATAGTATGTATCTGATGGCTGATAAAGCTTTGTATCTGCTACAGGAATCTCAATATAGTTAGTTCCTTCTTCACCTCTTGCAGGGCTGTTCCAGAAACCATACTGCCAACTGTACCAATACAGATAAACTCTCTTATCCTGCATCTTTGTAACAACAGTATTCCAATCCTGTGTTGCAGAGTCAGGATCAACAAGTCCCATCTGATTTGCCTGATAGAAGAACTTCAGCATCTTGTAATAAGCGCCGTTCTTGTCTGTAAGTGGTGTGATAGAATTATCTGTTCCAATAAGCACAGAACCGTTAACTTCCTGACCATACCACTTTGTAAGCTGAGCTACACACTCCATGTATGTGCTATCCCAGTCTTTCCAAAGGCTGATTGCATAAGCATTGTCGCCCTTGTCATTCTGTGGATGAGCATCCTGGATCTTCTTAAGACAATCAAGAAGATCATCAAGGTTCTTAAGTTCAGGCTGACCTGCCTCTGTGTACATATCCCATCCCATACGAGGGTATGTATAAACGTGAAGCTGATTATATGCTGTAGGTCCATTTGTGTTCATCTCAAGTGGAATAGCATAAATCTTAGATCCATCACCCATCATACCATTGAACTTCTCAATCTGTTCCTGGAACTTCCACAGATTAGGATATTTCTTAATAACATCTGTAAGATCACGTACAAGACCTGACTCGATACACTCCTGCATATCTGCATTGTCAAGTAATATAAGATCTCCAAGATTACCTGCTGCACAACGTGTCTGGTAAAGAGCTCCGCCGTCACCTGAAACCTGTGGAGCGATAATGTTCATTTCCATGTTGAACTTATCTTTGATAATCTTTCCATACCATCCCGGCTGTACACCCTGAAAGTTTGCTGCTACGTTGTAGAAATCAACAGTATAGGTATCGCCATGACTTACATCTGAAGTAGCTGCGTCTGAGCTTGAACCTGTGTCTGAAGTAGCTGCTGTTGTTGATTCGTTTGCGCCACTACCGCTATCTTTAGAACCGCCACATCCTGTAAGTAATGAAGCGACCATTGCACCTGCGATAGCAAGTGATGCTAATTTCTTAAACCTCATGTTTTGTCCTCCTTAATATTATAAACACCCCCCGGTATTCCGGGTAAACACTTATATTGGTTTCTTTGTTTCTATGCTAATGTATCTTCCGATACTATTAACCCTTAACGGCACCGATCATGATACCCTTCTCGAAATATCTCTGGAAGATAGGGTATACAAGCATGATAGGTATAACAACGATAACCGTGATAGTCATTCTTATACTTGTACTTGTCTGAGCAGTAGATGCTGCTGCTGCAAGAGATGATGTACTTGTATTACTCTGAGCAAGCTGTTTAAGTGAAGTAGCCTGATTCAGATACTGATAAAGTACGAACTGCAAAGGATACAGTTTATCATCTGTCATGAGAAGAAGTGTATCCTGGAAAGCATTCCACTGTGCAACTGCAGAGAAGATTGCAACTGTAGCCATGATAGGCTTGATTACAGGAACGATAATCTTAAGGAATGTTATCATAGTTCCTGCACCGTCGATCTCGGCAGCTTCTGTCATTTCCTTCGGAATTGACTCAACGAATGTCTTAGTAAGAACAAGGTTGAATGGTGAAACTATAACAGGAAGAATATATCCCCAGAAATTGTTTGTAAGATGCATAGTCTTCATAACGAGATACCAAGGAATGATACCTGCATTGAAGTACATAGTTGCAACGATTACTCTATACCAGACTTTTCTAAGCCACATTTTTTCAATTGTAAACATGTATCCAAGATAAGCCGAAGCCATAACTGTACAAGATGTACCGATAACTGTTCTGAGAACAGAAATCATGAATGCATGAGGAAGTCCCTTAATCTTAAATGCTGATGTATAGTTCTTAAAATGAAGTCCTTTAATCCAGAAGTTGATATCACCTTTTGCACTAAGATCATTGGCACTCAAACTATTTATAATTACATAGTAGAAAGGATAAACACAGATGAGAGCTGCAATAATGAATATAATATAACAGATCACTTCAAGTGTGCGGTCACCTTTACCAACCTTTACTTTTGAACCAGTTTTAATTCTATTATTCATTGTCGTCCTCCCTCATCAAAGAATACTCTCGCCTCTGACAGCCTTAGACGTGCCATTAACGATACAAAGTAATACTACACTGACAAGACTCTTCAACATACTAATAGCAACTGAAACTGAATATCCACCACTACCCATAGCGATGTTATATACGTAAAGGTCAAGCACCTGAATATACTGTTTATTGAATGAATTCTGGAATACATAGTACTGCTCCATTCCGTTATTCAGGAAGTTAGCAACATTAAGTACCAGAAGTACAAAATATGTAGGTAAAAGACTAGGGATAGTGATGTGTCTGATGACCTGCATTCTTGTAGCACCATCTACCTTAGCAGCTTCGATCATCTCATCATCAATACCAGAGATTGCTGCAACGTACATGATAGCTGCCCATCCAAGATTCTTCCATGTAAGCCACAGCCACTGTGTGAGCCATACATGATTAGACTGCTGTAAGAATAATATAGGTTCACTGATAACTCCCATCTTCATAAGGATAGAGTTCATCATACCTGTACTACTAAACATTGAAAAAGCTATTGAATAAACCATTACCCAGCTGACGAAGTTAGGCAGTGTTGTCATTGTCTGGATAACCTTACGGAATTTGCTGTTCTTGATCTCGTTAAGAAATACAGCAAAAATCATAGGTAACCAGCTGGTTCCGATTGTGATTCCACTCATGGCAAATGTGTTCTTCAGAACCTGTCCTATCTGCTCCAACTTTGTTTTACTACTTACAAGTGACTGGAACCACTTGAAGCCTACGAATTGGCTATCAGCCAGAGTTCTTGGCGGTTTGTAATCATAGAAAGCATACATCCATCCGTAAAGTGGATAGTAGCTAAAAACGAGAACCAAGATGATGAATGGTAAAACCATCAAGAACAGTTTAAATGATTGTAATTTTTTCTTTGACACTCTTACGCCTCCTTAAATATTTTTCTCTAGAATGCTAAAAAATATAATTACCTAACATAAACAGAATCTCTAAGTATCAGTTCACATGGAACTTTTATGACATCAGTTTCCACTTTGTCATCAACATTATCCTCCGTGTGATTGATCTTATTCAACAATTGTTCTGCTGATATTCTGCCGATCTCTCTGAGCGGCAGTTCCATCGTTGTAAGCTGAGGTCTGAAAAATGATGAGATACTTTCATTATCAAAACTCGCAACAGATATATCCTTGCCTATCGACAAGCCTTTCTCATAGAGATAGTCATAAACGCCTCCGGTCATACGATCAGAAAGACTAAACAGAGCAGTTATGTTCTGTTTCAGTAATTCCTTCGCCCCCTTATACCCGGATTCTCTGGTCCAGTCTCCATAATATATCAGATTCGGGTCAAATAACAGCCCGTTTTCGAACATAGCTCTCTGATATCCCATAAGTCTCTGACCAGTATGAATATTCTCCATCTGTCCCCCAAGAAAGCCTATTCTTTCATGTCCGTTTTTAATCAGATATGAAACCATCTCATAAGTACTGTTCTCATCATCTATAACTACTGATGGTACTCTGGACGATTCCGAGTAAGCATAACACATAACAACCGGTATATCGTAAACGTCGTTAAATGTTTTGATCACTCTAGCATGTCCCGCTACATAAACAACTCCGTCAACCTGTGCCGACATGATATCATCAAGCACAGGATAAACTACCGAATTGTACTTATCGTACCGGCTGTACCATGTATCCGACCATCTGTCATATAAACGCAGATTGTAGACAACTGCTCTGTACCCCTTCGCTTCGCAGTATTCCATGATACTTTCGATAATCGGTGGCGATGTAAACTGTGCAATATCTTCAGCAACAATACCAATTATTTTGGATCTCTTGTTTCGGAGCCCCCTTGCAATCTCATTAGGTTTATAACCGGTCTCGTCAATGACCTGCAAGATTCTCTGTTTGGTTTCTTCGCTGGTCTTCGCCTTGCCGTTTATCACATTGGAAACCGTAGTCGCAGAAACATCACATCTTTCTGCTATCTCTTTCAATGTAACCATTTTTACTCCTTAATGTTTATGCAAGTGGTAAAACGTTAAACATAACTCAAACACACAAATAATATAAAGCACATAGAGGGTAATGTCAACACTTTTTAAACATTTTTGACATATTATTTTTATATTATTGTAAGTTATTTATACATGTTTTACATCCTTCGTTTTTTAGGCCATAAAAAGTTCACAAAACCCATGTTTATCGTTTAACCGCGATAAACCAAAAAAAGTCCCGGAAACTCTAAGGTTCCAGGGACTTCAATTACCTATTTGTAGAATATACTTTTTACACAAAATTCTTTATAAAGCTCTGCCTATGAATTGCGCAAGGACCCATCTCTTTGATAGCCGCAATATGAGCAGCAGATCCATATCCCTTGTTACTTGCAAATCCATAGCCAGGATACTTGCTGTCATATTCGTCCATAAGCCTGTCTCTCGTTACTTTTGCAACGATACTTGCAGCCGCTATTGAAACGGATAAAGTATCACCCTTGACAATAGCAACCTGCTTCAGATCAAGCTCAGGGATTTTGAATGCATCAACCAGAACCATATCCGCTTTCGGCTCAAGCCCGAGCACGCTGTCTCTCATTGCTGCACTGTCAGCCACAGCAATCCCCATCTCGTCAATCTCTTTCTCAGTCTTGCTTCCGACGCATACAGCAACCGCCTTATCCATTATAATATCATATAGTTCTTCACGTCTTTTTTCATTTACCTGTTTAGAATCATTAAGATATGGTATAACGAGCCCAGGTGGGAGAATCACAGCAGCAGTTACGATAGGCCCTGCCAGAGGACCTCTTCCTACTTCATCTACACCACATATAAACTTATATTCATCAGAATATTTATTTTCAAATGTCATCATACTCTTTACACGTTCTATTTCTTTCTCGAGCTGATTTTTCCTCTTTTCAGCGGAAGCTAAAATATTCTTCACTCCGCTTCTTTCATCCGCATCATGTTTCTTGCAGAATTCATCCAGAGCAGCAATCTCCAGATCATAATCCATAATTCCAAGGTTCGATATCGACTTATACTCGTCCTTAACACTTTGAATGCTGATCTTCTTCTCCATATCTTCTCCCTTCATACTAATAATTTATAAAAGACAACCCCGACAGATCATTCCATCGGGGCTCATATTTCATATTAAATATATACTATATACGATCAGTCTTTATCAATCTTTCCAATCTTCTTAATAGGAGTAAGACGGAACACCGCCCTTCCCACTATTCGATCTCTATCAATATCACCAACATCAGAGAAACGACTGTCTCGACTGTCGTTTCTGTTATCACCTAGAACGAAATATTCATCCTCACCAAGAGTATGAGGCTCGCTCGCAGTTCCGCTGTCAGTTATAATTTCTTTACCGTAACTTTCAGTCAGTCTCTGTCCATCAATGATTATAGAACCATCACTGGTAATCTGAACTGTTTCTCCCGGAAGTCCAATGACTCTCTTGATGTAGAAATCATTGTCATCATATGGGAAAACAATGATATCAAATCTCTTAGGATCAGTGAAATGATATGTGAACTTATCAATCCACAGATTATCACCATTATTGAGTGTATTCTCCATAGAGCATCCATTAACAGTTGTTCGCTGGCCAACATATGTTATAATGCAGTAACATATGATAATGACAATTCCTATATATATAATAAGACTAAGCAATTCTTTTACGATATTAACATCCTGATCAACTTTTTTCTCAGGCTCCTTCTCCTTTTTAAGGATTGAGGAATCAAACTTTTCTTCTCTTTCCTCTTCAGTTTTTCTATCTCTAACAACTGCATCAAGATTATCAGATGTATTTCTTTCTGCATCTCTTTCAGCATTGAATCTTGCAAGATCTTCTGCGTTTGGTCTGGCAGATCTTCTTGTAGATTTCTTTTCCTGTTTAAGTCTGATTTTTTCCTGTTTCTTATGTTCCTTCTCTTCTTCGTAGCTCATTTCCTCTGCCCACTTGGCAAAGTCAGAGCGTCTATCCTCTGAATCAAATGGCATCTTTCTATTATCCCTTCGTTATTACTCTGGCTGTTCCAGTGATATTCTTCCAAGTCTGCAGCTTCTAAGATCATCTATAAGCAAAGCTGCTGCACGTTCAAGATGAGGTTCTCCACCTTTGAGAAGACAATTCTTCTTTTCAGCAATTCTGGAGAGCACTTCATATGCCTCACCCGACTCATCTATCATATACCTTTTTTCCATCAATTTGCAATAATTATCTCGAAGAAAATCTATCAAAATATAACTTAGTTCAATAGTATTCAGAATATCGTCATTTATAGAACCAATAAGCGCCAGATTCTGACCAACTTTCTGATCCTCAAACTTAGGCCAGAGAATTCCAGGAGTATCCAGAAGCGATATATCCTTCGATATCCTTATCCACTGGTTACCTCTGGTAACGCCGGGCTTATTACCTGTTTTAGCAGTCGACTTACCAACAAATGAATTAATAAATGTAGATTTGCCGACATTGGGAATTCCTGCGACCATAGCCTTGATAGGTCTGGCAGCTATTCCGCGTTTTCTATCCCTCTCAAGCTTTTCCTTACATACTTCCTTGGCAGCATTTGTAACCGCCAGAGTCTGCTTTCTAACTCTGGAATCCATAGTCACAACTTTTTCGCCCTGTGAAGTATAGTAATCTATCCACTTTTCGGTAATCTTAGGATCAGCCAGATCAGTCTTATTCAGAATTATAACTCTTTTCTTCTGCCCCTTGAGGTTTTCCAGATCAGGATTCTTGCTGCTGCCGGGTATACGGGCATCCAAAAGCTCTATTACAACATCGCAGAGCTTTATATCCTCCTGCATCTTCCTGCGGGCACCGGTCATATGTCCGGGATACCAGTTTATATTCATACTTTACCTTCCGATTTTTCCTCTTTTTTCCTTAGGCGATAAGCGATAAACAATCTTGCCTTTTATCTCCGACTTCTGAACATTTCCAAAGTTAGCATATCTCGAATCTTCGCTATTACTGGTATTATCACCTATACAGAAGTACTCTTCATCTCCAAGTTTAACACCATCTTCAAGTACACCCGGTGAATTAATATGAGAATAAGGCAGATCTTCACTCACCTGTTTTCCATTTATTACAAGTCTTCCTCCGACAACAGATATATTGTCACCCGGAAGCGCAATCACTCTCTTCAGATCATAGTAATTATTTTCACCGATACGTTTAATAGCGACGATATCATTACGTTTAACTCTCCCGAACAGATAAGACAGTTTATTAACTATCAAAACATCACCATCATGAAGTTCAGATTCCATAGAAGGCCCAGTCATATACACGGTCTGACCACAGAACTGAATAAGGCCATACCCCAGAATAACAGCAGTAAAAACTATCAAAAATGTATTCGAAAACGAACGAATAAAAGAAGGCTTTTGTACCTTCTTATCTTTCTTCTGAAGTCTGAAATCATGAGATTTTCTTCTCTTAACTGTCCTTCTCATAGTTCGTGATTACCTCTTAGTAAAAATGGGACATAGGTTTTTGACCTTGTCCCATTTTGAAATGTTGTAATTATTTAACGATTTCCTTAACCTTAGCTCTCTTACCAACTCTATCACGTAAGTAATAAAGCTTAGCACGTCTAGCCTTACCTCTTCTTACTACGTCAATCTTCTCAACGAGTGGTGAGTTTAATGGCCATGTCTTCTCAACTCCAACACCGTTAGAATTCTTTCTTACAGTGAATGTCTGTCTAGCGCCATGTCCCTGAACCTTGATTACTGTTCCTTCGAACACCTGAATTCTTGTCTTCTCACCTTCCTTGATCTGAGCAGAAACCTTAACTGTATCACCAACATTAAAGTTAAATGGCTGCTCACGAAGCTGAGCATCTTCGATGTTCTTAATAATGCTTTCGTAACTCATTTGTACTACCTCCAAAAATATGATAATAAGTTTTCGGACGTTCTTTCTATCTGATACATCGTAAATGTACTCATGCGATACAGCGGACCGTCTTAATTAAGCCTTCTACAGGCAACTTCCGAAGTATATCATATATACTTTAATTCTGCAAGCATTTTTTATACTCAACCGAGAAATCAGTATGTGCCTTCGCAAGCAACTTCCTAACTGAAGCATAAAACATCTTCGCTTTTTCAAACTGCTCCTGTGTTACCCCAACATATTTATCCAGAAATGTATTTTCATCTAAACCAGTTTTTTCAAAGTAATCATTGTAGTATTTTTCTACACGATCATAATTCTTTACAACCGCTTTAGACTCAGAACTTATATCATCCATATTCTCAAGCTGTTCATATACCAGGTTCTTATAATAGATACTCTCATAATAATCCCACAGTTCACGAAGAGCTTCTTCGTAAATTCTTATCTGAGTATTCTCATCAAGGTCTATATAGAAGGTACAACTTATATCTGTAGGCTCCAGAGTTACATAGAGTGTTTCATCAGCATACTTCTCTAGTCCGAGAGTATTCTTTGGCACAACATACTCTACTTCCTGCTTATCTCCAATACTCATATTCAGAAGAGCATCATCAAGAACTTCGATAACACCACATTTGCCAACTGTAACACTTGTATTCTCCATCTTAAGGACTTGTTTTCCATCTTTATCCTTGACAAAGATATTGAGGAATACCGAATCAAGCCTCTGAATCTTCTTTCTTCCATGGAGATCTCTCTCAGCAACTGCAGTAGTCTTACCGATTCTGTACTCAGCCAGCTCTTTTGCCTTTGCTATAACAGATTCATAGTTTCCGTTTAAGAGTTCATTTGATATAGCAAGATCCTCTTCTGATATCTCTTCTCTTTCATTAAAGAGTTCATATAATGAAGGACCACCCTTATAAGAATCCTTCTTTACTACATCATAATATGTAAGAGTACCTCGAAGAGCCTTTACTTCTTTTGCATCACCTATATAGTATTTTGCAGAAAGCTTATTGAGACAGTAGCTGTCATCTTCCTTATGATACGGGACACTGAAGTATATACCCTTATCTGACACACGGCCTCTAAATATCTGTCCATTGTAGGAAAGGTCCTTGTAAGGGAAAAACTTTCTGGAATCCTCAACGGCGTACATCATTAGATTAGATACGCCCGGCTGTCCGATAGTATAATAAGCTCGTTTACCTTTATCATCATTCCAGCCAATTCTATAGTAGATACTGTTACCATCAAGATGAACTCCTGACTGAGGAGTCATCTGATAAGCCGGAAGATATATATTCATATCAGAATTATACCCACTCTCATCAAGCATCTTATCGATAGCTTTATCAAGCCAAGCATATTCGTAATTCGTAACTCCACCATCACCAAAGTATCTGTCTTCAGGGACATTTTCATAATTCATGGTCTTCCCGCCACCGATAGGAACCTCATCAAACCAGAATCTTGTTACCGGGTCAACAGTATTAAATGTCTCTATAAACATCAGCGCAGCTGTGACTATTGCAACAGTATTGAAAAGCCACTTCTTTGAAACATTATCTAGAAGAATGCACATAAGCATCACAAGACATACTGCAAAGAAAGTATTATAGCGTTCATGAGGAGATATCTTAAATACAACACCGAACGCTCCAAACAACGTCATCGCCCCAACAATGCCAAGCAGAGAAGCCATTCCGTCTCTCTTCATTACAGGCTTACGAGTCTTACGATATCTAACAACTATAATGATAAACGATATTATAATGAAAAATGAAACAATCCACGCAAAGTTTGTGAATAGAAACTGCTTCATACGAATAGTTATATAAGTATAGCTGAGTCGTAAAGCATTCTCATTATAAGTAGACTCACTCCAATCTCGTGCGTTGAGCTTTTTAAAGAAGAAAAATACAGCACCCGATACAGTTGCAATCCAGAACGAACTCCGTCTCAGCACGTTCTTAATCTTCTCTCCAAACTTACCTTTATATGTCACAAAATCATACAGTATCCTCATACCATAAAATCCGCATATGATGAGTGTCGACGTCTCTTTCACCAAAACAAGGTTTATAATCATCGCACATTCAAGCACATACTTCTTCTTAGAACCGAAATATATAGCATATATAAAGAAAAGAAGAAGAAAATAATCCGGAGTATCATACGCACTAAGCCCATAAAATATCGGAACGCAGCTTATCATGAGCGTGCCAAAAAAAGCCCTCGCATCCGAAAGTTTCCAGACATTTCTAAAAATACTATAAATACAAACTATACCAAACATCGTAAAAATAAGCTGCCAAATATTTACTGCACCAATATCTCTAGGAAAGATAAACTGAGGAATTGCATTTATAGATGAATAGGCATAATTAACATGCGCACTAATAGAAAACCATTCAAGGAAATTCTTGAAATGAAAATTGTATTCATCACATGCAGTTCCTATACGATAAAAATACTCTCCTGCATCCCATCTTGCTTTCGTTCCTATCATAGGGATACGCATAGAAAGAGTTATAAGAAACAGAATCACAAAATATATTTTAGTTGATATAGAAGATCTATTTTTACTTGATAGAGAATCATCTTCTAAATCATTGGTTTTTGCTTTTTTTCTAAATACGCCAGCCTTTATACCGACAACAAATATTGAAACCAAAAGAACTATAAATACAGCGAAAAAAAAGCCCGGAAATAAATACGATTTAAATCCGTCAGCCGGTAATCCATATCTTATAATCGCCGCAACCTGAAACATAACCGGAAAGATCATTGCAATCTCAAGCTGCACAAGAATATCAAAGATTTTATTAAGTCTATTATTTTTTAAATGTTCCATTTACCATAACTCACATGTCTAATATTTATAACGATTCACAAATAACAACACACACAATATAATACATATGTATCAATTTGTCATCACTAAACCGCAAAAATACCCTGAGAGAAAAACCTCTCAGGGTAAAACTTCAAATTCAGATTACTCAGCGTCAACAGTTTCCTCTGCAGCAGCAAGTACATCATCTACAGGAATAGACTCTGCAATATCTTCGCTTACAGGAACTTCCTCTGTCTCCTCTGAAGCTTCTTCAGCGTCCTCAGGCATCTGATCCTTCAGAAGAGCCTTGATTGAAAGGCTAATCTTCTTATCAGGAATTCTGAGATCAACAACCTTAGCCTCGATCTCCTGTCCGCTCTTAAGAACATCTGATGGCTTCTCAATGTGCTGAAGTGCAATCTGTGAAACATGAAGGAGAGCGTCGATACCAGGCTCAAGAACAACGAATGCTCCAAAGTCTGTCATACGAGCAACCTTACCCTTAACAACTGTTCCAATTGCATACTTCTCTTCAGCTGAAAGCCATGGATTAGCATCATCAAACTTAAGTGAAAGTGCAATCTTATTACCATTGATTTCTTTAATGAAGCACTTAACTGTGTCACCAACCTTGAAAATCTTTCTAGGATTTTCAACTCTTCCCCATGACATCTCTGAGATATGAAGAAGTCCATCAGCACCACCAAGATCAACGAATGCTCCGAAATCTGTGATATTCTTGATTGTCCCTTCAACAACATCACCAACTTTAATTCTTGAGAAAAGTTCCTCAGCTGCAGCAGCCTTAGCTTCAGCAACGATTTTCTTTCTGTTACCGATAACTCTTCTCTTGCGTGGCTCATATTCTGTAAGTACGAACTCAACTTCCTGGTCGAGGTACTTAGAAAGATCTCTTTCAAATGTATCAGATACAAGACTAGCTGGAATGAATACTCTGCACTCGCTTACCTGAACACTAAGTCCTCCTGAAAGAACCTGTGTAACCTTACCCTTAAGGATAGTTCCGTTATTGAATGCTTCTTCAAGCTCAGCGTATGCCTTCTCTGCTGCTACTCTCTTATGTGAAAGTAAAACCTGTCCATCACCATCGTTTGTCTTTATAACCTTAACAGTTATAGGATCTCCTGGCTTTACTACTGTTGTAAGATCAACAGGTGTGTTGGAATACTCATTAGCAGTAACAATTCCGTCGGACTTGTAGTTAATATTTACAACTAATTCATCTGGCTTAACAGTTATTACCTCTCCTTCAATCACCTGTCCAGGTCTAATTGAAACAACAGGACTTTCATCTTGTAATAATTCTTCAAAACTTTGTTCTGACATACTGTTTTGAACCTCCTTAATAATGTAATTTGGGGTAGATGCCCCAGCAGTAATACCTACCCTACTAGCGGATTCAAAAACAGTTAAATCCAAATCAACGAGTGTCTGTATATAGTAAGTATTGTTACATTTCTGTCTGCTTATCTCATATAGTTTTTGTGTGTTTGAACTGTTCCTACCTCCGATAACTATCATAGCGTCAACCTCGCCAGCCAGTTGCTCGGTCTCCTTCTGACGTTCTTCGGTAGCATTGCAAATTGTTTTACAAACATTAACATTATAATATCTATCTTGCAAAACTGCAACTAATTCTTTAAATTTTTTTAAAGAAAATGTAGTCTGAGCAACTACAGTCATGTTTTTTCCAGTCATATCGGGAAGTGCATCGATATCGCTGATGTCGTTTATTACATAAGGTTCGTTAACCGACCACCCTATCGTTCCTTCAACTTCCGCATGACCCGGATTACCGATAATAAGAATCTCATCTCCAGCTTCTGATTTTTCTTTGACGATCTTATGAATATTCATGACGAATGGACAGGTCGCATCAACCACTTCCATCCCTGCGTTCTGAATAGAATCATAAATATCTTTACCAACGCCATGAGATCTGATTATTATCTTGGAGCCCTTCGGTATGGAATCAAGTTCACTAATATCTTCTATGATCCCAACACCAGATTCTTCAAGTTTCTTTGTAACCTCTTCATTATGAATTATAGGTCCAAACGTAAAAACTTTCTGACTGCTGTCAGCACAGCTTTTGGCCTCGTCAAAAGCTTTATCTACAGCTTTCTGAACTCCGAAACAGAATCCAGCTTTTTTTGCAAGTATAACTTCCATCTATTCACCTTAAACTTATTACTGCTTTTTTTCTTTTGCAAGTCCGACGATCTCATCAACAACCTCTGATATAGTCATATCAGAACTATCAATCAAGACTGCATCATCAGCCTGTTTAAGAGGAGCAATATCACGATTCATATCCTGATAATCTCTTGTCTCGATACCCTTCTTGATATCTTCAAGATCAGGTTTTTCACCGTGAAGGATCAGCTCATCATATCTTCTCTTAGCTCTCACATCAACAGATGCAGTAAGATAAATCTTAAGCTCTGCATTCGGAAGAATATTAGTTCCGATATCACGACCATCCATTATTACATCATTCTTGGCTGCTATATCTCTCTGAAGATCAAGAAGTTTCTCTCTTACAGGTGCCATGGCTGATGCCTTGGAAGCCATATTCCCCACTTTCTCACTTCTTATCTCTGTCGAAACATCCTGCAGATCAAGAAAAACATGCTGAACATTTGACTCGTAAACTATATTTATGTGTATATTTGAAAGGGCATTCTTCAGTGCTTTCTCATCATTTATATCTGTCTTAGTATCAAGAAGATATAAAGCGATTGCTCTGTACATAGCTCCCGTATCAACATACACAAATCCCAGCTCATTAGCAGCCAGTCTCGCTATAGTACTTTTTCCGGCTCCTGCCGGTCCGTCAATTGCAATATTCACAGCAATTACCTCCGATTACCTAAAATATGACAAGTCAAAATTATAACATAATCCACTCAGTTTTTGAAGTGCATTTTCAAGAAGTTTCGTGAACAACCAAATGAACTTATTGCGCAGCCATATATGCAGTAGACCATGCAATCTGAAGATTAAAACCTCCTGTCAGTGCATCACAGTCTATAACTTCTCCGGCAACACGAAGATTTCGGATTTTCTTCAGTTCCATATTATGAGGATTGATCTCCTTAACAGAAACACCACCTCCGGTTATGATTGCTTCATCGAATTGTCTCAGTCTTTTAACACTAAGTTTAAAATGTTTTAAAACATTCAGAAGCTTTCTTCGTTCTTCCGAAGTAATGCTGTTAACCTTCTTACCCGGACTGATACCGCTTTTCTCGATAACAACCGGAATCAAAAGACGCGGAAGAAGTTTTCCAAGGCTGTTCTGGAAATCTCTGTTGTGAAACTCTTCAAAATCACGGATGATCCTTCTATCCAGTTCCTCATCCGAGAGACCAGGTTTCAAATCTATCTCCAGAACAATCCCAGGGATATGCCAACCAGTTCTCAGTAGGTATGAAGTATCAGAATGGCTGGAAGCCCATCA
>JAFYHN010000021.1 GCA_017539165.1 Eubacterium sp.
CTCAACCATATCATTTCTTTCAAACTCACCATGAACAAGTACATCAAGCCCGATCTCTTCCTGAAGCTCGATACATTCCTTAATCTTCTTCTTATTAAACTCGGTATATTCCTCTTTAGTCTTAAGACCTTTTTTGAGTTCCTGTCTGTTCTTTCTTACATCAGAGGTCTGAGGAAATGAACCGATAGTTGTTGTTGGGAAACTTGGCAGATTCAGTATCTCCTTCTGAAGCTTCTCTCTTTCGTCAAACGCAGGAAGTCTTGTGTAATCTGCTTCTTTGATTCCTGCAACTCTCTTCTGTACTGCCTCGTCCTTGCTGTTTACTCTGCCTGCAAAAAGAGCCTGGTTGTTTTTAAATGTATCAACAGCCGCTACATTTGACGCCTCAGCATAGTCTGAAAGCTTAGCAATATCAGCAAGCTCTCCAAGTTTCTCCTCCGCAAATGCAAAATGCTTTTTGTAATCATCTGTAAGTTTTGTCTCACTGTCAAGAGTGTAAGGCACATGAAGCAGTGAGCATGAGGTTCCGAGAACAACATTTGATCCGTCACCGCCGTCTTTTGAAACTGCAGCTTTGATCTCTTTAAGTGCATCAATTGTTTTTGCGTAATTATTCTTCCAGATGTTCTTTCCATTTACGAGTCCTGCAAAGAGAAGCTTATCCTTCGGGAAGCCAAATGTCTTAACTAGCTCTGCTGTTTTTCTTCCTTCGATGAAGTCGAGTCCGATTCCGTCAAACGCAAGACTGATAACTGTTTCATAAATATCTCTGATATCACCGAAGTAAGTCTGTAGAAGAACCTTTACATCTCCTTTTACAGCAAGGATTGCCTGATATATCTCTACAAAAAGTTTGATATCATCTGAACTGAGGTCTCTTACAAGATAAGGCTCGTCGAACTGTACCCAGGCAACATTTTCTGCTTTAAGATCTTCCAGGAGAGCTTTGTATTCACGGATGAAATCCGCCTTAAAGTCATCCACACCCTTGTTTCCTGTATACTTTGCGAGTTTAAGGAATGTAAATGGACCTACAATGACAGGCTTAGTCTCAACTCCCTGAGCCTTAGCTTCTTTGTACTCTCTGACAGGCTTATCGCCCACAAGTTTAACCTCTGTTGTGTCATCGATTTCAGGCACAAGATAGTGGTAGTTTGTATTGAACCACTTCTTCATGGCAAGTGCCTTTACATTTCCGTGATCACCCTGGTAACCTCTTGCAAGTGCAAAATATGTACCAAGCTCAGGAAGCCCAAGTTCTTTATATCTGTCAGGTATCACATTGAAAAGAAATGCAGTATCAAGAACTCCATCATAAAATGAGAAATCATTTGATGATATAAAATCAATTCCCACATTCTTCTGCTTAAGAAGTCCGTACTGTCTTATCTCCTTTGCAACACCCTCAAGGATGTCTTCTCCTATCTCACTTCTGAAATATTTCTCAGATGCAAATTTTAATTCTCTATCTTTTCCAATTCTTGGAAAACCTATAACTGATGTCTTCAAATATCTATCCTCCTGTTCTATTCGTTATGCAGAGTATAAAGGAAGAAATGAAATAGGTAAAATATATAAATCATTTGACTTTGCATAGATTTTTTCTATATTCATGAGCATTGTATAGTTTACCTCTATCATTCGTTATAGGTATCATCTATAACAATTCTTTCCCGAAAATCATTATCAAAATGAAAAATATGACAGTTGAAATCTGATTTCAACTGTCATATTTTTCATTTTACCGGTATACCATTCACAGTAAGATCATCCGTAAGTTCTATTACAAGACATTTCTTGCCATCTATCACCTTAGTTTCTAATATATCCGTATGCTTGCTGTTAATTCGAAGCACCATATCCTTTGTCTTTACTTCGAAATTTCTTACCGGAACAACATTATCAGCAAAGAGTTTCTCTTCAACCTTAATCTGAGGAACATATGAGTTTTTAGATGTTCCTTCAACCTCCAGGTTTTCATCACCAATCTCATTCTCTATCTGATTCTGCTGAAGTCTCTTCACATCAAACTGCTCATCGAATTTCTTATCGAACTTCTCGAGTTTTTCCTGAGATACACCACTGCTTTCAAAAACATTTCTTACTGCGTGCTTATCCAGGAATACGGTCTCTCCCTCTGCCTCATTCTTCCTGTTTTTAATTGTCTCACTCAGATTTTCCTGAATGGAAAGTACTGTTTCAAAACTTGTTTCTTCGCCTAGAACATCAGCAACGAATTCTGTGAAGCCTTCCTTCTGCTGCTTGGCAGGAAGAGTTGTAGAAACACCGAGGACATTTTCAAGAAATCTATCCTGAAGCTGATCTGTTCTCTTGCATGAATAAAGAATGGCAGAATCATCTGAGCTTCTGTCGTTAAATGCAGGGAACAGAAATCCGGTATCAGGGAGTTCAACCGCAAATATCTGTCTGAGTGTATGTATCTCCCCAAGATCATCATCGAATCCGAGTCCCGGCTTGGTAAGCTTCATCGGACATATACTGCAAAGCACATAGCTGTATACTTCGTCTGACGCATCATCCATCTCGATTCCATCCGTAGTCATACCAGGAACATCATAAGACTGGAAGATAAGAAGAATCAGATAATTTCCTACATAATTATAATTTTCAATCACTTTATCATAGAAACTTTCAAGAACAGCATCATCCTTAAGCTCTGACTTCTTCAGTTTCAGAAGAAGCCCCTTGCCCGATTCAGATGAGCTTCCTTCCTGATCAACAAATCCCATATCCAGAAGATTCTTACCAGGCGTACCAGAAAGAGTCTTTCTGAATATTTCCAGATATTTGTACATTTCCTCTTCAGGAAGATTATAGAAAGATTCACAAAAAGACTTAACCTTCTCCTTCTCTCCATTTACGTAACAGCCTGCAAGCTTCAGTATGTTGCAGTCCTGTATCGTATCAAATAATGATTTAATCTCATTTATTTCTTTCTTTATCATCTTAAATGTTACCTCAAACTTTAATTTACTGTTCAGTTAAAAGCTTTCTATAAGCCCTTCAAGACCTTTTTCCTTATAGACATCCTTATAGTACTCTACCTCTTCTCCGATCAGGCTGTCTATTGCTTTCATACCGAGCACCTCAACCGGTGCCTTGTCGTCTGTCATGATCAGGTCACCAGCAGCATATCTGGTCATATTGTCACTGACCTTCTGTATCATAGCATGAAGTTCTTCGTTCTGTTCCTTATCAAGATTTGCTTTGAGACGGCTGAACATCTCTGGATCACTGCCCGCAAAAAGCTCGCGGTTTGTATTTCCAGTCACGTCTACCGTATATATTTCTGAGAAAACCTGAGCAATCGTATCAGAGAGATATTCATTTATCCCACCATTTACATCAGACTTCATATTCATATTTACGACCATCACACCATCCGGTACAAGCTGTTCTTTTACAAGCGAAAAAAACTCTACTGAAGACATCTGAAAAGGAATAGTAATATCCTGATAAGCATCAACCATTATAACATCATACTTGTCGGCTTCTGTCTTTTCCTTCTTTCCTGAGCTGAGTGCCTCAAGATATGCTCTTCCATCATAAGTCGTAACTTTTATATCATCCGGAAGCTCAAAATACTCATGAGCAAGTGCCGTGATCTTCTCATCTATCTCGACTCCTTCTATATACATATCACCAAAATATCTACGACACTGAGTCGCATAAGTTCCAGTTCCCATTCCTAGAATAAGGACTCTAAGGGGTTTCTTCTTCTCATAGATTCCCGCCATATATGGTGCTGCCATAGCATAGTCGTAGTACATTCCCGTAAGGACCTTATCCTTTTTATAGATTGATTGAACTCCGAACAGAGTATTGGTAGAAAGGATGATGCTGGAATCATTTTCCGAAACCTGAAGGTAGTTATAAACTGATTCGTCTTCAACTTTGAGGTCATTTTCCCAGAAGGCAAAGCTGTTATCATGTCCAAAGATACAGCACAGGAGAAATATCACACCTGCAACTGGTACCTTGACAGTTTTTATCTTCCCACTCACAAAATATACTACAGCAAGTCCAAGAAGGATTCCTGCAAATATCAGAAATGTAATCGATGTTCCTACAGCAGGAATACTGATAAATGTAGGAACAAATGTTCCGATGATGCTTCCTATAGTATTTGATGCATTAAGCGTTCCAACAACCTTACCGCTGTCGTCCAGACTATCGACCGTGTACTTTACAAGCGATGGTGTTACCGTTCCAAGAAGGAACAGCGGAAATACGAATACCACCATACATGCCGCAAATGCTGCTATGATAAGAAAGTTTGTACTTATGGTAAATATCAAAAGAGCAGATATTCCCATAATGATATACTTTCCCACTACTGGTATCAGACCTATCCAGATAGCTGCGATAACTATCCTACCATATAGCTTATCCGGATTCGGATTCTTATCTGCAGCTCTTCCTCCGTAGATATTTCCGAGAGCCATCGCGATCATGATAGTTCCAATGATTATCGTCCAAACAATCTGTGAAGAACTGAAGTAGGGAGCAAGTAGTCTGCTCGCTCCCAATTCCACTGCCATAACCGACATACCCGCAAAGAATTCGGTTATGTACAGATATGCTTTATTTTTTAGTATCTTTCTTTCTTCCTGTTTCATATAGTTCTCTCGTTTGCTTCCTTCTCAATACACCCAATCTGTGCCTTAACCTTGAAAGGCCGTTACAGAGATTACTCTCCGTAACGGCTTTCAATCGTGTTTCTTAAAACTTATAGTGCGAGTTCCTGCAGATATCTTGAATATTACATATCCATAGTCTTTGATCTCGCCTTTATACCTGATAATAGATGCATCAACGTCTATCCCGGTTGTTGTTTTAATCTCATCGTATGTCATCTCGAATGCCTCCCGCCCATCATTCTGGACATACTCCCACAATGGTACATAATTACTCATAAGTCATCACCTCGTTGTTTTGGTAGTTCTATTATAGCATATATCCAACAGATTTCTCCATTGTCAGTTTTTCATAGTTTTTCTTCTGTATTATTAGATTTCTCCAGCAAAAACATCGTTAGTTTCCAGTTTTCGCTTGAAATATTCATTCACCACACCAGAACCCCGCAAAAAGTTTCCATACCTCATCGATTATTTTATCAGCAAAAATACGTCTGCAAATGTATTAAAACACTTGCAGACGCTCATATGTTTATTCTTCTACGATCACATCCGAATATTTACTCTGTGAAACCTTTTCAAGATTCTCTGGAGAAAGCTCTACCTGAAAGCCAACCTTTCCCGCACTCACATATATCTTATCAAGATCCTTAGCTGTCTCATGAATAAATGTAGGAAAATGTTTCTTCATACCTACCGGAGAACATCCACCATGTACATAACCAGTAAGCGGAAGCAGATCCTTCTGTTTTATCATGCTTATAGACTTTTCACCGGCAGCCTTAGCAGCTTTTTTCAGATCCAGTTCACCTTTGACGGGAACTACGAAAACATAATACTGCCCGGACTTCGCCTGCGTAACAAGAGTTTTAAATACCTTATCAGGATTCTCTCCGAGAAGAGCCGCTATCTCTTCCCCGGTCATCGTTGCATCGGGTTCATAGCTGTGACTCTTATAGTCTATCTTCTTACTGTCAAGAACTCTCATTACATTTGTCTTTTCTGCACTCAATTTGGTTACTCCTCTAATTAATCTACAGACTCTTTTCCTCAACTATATCTTTTGCAGTAACCTTTACAAAACATGCCGACGTAATTATTGAGACTCCCATTCCCATGAGCAATCCCATAAGAATATCATGAAAAATTATTGCAAATAATAGTGTGATTATTATAAATAATACTGTCTTGTTTACTACTACTCCACATACGTCTACTGACTCAACCGGATCAACACTCACACCATTATACTCCGCTTTACCTGTAAGTGCCATACCAACTTCGTTTTTGAAATATTTTACCATATTCTCATCAAAGTATACTTTCTCATCCTTATACTGAGAATCAAAATAACTCTCTTTTTCTACATACTTGATATGTGGTCTTATACAAGAATCAACAGAATTCGCAGATATTTCAAATGGAACTTTCTTAACTACTGAAACTCCAAGCAGATGCTTTACGCCGTCAATCTTCTTTATCATTCCGTAAACTCTTCCATCTTTTTCTGCAACGATCTCTTTCAGCATTTCAATTGAAAGCTCGTCCTTCAGGCCATCCGATATTACCATATTTCCCTTATCAAATGCCTTCATTGTTCTTCTTGAAATAAATACTATACTACATCCCTTTACATTTTTCATAACTACTTCTCCTTTTTTATCTTTGTTTTTTTTGTTTGGTTTGTATTTGTTTGTGTTTGCTTTTGATGTACTGATAATAACTCTTTCACGCGCCAATTGTTAAAATATGGAGTGAATCGACATATTAATGTCGTCAATGGAAATATATAAAGGAATGCAGCCTTTTTCATAAAGCAAGAGAGCCCAATCCAGCATTAACCGGACCAGACTCTCAGGGGACAAACACTTTAGTATTTATGTAATGTTATTCAAAGGGCTTTAGTTATATTTATATGCGCATCGATTTATCCGTAAAAATAAGAGATATCACAAATTCAGCAGGTTTTGTTCATGACTATCTCTTGATTGTATGTTCGCGATATAGCTTTTAATCCACGCATATGAACACAGTATAGAGGTTCATTTCTTTTTTGTCAAGGAGAAAGACGAAAAATGTCCGCGTTCATGATTCTTAAATGCACGGTTACGACATGTCAATACGCGAAAATGACATTAAATCATCCTGTTAGTACTGAATTAAACCGAGATAGATTATTTCCTATATAATAACCACAGAATAAAAAGTTACTGTTCAAGGTAACAAAAGCGAAAAGGAGATATACATTATGAATAAGGTATTAACAGGAATTATCGTCACTGTAGTCACACTTTTAATACTTCTTGTAGTCAGCATCATCTGCAACAAAAACGGTATCGATCTCAACAATACAGGAGTCGGAACTGTTTGTGCTATCGGCGCAATGCTTGTCTATGAAGGTCTGACAAAGAAACGTGATGTGAAATAATAAATAATTAGCGCCAGAGGAATAATCCTTTGGCGCTGTTTTGCTAACTGAATATTGACTTATGATATACGAAGCTGTTGGACAAAGAGTCCGTCTTCCATATAAGTTTCATGAAAGATATTGCTATACTTATTTAGAATCTCAGAAACGTTATAGAGACCGAGACCATGTCCGGTTCCTTTTGTGGTTACATCTTTTTTTTGCATCTGTGAGATCGAAAGACCTTTATCGATGTAATTGTTCGAGATGATACATACTACATCATCGTCCACCTTACCCATGTGAAGATTCAGTACCGGTTTCTCCGTCTCAAGGCTGGCTTCAATTGCATTGTCCATGTAGACACCGAGTGTTCTGGTAAGATCAACAGGATCCATATTTACATCATTTATCTCGTCCGGAATATCTATCGTTGCGTCGATATTCTGGTTTACTGCAAGGATCATTTTGGTATATAAGATACTCTTCAGTTCCATGTTTTTTATCTTCTGAAGATTATTTATGGTCTCGTTCTTCTGCGTCAGACTTTTGTTCATAGGTAGTATATGTTCATAGAAGAATCGTTCCAGTTCATCATACCTTTTCTCATCTATATATGCAGAAAGAGCTGCCATGATATTTACATAGTCATGCTTGAATGAACGCATGTTGTTATAAACCACTTCAAGATTTCTGGTATATTCATTCAGATTATCAAGATACTCAACTTTTTTCTCTGCCTCATAACTCTTTTTTTCAGCAGTGAAAAAGATGAAGACAATAACTAATGCAAATATAAGCATAAAAAGCATAAACGAAATAACTGATGAAATATAAGTTTCCAAAAGCCCTGATTTATAAAACATTGAAGCTATACAAAATACCAGTTCTGCACATACAAGGAAAAATCCAGCTGAAATATATATCAACTTTTTATCTGCACGTTCGAGATTAGTTACTATCTGTTTTCCTATAGGTCGCTTTTCCAGTTTTTTTCTTATAGGATATACAGTCAGAAATGAAGCGATAGACATTAAAGTATAAGTAAAACACGTCCAGAAAATACTCTTATCCTGTTCTTGAGGAGTGAGTCCTGAAATCTTTAATTCCGGAATAAGTAATATATGACAGATCATACAATTATAAATATAGAGCGCAGGGAAACATAAGCTCGTATAGCTTTTCGAGGTTAGTTTTACCAATACTATTGAACATATTAATAGTGAAATCGGAATCCATAGTACAAAAGCGAGTTGGCCCATTATAAAAAACGTCGCCGTCTCCACTAAAATAACAAGAATACTCTTCCTTATAGAAAGTATCGGATGTAGTATTACGTATATGCTAGGAATCATCGCTAATGATATTCCTATTGAAGCCGCAAACATTAATAGCATAGTTTCCCCTTTTAAGTAATAATTCCAGATAATAATCAAACACAACTATTATAATTTATGTAACAAAAAAACTCAACATATGTTATCATGTTAGAGTGAGTTTTACAGTGACTGTGAATAGTAAAGAATAAAACGTATTCACCAACAAATCTGAGGTACGGAAATGTTAAAGATTTATATATGTGAAGATATAGATGTTCAAAGAGAAAATCTGAAAAAGACAGTTGAAAATGTAATCATTATGGAAGAGCTTGATATGGAGCTCGCTTGTGTTTCAGATAATCCTGAAGAAATACTTGATAAAGTCAGAAATACAAAGGAAGTAGGAATATACTTCCTGGATATCGATCTGAAAACAGATATGAACGGAATGAATCTCGCGCTCAAAATACGTGAATTTGATCCACGTGGTTTCATTATCTTTGTAACCACTCATTCAGAAATGAGCTACATGACTTTCATATATAAGATAGAGGCTATGGATTTCATTTTAAAGGACGATTCCGATGCCCTTCAGAAAAGAATACGTGAATGTATTCTTGAGGCAAAGAGACGTTTTGCATCTACAAATAATAATCTTCAGAATAACTTTTCCGTTAAGGTCAGAGAGAAGGTTTACACCGTAGATTATGATGATATCCTCTTCTTCGAAACCTCTTCAAATGTTCATAAAGTTATCCTTCACTGCAAAAACCGTCAGATGGAATTCGCAGGAAAGATAAAAGATATTGAAGATCAGCTTGATGACAGATTCTATAGATGCCATCGTTCTTTTCTTGTTAACAAAGATAATATAGAAAAAATAGATTTTAAGAATCGTATGATCTATATGGTTAACGGAGACGAATGTATGATCTCATCTCGTATGATGAAAGGGCTGAAGTAGTTAATTACATTTATTTATTAAACATCAGCCACGCCATTACATGCATCGCCTGTTTAAAGTTTCCTTCTTTTATCATCGTATCGATCTCCTGTGGAGTTAGAAGCTTAACATTCAGGAATTCCATCTCATCCAGAGATTGATCGGATATCTTTCTGCAATTACGGGCAGCATAAATATGAGCCCAATTATCTGCTATAGTTGCATTTGATGGAATAGAGATCAGATGTTCCCATTCATCTGATTCGTAACCGGTCTCTTCAATAAGTTCCCTTTTAGCAGCTTCAAGTGCATCTTCCGCAGATGAATTGCTGCCATATTGTTTACCGTCTTCTCTCTCAATCCCACCTGCTGGAAATTCAGTAGTAACCTCTCTTATTCCCTGTCTAAACTGTTTCACGCAGATCAGACGTCCTTCCTCATCCTCAGCAACAACTACAACGTAATCTCTTCTACTGTATGTATAAAATGGTTCGAATACATTTCCATCCGGAAATCTGAATGCGGTCTTTCTGAAATCTATCCACTCATCCTGAACTATGTGTTCTGTTGAAACCTCTTCCCAGACTAATTCTTCATCTTCTGTATTTTTATCCATCATAACTATCTTCTTTCTATCTGATTCATTTTGGCAGCTGAACTGTGGATTATCCTTTTTTAGTCCCTCATATATCTTCTTATATCCATTTAAAGAATGGTTGTTTGCTCCACCTGCCAGGTCCGGATTGTTCACCTGAGATATATCATATTCCCAGAAACATTCCGGGCATATTTCATATTCATAATCTTCTTCATCAAATGTATCATTTCCACATACGGGACACTTCATAAATTCGTTCCTCACTTAACAACTAAAACTTTTTATATTTCAATATTCTAATCTTGATCAATATCACGGCTATTACATATATTGTCATATGAATAAAAATCTGTAAAGAACCTGATCTATCAAAAATATCCGCATCCCCAACCATTTTAAAGCCATCCATGATTGGTGGAACAAATACCCCAATGATCTTTAGAGGCGAAAACTCCTTGATAAGCGGATACTTACACACTGCAAGGATAGATATTAGGACCAGTCCTATTATCCCATTTCTTCTCGTTGTAAATATCCTGCGATGGAAGAGATCCCCCAATGCTATACCGCAGAATCCACTTCCTATAACGATCAGGCCCCCGAAAAAAACATCTGATCGAGTAAGCGGCCGAGAAAAAATAATACTGTTAATCTTATATTTTATGATAGGACATGCTATAAGAAACGCCGCATAAACTAATGAAATGCTGTACATAACAAGTTCTCTGGAAATGTAATAATGGAACTCCGAATTACTGTGAAACAGCATAATCTCTTCATGGACATCATTTTCCTTTCCCTGTATGCTCATAGCGATGTAAGCACAAAGTACAAAAAGAAAAAATGCAGTAATCAGGAAACTACCACTTACCTGAACAGGGGGAAATGAATACATTATCCCAAGAAACGCAAAAACAGAAACCGTAGGAATAACCAGAACTGCACTCTTCAATACTACCATTAACCGTAATCGGTATAAACTATATATATTCTTCAATTCCGACCAGCTCCCATCCTTCATTAAACAGCTTCATGACATTTTTCTTTAATTCTGATTCGCTTACGGTGATCATATATTTGTTTCCGTGAAGAATCATATCAGACCAGCTGTTCAGCTCATTATTTCTTCTTACATATATTTTAAAGAATGTCTCTTGTTTATTCTCTACTTTTTCCAGTTTTCCCTGATTTATCGTGTACACACTATCAGAGACCTCATCCATAAGTTTCTTCTCATGACATGACATAAAAACTGTTACACCCTGACCTATCAGTTCATTTACCTTTGTGATAAAAACCTCCTGCGACTCCGCATCCTGTCCCGACAACGGTTCATCAAGAATAAGGATATCATGCGGCGCCATAAGAGCCTGGATAACTCCTACTTTCTGAAGGCTTCCCTTTGACATATTATTCATACGGGTATTTTTCATTTCCTCCAGAAAGAATTCTTCTATTAATCTTTCCACTTCGCTGAAATCAACGCCTTCCATCCCGGCTACTGATCTCAGATAACTTATCATTGTTACGTCTAAACCCGGAAACTTTTCCGGAACATAAGAAAATCTTACCTTATCATGATAATGTATATTACCGCTGTTTATTCTGATGATCCCCGATAGAATCTTAAGCATCGTACTTTTTCCGCATCCGTTATGACCTGCAAATGCTATCGATTGACCCTTGTAAAAATCATGGGATACTTCATCTATAACACACTTTCCATTATATGACTTGGTAACATTCTCAAGCGTAATTATCTTATCCATCTTCTGTAAATCCTAATAAACAATATATTCTCTTTCTGCAAGCTCTTTCATGAATCTGCTCAATGGAAATCCAACTACATTGTTGTAGTCACCATTTATTGATTCAACCAGACGTTCTCCTATTCCCTGAATACCGTATGATCCGGCCTTGTCCATAGGCTCGCCGGTGGCTATGTAATCTAAAGCTTCATACTCATCAAATGGATACATATTCACCTCAGTCTTAGAACTGAATCCGAAACTATCTGCCTCCAGAAGGGCATCCTGAAATGAGCTGTATTGAAGAACTTTACAATATACTCCTGTATAAACTTCATGCTGACGTCCTGAAAGACTCATAAGGCTTCTAAGTGCATCCTTTGCATCAGCAGGTTTTCCGAGTATTGTTTCATCCATAGATACGACGGTATCTGCAGAAACAATAAGTATTCCTGTATTCTCCGCAAGCAGAAGCTTTAGTGTTTCATAATTACTATCTCCGACAAATCCAGCTGCAACAGCATCACATTTCTGTTTTGCGAGATCAAGCACCACATCCCACGGCTTTGTAAACTGAGTTTTCTCTTCTACGTCACTTGTTATAACCTGAAATTCCAGACCTGCCTGTGTTAAAAGTTCTCTCCTACGCGGCGAACCGGATGCTAGAATTATCACTACATTCTGCTTCATTTATACTTCCTCACGATTTAAAATCTACGATCATTTCCGTTCCCTGGCCCTCACTGCTATTCACTATCAGTTTGGCATTACTCAGCTCAACGATATGCTTCACTATAGCAAGACCGAGACCTGTTCCACCGGTTTTACGTGATCTGCTCTTATCCACACGGAAAAACCTTTCGAATACCCGCTCCTGATTTTCCTTGGATATTCCTATTCCATCGTCTTTTACAGATAATCTTTGATCACTGGTTTCTATCCATACATTTCCATTTGGATTGTTGTATCTTATCGCATTATCGCATAAATTATACATCAATTCTTCCATCATGGACTTGTTGGCATATACAACACATTTTTCTCCAGAAACATGTACTGTAACGCTGTGTTTTTCTGCCATAGGCTCAAGCATCGCCTGACAGTCGAGTGCAATCTTGTGAATATCCACATCTTCCATCGTAAGAGACTCATCAGATGTATCCATCTCAGAAAGTCTTAGGATGTCATTTATCAGAACAAGCATTCTGTCGGCACCTGCATGTATCTCTCCTGCGAATTTACGGGTCGTCTCTTCGTCTGTCATTCCATTTTCAATCAGTTCAGAATATCCTGAAATAGAAGTAAGCGGCGTCTTAAGTTCATGTGAGACATTTGCCGTAAATTCCTGCCTTATATTCTGCTTATTCAATAGATCTTCATGCTGACTTCTTATGTGTTCCATAACTGGAACCAGCTCGCTATATATCTTCTTCTCGCCGGTAAACTTATCGCCTTCACCCATTATGCTGTCGGCCATCTTCTCTACTGGAAGAACTATACTTCTTGTAAGAAGGCGGCTGATGATATAACTGATGATCAGGATCACCATCACTATCAGGATAACATATGGAAATGCATGACCAAATATATTGAAGATACTGCTTGTCTTTTTCGCAGTTCTTATCACGCCTCCATTTGGAAGTCTGACAGCATAGTAATAATTCGAATATCTGAGACTTTCGGATTTTCTTACGCTGTATCCTTCTCCAACTGAATATGCAGCTTTTATCTCAGCTCTACTCCTATGGTTTTCGAGTCCGCTGACATCTGCCACATTATCAAAAATAACCTCACCATTTTCACTGATGATGGTCATTCTTATCTCTGACTTGGATAGTTCCTCAGCATATTTTTCACTTTCAACACTATCCATGTCAGAAAGTATTCTGGCATAGACTTCAAGGTCTTCCAGAACCTCTTCCTGAAATACCCTATAATAGCAAAAAGTGGATAAGAGTGCCGTAAAAAGAATAGCAATCGTAGCCACTATCATCATTCGTATATTTATAGCTTTATTCAATCAATCTACCTCACTACATAGCCAACATTTCTGACTGTTTGTATATGCTGACTTTCATCTCCAAGTTTCTGTCTCAGTGTCTTGATGTGCATATCAAGAGTTCTTGATTCTCCTTCGAAATCAATCCCCCATATCTTTTCCATGAGTACATCTCTGGTAAGAACAGTTCCTGCATTTCTTACAAGGAGAAGAAACAATTCGTATTCTTTATATGTAAGTTCTATACGCTCACCATTCACTATGCAGTCTCTGCTCTCTGGATTCAGAGTTATATTTCCTAGCTCATAAGATTCCTTCTGCTCAGTCTTTCCTGTACGGCGAAGCAAAGCTTTTACTCTCGAGATAAGCTCCATAACCCCGAAAGGTTTTGATATATAATCATCCGCTCCCTGATCCAGACCTCTCACCGTATCCAGCTCAGTAGCCTTTGCAGTTACCATTATGATTGGAAGATTCCTGGTATCTTCCCTTCCTCTCAACCTTTTTAATATTTCAATACCATCCATATCCGGCAGCATAACATCTAACAGAAGAAGATCTGGAAGTCCTTTTTCAAGCTCATCGAAGAAGTCACGTGCATTTTCAAAGCCCATAACTTCAAAACCTCCGCTGGTAAGAGCGTAGGTTTCTATTTCAAGAATATTCCTGTCATCTTCAACTATATAGATATTTATCATTTTGCCACCTTTTGCAGTTTCTTAGGGAAATACTTCTCAATATAATAATGTTCCAGAGCAAGGTATTCCTCACTGCCTCTATTCATAATACTTCCGTGCATTTCATCCTGAAGACCATCTGGTTCTAATCTCTTGGCTATATGTCTTGCAATACTTCTACTATGAACTCCTATCCTCTCAAAACAGTTGATCAGATCATACAGAGCAGTTCCACCATCTACACCACAGTCACCATCCTGAAGTCTGTCTACGTGATGATCCGATATGATCTCCTTCATCTTTGTGATGGACCTTGATAAAACTTCTATCTTTCCAACATCATTTTTCTTGTCATTATCAAATGCATCAAATGACATTTCTATAAGATGTCTAGAAGCTTCAATCATAGATTTAAGTTCCTTCTTTCCCTTCTTCGAGAAGTGAACTTTCTCGTCATGCGCATGTCTTGCAACGTAGGCTATGTTCATAGCATAATCGCCAATCCTCTCATAGTCACCTATTGAGTTCAGAATCTCAAGCATCATATGTCTATTATCTATAGTCAGTCGTTCTCTGTCAATCTTAACCACATAAGCTGACAGAACAGTTTCACATTTATCAATAAAATCTTCATTTTCATTCAGAATATTAAATGCTTCGTCATCATTTTCAAATATAAGTCCGGTCGCGATATCATAGTTCTCCATAATCTTTTCGCCCATACTTTTCATCAGTATCTTACACTGCGATAGAGCGATACCCGGAGTTTTGAGAAGCATATCATCAAGTGCTCTGAACTCTTCCTCAACGACTACCTCATCACTGTCCTTAAGAATCTTGCCAGTCAGGTTCGCCATCTGTTTGGAAAATGGCATCATAGCGATACTCATTATGAGATTGAAACCAAGATGAAGATTGGCTATGCCGCCCATACGCACAGTATTCGAGAACCCAGGTATACCGACAGTATAATATATTCCGTAAATGATAACCGTGAATGCAATAGCCCCGAGGATATTAAACAAAAGATAACTGAGTGCTACTCTTTTAGCCTTCTTATTAGCTCCGATACTACCAAGAATTATTGTCATACATTTACCAATGTTCTGACCAATTATGATTGGAATAGCCGTTTGATATGTAACAACTCCTGTTTTCGAAAGAGTCTGAAGAATACCAACAGATGCACTGGAACTCTGAATGAGTGCAGTGATCACAAGACCAGTCAGAATACCTATAATAGGATTTTTAAATGATGTGAAAAAACTCTGAAACTCTTTAGATTTCTGGAGAGGTTTAAAAACTTCTTCCATCATAGTCATTCCATAAAAAAGAGTACCAAGACCAATAAGAATACCAGATATATCTTTCATCTTTTTCGTCTTGATAAACATATTGCTACTTATGATATACATATGGATAAAAGCACCGACAATAAGAAGCACACATGCAAATTGAGCCGGCTTTAAAAGCATCATGAATACATTATCAGATGAGATATCTCCCAGTCTTAGTATCTGCGCTGTAACAGTACTTCCGACATTTGATCCATAAACAACCGGAATCGCCTGCCCCAAAGTCATAATACCTGCATTTACAAAACCTATAAGCATTATAGTCGTTGCGGCCGAACTCTGAATGATTCCGGTCACGCCAAGACCAAGGCCCCATCCCTTAATGGTACCTACGCCCTTCTTACGACTAGTAGTCATTTTCCCTAAAATCTGTTCGAGACCCGAACCTGCAAGCTTCTCAAGTGATGATCCCATCAGGTTCATTCCGAACAGGAACAACCCTACTCCTCCAAAGAGTTGTAATATTACCTTAATCACAATTTTTTCTCCTACTATAATTGATTCTATCATTCTTTTACGAATCTATCATAGTACAGCGAAGTAAAGCATAAGTTATCTGTATGTAAAAACTGAGTAAAATCTTATACTCAGTTTCAGGAAATATCTATCACTCATAATCTCTCCACCAGCGGTCGTGATAGCTTTCTGAGTTATTAAGAGACATCGTTTCACATATCTTCGGCGTGATCACTTCAATGCCTTTGTTTTCGCATTGAGTTGTAACTCGTTCAGGAGAATCATCCCAACCATGATCTGATAATACAAATGTCCCCCAATGTATCGGCATGACTGCAGCTGCCCCAAGTGTTTCTGCCGCCATCACAGTCTCCTCCGGAAACATATGAGAACTATGCCAGTTTATATTGTACTGACCACTATCAGGCATGAATAGATCAAAATCACCAAATCTATCATGTATCTCTTCAAAGTGAGCGCCATATCCCGTATCTCCGCTCTCAAATATCTGATGTTTTTCATCCTTCAAAACCCATGAACAAAAAAGGGTTGAAAGCTGATCATCAAGCGCTCTTCCTGATCTATGACACGAAGGCGTACAGTATATTTCAAGACCACCAAGATTAACACTTCCCCACCATGCCAGATTAAAAACCTTACTGTCATTCTTTATCCAGCGTTTTATATGTTTTTCCACACCAAGTGGAACTATGAAATGATCCGTCTTTTTTTCAAGTGCCTTGATAGTATCCATATCCAGATGATCATAATGATCATGCGTTATAAGAACTGCGTCCAGTTTGGGAATATCATCAACTGTTATTGACGGCTTTGTATATCTTTCCGGGCCTGCCCACTGAACAGGCGATGATCGATCTGCAAATACAGGGTCGATAAGTATATTCTTTCCATGCATTTGTATCAACATACTTGAATGCCCCATCCACGTCACACAGACATCATCCTCAGAAGCTTTGGTAAAGTCAGGCGTTTCAATCGGAAGATTATCCTTCGGAACGGTTTCTTTTTTTGATACTTTATTATTCTCCTTTACTCCTTCTATCTTCCATTCAGAAGGATAATAAAACTCCTCTCCGTCAAAATAACCATCAGCACGCCTCTTATAATCACCCCTATCCGACTTAGTGGTTCTAGCACCAAAAGAAGGATATACATGCATGAAGATCAGTGTAAATACATTTATCAATAAAACAACGATACATATCCTAAATAATACCTTTAAAAATCCCCTTACAACCTTATGTCTTTTAAGAAAGTCTTTCATTCAGTTTCTCCCCATTTTTCTTGATTACATCCATATGTAGATTATAACACTTATTAACCATATAATCCAAAGAACCTATATCTTTTATATAATCTATCATTTTATATTATCAGACAGAAAAAGAGCCTACCCACCAAATGAGTAAGCTCTATGTGTAACTCTCCCCAAACCGAACTACCAGCTCAGACTTTTCAGTATCTTATCTCCCATTGTTCCGTCAGCAGTATCTGCCCGAACAATACCTATGGATATAGCTTTTCCATCCGAAAGCTCGCCATAATATTCTGTCCAGTCATATCCGATATATGAATAAGTTCTTCCGGTCATTGTGATTCCATTTATATCTCTTGAATCTATGTCTGCCAGATTTTCAAATTTGTCCAGATATGTATCAATCTTCTCCATACTTTCCTTAATCTCTATCTGAATAAATCCTGCACCAAATGCTTCAACATCATCTGACTCAACTATCTTGATCTTTCCGGAGCTGTTTTTATATGACCAACCAGCCGGAAGATCAAATGTCACCTTTGTCGCATCGTCCTTCTTTCCAAATGGATATACATCCTCAGTAACTGACGATGTTTCTGCATTTGCTGCTGCAGCCTTGTTTTCTTCCTGGGCTCCTGACTCAAGCTCACTGAGATACTTATCAGCAGCATCCTGGCTTGAGAATCCACTTGAATTAAATGCAGTTATCATATACTTTCCTGGTTCTTTTTCAGCAAAATTCACATATATGAAATGTGTATCATCATCAGTAGATATCCACTTATAGAAACGCTTGTTTATTGAGTTTTCCTCATCAAGCTCTTCTTTATCAAGTTTTCCATCAACTCCAAATCGTGCCACGAGATCTTCATATGTCAGCTTAAATGACATTGAACCCTGAATCTTATCTAACCAAACATAACCCTTCTGAACATCTTCTTCGCTCATAAGTCCATCTCCATTCGGAGCTTCTGCGCTTGCAGAACCACTGCTTGCTTCGTCTTTAGCTTCTTCCGTTACCTCTTCTGTTGAAGCTTCTGTTGTCTCAGCCTCAGTCTCAGCCTGTTCAGTAGTTGTTACCTCTTCAACGGTCGCAGCTTCAGTAGTAGCATTACCACTGTTTGATGATGTATCAGTACCGCCACAAGCAGTAGTCGCTGTCATCATAAGAGACATCGCAACTGCTATGACCATCATCTTTCTTTTTGTTACTTTCACATTTTTCCTCATTTCAAAAACCTCCCGCGTTTTTAATAGTTACTACAGCTTTAATCCTAATATGAGCAAAAACAATCCGCAATAAAAAAATAGCTAAAACTACAAAAGTATCCATTGGATACCTACTGTTTTAGCCATTTCTCGTCATATAATCTTATATCCAGCGTCCGAAAGAACATCAAGTGCCTTCTCAAAATTCTCTTCTTTTACAAGAATATAATCCGTATTGAATGTTGATACTGCAAAAATCCCGATCTGATTCTCAGCCAGGATTCCTGACAGCTTTGAAAGAATTCCTATCAGCGAAAAATCCAAAACTCCCTGAATTCTGAATCCCTTCCATCCATCATCCCTCTCAAGTGTTTTCTCCGGTGTATCTTCAGTACGACAGACCAGCGAAAGCTCTTCATCCGTCTTTCCAACAAAATAAAAATCTGCTTTCTGATTGATTTCAGCATCCATATCTAACTTGCAAACAGTCAGATTATAAGGAAGTTTTTTCAGTTCCATATATTTGTCATCCCTTTCCTATCTAGTTTTCTAAGTATAACATACAAGAACGAATAATGTATAATTGTTTATAATCATAATTTATGATAAAATATCTTCTTGTTAAATCTATATGAAAGGGGAACTATCATGGGAGTTTTTTCTACACTCTTCTCAAATGTTCAATATCTAGATATAAAACAGCTGATAATGTGGATAATCGGAGGAATCCTCATATATCTTGCTATTAAGAAAAATATGGAACCGACTCTTCTGCTTCCTATTGGTTTTGGT
Organism: Eubacterium sp.; assembly: GCA_017539165.1. Lineage (GTDB taxonomy): Bacteria > Bacillota > Clostridia > Lachnospirales > Lachnospiraceae > Eubacterium_Q. Next base: position 19,438 of record JAFYHN010000021.1, read on the forward strand.
GCCATCCTGGTCAACCTGCCTATGTCAGGAGCCATAACTCAGAAGGTCGGAGATATCCTTCAGGAAGGACCAATCTCAATCCTTTTCGAAAGCGGTATAGCTAACGAACTATTTCCACTTTTACTATTCGTTGGAATAGGTGCGATGATTGATTTCGGTCCGCTTCTATCCAATCCAAAGCTTATGATATTCGGTGCTGCTGCTCAGTTCGGTATATTCTTCACACTGAGTCTTGCTTCACTCTTTGGATTTGAACTTCGTGATGCCGCTTCAATCGCTATCATCGGTGCTGCTGATGGCCCTACTTCTATATTTGTAGCCAACTATTTTGGAACTAAATATATCGGAGCTATCATCGTTGCAGCCTATTCATATATGGCTCTTGTACCTATCGTACAGCCACCGATCATTAAACTTCTGACGACTAAAAAAGAACGTCAGATAAAAATGGAATATAATCCGGGAAATGTTTCTCAGACTACCAAGATTATCTTCCCTATATTCGTTACCATCCTTGTTGGAATCGTAGCGCCTAATGCAGTCGCACTTATCGGATTCCTTATGTTTGGTAATCTTATACGAGAAAGTGGCGTACTGAAATCACTTTCCGATACTGCTCAGACCGCTCTTCCTAATCTGATAACACTCTTCTTAGGAATTACTATCGCAGAAAAAATGCAGGCCGATGCATTCCTGAATCCTCAGACACTTCTGATACTCGGACTCGGACTTGTTGCATTTATCTTCGATACAGCAGGTGGAGTTATCTTTGCAAAGATCATCAATATCTTCGCAAAGAAGAAGATCAATCCTATGATCGGCGCAGCAGGAATATCTGCATTCCCTATGTCATCCAGAGTAGTACATAAGCTTGGTCTAGAGGAAGATCCTTCAAACTTCCTTCTTACTCATACAATAGGTATTAATGTTTCAGGACAGATTGCTTCCGTTATAGCCGGAGGACTCATCCTTAACCTGATAGCACGATAGGAGGACTCATTATGAAATTTGATATTAATGCATTTATGGATTCTCTCCCTATCATGGGGGTGGGACTGCTAGGAATATTCATTGTAACTATAGTCATCATTCTTGGAATATATCTATTAAAAGCAATTACAGCAAAAACGGATAAGAATGATTCTGATGATAAAGCTGATAAAAAAGAAAAGACAGATTCAGGAGCAGACACAAAAAAAGAATCCGCTATGGATCTTATGAAAGAACGAGAGAAAAAAGACTTTTATAAAGAAGTAGAAAGCAACTACATCTCACGTGATCTGTAGAATCAATGAAAAATATGACAGTTGAAATCTGATTTCAACTGTCATATTTTTCTAAGAAATAATAACAATACTATTTCTCTATCTTTTCTTTGTAAGCACGAACATAATCCACATAGAAATGAGCTGGTTCCATATCTTTTTTTATTTCCCCGCCATATGTTCCAAACTCAGCAGAAAGAATCATATAACAAGGTACCGCACACGTTCCTTCTGTGTCCTCTCCTTTGATCTTCATCATAAGATGTTCTTCATCTGTTCCGTCTAGGTATAGACGATATCCATCCTTATCCCATTCATACCATAATTCATGATATTCATCATAGAAATCGTCTTTAACATATTTTTCCTTGCCTTTATGCTTGATATCTTCATGGTATCCATCCCAATGTACAGCCATAGCATATAAGTTCTTATTCGGTACTAATTCAAAAACATCCTGTTCTGCACCGTCTGTTGCACCATTACCAACAGAATTATGCATTTTTTCAGTAAGTAGCCAGAATGCATACCAAAGACCACTGGATTTTTCCATCTTAAAACGCATATGGTATAGTCCATAAGTCTGTTCGAACTTTTCTTTTGTCTGAATACCTCCACTTAACGGAGTTCCCTTATCATCAACATAACAGGTAAGTACATATTCTCCATTTTCAAATGAACTACAGGAATTTTTCCATTCACAACCTGCATCCTGACGTTCCTTTTCAGGACAATACTCCCATTTGGTCGGATCAAATGAGTCAAATTCATCATCAAATGAAAGTTCATATTTTTTTCCGTTAAATGTAATATCACTCGAAACAGTCGGGGTTGGTTCTGGTGTTGGTTCCGGAGTCGGTGTCGGTTCTGGAACTGGTGTCGGCGTCGGTTCTGGTGTTGGTTCCGGAACTGGTTCTGGAACTGGTATCGGCGCCGGCTTTTTAGTTTTTTTCTTAACTACAGTAACTTTGCATCTATAGATTTTTCCCTTATATTTAGCTTTAACATATGTTGTTCCCTGCTTTTTAGCTTTCACTCTGCAAGCAGACTTCTTACTGTTCTTCAGTTTAACAACACCCTTTTTACTGACATACCACTTTATTTTTGCTTTTTTATCTACGCCCTTAAGCTTAAGGACTATTTCTTTCCCCTGTGTCATCCTAATTTTGCGTTTACTCAGTTTTATCTGAGTCTTAGCATTCAATGTTGTAACTGGAACGCAAATAATGATCATCGCTGCAACTAGCAACAGTGAAATAATTCTTTTTCCTATTTTTTTCATACTAATTCCCCTTTATATAATACTTTTTTACCAAACGGGCTCATTATACCAAAAAATCACAGAAAATCAACACATACAAAAATTATAAGCCTGAAAATATACCCATAACGAGAAATGCTGCACCCAAAAGAATGATTGGTATCAATAGCATACAAATCCCGATTGCAGCTGCGCCAAATGATTTTTTACCGCGCAGCTTACAGATAATTCCATATAAAATCATTAAAACTCCTGGAATAATAGCCACCCACGGAATACCAGCACTTAGTTGCAGCTTTTCTGCATTCCAATCGATACCCAACAATATTTCCAGAATTGTAAGCAACACTGTTGTTCCAGCAAATGTATAGATTATGATCTTGTGTCGTTCCTCAATATCTGCTTTGGCAACCTGAATAACATTTTCTACCGTTTCATCCATCGTAGTACTGTTTGATTTTTCTGATTTCATAAGTTCTGTAATGGATACATCTAAAGCCTCAGCTAAAAATTCTATTGTATTTATATCCGGGAATCCTAAACCTCTTTCCCATTTGCTGACCGCCTTATCTGTCACTTGGATTTTTGCAGCCAAATCCTTTTGAGTCATCTTTAATTCTTTTCTTCTATCAGCTACAAAGCAACCGAATTTTTCTGCATCCATTTTTTCACCTCCTTCGGTTGCTATCCTATGTCCACAGAAGAATAATATCAACCGACGCTTCGTTTACCCACCAAAACATGTGATTTTATAAGCATTCTACGATTCATTTACCGATACGATCCGATAACCAAGTTTTTCAGCCAAGTGAACTGAATTCATGTTTTGCGCATCCCAACTTGGATACAGATTTTCTTCCAGACATCTGAGGATATATCTAGTTACCTTCTTTGCATCAGGATATACCTATTCTATAAGTGCTGCCCACGCTTCATTCTGTGGCACAATAATCGAAAAACCTTCTGAAATGCTTTACTTTAGAAGTATCATCTAACACTAAGACCATTTTTCCAAAACCTCTTCTTCAAAAAATCTCAAAGCCAAATATCATACAATTTAATTGATTCATCATTACTACCTATTCTTTCAACATATAATGAATCAACCACCATTTCAAATGTATCATCTAATTCTATTTCTTTATCTAATGGCTTATTAGCTAAACTAATATGAGGAACGTAATTGTATTTATCTCTATGTTCTAATTCTTCTGGAACAATGTTCTTGTAAATATCATCGCTCATACTTTTGATGATATCTTTATTTTCTACAACATCTAAAAATCTATAATTGGATTCACCTATAGGAGTTGAAACACCATGACATATAATTCTAAATGGTTTATATTTTTCTACTACTTTAGTTATTTTTTCATATAGGTCTTCATCAGATATATCAGAATCAAATGGAAATGTCACAGCAATATGTGGTTCTATTTTATCTGCTATATCATAATACTTCTTTTGAATTTCCTTTATTTTATCAATATTAGGAAATGTCACCATTATTAATACATCCCTTTTATCTGTATTATCAAATGTCATAATATCACCTCTCGAATTGATAGTTTTTAGCCCTTTCCTATCTTTAAATATAAGGCCACTTTTCTATTCAAGCTCGAATTTAAAACTGCCTTCTTCACACTTGCCATCGCTCTCGAATATGATATAAAGTTTTCCTTTATCAAGGCCTTCAATCTTAGAATCAACAGTCTCGCCACCTTTGATTGTGAATAGTTCTTTCCTAGTCCCATCGTCATCATAATAAATAGTAGCAGCACCTTTGCCCAATTTACCTGTATATTTCAGACTATTTCCGGATTCTTTACTATTAAGTTTAGAACTCTTTGTACCTTCAAATGTACTGAAACTGAGGCTTGCCGAATCGGAATCATTAGTATAAACACACATTGTTGTATTATAATGTGACGCATAACTTCGGCATCCGGTCAGACTAAGCATAGCTATTATTGTTAATAAAATCGATAATCTTTTTAGAGAAGTCCTTAACATATCCGAACCCTAATTCATCAGATAAATGTAAGCAGAAATGTAACAGCTGTTATTGCCACCACAACAGTTATCCTGACCGGCTCACCTTCAAACTCACACAGAAAATATGGTATCTGCGTTCTTGCATAATATCATATAGACATACGTTTGTCTTCTGTCAATTTAAGCTTCAAAATATCGTACGAAAGAATAATTTGTCCTTGGATAAGGCAATACTGCAATGGTATAATAAACAAGTTATGATAATGAAATAGTCATGTGGAAAGGAACTAAATACCATGCATTATATATTTTATCCGGCTTTATTGATACTTCTGTTTTGGGGAGCTCATCTTTGTAAAAAAGGAGAATGGAATGATGAAGTGCTTTCTTATTCCCATACAAAAGCATTCCTCGGATATTGTGCTATTCTGATCCTGTTCCATCATGCTTCACAGAGGACATGTGCTCCATGGCTGATACCGACCAAAATCCATCATGGTCTGGATGCATTTGTTTTTATAGGATACCTGTGTGTAGCAGTCTTCTTTTTCTGCTCCGGCTATGGCGTATATACGGCACATTTTAAAGAGAACTTTTTCGATCATTTCTTCATGCGAAGGATTCTTCCGGTTCTGACTCCCACAATCGTTATGTGGTTAGTCTTTTTTGTCATTGAAAAAGTAAGAAAGATTTCGGTTGCTAAACCAATCTGGCTGGGTACTTATGATTATATCTGGTATGTACCTGCAATGATCTATCTTTATTTCCTGTTTTATCTTAGTTTTAAAATCATAAAAAAAGATTGGCTTTCTATGACTGTAATGATCCTTGGAACAGTGCTGCATTTTCTACTTTGTATGTTCTTCGGTCCCGGTACCTGGTGGTTCAACACACCGTTTCTTTTTGTGCTAGGCATCGTTGCAGCTCGTCATAAAGAAGGAATAATTTCTCTTTTCAAAAAAGCATATCCACTTTGGCTGATCTTGTCATTTCTGATCACAGTATGTGCATTTGCCTTTGCTAACTATTACTCTGTGGTCATTCATCTTCTAGGCGGTCAATATACTGATGCTGGACACGCTAAAGCAGAGTTGATCGGACAACTGATCAGCGCAGCTACTTTTGTCTGGTTTGTTCTGCTTGTAGGTATGAAGATACGAATCGGCAATCCTATCCTGAAATTTCTTGGAACTTTTACATTAGAATTCTACCTGGTACATCCTTTGTTTATTCAGATGTTCAGTTATGCATTTGTCAATGACATGGCAAAGCCTATTTTCTATATAAAGAATCAGTTTATTTATGTGATGATATCAATCGTTCTGACGATACCAATTGCATATGGATTGCACCTTCTGACGAAACGCAAATAAAGTATTGCGTCAGATTTCGTTATTTTAATCTGATTTACTTAATAGCACTTTTTCTATTTATATCTACAACTTTATATTCGATTTCATTTTCACCGAACATATCTATAAGAGTTTCTGCATCATTTTCCAGCTTGAACTTCAATTCCTCAGGATAAAGAGGAATGACTTGATAAAAATTTATTGTCTTACCTGAGGATGTTTTCAATCGAACATCTCCCTGATGATTTTCACAAAAATCAAGAATTACACTATTGAATCTCGTGTTGGAAGCATAAGGCGTTCCTTCTTCATCTGACTGTGTCGTATGACCGAAAGAAAGCCATGTATCACACCAGATAGGAAGACGTGCAACATCCTTAAGAACTTTGATTGGCCAATAGTCCTTCATGTCCTTACTTTGAAGATCCCAATCTTTCGGAACATACATTACATATTCAGCACGTTCAAGATTGTATTCCTTCCATTTATCCGGAATATTCATTTCATAAGCTCCTGCACCCATAGTAACAAGCTTATAGAAAGGCTCTTCATCCAATGTATGTATCAACCTCTTCCATATCTTTTTCTTCATAAAGATACATCGGCACAAAGTTTTTAGGTTCTTCTTTTTTCTTAAACTTGTCAAATAATCCCATATTTTTTCCTCTCAAGAAAAATCTATACTTGAATTTATAGTAAATAACCTACAGCGATAAAAAGATAGCTATATAGCCATCTCCTATTTAGTCTTAAATACATTACTCCGCTAAGAACAGAAAATATCATAGTGGAAATGCCGTTCCATATTTCAAGTCCTACTCCTCTTGACACGAAATGAAACGCTCCCCATGTCACAGCCAATATAATACCGCCATAAGGAATCGGGCTTTCTTTTTTTAGCAAGTTTTCAATTGCTTTTTGCCCATATATGATAATCAGAACAACAAGCATCACTTCCAATACATAGTATAAATATTGTGCGCAGAATTGATATATATTTTTATCTTGAATTTCACCTACTACTTTTAGAGTATGCCAATCAATAAAAGTCAAAATCTTACAACCAATTAAGCAAATAAATGTTATTATCCAATTTCCCAAAGAAAGATTTTCTTCTTTGTTTTCTCTTGATGGAAAATGTAAATGTTTCCGAGAAAAAAATAGCAGTATTGCAATAAAAACAGTCCACACAAAAGCCATAATGATACAGTGTACACTTCTTTGATCTACTGTATAGTTCCCTATATCTACATGAAGAAGCATGGGTTCGATTACAAATATTGAAAAATATTCAAGCATAAATGCTCCGAATGAGAGCAAACTCAGCCATAAATAATTTGTCCATCTTACCTCTCTATTCATCATTTTCACCTCATGAAACCTCTGATTCTACGTTTATTCTTCATCCCGGCAAACTGAAAGCTTACATTCTTTTCTTTATCATATGTCCTTCCTGTACTGCTGCGAATGTTGCCACGGCACTGACGATTACTTCGCTGAATTTCAAATCAATAAAAGTAACTGTCAATGGAAAAACGAACAACAGTATTCCCGTCACCTTATTCATTACTGTATGTTGGACAACCAATTCCTTTCGGATCACATATCCATAAATCAGATTGATTACCTTGATTGCAGCAATCGCAATGATCCAGATGAAAAGCCACATCGGGATATGAAGTGCTGGAATCAACTTTATCAAACATACTACAACCAGAACAAAATCGGCCACAGTATCAAACTTCGATCCAAACTCACTGACGTTCCCTGTTTTCCTAGCAACTGTCCCATCTACCATGTCACTGATCCCAGCAATGATATACAGAGTATAAAAAGTATTTGAAAACAACGGACTGAACAGCAATGCAATACTGCATACGATTCGAATCCCAGTTATGACATTTGCCATTTTAATTTTCATTGTCCTGCTCCATTACCTAAAATAATAAGATTTCTATAAGACTATAACACATAACGTCCCCCTACAACAAACGAATCATCTTCCAGCAGAAAAATAAAAAAGCCACTTAATTTAAGTAGCTTAATTAAAAATTCAAAACTATGAACCAGCTCTTTGCTCCATGGTTGCTTTGCAACCATGCAATCCTTGCTACGCAAGTCTTGATTCTGCTACGCAGAACGAGTCTGCACTTTGTGCAGATCCTCGATTACTAAGTAATCGAGGACTAACTTGGAGAAGGTATTTTGTTACTTATAGGGCGGGGATCTAGAGGGATACCTCTTGTCTTATAGAGGCTTGTAGGCCGCATAAATACTGGATTTTTTAGTCAATTTTGTTACGCATCTTAGGTATTATAGTTTACATAATATGCAGTAGATATCCATTATTATACAATTTTAAAACTTTTTTGCTACTCTTTTACCAATCTTATCACCTATAGGCTCCCATATATCCTTATATTTCTCCTGTAGGAGTTTCTGCATCTGTTGCATTTCGTTTATAGTAAAGTCACTCATATTTAATCCTCATATATGTATTCGCTGGTAAACAAAACCGAAATCTAATTCATTTTGAATATTTACAAAATATAAGACATATCATTAATATGCCTTACTCGATGTTTACCGTCATCACCGACAATCATATGAGATACACCGCCTGCTGGCCCATGTATATCTACGTTATAATATGATTCAACCGATAAACCCAAATACATTGCATTCCAAAGGCTCAAAAGATCTCCATGAAATACAATGATAATATACTCTTCATCATTTGCCATTATTTCTTCAAAGAAAGGCAATAGACGCTTCCAAGCATCACGACGACTCTCTCCATCCGAGAACAATTTATCATCAACGGTTTGTTCCGGACCTTCCATATTCTCACGAAGCCACTGCACAGATTTTCCGCAACACTTACCAAGATTACGTTCTCTCAATTCACTTCGGAGTACTGGTTTTACTCCCATATATTTAGCAATTTCTTCGGCTGTCTGTTTTGCACGCTTTAAATCCGATGAATATATGACTACTTTTTTATCGGTAAGCTCATCTTTTAACTTATTTCCAATATGATCAGCCTGACTTTTCCCAAGTTCTGTAAGATCCCAATCAGTCCAAGAGCCTACCATTCCATTTGTGTGATGAACTGATTGTGTATGCTGAACAGTGATGATATGTTTCATCGTTTCTCTCCTATATCTCATAATCTTCGTTGATAAGCAAAACCGAATGTTTCCATTTATAGCTAGGGATTCATTTCTTTCTTTTTTCTATATATTCTTCCTCTGTGATGTTAAAATCACTAGGTACTTTATCAAGTTTGCCAAATCCCATCCTCAAGTAATATTATATTGTTTGTAATTAAAACCGCAATTTGTCAAATAACACCACTCAGCATTTTTCCAAACTATTTTTATCCATCAAAAAATCATAAATGCTCATTGTGACTATTCCTTTTTCATCTCTGGAAATCTTCACGACGTCTCGAACCAAAACAATCTTTTTAAAGGAATCATCTACATTATTAAGCGATTCCTTTTCTTGTCTTTCTTTCTCTTGATCAGGAATTTGGAATGCTGACTGAATATAGTAACGTTGACTTCCCATATTGGCTACGAAATCTATTTCCAGCTTTCTCTTCTCTTGTTTACCTTCTTGATTTCGCTTTCTTGTTTCCACCACCCCTACATCAACTGCATAGCCTCTTGATAGTAATTCATTATATACAGCATTTTCCATCAAATGTGTTTCTTCCACTTGACGGAATCCAAGTCTGGCATTTCTAAGGCCAATGTCCTCATAGTAGTATTTAAGTGGTGTTCCAATGTACTTTCTACCTTTAACATCATACCTGTTTGCTTCATTTATAATAAAAGCATCCTTTAGGTATCCTAGATACTGTACAATCGTATTTCTGGAGATATTTGATTTCAATACGCTTTTAAAAGTTGCTTCAATTTTCGTGGGATTTGTAAGTGAACCTACTGCAGAAGCAAGTACATTCAACAGAGTTTCCAATTCCTCCGTCTTCTCAATACCATTATGATCAATAATATCACTTATATATGTTTTTTCGAAAAGATCCGTCAGATACTTAATTTTTTGCTGATCTGTGCGCATTCCCCAAACAAGTGGAAGCCCTCCATAAGTGACATATTCTGCCCATCCATGATAAATATCCCCTTTATAATTCTGCATTGCCTCCTGAAAAGTCAATGGATAAACATGAATCTCGTCCCCACGCCCTCTAAATTCTGTAAGAACATCACTGGACAAAAACTTTGAATTGCTTCCCGTGACATAGATGTCTAAATTCTTTATATGAAGCAACGAATTAAGGACTTCCTCAAAATCTTTTAGCATTTGCACTTCGTCAAGAAGAACGTAATAATCTCCTTTATCTGAAATATGTTCTTTTACATAGTCAAGCAGTGCATCCGGATCACGGTATTTTGCATTCTCTTTCCTATCAAATTCCATTTCAATGATGTGATTCTCACTCACACCTTCGCCAATTAAATAACTCTTAAAAATAGAAAAAACAAGGTAGGATTTTCCACTTCTTCTGATTCCGGTAACAACTTTAATCATACCGTTATGCATACGGTCTTTTAAATCATCCAGATATTTATCTCTCTTTATTTCCATTTGGCACCTCTGATATTTTCGGACTCAATAGTCCGTTTTTGTCATTATACCACGTAACAATGATTTAGCAACGCAAGTTTTGATAATTTTGGACTCTCGTGACCATTTTTGTCAAAATCATCTCGGTGAATTATCTTGACTTAGTGAGTAAAACTGCAAAAGATTTGGAGATTTTTCCTTGGAAAAGTTTAATAAGGCAGCTTTTCAAGTCTATGGTATTCGATTATATTGCGATTATATACCGATGCGGTAATAACTGTAACTTTCTGTTTTACTTCCCAAGGTACATTGCGATATTATGTAATAGCGTCACTCTAAGAACGCACAAATCCTTCATCCGATTCCGGAAGTTCATCCGAGATGAACCTTTCCACCTTCATGTGCAGGTCATACTTCTCGCGAAGTTCCAAAATAGTCTGCATCATCGGTGACGCATGATGCTTATCAATTGCTTCTTGATCTATCCATGCATCAATCAGAAGGACTGTCTCAGAATCTTTCATAGGAAAGAAGTATTCATATCTGACGTTTCCTTCTTCTGCCCGGATCTTATCTGCGGTACCGCTGCTTTCCATCTCTTCAGCAAATTGTCGAGCGTTTCCGTTTTCACCTGTATAGTATAGATTTACTGTAATCATCATAACCCCCTTCATCTCCTACATGCTTTTTCTTATAATTTCCCTAACCTCATCTTTAGTCAGTACCTTGTATCCACCCTCCAGGATAATTGTACCATCCGTAATTCCATCGATCATATCTTCAGTAGCACCTAACTCCGAAAGACTCATTGCCACACCTATTTTTCTCATCCAGTTTTCCATAGCTTCAAGACCTTCTTCGGCTACCTGTTCATCTGTCTTACCTTCAGAACATATATCCCATACTTCTTCGGCAAACCTCTTAAACTTTTTAATCCCGTAAGGCATAATATATCGATAGTATGGAAGTGATACTGCTGAAAGAGTCATTCCATGAGTTGCATCTGTATATGCTCCTGCTGACTGTCCAAGCATATGCACCATCCAGTCTTCACTCTTTCCTCTTGATATCAAGGTATTGAGTGCCCAGGTTGCTGTCCACATGATATTTGATCTTGCCTCGTAATCTTCAGGATCTTCGATAGCGATAAGAGAACTGTGAACAACAGACTTCATCAATGCTTCTGCTATATAATCACTAGTGTTGTCATCCTCACCAGAGAAATACTGCTCGCAGATATGATTGAAGATATCATATATACCTGCTACCATCTGTCTCTTTGGAAGAGAGAAGGTATACTTAGGATTGAGGATTGAAAACTTTGGCATCACTTCTTCACCAAATACATGACCAATTTTCAGCTTCTGTGCATGGTTGGTAATAACTGCACCTGCATTCATTTCTGATCCCGTACCTGCCATAGTCAGGACACATCCAACTGGAAGTATCTCGCATGTCGGCTCTTCAAAACGATCAAAATACTTCTCCCAGGGATCTTCATCACAGTTAACTGACACGGATACGGCCTTGGCATAATCACAGCACGAGCCTCCTCCTACCGCAAGCAACAGATCTGACTTATTTTCACGGGCTATATGCACCCCCTCTCTTAACTTCTCAATTGTAGGGTTCGGCATGACACCTGCATCCTCAATGATATTTTTCCCATTATCCCTAAGAATCTTTACAATCTCATCATAAAGACCATTTTTCTTAATGGATCCACCACCGTAAATCAATTGCACATTTTTACCATACTTTGACAATTCTTCATTAAGGTACTTAAGGGAATCGTCCCCAAAATAAAGCTTTGTTGCATTCTTATAACTGAAATTTCCTAACATTATTTAATTCTCCTTTGACTTCTTATTTCTGAATCTAAATAATTACTGCAATATATTATACTGTTCATCATCAACAGCTTCGCACCATTCGGTCTTAGTATCTTCTCCGGAAATCTCCTGCGCTATATGCTGGAACCACGAATCCGAAGCAGCACCGTGCCAGTGCTTCACATTTGCAGGGATATTCACCACATCCCCGGGATGAAGTTCTCTTGCTTCCTTGCCCCATTCCTGATACCAGCCTCTTCCACTGACGCAGATTAGAAGCTGACCACCACCATTTGATGCGTGATGAATATGCCAGTTGTTTCTGCAGGACGGTTCAAAGGTCACATTGAAAGTCGGAACCTGTTCCATCGTTAGTGGAGCAAGGAAGCTACGACCCACGAAATACTGAGCATATGTGTCATTAGGTTTCCCTACAGGGAATGGAAGATTTGAAGGCGCACCTTCTGGAAGATCTTCCCTATTATCATCCCCATAAACTTCCTGTATCATCGGGAAGGTGCTCCACGCCTTAGGCCATCCACAGTAGAATGCAAGCTGAGTAACAATTTCTACAGCTTCTGCTTTTGTCACGCCATGTTCTTTCCCAATTGCTAAATGTGCTTTCAGCTGTGGATACAAACCAGCCGAAAAAAGTGCCGCTATGGTAATCATACTACGGTCTCTCGGAGACAGCTCTTTCTCTCTGGACCAAACCTCACCAAACAGTACGTCATCGTTAAGCTCTGCAAATTTAGGTGCGAGTTCTCCAAGATTATCTCTTCCCGCTGACTGTTTCTTTGCCATATTTCTTTCCATCCTTTCCTGTTTTTTGTACTTTTTTCAAACCACTTTGTAAATAGAATCTAATGTTTCCCACAAGTACCATGTGGCATAATACTGTAATCCAGAATATTATTATCTTCTTCATTTGATTCACCTTACTCCTTCTGCTCCTCTGGATTCAGATATCTGATAACCTTTGCAGGTACACCACCAACAACCGCGTAATCAGGCACATCTTTGGTTACAACCGCACCTGCTGCAACAACAGCATACTCACCAATTGTAACTCCGGGACAGATAGTTACATTCATTCCCAGCCATGCATTCTTCTTAACAAGTACCTTACCATAAGTGTACTTCGTATGGCGTTCATTCATATCATGATTGATCGTTGTGATGCGAAGTCCCGGTGCAGCCATAGCTCCGTCTTCAAATTCAATACCACCGGAAGCTGACAGAATGGCTGAATGATTGATAAATACATTTTTTCCAAACTTCACTCCGTTTCCAAAATCGCAGATAAATGGAGTAAGAATACGGACATCATCAAGTTTTCTACCAAACAATTCTTCAAGATAAGTAATATAGGTCGGATCATCAGGCATACATGCATTTGCCTTGGCACAAAGTGTTCTGGCACGCATCATTTCTTCCACTGCTTCCATAAAATTAGATTCAGTCACATAAGTCGGTCCGCCTTTTTCCATTAGTTCATATACATATCCTTTTTCGTAATCCATCCTGACACCTCCTACATTAATCCATTTTCTTTAAGCCAGTTTTCAATCTGTGAATCAGAACTGTTTACTCTGCTTCCACTTAATGAAAGACCTTTTCTGATACTTGCTCCCGGGCACAGTTTTTTGATATCTCCTTCGCTACTTCCCATACCACTTCCTTCATTTGTGCAAAGCGGAAGGATTGTCTTACCATCAAAGCTGAACGACTCAAGAAAAGTAAATACTGCCATCGGCATGGTTCCCCAGTAATTTGGATATCCAAGTATTATTGTCTCGTATTCTTCAATACTGTCAGGAAGAGAAAACAGTTCCGGACGGGCATTACTCTGTTTATCTTTTTTCGCTTCTTCTATACACGGATTATATTCTTTCGAATAAGGATTCTTCATTTCTATCTTGAACATATCCGCATCTATATGATTCCTGATTTTTCCTGCTACAATCTCTGTGTTACCAACCTCGATATATCTCATCGAACCGCCAAAATAGTTTTCATCTGCTCTTGAAAAGAATGCTATAAGTGTCTTTGACATGTTCATTTCCCTCCTCTTTATTATCCTTCAAACGGAAGATGCATTGTAGCGTACTTTGCCACATCTTCCTTACTTGCGTTGTAATACTTCTTGGTTCCATCAAGCTTTGCGATTTCAGCCATCTCTTCATCAGTAAGAGTGAAGTCAAAGATATCACCGTTATCACGGATATGATCCGGATTCTTGGAGCCAGGGATTGTGATAAATCCCATCTGGGTATGCCAGCGGAGCACAATCTGTGCATTGCTCTTGCGATACTTGTCTGCTAGCTTTCCAAACACTTCTTCCTTCACAAGACTGGGATCTCCGTGTCCCAACGGATACCACCCCATAAGTACTGTGCCGTACTCCTTCACTCTGTCTCTTACTTCCTTTTCTGTGCAGTATGGATGAGCTTCCAGCTGCATCACATGAGGCTTTATCTCTGATTCTTTAAGAAGAGTTTCAAGTTCCTCATCGTAGAAGTTTGAAATTCCCAGGCTCTTTGCCTTTCCATCCTTATAAGCTTTCTCCAGCTGTCTATATCCTGCCATATAATTACCTGCTGGCTGGTGGATAAAGAGCAGATCCACATAATCCATAGAAAGTCTCTTTAGTGTGTTATCTACAGCCGCATCGTTCTCATACAGTGTCGGCCAGAGCTTTGTGGAAATGAAAAGATCTTCTCTTGTAACAATTCCTTCCTCAATGGCTTTTTTCACGCCAACTCCAACAGCCTCTTCATTCATGTATGCATTTGCGGTATCGATCAATCTGTATCCGAGTTTGATTGCCGAGTACACACTATTTACGGTATCTTCCGGGCTGATCATAAATGTTCCAATTCCAAGTATAGGTGCCTTAATTTCGTTTGATAATGTTACACGTCGGCTGTCGCCTCCGTGTGTGTAGTCGTCAAGAGCCTTTTCGAGCGAGCTCGAAGGCTCTTTCCTCGTTGCTGTTACACATTCCATGGTGTTTTCCTCCATTCATTATGCTGTTTGCTATAGCTTCTATTTATGGTTCTCAAATTTCCTGATAGTTCAACTTTACAGCACCAGTGAAAAAATGTACAATACCAATATCGGAATCTGCTATAACAAAAGCGTATAGTGAGAAAGAGGTGACTTTTATGATAGATATTCATCTGTTGGAGCAATTCCACGCATTCTACGAGTGCGGCACGCTTTCGGCTGCAGCCGAACAGCTTCATACCTCGCAGCCCGCCCTGACCCGAGCCATGAAGAAACTGGAGGAAGATTTGGGAGTTACCTTATTTGTCCGCAGCAAGAATCAACTAAAGCTGAACGACACTGGGATCCATGCGGCAGAATATGCCAGAGATGTATTGGATGCGGACAGAGATTTTGAAGCCAAGGTAAAAGCATATGAAAGAAGGTTGCGCACAATATCCATCGGGTTCTGTGCCCCTGTACCGCAGACTGTTCTTACACCCATCCTAAATACCATATTTGACGGTATGACCATTTCCGCTGATATGATGGATGATATAGAGTTCGTGGATCGCCTCAAATCACACGAGTACAATCTTGCGGTCTTACACGAAGACCCTAAGGATAAAGATATCTATGTAAAAAAATGCGGACACGAGGATTTATTCATATCCCTCATGCCCGGTGATCCGTTAACTTTTTATCCCGAAATACATCTATCTGACCTCGACGGCAAATCCATCCTCCTGCTCACCCGTATAGGTTTTTGGATGAACTTTCACAAAGATAAGACTCCGAATACCAACTACCTTCTGCAGATAGATATGGATTCCTTTTTTGAACTATCGCAGAACTCAAGCTATCCTTCTTTTGCATCAAGCTACTACATGAGCAGAGGACAGGAATTCAAAGGAAAAGTCACTGTTGCACTGGCCGATCCGGAATGCCATACCGATTATTTCCTCGCTTGCCTCACATCCGAGAAAGAGAAGTATAAAACCTTGTTCGACAGAATAAATGAAACAACAATTCTGTAAAATTTGAGGCATGAGTATCTGTCAATCTCATGCCTCATGTATTTATAAAATATATTAAATGTCAAAAAATCTATTTTAGTAAGCACAACCGAAATCTTTCTTTTTTACTTACTACGATATATTGCGATAGAATTGAGATATATCTTCTTACGACAACGAGTCAATGAAGCCTTTTATCTCCTCGTTCATGTCATCACTCTTAAAGTAATGAATGTAATGTCCGCAATCATATGTGATCAGTCTTGCATCCATAACTTCCGCAAACTCCTGC
>JAFYHN010000022.1 GCA_017539165.1 Eubacterium sp.
AACATACAGTACTAATGGACAACCGCCTACAGATGAACAACTAAAGGAAGTGGAAGAGGCAAAGAAGCATCCTATCGTATTTGATGAGGATTGCGAAGAATTATCTCCGGCTATGATTAAGGCCTTTAGGTGTGCGGCAGTCCAGAGAAATCGCAGAAAAAAGGCCTGAACAGCCATTCGTTATGCTCAATAAAAAAAATGTGGAGCGCTTACTTATGTAGGTGCTCTTTTTTACAATTTCTATGCGACTATAGGGTTGCATTCTCTGTTTCCGTGCATACAATTCATCATTTGCTTTCTTTGTTAGGTTCAACCGATTCGCTCATTCATGCTCATTCATATTCATTAGAGATCTTATATATCCATCTATAAACATTAATGGTCGATTTTGCTACAGCCACCCCCTTCCGGAGTAAAAATACTTCATTTTTTAGGTTGTAAACGAAGATCAGTTCCTTACTTTTCCATTATTTAAATAGGGACATATTTTGCAGACATAAATATCAAGCAGAGACCGAAGTGCACTTTCGGTCGCTTGGGCAGGGAGGTCCCTGCCGACCCCTTGATTCAAACAAACAGAAGGGAGTGATGACTATGGTTGAAAAGGAACTGATCACGATAAGGTTCTCGGGAGAGGATGCTAAGCTTCTCAAACAGAAGGCTTCAGAATTAAAGATATCTCCCACGGCTTATATCCGGCGACTGATACGTTCAGGTAACTGTCCGGTAATAAAGATGGGTATGGATGATATTGATGACTTCATAAGAAAGTTCACCAATCTTGAAAGAGCATTTGCTGCGGCGGTCGGATTTATTGAAAGATCTGATGGCGTAGTTTTTAGTCAGGATATTGAACTTCTGAAAGACTATATGAAAGAAATGACCGAGCTGTTTACAAAGCAGGTGGAGATATCATACAGGACCCGGCTGTCTGCAAAAAGAACCATAGTAAAGGAAGCAATGGAACAGATCAAGAATAGGATCGTTCAATAAGAGGGGGTGACCGTTATGGCAATAGAAAAGGATATCGCGATACACGGAAGCGCAAAATCAGTCATCAATTATGTAAAGAATATAGAAAAAACAGATCTGACGGCTTATGAAGAAGACTTAAGTGAATCGGACAGGATCGCGCAGCTTCATCACAGCCTTGATGGAATGGGTGATGTTGAAGATGTGATCGAATATGCCTCAAACCTTAAGAAGACGGTAATGGAACTTGATGGGGATAAAGATATCCTCGTAAGCGGTGTGGGCTGTAATCATAACACAGCCATGATCGAGTTTGCCATTGACAGGGAGAAGTATTATGACACGCTGGGAGAGAGCGTACCAAAGATAACCGGGACAGTCATGGACAAGAAGACCGGGCAGATCAGGAATAAACAGTCCATCGAATGTTATCACGTCATCCAGTCTTTCCCGAAGATCGAAGGGCTCGATCCGAGGCTTGTCCATCATATCGGTATGGAGTATGCCGAAAAAGCATTCCCCGGACATAAATGCGTCGTAACCACCCATATGAACACGGAGCATCTTCATAATCATATAGTGGTATGCAATTACAATTCGAAGGAACCCCGAAAGTTCAAGATGGACAAGGCAAAACGTCATCATATCAGAAAGATCAATGATGAGATATCCATCAACTACGGACTTCCGATACTTCTTGATCATGAGATCGATCCCTCAAGAGGATCATCTTATCTTGAAGTGAAGGCCAGTCGTAACGGGGATTCGTGGAAGGATAAGATACGTTCTGATATTCAGCTCAATGTCGAAATATCAAAATCATGGGATGAGTATGTACGCCATATGGAAGAATCAGGCTATATCGTCACTCAGCGTGGCAAGTATGTGACCTATTCATATAATGTCGGAAATATCAACGGTAAGGAGTATGGAGAGCGAAAGATCAGGGATAAGACCCTTGGAGAAGATTATATGAGGGATAATATCATTAAGCAGTTTGGCAATACACCGGCCAACGAGCAACCTGAATTAGAATCGCCCGACATGGAAGCTCCTGCCGTTACCCACAGGAAAGAGCAGATCCATAAGGAAGTACAGCATATATCATTTCATGTGGACCGTTATACCCGGGATGGCCGCAGACGTTCTGACATAGAAATGATCCTTCTAATGGCGATAGAGATCATAAGATACTTCATGGACAGGTTCTTTGACAGAGAAATGTATGAAAGAACGCCCGATGATCCTGTTCTTGCTCCTGCAAAGATAAAACTTCAGGCATTGGAGCAGTCGATCAAGGCGGCGCAGTATATGGGGATATCCACAATGGACGAATTACAGGAGCGGATGGAATACATCAAAACAATAAAATATGAAGAAATGAGCGAAATCCTTGAAAAAGAATACAGAAATCTTCAGCGCCTTAACAGTACCGTCAGCCTTGCGGACGATCCTATATTCTTACAAGGCCCGCTGTTTACAAGAGAAGAGATCGAACATACGGACATAATTGAAACACAGGAGATAACCGATACAGTCGAACCTGAAGAGCCTTGGGATATCACGGCTGATTCAATACCGGAGCTTGAAATAGAATCAGAACCGGAGAATGATGGATCATCAGGTATACGCCACCGAAAATCTCCGGACATAGACATTGATAGGATGTAATGGATAAAGCATTTACGTACGGTTCCTTTTTAAAACGACCTTGCAATTAAAAGGTATAGAGTTATAATAAAATTGAGGTAAAAGATATGAACATGACTCAGCAGAAGGCAATTAAATCAATAGAATCATTATCAGAGGATCAACTTCAAAAGCTGATTATTTATATTGATACTCTTTTATCCGGCAAGACAAAGAGAGTCGAACAATCTTCGGAAAAGAATAAGAAACGGAAACCAGGTGTATTAGCTGGCCCTGTAATTATGTCTGAAGAATTTTTTGAGACGCCGGATTGTTTCAAGCCCTGAATATAGGGCTTCCTTTTTTTAGGTAAAATGAACAAG
Organism: Eubacterium sp.; assembly: GCA_017539165.1. GTDB lineage: Bacteria > Bacillota > Clostridia > Lachnospirales > Lachnospiraceae > Eubacterium_Q. Next base: position 2,985 of record JAFYHN010000022.1, read on the forward strand.
GAGATTCCGTCATGATTGTGTTGAGCAAACAGATGAGTATAAGTGAGATAATTCAGACGGACGGAAAAGAATTCTTTGCTGAAGATCAAATGATAAAAGCCGTAGCTGATGTTGATCAGGGTGTTTTGGCTGTAAATGCTTCGCTTCATGCTGATCTGGAGGAGTTATTGCTTGATCAGGGGTCACGACAGGAATCTTTATATGGATTCAATATTTACTATGATGATAAAGAAATAGAATATGATTCATTGATCAATCCACCAAGAAACAGAGATGACGGATATCCCAGAGGCGGCAGGGATGTATCAAGTCCGGAAAAAAGGGCCCAGATAAAGGAGATAGTTGATAAATGGATATCAGATTAATAGATGATGTAGATCTTCGACGCAAATGGTTTCAAATGAGTATTGAGGAACAGATATCAAATATAGGTGGAGAAGTTAACAGAGCAATTAATTGGTCAAATAAAGGAAATGATCAACGAGCTCGCAGTTTCTGTATTAAAGCAAAAGAACTGCTTCAGTTATCGATCGAGGATCCCAAGAACAGAGGTCGGATAAGCGAGTTATTTAACGGAATATGCGAACTGGAAGACAGATTTCTTGGCGATAACACATATCAGACAACAGATGAAGTTCTAAAAAAGTATTACGATGCATTTATTTAATATATTTAAACTTACAGCTCCCGATGCTTGATTGCATCGGGAGCTTTGTTATGGACAAAATCACTTCTATCACTTCATGTAACATCCTCATATATTAATAGGAAGAAACACCTCAGTACGTTCAAACGCCGTAAAATTCCGCTGTCAAAAACAAAATAATATTTAGAAAAAACTCCGCAATAATTATGCAAAAAAATATGGTACGGAATATTGACAAAATGTCACGGGGGGGGGTAAAATGACTTTTGATAATATAGACCAAGGGGCTTTTTTGCCCAACAGTGGGTTCCCGGATTGGCGTGAAATCATAGTAAAAAGAGTATGTG
>JAFYHN010000023.1 GCA_017539165.1 Eubacterium sp.
AGAGAACTTTACGATATGGGTTCTTCCGATCAGACAGTCAGCACTACGATCTATTGTTATATCGAGGGACTTCCTCAGGATGAAAAGATAGAACAGACTTATGTATTTATTGATTCGGATAATTATGTTGATATGGCTCATGGCTATCAGGATTATCTGATCAGCAAATACGGTGCTGCATTTGATAAGAACACAGATACTTCAACACCTGTATGTGTAGAACTTATCGGTGCTGTAGACAAGAAAGAACAGGTAATCGGTATTCCTGTATCGCGTCCTCTTGAACTTACCAGTTTTAAGGAAGCTGAAGAAATAGTTAAGGATATTCACGATAATGTGGGTATTGATAATCTGGCATTAAAATATACCGGATGGTGTAACGGCGGCGTTAAGCAGACTGTATTCTCAAGTATCAAACCTGTATCTAAACTTGGCGGCAAGAGCGATCTTAACGATCTGTCAGAAGCAGTTAAGAATTATGGATACAACCTTGCACTTAACGGTATTGTAATGTATGCAATAGACAGCGATATCTTCGATGGTTTCTTCTCATTCGGAGATGCTGCTAAGAATATTGCTCAGGAAAGAATGGAGATATTCAAGTACAGCGCTGTAACTTATGCATTAAGAGAAGGCAGCGAATCATACTATCTTGTTCATACTCCTCTTTCGATGACATATGCTGACAGGCTGATTGAAGCATGTAAGAAGTACAATGCCGGCATAAGCTTTGACGATATCGGAAAAGATCTTGCTGCCGACTACTATGATGATGATTTCCATTCTCGTGATAGTGTTAAAGTGCTTCACGCAGATCTGTTAAAGAAGATAAAGGATGACGGTCAATATCTTATAGTTAACCAGGGCAATGAGTATGCAATCCCTTATGCAAGCCTGGTTACAAATATGGATCTCAAGGGAAGTGATTACACAATCCTTGATGAAAATATTCCTTTCCTTCAGCTTGCAATACATGGTTATGTAAACTATACCGGTGAATCAATCAATATAAGCGGTAACCAGGATGATGAGATCCTTTATTCAGCAGCTTATGGTGCCGGACTTAGCTTTACATTTATGAAAGAATCGGCATTTACCCTTCAGGACACTTTATATACACATTATTACGGATGTGATTATGATGAGTGGAAGAATAACATGGTTAAGATCTACAACAGATATAATGAAGAACTTGGACATGTATTCAATCAGAAGATGGTAGGGCATGAGTTTATTGATGATAATAACACTGTATCATGTACAACTTATGAAGATGGAACTAAGGTATACGTAAACTTCGGTTACAATGAGTACTTTACTCCTGAAGTATTTGTTCGTGCAAGAGATTATACAGTTGTAAGATAAACTTATAAGAAAGGGAAAAATTGCTATGAAGAAACAAAAAAAATTAGCCGGTCTTCAGAAGCGTAAAGCAATATCAGGGTATATATTCATATTACCTTTCATTCTGGGTTTCCTGCTGTTTATGTTAAAACCTATGGTAGATTCACTTATCATGAGTTTTCAGAACGTAGAACTTAAAGGTAGTGAAGAAAACATAAGAACCATGATCGGTTTGGAAAACTACAGAAAAGCCTTCAGAGTCGATCCTGATTTTACCAGACTTCTTACTGAAGAGCTTATAAGACTGGTTGTATACACTTTAGCTATCATCGTATTCAGTTTCTTCCTGTCACTGGTACTTAATCAGGAGTTTAAGGGCAGAAGCTTTGTAAGAGCGGTATTCTTCCTTCCGGTTATACTTTCATCCGGTGTTATCTTAGGACTTGAAAGCAACAACCAGTACATGGCAGCAATGCAGAATGCGGTTGAGGATTCGGTATCGGGTATAAGCGTAAGCGCCGCGGTGGAATCAATACTGAAAACGATGGATG
>JAFYHN010000024.1 GCA_017539165.1 Eubacterium sp.
AAACTTAACTTCATATCCCTGCTCACGGAGCATCTCTGCGAGAAGATTCGCATTTTCAGATGCAGTTGCTCTTCCTGCTTTTCTTACAGCATCCGCATCTCTTCTGAAAGCGATACCAAGATCACTTGAAATGTGAGTTCTTACGTAGTTGAAAATCTCGAGTGGAGTCTTCGGAGATGAACTTTCACTATTATCATCTTCTTTATCTTTTACAGAAACATCCTTATCGATGCCACTCTGATTATCCAATGTATAAATAACATCTGCCGATCTGTTATCGGAATATCTTGGAACATACGGTTTTATGACCGAAACTTCTTTACTATTATATCTTCCATCCTGGAATGATATTCCACCGACTATTCTTTCAAATGAGCTGAAACTCGATATCACAAAAGAAAGAGCCAGTATAAACGAAACTATCTTAAACCATATCTTATTAGTGCTGTACATAATTATCTCTCTTTCTCTTAATGCATATCAAAATCACTCCGGCTGCAATACTCATCATTAACACTACAAGAGGCGTATTCATGTCATCGCCTGTATTTGGTGTTCTGTGGGCAGTATTAGTCGGATCAGTCTGTGGATTATCTACTGGAGCTTCCGTTGATGTCGTAACATCAGTTGGTTCTTCCGTCGTTATATCTGCAGGCTCTTCTGTTGTTGCTTGTGTTGTTGTCTGCGTAGTTGTTTGTGTCGTTGGTTCCTTCGTAGCAGATGTAGTAGGTTCAGGGTCAGATTTTTTAGGCGGATTAGTTGTAACATCCTTCTTTGAATCAACCGTCTTACCTACTGTGACATTTGTCGAACCTGGTTTATCTGGAGTTTTTCCTGCATCAGTACTTGTATGAGATTCCGGTGTTTTAGGCGCACCAACTGTAAAGTCTGCAGTGTCAGAATAAGACTGGCCACCGGCTACTTCCCACTCAATCTTAACCTTATAATCGCCATCAAATGTATCATCCAGATCAAGTTCAGTCTCTACTGTGTAAGGCTCATCAACAGAGACCTTCTGGTTATTCTCGCTGAATAGTTCTTCAACAAATCTGTCTTCACCATCATAAAGGGATACAGAAACATCTCCTATAGTATTTACCTGCATTACACTTGTAAGAGCATTAATCTTCGCTGTTTCCCCTTTGATATAATAATCTTTATCAGTTTCGATATTTGGTGAAAGCTCTCCCTCTCCAAGATTCTTGATCACCTCTCCGCTTATATTATTTTCATTGTCTACTGCATATACATGAAGATAATAATTCGATTCAAATGAGGAGACATCCAAGTCAATCCTGAGATTTCCATTTTCATCAGGAGTTACGGTATTAAGAACGCATTCTCCATTCTCGTCATATTCAAGAACAGACATATCTTCTTCAGAGTTTTCATTAACAGCATATACATAACCCTTAATCCCTGATAAGGCGGTATTAGTCACTATATTAGACCTTATACCCTCATCATCCTGATACTTAGAAGATAATGCTTTTATATAATACTGATATGTTGTTCCATTATCCTTAGAAAAAATATCAAACGTGACATTATTTCCATTAATACTAACAAATTTCACATCAGGCTTTTCTGGTGCTGCCAGGTCGTAGAAAGAATTATCTTTTGCTGTGGTAAGTTGTGATGTCTGATGTAAATAGAACAAAGTGTTAGCAAATACCTTTCTTTCATCATCAGTAGCTTGACCATCATCACTATGCCCTGTTTGTATCAGCCCTAGATTATTGTTTGTTACTAAGTAAAAATTCGCTTGCGCATTAGTTTCCTTATCAACTACAGGCCACGAATCAATACGCATCCATTCAGTACTCGGCAGACTACCTCCTGCATATTGCCCTGAAGTATGTGTAAGCGGAACTTTTAAGGTACCTCTTATAGTCCAAGGAAAATTAGTTAAAGTTCCTATTTTAGTAACAGTTACAAATCCATTTGTATTGCAATTACCATTTTTTATAAGTATTCCTAATTTATCAGCAAATTTATTAAAATACGTATGACCCGAACCATATGCTACAGTATCATGCCCAAATAACACGCCTCTACCAGAATCCACAAAAGAATCAGTTACCTCATAGGCTTTTTGAGATAATTCAAATCCGCAATTACGGGCGCCATAAAATACCACATCATATCTCCATTTATCACCATCGAACATATATCTTTCAGGGTCTCTATTAAAATCCGCATAATAAACGGAATCGATATCAAACATCCCCATTCCTGCAGGTTGCTCTGTTTCACTTACCGTGGTATTCATCCATTCTACTAAAAGCGGTGATCTAGTGGGATAAACATTTAAAACTTTTATCTTATCTTTTTCATTCCAAATAGACCTAGGTTCCCAATCATGATTCTCATATCGTCTATAGAGTCTATAATTATATATATTCAAAGAATCAGATATATCATTCCAACTAAAATCAACCGTTCTCTCTTCTTCATCACTTATCTTACTATTCGCGATAAAGTCAATTTTATTCTTCTCAATTACTTTTACAATCTTACTGCCTTCGCTAACCACTTTTCCTTCTTTGTCAAAAAGCGTAGCTGTAACAGTATATTCTCCTAGTTTTTCTGCTTTAAAGTTATACAGTCCCTCGATGTTTTTATTGTTCTCTCCAACAGCTATGGTTACATCCTTTTCAACTTCAGCTATCTCTTCTGCACCAAAAGTAACCTTAGCGACTACTTTTCCGCTAAAGTCATCATCTCCATAACATACGATGCCAACATCACCTGTAATGTTCTCTTTATTTCCTGCGTAGACCATGTAATCTGAAAGCTTCGGTCCAATCCAGCTTACTGTAAATGGGATATGCCTTGGTACATCTGTTGATGTATGTGTATCTCCAGTTACATCGTCTTTTGAAGGCACCTTACTTACATATACATCAGCAGTATTTTCAAAGAGCTGATTT
>JAFYHN010000002.1 GCA_017539165.1 Eubacterium sp.
AGATGATGCAAGAGCAGAAGGTCTTTTCAACATCATCGGAACAGATTTTGATGACAAGTACATCGCACAGGTTAAGGCTCAGAGTATCCACCCTGAGATCATCCCTGAGATGGCTAAGGATATAAAGATTGTTTATACACCACTTCATGGTACAGGAAATGTACCTGTCCGCCGAGTTCTTAAAGATCTTGGATTCACACAGGTTTACGTTGAGCCACAGCAGAAGATTCCTGATGGATCTTTCCCAACAGTTGCTTATCCTAATCCGGAATCAGCACCTGCATGGGAGCTTTCCCTTAAGCTTGCAAAAGAAGTTGATGCGGATATCGTTCTCGCAACTGATCCTGATGCTGACAGACTAGGTGTATATGCAAAGGATACAAAGACAGGTGAGTATATGAGCTTTACCGGAAATATGTCAGGAATGCTCATTGCTGAGTATATTTTCAGGGAGCGTCAGGCTACTGGTACTATGCCAGCAAATCCAGCGCTTGTTACTACGATCGTTACTACAGATCTTGCGAAGGCTATCGCAGCTGCATATGATGCGCGCTGTATAGAAGTTCTTACAGGATTCAAATATATTGGTGAGCAGATTAAGATATTTGAAGAGACAGGTTGCAACAATTATGTATTCGGTCTCGAGGAATCATATGGCTGTCTTGCTGGTACATATGCAAGAGACAAGGATTCTATCGTTGCTGTCATGATGCTCTGTGAGGTTGCTGCTTTCTACAAGAAGCAGGGTAAGACACTTTGTGATGCTATGCAGGATCTCTATGAAAAGTATGGTTACTACAAAGAGGGACTTGCTACTCTTGAACTCAAAGGTATCGATGGTGCTGCAGAGATCCAGAAGAAGATGGATAACTTCCGTACAAATCCTCCTAAGGAGCTTGGCGGGCTTAAGGTTCTTGCTGCACGTGACTATAAAGCTGATGAGAGAGTTGATTTTGTTACAGGAGAGAAGGGTTCTACAGGACTTCCTTCATCAAATGTACTCTACTATGAACTTGAGGACAATGCATGGTGTTGTGTTCGTCCTTCAGGTACAGAGCCAAAGATTAAGTTCTATTTTGGGGTAAAGGGAACTGATGTGGCTGATTCAGAGAAGAAGATTGAGGCACTTAAGCAGGATATGCTTAGTGAGAGATAAGATTCTTCGTTAATTTGTTCCTCGGGATGGCATGTTCTATGGTGTCATTTCGAGGATAGGGCTCGATTCTGGATGAGTCGAGCCCGAACGAAGAGTTTTCTGGGGTGAGTATATGGGGTTATTGAATAGACTTAGACCGAGCAGGTACTATAAGTATATTGATGAGGTTAGCAGAAGAAATATAATCGCCAGTGACACATTTCTTATGGTGGGATTTATTTTGGCGGCTGTTAACATGCTCTCTAATATATTCATTCAAACCACCAAGTCGTTTATTCAAGGTGTTATGCTGCTTGTTTACTTTGCAGTTGCAACAGTTATACGAAAGTTCGTTATTAAAGAAAATATCCATCGAAGTCTTTTATTCCTTTATGCTATACAGATTCCGGTTATGATTTTCAGTATCCTGATGGGAACTGTGTGGGATAGGGATTCATTTACAATCTCGTTTTTCCTACTTCTGGTATGTATGCCGCTCTTTATTCTTGACAATCCACTTCGACACATCGCTTATATATGTTTCTGTATGCTTATCTATGCGGTCATATGTTATCTGTACAAATCTCCTTCTATTTTCAGAACTGATATTGTTCACGCTATCTGTTTCCTTATGGGTTCGATATTTGTAAATATGTTTGTTCTTGCTGAGCGTTTTGACAATATTGAGAACTATGTTATGTCTGAGGAACGTGCTAGATGCGATGAGCTTTCAGGACTTAAAAACAGATATGCGCTCAGTAAAGATCTGGAAAAATATGTTGGACAGGAGAGCTTCGTCGGAATTCTTGATATTGATTATTTTAGATTCTTCAACGACATTTATGGTCATAATATGGGAGAGGGTATCGTTGGAGTTCTTGCCGAGATCGTAAAAGAAGTATTCGGTGAAAAAGTATGCTATCGTTATGAGAGTGACGAGGTTCTGATCGTCGATAAACCTGAAAGTGAAGAGGCTTTTATAGATAAGTTAAGAAGTGTACAGGACAGATTTAAGAGTACAACAGTCAACGGCAAGAAGTTTCACACTTCCTGCAGTATCGGTTATGTATTTGGAGTGCCGGTGTCTGAAAAGGATGTGACTGAGATGATAAGACATGCGGATGTCAGACTTATGGAGTCCAAGAATAACGAACGTGGATCTATTCTTGGCTATGAGTATGATCGAAGCGTAAAAAGACAGACGGATATTCTTACTGAGGTTAACTACAATGTAAATAAATCCAGTATAGACGAACTTACAGGACTTCCGAATATGCAGTTCTTCAGAGTGAGAGCTGATGATATGCTTACGAATCTGATAGACCTGAAAAGAGAACCTGTGTTTATATATTTTAATCTTACGAATTTCAAGTCGTTCAATGAAGAGTATGGATTTCATAAGGGAGATCGCCTTCTTAAGGATATAGCGATAATCCTGAGAGAGGAATTTGATAAGAATCTCATTTCCAGATTTGCAGAAGATCATTTTGTTGTGCTTACCTATAAAGAGGGAGTAGAGAACACGCTTGAAAGAATTAAGGACCGCGTACTTCCACTGTTTGGAAATGTCACCATGAGGCTGGAGGCCGGAATATATATTTATGATAAGGAAGAGGATATAGGTATTGCCTGTGATAAAGCAAAGCTTGCATGTGACAGCATAATAACTGGTGAACATGGAGCGTTCCTGTACTATGATGAGAGTCTTGAAACGAAAAGCAGACTTCAGCAGTATGTTGTTTCGCATATCGATGAGGCGATAGAAAACGGTTATTTGAAGGTATATTATCAGCCAATCGTTGATATTGAAACAGGACATACTGTCGAGCTTGAGGCGCTTGCAAGATGGATTGATCCGGTATATGGATTTCTTTCGCCGGCAGATTTTATTCCGGTTCTTGAAGAGGCTCGTCTTATACATAAGATAGATATGTTTATAGCTAAACAGGTCTGCATGGATCAGAGTGTTATCGCTAAAAAGGTTGGCAGAATTGTTCCTGCGTCTATAAACATTTCCAGATTGGACTTCATGCTGATAGACGTTCTGCAGGTGGTTCTGGACGATGCAAAACGTTATAATGTTGATACTAAAAATATCCATATAGAGATAACTGAAAGTGCTCTTGAGGATGACCGAGAAGATCTCATAAAGAAGATTAATTCACTCCGAGAAGCTGGTTTTGAGATATGGCTGGATGACTTTGGAAGCGGTTACTCGTCACTGAACGTACTTCAGGATTTCAACTTCGATGTCATCAAGGTTGATATGAGATTCATGAGAACCCTGGAAGGAAGTCATGAGACGGAAGTGATCGTAAGGTCCATCATAGACTTATCCAAGAATCTGGGACTAAAGTCCCTGGTTGAAGGGGTTGAGACTGAGAAACAATACATGTTCCTGAAAGCCATAGGAACAGATCTGGCACAGGGCTTCCTTTTCAGCAAACCTGTACCAATTGAAGAACTGGACAAATCCTAAAATATGACAGTTGAAATCTGATTTCAACTGTCATATTTTTGAGGTCTATTCTTTTTTTAAGGTTTTGCCATAAGCGATTTCGTCTGTATGACTGTAATGGCTGTGTGGCATTTTGTTCCATTTTTTCTCGATTCTGAGAATTATAATCAGTTCTGTTATGATCGGTCCTAAACATACGATGGATACGACAGCAGATGCTTTTAAAGAATGATCTCCCTTAAATATGGACATTACAAATATAATGAACAGAAATGCTGTCATATATAACATAAAGAATTCCACGCCATAAAGAAGAAAGTTTCTTCCAATTATCTGCTTGAAATTAAGTTTTTCCCCATCTTCAGATACCAGCTTAAGTTTAAGCAGCATCTGTCCAAATGTCTTATGGAAAATAATCGGTAATAGTCCAAAGTATATCATCAGTATGATCATCCATGCCAGTGTAGTATATCGTTTTGGAACCGCAGCGTATGGCATGAAGAACATTTCAATCAATGCAAATATAAGGTTGCTGAGCACGATATCAAGAACAAATGCAAAGAATCTTCTGAGCACTGTGACATTTTCGCCCTTCTTATAGGATATCTTGTCGATTTCTTCTCTCGTAGGAAGAAGCTTACATATGATCGGTGTTATAGCATATCCGATAACTGCTCCCAGTGTATTATTGATAAGGTCATCAATCTCGGTAAAACGATAAGGCTTTGGATAGATTCCATATAGAGCCGTATACTGGGTTACTTCGAAAAAGAGACTCGCACACAGTCCCGTAAGAGCGGTTTCTCTGAGAGAAAACCTGAAGTAATATCTTAGATATATGCCAAGTGGTATCGTCATTACTATATTGAATAGAACCTGGAAGAAATCACTTGATGTGAAAAACTTTATCCAGAGTCTTACATTTGTAATATTTCCAAAGTTAAGCCCAACATTCTTAAGTCCTATATAAAGATCCCTTCCTGGAATCCATCCTATCGGGTGATCCGGCATAGCCATAACAGCTTCTCTTGTCGGAAGCGGCAGAACTGTTAGCAGAAATGTACACATGCAGTAAAGGATAAATGAATAAACAACGATAGTTCTCATTATCGCAATTCCGCCATATTTTCTGTAGTGCTTAATTATAAAAGGCAGCGTAAAGAGTGCTGCAATAGCCGGGAAAAACATAAATGCAATATAAATGGGTTGTAAAAATGAGTTTAAATATCTTAACATGTCCAATTCCTCCACAAAGGCGAATTATATCAATGCCCTATAAACTTGTCAATCGATGTGCTTTCATTTGTCATATTTTTACAAAATTTAAATTTTTGTTTGACATATAAAAAAGAAAGTTTTATTATCTTAAACATGTTTAATTAAACGTGTTTAAATGGGCCTGAAGTTAAGTAAAACGAAAATGTACGGAACAATATTAGGGGTAGAAGAATTATGGAAAAGAAAAACGGAGAATCAACTGAGGAAGCTCTTAAGGCTGCGGCCAGAAAGTTGCTTGGTGCAAATTGTAAGGATGGAACGGAAGTTACAGCACGTGCAATAACTAAAGAGGCCGGAGTAAATCTGGCGATGATCAATTACTGTTTTGGCTCAAAAGAGGCGCTGATATTTGAGGTTTTCAAAGATATTCAAAGAGAAGGTTTCAAATGTAAGCCTGAGCTGGCAGAGATTATGAACAGCGATATGCCCCCCAAGCAGAAGCTGATAGAAAGATATTACCAGATACTCAATCTTATGCTTGATTACTTCAGCATGTCGCAGGCTGTTGTTAAATTCTGTGTGTTCAACAAAGGATTGGGAAATGACAGCACTACATTTGCATTGGTGAAAGAACATTTTGACGGTAAAAAGTCTGACGGTGAATGCATGCTGATCGCCTATCAGATAGCAAGTGTCCATGAGCTGATGATACTGAGACACGAAGAGATAAAGGAAACTTGTGGAATTGATCTGGAAGACAGGGGAGTTTTAAGACAGATCATAACTGAGAATATTGATAAACTGATCGGTGAATAAAGAATCAATATTGGCAGCTTAAGAAGTTTAGTAAGTTAAGCTTTTTGGTAAATTAGGAAGTTAAGTAAAAAGAGGAATAATATGATATCAAAATATAGTGTAAAAAGACCGTATACGGTTTTTGTGTGCGTTATCGCAGTTATTGTTATCGGAGTAGTTGCTCTTATGCGAATGACTCCGGATCTTCTTCCGGACATGGATCTTCCGTATGTTGTCGTTGTTACAACAGATATGGGAGCCAGTCCTGAAACCGTAGAGCGAGAAGTTACGGCGCCGATAGAGGCATCGCTTGCAACTACGTCTAATCTGAAAAATATACATTCTATGTCGTACAACAGTTATTCGACAGTAGTTCTGGAGTATGAACAGGGTGCAAATATGGATGCGACCCTGATAGAGATTCAGCAGAGTCTGGATCAGGTAAAAGGAAAATTCAGTGATGATATAGGAACACCGATGGTAATGCAGCTGGATCCGGATATGCTTCCGGTCATGGTGTCTGCTGTCAGCGTAGATGGTATGAAGGATGCTAAACTGACCGACTATGTTGAATCTGACATTATCCCACAGCTCGAGAGTATCGAGGGAGTCGCTTCGGTTTCATCATCGGGTGGAATAACCGAGAGTGTTCAGGTTGTACTCAGCCAGGACAAGATCGATAAACTGAATAAAAAGATAGATAAAGCGATTGAGGATAAGTTCAAGGAAAGCAGGGATGAGCTCAACGAGAATAAGGAAAAGCTGGAAGAAGCTCTTCAGATGGCGCAGGCATATGGATCGGCAGCAGTAGGTATGGATGCGGAGACCATATCGGCTCAGCTTGCAGAGATTGAATCAGGCCTTAATCAGCTTGATGATACTAAAGAGGCTATGAAGGAGTCACTTGATCTGAATAATGTTCTGGCACTTGATAATCTGAACGGACTTCTCAAAGCTCAGAACTTTGATATGCCTGCAGGATATATTTCGGACAAGTCAGGAAAGTTTCTTGTTAAGGTCGGAGATAATCTGTCAGATACGGATGACCTTAAGAAAACAGTTCTTATAGATCTTGGAATGGAAGATATTGATCCGATAAGAGTAGATGATGTTGCAGATGTTATCAACACAGATGATTCGGATAAGGTATATGCAAAGCTGAATAATGAGCCGGGTATGCTTATATCTTTCCAGAAACAGACCGGACATTCTACAGCAGAAGTAACAGATTCAATACTTGCCAAGTTTGAGAGCCTTGAAAAAAGTGAGAGCGAAAATCTTCATTTTTCAGTACTCATGAATCAGGGCATTTACATCGATGTGCTTGTAAAATCCATCATTCAGAATATCCTGGTCGGTGCGGCACTTGCCATACTCGTGCTTCTGATATTCCTGAGAGATGTCAGACCTACTATTATTATTGCATGTGCGATTCCACTATCTCTTATATCCGCTATTGTACTTATGTACTTTGCTGGTATTACATTAAATGTTATCTCCATGTCGGGTCTTACGCTCGGTATAGGAATGCTGGTTGATAACTCGATAGTTGTTATAGAGAATATATTCCGACTCAGGAGAGGCGGAGAGTCTATAAAGAAAGCATCAGTATATGGTGCAGGACAGGTTGCAGGAGCAATCGTTGCTTCGACACTCACAACCATGTGCGTATTCCTTCCTATAGTATTTACGGAAGGTCTCACAAGACAGCTCTTTGTAGATATGGGACTTACGATTGCATTTACCCTGACAGCGTCATTGCTTGTGGCACTTACTCTTGTTCCGGCTATGGCCCAGGGACTTCTCAGAAAAGTAAAAGAGAGGGAAGAAAAGACAGATGGAAGGTTCATGGCTTGGTATGAGGGTGTCCTTAAAAATGCACTTAAGCATAAAGGGCTTGTATTTGTAATAATGCTTCTTCTTATGGGAGCTTCAGTATTCCTTGCAATGTCAAGAGGAACTGAGTTCATGCCGCAAATACAAACAGATCAGCTTACTGTCACACTCAAACCTGAAAAAGGAAATGAGAAGACATTTGAAGAGATGACAGCGTGCGGAGATGAGATGATAGAAGTTCTTCAGGGAATACCGGAAGTTGAAACTATAGGCACTATGATGGGAAATGGTTCTTCACTCGGTGCTCTTACCGGTGAAAGCGATGGCTCTATATCAATGTACGTTATCCTTGATGAAAATGCAAATATATCAAATGAAGCTATAACAGATAAGATAATGAAGGCTTCTTCAGATATAGATTGTGAAGTTGAGGTCAGCACAGAGCTGATGGATATGAGTGTCCTCACGGGAGATGGAATATCCGTAATGATAAAGGGACGTGACATACAGACGCTTCAGGATCTTGCAACTCAGATTGCAGATAAGATGGAAACTGTTGAGGGAATTGATAAGGTCGATAACGGACTTGAAAATATGACGAAGACATTTGTCATAACAGTTGATAAGGAAAAGGCTGCTGAGTACGGAATGACAGTTGCTCAGGTCTTTGCGAGAGTTTCAGAGGAACTAGCTTCAACAACTGCAACTACATCTATCGAGACTGATATCAAGGATTATGAAGTATTTGTTGAGACAGATGAACAGGCTGACCTTAGCCTTGCGGATTTGAAGAATCTTAAGTTTGAATATACAGATAAAGAGACACAGGAGAAGAAAGAGAAGAGACTTTCCGAGATTGTGACATTTACAGAAGATGAAGAACTGTCACAGGTTCTTAGAGATAGTCAGAGCAGATATATAAGTGTGTCGGCTTCAATCAAGGATGATCACAATATCGGACTTGTTGGAAATGAAGTTCAGAAGAAACTGAACGAACTGGATGTGCCTGAGGGCTATACAGTATCCATGACAGGTGAAAATGAAACCATAAACGATGCGATGCGTCAGGTGCTCCTTATGATGCTCCTCGCGGTTATTCTCATTTACCTTATAATGGTAGCTCAGTTCCAGAGCCTTAAGTCACCATTCATTATAATGTTTACGATACCACTTGCATTTACGGGCGGTTTCATGGCACTTTATCTATCAGGTAAGGCTGTTTCTGTCATATCACTGATCGGATTCGTAATGCTTGCCGGAATCATAGTTAATAACGGAATCGTGCTGGTCGACTACGTAAATCAGCTGCGTCGAGGTGGAATGTCTAAGAAAGATGCAATCGTTGATTCGGCGAAGACACGTCTCAGACCGGTACTGATGACTGCACTTACTACAATTATTTCCATGTCAACAATGGCGATAGGAATGGGCAGAGGAGTTGAAATGTCCCAGCCTATGGCAATCGTAGTTGTTGGAGGAATGGTATATGGAACGCTCCTGACCCTGATCGTTGTGCCATGTTTATATGATGCTTTCAACAAAGAAAGAGACATGAGAGAAGAGGAACTCTAATCACAGGCTTTTGTACATGATGGACTTAAGAGTGAGTTTTGAGTAGGCTGTGAGTTAATAGTGAATATACAAAGAAAACACATAATTCTTTGACATCTACGGGCAAATGTAGTATAGTCGAAACGTTGTGTGCTAACAATGAGGGGAAACTGAGCAGTCAGGAAACTTGGTTTCAGAGACTTGTTTAATAGATAAATAGGATGAGAATTCCTGACATTTAAGTCCTGTATTCAGAAAAGGAGGCCACTTATGGTTACTGCAGTTGTAGGAGCAAACTGGGGCGACGAAGGAAAGGGCAAAATCACGGATATGCTTGCTGAGAAGGCTGATATAGTTATCAGATTCCAGGGCGGAGCTAATGCCGGACATACTATTATAAACAATTATGGAAGATTTGCATTACATACTCTTCCTTCTGGTGTATTCTATGATCATACAACAAGTATTATAGGAAACGGTGTCGCACTTGATATTCCAAAACTTTTTAAAGAGATAAAAGAAGTTGAGGCAGGTGGTGTGCCAACACCTAAGATTCTTGTTTCAGACAGAGCACAGATGGTTATGCCATATCACGTTCTCTTCGATACTTATGAAGAAGAAAGACTTGCAGGAGCATCATTTGGCTCTACAAAGTCAGGTATTGCGCCATTCTACTCAGATAAATATGCAAAGATTGGCTTCCAGGTTTCTGAACTTTTTGAAGATGAGAAGACTTTAAAGGATAAGATAGAAAGAGTTATTGTTCAGAAGAATACTCTTCTTGAGCACCTCTATCACAAGCCACTTCTCAAAGTAGATGAAGTATATGCAACACTTATGGAATATAAGGAAATGGTAGAACCATACGTATGTGATGTTTCAGCATTCCTTTATAATGCTATAAAAGAAGGAAAGAACATCCTTCTTGAAGGACAGCTTGGTTCTATGAAGGATCCGGACCATGGAATCTATCCAATGGTTACTTCTTCCTCAACACTTGCTGCATACGGTGCAATAGGTGCGGGAATTCCTCCATATGAGATCAAGAGAGTAGTAACAGTATGTAAGGCTTACTCAAGTGCGGTTGGAGCCGGTGAGTTCGTAAGTGAGATCTTCGGAGAAGAAGCAGATCTTATGAGAACACATGGTGGAGACAAGGGTGAGTTTGGAGCAACAACAGGACGTCCACGTCGTATGGGATGGTTTGATTGTGTAGCTTCCAAGTATGGATGCAGACTTCAGGGAACAACTGATGTTGCATTTACAGTTCTTGATGCATTGGGATATCTTGATGAGATTCCTGTATGTGTTGGTTACGAAGTGGATGGAGAAGTTACAACAGACTTCCCTGTTACAACAAAGCTTAAGCATGCTAAACCGGTATACAAAGTACTTCCGGGATGGAAGAGTGATATCCGTGGAATCACAAAGTATGAAGATCTTCCAGAAAACTGCAGAAACTACATCGAATTCATAGAGAAAGAGATCGGCTTCCCTATCACCATGATTTCCAATGGACCAGGAAGACACGAGATCATTTACAGATAATAGATTTCAAAAGACAATTATATAGTAGATCAAATCCGACAGACGAGAATGAAATGTACTTGACTGTCGGATTTTTTTCTGACATACGACATTTTTAAGTATGACGGGCATGCCGTCAGTCTGTGGTGAAAGTCCACAAGGGGCGTAGTTGCCGACGAACCCCAAAGCGACTCCCAAGGTTTACACCGTGAGGTGTAGGCGAGAAGAAGGGATAGCGAAATCGTAGCCTGAC
>JAFYHN010000025.1 GCA_017539165.1 Eubacterium sp.
GTTGCTGGCGAGTATAAAGCAGAGTTCGCTTCAGATATAAAGGGAACACATGATGTATACTTCGTTGTAAAAGGAAATCCTGTAACAGTTGATTCATGGTATGCTATAGCAGCAGGTTCTGTAGCAGAAGATCCTGTAGTACCTAAGAAGGTAAATCCTTATAATACTGTTGAGGCTGAAACAGCTGCAGAGCTTAAGAATGCAGAGTTTACATCTGATAAGAAGGCTGTAAATGTAGCTAAAGATGGATATATAGTTGCAAAGAATGCTGATTTCTCAAAAGGACTTTCAGGATTTAGTATTATAGCATCATCATCAGCTCCTAATACAGCTGTAAATGTATTCATTGATAAGATGGGTGGAGAGCCAGTTGCAACAATCAAAGTTACATCTATGGGTGAGTGCAAATTAGTTGGTAAAAAGATTACTTCAGATATAAAGGGAAAGCATGATGTTTATATAGCAGCTGATGGAAAGGCATTTACAATCGATTCTTGGTATGCAGTTCAGGCAAAAGATCAGACTACACCTGAGCAGCCTACATCAGAGGAGCCAACATCGGAGCAGCCAACATCAGAACAGCCAACATCAGAGCAGCCTGCTGTTGAGAATCCTACAAGTACAGGAATGAAGCTTGATTACACAACAAATTCTTGGCCAGGAGCTTATTTAACAAGCTTTAAGGTTACAAACGCTTCTGGTAAGGCAGTAGATTCATGGAAGCTCAAGATTAAGAAAAATGGTATAAACATTACTCAGAGCTGGTGTGTAAATATTGATACACAGGGTGATTACTATGTAGTTACTCCTCTTTCATGGAATTCATCACTTAAAGATGGTCAGTATATTGAGTTTGGAATCATTGCAAGTGGCGAACCTAACAGTACAGTAGAATATGTGTTTGAATAAATCTTACATATAAATAAAGTAAAAGTGGTTTAAAAACCTTCATCAAAAATCAGGAAATTCAGTGGCTATCTATGGATGGTCACTGGATTTTCTTTTTCAAATTGTATCAAAATACCAATTTTTATAGCAAATACTATAAATAAGTTTGTGAATTATCGTTATATGAAAAATTTAAAAAAGGTGATATTATGTCAATTACACTAGGGGATTTTCAAAAAGAAGTTGTGTAAAAAAACTATTCATGGGTAAAGATTGGAGAAGAGGATGAAAAAAATCATATCGAAAGCATTTAGTGTATTATTTGCTGTAATGATGTGTCTTTCACTTTTGTTTGGGGGTGGAAGTAGCATTAGTGTGCGGGCGGCTGGTGAGAACAAAACGCTTCTGGAAGTAGCCGATAACGTGACGCTGGATTATATCATCAACAAATCAGATGGTGATAAGCAGGTTTATCCAAACACAAATCCAGGCACAAATCCGACGGTAACATATGGTGACACCTTATATGTATCATTATCATGGTCATTTGCGGATAACACTAAGTTGATTCCTAATGTAGAATTAACATACACGTTACCGAGTATTATTAAATTCAGAGATTTAAAGAGTGAAATAACAAATCCGGCCGGTAAGGTTCTGGGAGATTTTGTTCTGGAAAATAATGTGATTAAGATCACATATACAGATGAAGACTTCTGTAAAGAGAATAAGAGAAAAGGCTCTCTTACATTTTCCGGTTCTATAAAGGATAATGGACAAGGTAAACAACCTGAGCAGGATATAACTATTAAGTTTCCTGATAAAGTTAAAGTTACATTTCATATGAAGCCATCTGACACTAATAGTGAAGTTGCTCTAAAAAAACAAATCTGGCATGTGAGTCCGGAGGATGTTCCGGCAGATACTCCTGCAGCCGATAGAAATTATATATACAGATCTCGTATCAGAATCACATCTTATGGCGTAAACTCCAATATAAAATTTAATGATGAAATGTGGCCTGGAATGACTCTTTATTCAACTCCAGTTTTTTATAGTGATATAAATCTGTCAAAGGAATTAGATAGTTCTGAGTTCCAGTTAACGTATACAAATGGTGGCAATACTATTTCAGCTATTATTCCTTCAATGAGTAGCGAAGAGCAGATGTGGGTTTCCTATCTTGTCAAGGTTGATCCTGCAATGTATGACATGGATACTGCTACCGAATTCCTTAAAACTGCGGATCCGCGTCATCAATATTATGATAATGGATTCAAAGGAAAGGTTTCGAATAAAGCAGAAGCTTCTAGTGATGAGGCTCCAAAGCAAGTTAGATCATGGGGAGATGTCGGAACTATCGGAGGATCGATCGACAAGTGGTCAAGTCCTGAGAAACACCAGTTTGATAAGGGACTCATGCATTGGGAGATTGTTATCAAGAGTATTATAGATAAAGATTATACAAGCGGTTATATCATTGATAAACTCCCTAAGAATATGTCTCTTGTAAAAGAGAATACATTTATAAGAGATGTCGACACATATAATATTATAGAGAATGGAATAGATATAAAAGAGACCAAGAATTCAGATGGAACAACAGATGTAAGATTTGATTTTTCTGATGATGTCATAACTTTACTGAAGAAGAAAGAATCAAGTCAGGCAGTAATAACATATGATACAAAGATAGAAAAGCAGGATGTACCGGCTTTAAGATATGATAATACTGCTACTATATATTTTGATGGAAACAAACTAATGGATGTTTCAGCTGCTGATACATTCAAGAAACCGAATGATCTGTCTAAAGAAGGAAACTATGACAGAACAACGGCGCCATATGTAGAATTTGAAGTAGAAGCAAATCCTGCTGCACTTGATCTGGATCCAGATACAGATACTCTTACATTAGAAGATACACTGTGCGAACATTATGATCTGATTGTAGATTCATTAAAGATAAATGGTGAAAAGCCTTTAGAAGGTGTGCTTAAATATGATAATTCATCTAGAAAGTTTACATTATCGCTTAAGGACGGTGTTGCATACAAGATTACTTATAAAGCAAGAGTAAATCTGAAGAAGGGTGAACATCTGAGCGGTTCAAATGAAGTGTCACTCTTCTCAAAGCATCCGAACGGATATAATACAAAAACTGGAAATGAAATAGAATCAGAAGTATTTCAGAGTGCTGCTAGCTCTTCATCAGAGTTGGAAACAGGTGTTTTGAATGTAATAAAAAATGAAAAAGGTGATAACGCCAAGATTCTTAAGGGAGCTAAGTTCTCGCTTACTACTATGGATGGAACTTCTACTGTTAAGAAACAATCAGAAGATGATAAGGGTGTTATAGAAATCACGGGAGCTAACGGAATTGCTGCATTTGGTGACCTTAAAAGAGGCGTTGTGTTTATGTTGAAGGAAGAGGAAGCTCCTTCAAATTATAAGAAAGATGATACTATCAGATTCTATGCATTCAGTGATCCAAAGGTTGATTTTGGTTCAACGGTAACTTATGAAGGAAAGCAGTATGCTCTTACTTTAGTACCGCTTGAAAGAGATAGTTATAATGTTTACATTGAGAATGAAAAATTACCTGAAAAAGGAAGCATCAAGCTGACAAAGACAATTGATGGTCCAGTAAAGGATAATGATCTGAAGAACCTGAAGTTCGTAGTAAACGACGGAAGTACAGATGTATGGACGGGAACACTTGGAGATACAAGTAAGTTTACAAAGGGAACAGACGGAAACTATGTAGCAGTAATCGGAGGACTTGATACAAGTAAGACATACAAGGTAACAGAAAGTGTCAAGGACATAGATGGAACAACAGTAACAGTAACATACGAGATCGGAGAAGGAGCAACCAAGACAGGAGACTCAGCATCCGGAATCGAAGTAAAGAAAGACGAGACAACAGAAGTTACATTCCACGATGTATATAAGGAGGATACGCCATTAGGTAGTCTCAAACTTACAAAGACTATCGAAGGTGACGTTAACGAGAACGACTTAACAAACCTTACATTCAAGGTAAAAGCTTCTGATGGAACTGTAGTATTTGAAGGAACACTTGGTCAGTTCACATTAGAAGACGGTAAGTATGTTAAGACATTCAGCGACCTGGATACTACTAAGACTTATTCAGTAACAGAGTCACTCTTTGATGTCGATGGAACAACAGTAACTGTTAAGTATTCGATAAATGGTGGAGCTGAAACTTCAGAATCATCTGTATCAGGTATCTCGCTTACAAAGGATGAAACTACTACAGTTGCATTTAGAGATATCTATACTGAGGATACTACTGAGAAGACAACCGATGTTTATATTACTAAGGTTGAGATCACAAATGGTCCTGAAATCGAAGGCGCAACGCTTGTTGTTACGAAGGATACTAAGGATGGAGATGTTGTAGAAAGCTGGATATCAGGAAAGGTCGATGGAGAAACAGGACCTCACAAGATCAATCTTTCTTCTGGAACATATGTTCTTACTGAGACACTTGTACCGGATGATTTCCATCTTCAGGCAGAAAGCATTACATTTACAGTAAATGATGATGGAACAGTTACTGTAAATTCAGAAGCGGCAGCCAATAATACTGTTGTAATGATAGATGATGTAGCAGGTGCTCTTAAGATTACAGTTGAAGAAGAAAGCGGAACAAAGGTACCAGATGCGGTCGTAACCATTACGACGATGAAGCCGGATGGTACTACCGAGACAAAAGAATATACAACAGATAAAGATGGCCAAATATATATTCCTAATCTTCCAGTAGGAAATGATTACTCATATAAGGTAACAAAGGTTCCTGATGGATATGTTGTTACTACTACAGGTGAGGAAACTGGAGTAGTGATCAAGGCCAAGGAAGTTACCGAAAAGCTCGAGAAGATCAAGAAAGAGCAGAAGACTACGGAGCAGATTACAACTGAGGCAACGACTACAGAAGAGCCTACAACTTTTACAACTGAGGAACAGACTACTACAGAAACCACAACAGAGGCTACAACTGAAGCAACTACTAAAAAGCAGACAACTACGACAGAAGATCCTGATGATGTAGACCCTGATGATGAAGATCCAGAAGAGGATAGGGGTAATATTGTAATAACCATTCTTGATGAAAAAACAAGAAAACCTGTTCCGAACGCAACAGTAACAGTAGAAAGACCAGACGGAACAAAAGGTACATACACCACAGATGAAAATGGACAGATTATTTTAAGAGATGTACCAACAGGTGATTACAAGATAACTGTTGATCAAGTTCCTGCCGGATATACAGTTACTACTGGTAAGACACAAACAATAACAGTAGAAAAAGATAAAACGACAAGTCACACGGCGTTGGTAACAGACAGTACGACTCAGGCAACTACACAGACGACACAGACACCAGGAGGAAGTAATCCTTCGAATAATACAGCGCAAAGAACATCTGTAAAAACAGGTGATGACGCTAAAGTTGTTTTAATAATGCTCATCATGAGTATTTCTATAATCTATATCCTTAGTTGGTGTATCTTAAGATATCAGAAACGTAAGGACGATAAATAATTATCAGGCAGGTGTTGAATGATATTTCAGCACCTGCCTATTTTGTGTTATTATTCTGTATAATGACTTCTGAATAAAGAGTCTGTTTTTAAGAAAATGAATGGAGGAATCTCGATTAATGAATACTGTACTTACAAGAGGAACTAATCCCATACTTAAGATGGATTACCCGGATCCAGATGTTATATATGTTGATGGGACATTTTATATGATCAGCACAACTATGCATTTTATGCCGGGAGCGGAGATTCTTCGTTCATATGATCTGATAAACTGGGAGCATGCTTCATATGTTTATGACAGGATTGACAGCACTGCCGGACAGACTCTGAGTGGTGATGAATATATATATGGTAAAGGTATGTGGGCTGCAACTATCAGATATCACGAAGGGATGTATTATGTGGTATTTGTCTGCAATGATACACAGAAAACTTACCTTTACAGGTCTGAAAAGATAGAAGGACCATGGAAGAAGAGTACGATAGAAGGGTTCTATCATGATTGTTCACTGCTTTTTGATGAGGGAAAGGCATATCTTGTTTATGGAAATACAGATATCTATCTTACAGAACTAAATGATGATATGACGGCGCCTAGAGAAGACGGGCTGAACAGATGTATCGTGAGTGATAAGGGAAATCCCAATCTCGGATATGAGGGTTCGCATATCTATAAAATAAATGGAAGATACTATGTCTTTTTCATTCATTCAAAGAAGGATAGATGGAGAAGAGTTGAAGCGTGTTTCGTATCGGATTCTCTTGAAGGAGAGTTCGTTGGAGGAGATATCTTCGATGATGATATGGGATTTAGGAATTCAGGAATCGCTCAGGGCGGAATAGTGGAAGGTCCGGAGGGAGTGTGGAATGCCGTTCTGTTCCAGGATAGCGGAGCTGTAGGAAGAATACCTGTTGTAGTTCCTGTTAAATGGGAGAAGGATGAGAACGGAATTGAAAAGATCTCATTCGGTGAAGATGGGAAAGCTTTTAAAGAACTTAATATGCTGAATCTTAATCCAGGCTATGAATATAGTCCGCTTATCGGAGATGATGATTTCAGATATGATTCGGACAGAATGTTTGGTGAAGATAAAGAAAACTATGGATGCTTCGGTTTTAAGAGCATGTGGCAGTTTAATCACGAACCTGACCTTTCTCTTGTTAAATGCGATAGTGAGAATGGAAAGCTATGGATAAAGACTGATAAGATTGTAAAAAACATATTCAGAGCCAGAAATATACTTACACAGAGGATGACATTTCCAGAATGCAGTGCAGAAGTTACAATAGATGGTTCTAAGCTCGGAGATGGTGATTATGCAGGACTTTCTGCATTTCAGGGTGATTATGCATTAGTAGGAATTAAAAGGGAAGATGGAAAACTATGGGCAGTAATGACTTCCTATACTAATGGCAGCCTGGATGTTTGGAAACTGGGAGACGAGGCTGGAATCACAGAAGAGAAGATTGAGCTTAACGGAGATAGTCTCAGAGTCAGGGTTACCGCAATATTTAATGATGAAACAGGAGACAGAGATGTTGCTGTCTGCGGAATATACACAGAGAACGGAGAGTATCGTGAGATTGGTAAACCTCAGAAGCTGAGATTCAGACTAGATCACTTCACAGGATGTAGATTCGGACTCTATGTGTATTCCGAAAAGACAGCAGGTGGAAAAGCAGGATTCTCGGATTTTACGAGAAGATAGAAGGGTATCCCAGATAGCTGGGATTATATTGACGAATAAAAATATTTGTTATTTTTGCCGCTGGAGTAATTCCGGCGGTTTTTTGTTTTTCTTTTGATTGCAAAATAATGTTTATTTGTATTCGTTCTGATGATTCATATCAGTAAGATTTAAACATAAAATCTGAAATATGTTATTTCTGGAATGCCTGAATCAATTAGTGAAGTTAAAGGAGAAAAGTAAAATGGGTTGTAAAAAAACAAATAGTATAGCTAGAAAGGTAGGTTTTTTATATGTGTTGTTAGGATCTATAGTTGAGGTGTTTGCATTAATCCTTATAATTGGGTGTGTATATTATAATATGACTGACACGAGTTATGACAGTGGACCTGGATTATCTATAACGCTTCTTTTTGCTACATTTATATTAATAGCTGCGTTGATTCCGTTTTTTGAAGGAATCTTAGTTATAAGAGCTTCTAAGGATAGTAGAAAAGTTATTCCGGTATTCATTCTACCGGTACTTACCTTTTTTCCAACGGTATACATATTAAACTTATTGTATTCTTATAGGCTAGATTTTCTGTTTAAATTATTAGTTATATTTCTTGTATCTAATGTATTTATCTTTGTTTTGGGCTTTACAATTAAAAATACCACAGATGAAGAAAATACAGAAATTATTGAAGCATAATTCTCGAATAAATGTGTTGAATTAAGTTACCGTGTTACTAGATCCATACCAGGCTATTGAAAGGATTCATGAAGAATTAGATATAGAGATGGAAAATGATTTTAGCGATATTGAAAAAGGGGTTATAGCAATAAGAAAAGTACGTAATAGGCGTTAACTAAAATGAGTGCCAATGCCGGCTATCTGTGGTATAATCTAACCAATAATCACGGAGAACGGATGTGATCTTATGAGATTCTGGATTGCGGCGACACTCATTTTTATTATTGCTTCATTAACAGTTTGTGCTATCAAAGCAAATCGTTCAAAGAAAGCAATCAGGAAAGCGGTTGCTCTTTTAGTGTGCTCTACAATGCCCCCGGTTATGGGTAATCTCATTATCATATGTTCTCGAGATAAACTGTATTCCCAGATAGGGTATTATATATACTTTCTTGGAATGGACATTTTCATGTATGCAATATTCAGATTTACATTTGAGTATTGTCATATCACAAAACATGCAGTCAAGTCAAAACGTATCGTTTTGTTTTTTATGATGTTGGACTTTATCCAATACATCGTCAATATTTTTACCGGTCATGTATTTGATACGAGGCTGATAGAGGCTGATGGTGCGGATTATTATCAGCTTGTACCATATCTTGGACAAACATTTCATCGCATACTTGATTATGGAATACTAGCTATAGTTCTGATCATATTCATAGTTAAAACTATAAGAAGTCCTAAGATTTATGCTGAAAGGTATCTTGTGATTCTAATTACCATGGTTGTAGTGTCGGCTTGGGAGACATATTATATCTTTTCGCGTACACCTGTGGATAGTTCTATGATCGGTTTTGGAGTGTATGGAATTCTGGTATTTTACTTCTCGCTCTATTATAGACCACTTCGACTTCTGGACAGTATGCTTGCATCTATTGCTTCGGGGTTGCCGGAGGCTCTCTACTTTTTTGATATGAACAGAACTTGTATCTGGACCAATGTTTTAGGAGAGTATTTGCTGGATCTGAAAGGGAATAACCTTGAATCTGCTAAGGAAAAGATACGTACAATGTTTGGTGATTGTCCATGGGAGAGTGATGAGTGGAATGCGAGAAAAAAGGTTGAGTCAGAAGATGGAAATAAGTACTATTATCTTGAGAAACATGGAGTTTTCAATGAGACGGGAAAGCGAGTAGGATCTTATATACGTGTTCGAGATGTTACCGAGGAACAGGAAGTTCTTGAGAAGGAGAAATACAATGCAACGCATGATTCGTTGACGGATATCTATACAAAGAAATTTCTGTTTGAGACATTTGCTGAGATGCTGAAAGAGAATCCGAACATAGATTACTATGTGATATATTCCAATATAAATGACTTTAAGATCGTAAATGACATCTTCGGTAACCAGTTTGGTGACTATGTTCTGAAATACATCGCTGGAATGATCCAGGCCGAGATGGAAGGAAAGGGAATCGCAGGCCGTCTTGTGGGTGATACTTTCGGAATGTGTATTCCTGTTGATAAGTTCAATGAGGCAGATATCGTTCGGGAGCTTACACATTTTACTGTTACAGATGGAGATATAGAACACTATGTGCTCATGCACCTGGGTGTATATCGAGTTATAGACCGGACGCTTGATGTTTCGTATATGTTTGACAGAGCCCGCATAGCACTCTCAACTATTAAAGACGACTATCATACATATATCGCATACTTTGATTCGGAAATGCGCGAAAAAGTTCTCTGGGAGCAGAAGATCACAACTCAGCTATCCGGTGCACTGACGGAGGGACAGATAGTTCCATTCCTTCAGCCTATAGTGGATGCAGAGAAAAAAGTAGTGGGTGCAGAGGCGCTTGTAAGATGGAATCACTCGGAGGAAGGTTTCCTGGCACCGTACAAATTTATACCTGTATTCGAGAAGAATGGAATGATCGCTGATATAGACAGATATATGTGGCGGCGTGCCTGTGAACTTCTATATCAGTGGAATAAGGCAGGTATAGATATGTTTATATCCATAAACATATCACCGAAGGATTTCTACTTCATGGATGTTGGCATTGAGATTAGAAACATCGTGAAGGAGTTCGGTATAAATCAGGAGCGGCTCAGGATTGAGATAACTGAAACCGTTATGATGTCAGAGCAGGATAATATAATGAATATCCTGAATGATTTCAGAAGAGATGGTTTCATAGTAGAGATGGATGACTTTGGAAGTGGATACTCATCACTGAATATGCTGAAGGATATGCCAATAGATCTGATCAAGATAGATATGGCATTTCTGAGGAAGTCAGAAAACAGTGATAAAGCCGAGATTATTCTGAAAAATATCGTAAGGCTTTCTTCAGAGCTTGGGCTCATTGCGCTTACCGAGGGCGTGGAGACAGAGGAACAGTACCAACTGCTGGCTGGACTCGGATGTTCGCTGTTCCAGGGTTATCACTTCGCAAAGCCAATGCCGGTAGAAGAATTTGAGGATAAGTATATTAAAAGAAGAGAATAGATATGAAGATACATGGACTACAAAAGATGACATTGCTGGATTATCCGGGAAAGGTTGCGTGTACTGTATTTCTGGGTGGATGTGAGTTTAGATGTCCGTACTGTCACAATACGGAGCTTCTGGATATGAATGCACCTGAACTGATGGATGATATAGCCTTTCTGGAGTTCCTAAAGAGGAGAACAGGGCTTTTGGACGGCGTTGCCGTTACTGGAGGAGAGCCGCTCCTGAGAAATGATATATCATCGCTTCTTGATAGTATTAAGAATATGGGGTTCCTTGTTAAGCTGGATACAAATGGTAATCATCCTGATCGTCTGCAGGAAGTTGTAGAAGCGGGACTGGTAGACTATGTTGCAATGGATGTGAAGAATTCACGTGAACGATATGGCGAGACCATCGGACTTCCCGGATTTGATATATCAAGAGTTGAAAAGAGTGTTGAATACCTTCTTTCGGATCAGGTTGAATATGAATTCAGGACCACGGTTGTGAAACAGTTTCATGATGAGAGTTCATTTATAGATATAGCCCGGTGGATAGAAGGAGCACAGAATTATTATATCCAGAGTTTTGTTGACAGAGATACAGTTCCATTTGGAGGATTGGAAGCCTGCAGCATGGAAGAACTGGAAAAATTCAGAGAAATAGTGCGTCCGCACGTTAAAAATATAGAAATACGAGGCGTTTGAGATAAAAACGCCTCATTTTATTTTCTACTATATATAGTATTTTTGAGATTTTTTTAATACTACATATTGACATTTTCTCAAAAGATGTTATTATTTTTATTACTAACCTATATATACTGAATAATCTAAATCGGGGTTAAAATAATAAAATCTATTGGGGAGGAACCAAACTTATGTACCGTGTGTTAAAAAGAGATGGCGTAATCGTTGAATTTGATGTATCCAAGATAAGTGCTGCTATAGAGAAAGCATTTGTGGGATGCGAGAAACAGTATCATCCAAGCGTAATTGATATGCTTGCTCTTCGTACAACAAGCGATTTCGAAGACAAGATCAAGGATGATGTAATATCAGTTGAAGATATTCAGGATAGTGCAGAGAAGATCCTGTCAGAAGCTGGATATGCTGATGTTTCTAAAGCTTATATCCTTTATCGTAAGCAGCGTGAAAAGATTCGTAATGTTAAGAACGCAATGCTCAATTATAAGGATATAGTTGATAACTATCTGAAGATCAATGATTGGCGCGTTAAAGAGAACTCTACGGTTACATACAGTGTTGGTGGTCTTATTCTTTCTAACTCAGGAGCCATAACAGCTAACTATTGGCTCAGCGAGATATATGACCGTGAGATAGCAGAGGCTCATCGTACAGCAGCAGTTCATATTCATGACCTCAGCATGCTGACAGGATATTGTGCAGGATGGTCACTGAAGCAGCTTATCCAGGAAGGACTCGGAGGAGTTCCTGGAAAGATTACTTCATCACCTGCAAGTCATCTTTCAACACTCTGCAATCAGATGGTTAACTTCCTTGGTATCATGCAGAATGAGTGGGCAGGTGCTCAGGCATTTTCTTCATTTGATACTTATCTGGCACCATTTATCCGTGTAGATAACCTTTCACAGAAAGAAGTTAAACAGTGTCTGCAGTCATTTATCTTCGGTGTTAATACACCATCAAGATGGGGTACTCAGTCACCATTTACAAATATAACTCTCGACTGGACAGTCCCAAGAGATATGGTTGATCAGAAGGCTTGGGTAGGCGGTAAGGAAGTTGACTTCACTTACGGTGATTGCCAGAAGGAAATGGATATGGTAAACAAGGCATTTATCGAGATCATGCTCGAGGGCGATGCCAACGGACGTGGATTCCAGTATCCTATTCCAACATATTCTATCACAAAGGATTTTGACTGGAGCGAGACAGAGAATAACAAGCTTCTCTTTGAGATGACAGCTAAGTATGGTACACCATACTTCTCAAATTACATTAATTCAGATATGGAACCAAGTGATGTCCGCAGTATGTGCTGCCGTCTCAGACTTGATCTTCGTGAGCTTCGTAAGAAGTCAGGTGGTTACTTCGGAAGTGGTGAGTCAACAGGATCTGTCGGAGTTGTTACTATCAACCTTCCGCGTATTGCATACCTTGCCAAGGACGAGGCTGATTTCTATGAGAGACTCGATTATCTAATGGATATCTCAGCAAGATCTCTTCATACTAAGAGACAGGTTATCACAAAGCTTCTTGATCTTGGACTTTATCCATATACAAAGAGATATCTTGGTACATTTAACAACCACTTCTCAACAATCGGTCTTATCGGTATGAACGAAGTTGGACTTAATGCTAAATGGCTTAGAAAAGATCTTACACATGAAGAGACACAGAAGTTTGCTATAGATGTTCTGAATCACATGAGAGATCGTCTCAGTGATTATCAGGAGAAGTACGGAGACCTCTACAACCTAGAGGCTACACCGGCTGAGTCAACAACATACAGATTTGCTAAACATGATACAGAGCAGTTCCCTGATATCATTACAGCAAATATGAATGGAGTTCCTTATTACACGAACTCATCTCATCTTCCTGTTGGATATACAGAAGATATATTCTCAGCACTTGATGTTCAGGATAACCTTCAGACACTTTATACATCAGGAACTGTATTCCATGCGTTCCTCGGTGAGAAGCTTCCTGACTGGAAAGCAGCTGCAAATCTTGTTCGCAAGATTGCAGAGAACTACAGACTTCCATATTATACAATGTCTCCTACTTACTCAGTATGTAAGAATCATGGTTATATCACAGGTGAAGTATTCGAGTGTCCTGAGTGTGGTGAGAAGACAGAAGTTTACAGCCGTATAACAGGTTACTATCGTCCAATCCAGAACTGGAACGATGGTAAGACACAGGAATATAAAGACCGTCAGGTTTATAAGATAAGCGCAAGCAAACTTACACATTCAGGTCCTGTAAAGACTATAACACCGGACTATGCTGAGGCAGATGTTGAAAAAAACAACGCGCCTAAGACAGAAAATGTTTCAAAGGAGAATATATCTGCAGCGGATGTTCCTACAATGTATGTTAAGGATCATTGTCCAAAGTGTAAGGGTGCAGAGCAGAGATTCAAGATATCCAAAGTAGAGTATAACGAAGTAAACTGCTCAGAGAATATGGATATCGCGAGAGAGCTTAACATTCAGCAGACACCAACTATAATTGATCCGGATGGAACAAGATATGTTGGAGATAACGCAGCAGCTGAGTGGCTTAAGGCACATAGCATGTAATTATACCGGTTAACGGTGAAAGGATACATAATAAGTGGGACAAGGGCTTAGCCCCCTGTCCCACATTGTGTTATTCAGAAAAGAGTATTCTACACTAAAAACAATAATAATATAATAGCGGGAGGAATATATGTACGACATAATCATAGTAGGCGGTGGTCCTGCAGGTCTGACAGCTGCGGTATATGGACTTAGAAGTGGCAGATCTGTTTTTGTAATAGAGAGAGAAGTTTTCGGAGGACAGATAGTAAATTCTCCGAAAGTTGAAAATATACCAGGATTTGAGAGTATAAGCGGAGATGTCTTTGCTGATAAGATGTTGGATCAGGCTATGGCTCAGGGAGCGGAAGTTACTCTGGAAGAAGTTAAGGCGGTAAAGAAGGCAGGTGATATCTTCACTGTTGAGACAGCAGAAGGTGGAAGCTATGAGGGGCGTTCGGTGATATTTGCAACTGGAACAACTCACAGGGTTCTTGGACTTGAAGGTGAGGAGGATCTTATAGGAAATGGCATCAGTTTCTGTGCAGTGTGTGATGGAGATTTCTACAGAGATAAGAATGTGGTCATGATCGGTGGGGGAAATTCTGCATTTGTTGAATCAAATCTATTGGTAGATATTGTAAGTCATCTTACGATCCTTCAGGATATGCCTTTCTTCACAGCGGATAAGAAGTTGCAGGATCAGCTTCTGGCCAGTGACAAGGTAGAAACTCATGTTGGTACAAAGATACTTGGATATGAAGTGGACGATGGTGTTCTTACAGGTGTTAAGTACGAGGAAAATGGTGAAATAAAAGTTGCAAAGTGTGACGGGGTTTTTCTGGCTGTAGGACTGGTTCCGGAGAATGATGCATTTGCCGGACTTGCCG
Source organism: Eubacterium sp. (assembly GCA_017539165.1). Taxonomy (GTDB): domain Bacteria; phylum Bacillota; class Clostridia; order Lachnospirales; family Lachnospiraceae; genus Eubacterium_Q. The sequence continues at coordinate 14,503 of JAFYHN010000025.1, forward strand.
AACTGAATGATGCGGGATACTTTGTTCAGAACGGGAATTGCGGAACTATGACACCGGGAGTATTCGTGGCAGGAGACTGCTGTGCGAAATCTCTCAGACAGGTAACAACGGCTTGTGCGGATGGAGCTATAGCAGCAACACAGGCGTGTGAATATCTCAAACAGTAGTACAGTAGTATTTTACAGGAGGGGGCATTATGAGAAAGACTAAGAAACTACTTATACTTTTGGCGTTCCTGTTTGTTTTTGACAGTATATCTGTCAGTATGTGGACAGTAAATGCAAAAGGTGAGATTATCGAAGTAGATTCAGAGGATACTATCGAGAGGGGAGTGAAGGCTTCTCTTGGTAAGTGGAAGAAGGCAGGAGGAAGACGGAGATTTATATATAGCGACGGTTCATATGCCCGTAATGAATATATAGACGGCTGCTGGCTGGATTCGGAAGGCTGGTATGACAACGCATGGGACGGAGCGTGGAAGAAGAATAAAAAAGGCAAATGGTTTCAATCAGGTTCATGGTATCCTAAGGACAGATGGCTTAAGGTCGATGGTAAATGGTACTTCTTTGATGTTTCAGGATATATGTGTAAATCCAAATGGATACAGTCAGGTGGTGCATGGTACTATCTGAAGGCAAACGGTCAGATGGCAGTATCGGAAAAGGTAGGAAAGTATAGATTCGATTCGACAGGTAAATGGATAGATGACCGGACAATAGCTGATTATTTGAAGGATAGTCAAACTGCAAAAAAGACAAAACAGATTGTTACAGTTATAGGACATGATCTATATCTTTTTAAAAAGAAGAAAGATGGAACCTGGAAAAAGGGAAAGAAGATGTACTGTGGATACGGTTCTAATGGACTTACTGATCCGGAAACAAGAGTTGCGGGAAGCAGAACTACACCGAAGGGTTCATATAAGCTGACACTTGCATTTGGCATTGCTCCAAATCCGGGAACTAAGATGACTTATAGGAATATTACAGAGAATTCCTACTGGTCTCAGGGACCTGAAAACTATAATAGATGGGTAGAGAGCAGTACACCGATAGAAGGAGAACATCTTATAGATTATTATCAGTATAAGTATGCAATGAATATAGGCTTCAATCGGAATCCTACGGTTTATGGTAGAGGCGCGGCAATATTCGTACACTGTAAGAGTATTAACAGCTGGGAAACAGCCGGATGCGTCAGCCTTGAAGAGAGTGATATGGTATCACTTATGAAACAGCTGAAAAATGGTGCATATATCATAATCGTTGAGAATAAGAGCGAACTTGCAAATTACTAAAAAAATATGACAGTTGAAATCTGATTTCAACTGTCATATTTTTTTACGTCCCCGAGGGGATTCGAACCTCCGACCTACCGCTTAGGAGGCGGTCGCTCTATCCAGCTGAGCTACGAGGACATGCAAAGTGTATTCTACACGAAGATTTCCTCTCGGTCAAGAGTGAGTATTAAGTCTTTATAACTGATGAATAGATGCTCCACAGGCTTTGCAATAGAAAGCATTGAAGCTTACAATCTCGCCACATACAGGGCATCGTATAAGACGGTCTCTGATACCTGGAGTATTAAGTGGCTGAATGTCTGCAGTATCATATACAGGCTGTCTGAAGTCGTGATACTGAGGTTCACCATTCTGAGAATCCTCATTGAACTGCAGATTGTTATTATATTGTGTTTCCTGTGTCATTTGCTGAGCATTATATAGTGCCTGCTGCTGCATCTGCTGGCCTTGCATCTGCTGAGACTGCATCTGTTGCTGAATATACTGAGCCTGTTGTTGAATAACCTGTGGCTGGACTTGCTGTCCCTGAGGATTCATATATACCTGCTGAGGCTGAATATTATTAGTCATCTGCTGAGGTTGAGCAAACTGCTGCTGACCTACGACCTGAGGATTATATGAAGCAGTCTGGCCTACAACCTGAGGATCAAACTTATATCCACCATAAGAAGGAGCTGAATAACCTCCATATGGCTGGTATGGATTTGCAGAAGGACCTGCCCAGTACTGGCGATACTTCGGCTCCTCGTACATCTTCTGATTCTCTTTCTTTGCTTTGTAGATTCTGATGATCGTAAAGATATCTGCAATTACAACAAAGATGTAGAAAAGGATGATGAATATAGGCATGGATGTAAACAGACAGAAATCATAAAATGCATGAAGTGAACATGCGATCAGGAATCCTGTTATAAGATTGTGTCTGCATCCTGCGCGGTTACCATAGGATTTAAGGAACTTGGCATTTCCATAGTAGTAGCCCATGAATATGGCACACATACCATGTGCGGGAATCGCAAGAAGTCCTCGCGTTATTCCGGTAGTGACGGCAAGATCTGTTCCGCTCATAAATACATAGAGGACATTTTCAATAGCAGCAAATCCCATTGATCCGAAAAGACAATAAACGATTCCGTCAAACTTGTAGTTGAAGTTTTTATTTCTCCATGTGAGAAAATATGCTGCAAGGAATTTTACACCTTCTTCTATGATAGCTACTCCGAAGAATGCCTGTACGGCAAAGTAGATAAGAGTAGTACCGCCAAATGTCAGATTGATTATTTTCTCTGCAATCAGCTCCAGCAGCATGGCAGGAAGTGCAGAGAAGATACCAAGAAGAAATATCTTGATAAGAAGGCTGATAGGTTCCTTTTCATGATTATCCTGAAAATATATATAGATCATAAGTGCTATCGCAGGTACAACCGCGATAAGCAGCATCAATCCGGTATTCAATATAAGTTATCCTTGTACAGCTGACATCAGCTGCATCCTTTCTATCTTGATTTAAAATGTCTCATAGTTAGTTTGATGCGATGTCTTCCAGTACATCACGGTCAACGTGATATGGAACTTTTGCAATACGTGCTGGCTCGGATAAGATATCTTTTATTGAATTCTCAATAACAAGACTGTAGTCTACATCGGATATATTTCCGATATCACATGTCTTGCCAAGGAATGATCTGAATTCGTCCAGATCTTTGAAATCCATAGCACGCAGAAGATCCTTCTGTGTTTTTTCATCAGCATAGCGCATAAATCCAGGCTGGAAGATACCTGTTGCAGGACCGTGCGGAACGTGAAGTTCATATGTAAGACGGTAGCTCATTGCGTGAGGAAGAGATGTTCCTGATATGGCGATAGCTTTTCCTGCGATATTTGATGCCTCGAGCATATCTGTAAGAATCTTAAGATCTGTTGCTTCATCTGCGGCAGCAGAATCTGGATTCTGAGAACGACGGATGTAATCAGATACGTTTTGAGGATGTTCGTTTTTAAGATATCCAACCGGTCTCTTTCCGAGAATTACATCCTTACCTCTGCTCCAAAGCTTAAGTCCGTCAAGGACGAGGTTTTTACTCTCGACTGTTGCACCAGTATTTATATAACTTTCAATCATATGCGCCATCGCATCAATTGCTGTGTTCCTAAGAATCTTGTAAGGAGCATACATAAGATATGTAGGATCAAGAAGAGCAAGTACTGGGAAAACCCTGTGAGGAAGACTCTTCTTGGTTCTGAGATCATTTCTTGTTAATACTGATACTCCTGTTGCTTCTGAACCTGTTCCACATGTTGTTGGAATAGTAACAACTGGGAAGCAGACCGTATTTCCATCTTCATCTATATCTTGGTGTGATGGTTTCTGATACAGGTAATCTTCCCCTTGTCTGCTGTGGAAAAGCAGTATGGATACAGCCTTGGCAGCATCCATAGGTGATCCGCCTCCGAGACCGATAACAAAGTCGCATCCGTTACTGAGACCGATGCTGCGAGCATCCATGACATTTTCTACGGAAGGATTCTCATCTATCTTGTCGTACAGAGTGTACATGGTTCCGGTTTCAGATAATATCTTCTCAAGATCACTGAGAGAACCATTTTGTTTTGAAGAATATCTTCCTGTCAGAATGAGCGCATGACGTCCAAGTCGAGCAATCTCCGAAGCGTGATGAGCGATCGCTTTCTGCTCAATATATGTTTTAGTAGAATTCATACCTTTTCTCCATTTATCTAGTGATTATGGATTCCATTTTAAAAGATATTTCTGCTACTTTCAAGTCCGGGCTGATAATAGATTACTATTTGATGGAAACTTGAAATAAAATACTCGTAGAGATATAATAACTCATTCGATAATCAAAATGGCTTATGAAAGAGGTATTTATGTCAGATCAATTTTCACGCACCCGAATTCTTGTTGGAGATGAGGGGATAGATAAACTGCATAGTGCAAGGGTGATCATCTTCGGAGTTGGTGGAGTCGGCGGATATGTGGCCGAGTCTCTGGCTCGCTGCGGTGTCGGGCATATCGAGCTAGTGGATAGTGATACAGTAAGCGAGACAAATATCAACCGTCAGATCATAGCTCTTCACAGTACAGTGGGTAGATATAAGACAGAGGTTATGAGAGACAGGATCATGGATATTAATCCTTCGGCAGAAGTTGTTGTTCATAACTGTTTCTATCTTCCTGAGACTGCCGAACAGTTTGATTTCAGCAAATATGATTATATCGTAGACGCTGTTGATACAGTTGCGGCGAAGATTTCTATCATAGTTGAAGCGGATAAGAAGAATGTTCCGGTCATCAGTTCTATGGGGGCCGGAAATAAGATGAATCCTGCGGATTTTCAGGTGGCAGATATCTATAAAACTAGTTGCTGTCCGCTTGCCAAGGTTATGCGTCGTGAGTTGAAAAAGAGGGGAATTAAGAAACTGAAATGTGTATATTCTACGGAACTTCCGATAAAGCCTGATGAAACATCGGCAGAGTATAAAGCAGAGCTGGAGGAGTCAGGAAAGAGACAGATTCCCGGGTCGACGGCATTTGCCCCATCGGTGGCAGGACTTATCATAGCGAGTGAAGTTTTTAAGGATATGATTAAGTAGTATATTTAATAGAAAAACAACCCAATGTAAGTTGAGATTTAAGCTTACCAGTATTATAATTATCGTATCTGTGATTTCGGATAAGAATACTGCAAAGGGTTGTTTTTCAAAAGATCTTTTTTAGTGGAGGTTTTACATGAATAAAAAGAGATTTTGTATGATCCTTGCATCAGCGATGATGATGCCCTGTATATCGGGTTGCAGTAACAAAGTAGAAGTGGTGGATGAATCTGTCAGCAGTATAGAGATGGGGGAGGTGCTTACTGAATCATCGAAGGAAGTGGAGAAGGTTACCGAAGAAGGAACAGATGTTTCAAATTCACGTTCGCATATATTTTTCAATATGGGAAATTATGAGATGAGTTATTGTTCGGATGATGGAACAAAACTATTTGAAGGTTCTTATAGTGAGGTATTATTTAATAAGAGTACTAGGGCTGATTATCCCAAAGTGGTCGAATCAATAGAAGAGTTTTGCAACTCCAGTCTGAAAGGTACTCTGGAATTCAGAGACGAGGTTCTTGATCAGGTAAAAAATGAAACGGAATCAGATTCAGGTCGTCATAATCCGACACGTGCTTCCAAAAAATCCATGGAGGCTAGAAGGGTTGATGAAAATGTAATTAGTTTTAAAAATTTTTTATATATACATTTTGGTGGAGCTCATGGTGAACATGGTTATGGTGGAGTGAGTTTTGATACACAAACGGGCGAAAAGATTGAACTGAGAGATATAATAAAAGATAAAGATGCTCTGGTTAAATGTGTTAAAGATAAGCTCAACAGATACTATCCAGATATACAAAAGATCGGAGAAGTTGATGAATCGTTTAAAGACGATTCTCTTGATAATATAAACTGGTGTATGGATCCAGAAGGAATAACGATATTCTTTAATCCGTATGTTATCGGCACATACGCTGACGGAGTACAGGCCATTCCGATTTCATTTACAGAAAACCCGGAAATCTTTAATGATAAGTATTCTAAGAACGAGGGTGACTGGGCTTTAAATGGAGATAATGTTTATATCGATTCAGATGGAAATGGAATCTATGAGAGAATAACTGTTGAGGAAAAAAGAGCCAGTGATCATGTAGATGGATTTAATATTTTTATTGATGATCAGGAGTATGAAGTTGACCTTAAGGGGCAGTCGCACTCATATGTATGGATAAAAAGAGGAGATAAGTATTTTCTTTACGTAACAACATATGATGAGAATAACACAAGTCGTTTAAATGTATACAGCATTACTCCAGATGATGTTCAGGATGTATATTCGGGAGAAGAAGGACTCAAACCGTCAAATCTAAAATATGTATTTGGCGAAGATGTTGAAGGTGAAATAGTTGGATGCATATCTGATCCGGATCGCTTTTATATAGGCACAAAAGTGCAGGCTCTGAGCGAATATATAGGAATAAGAGTTGCAAAGGTTGGTGATGATGGAATACCGGTACCAAAAGATGAATTGTATTATAAAATAGATACATTTGATAATAAAAAACTTACATCAAAGGTTCCGCTTGAACTTGATAAAGTAGATCGTGAAGAAAATATCCTGGGGAAGGAAACTATTCCTGAAGGAACTAAATTTACCATTTACAGAACAGATAATGAAAGTTTTGTGGATATTCGTGCTGAAAAAGGAGATTTTTACAGAGTGTATTTTGACGTTAATACGAATCTTCAGAAGATAAATGGAATGGATATTGAAGAGGTATTTGATGGTATAAGATTCTAAGAGTATGGGAGGAAGGCTATGAAGATAAACACAGCGAAGGTTGCTATGATAGGATGTGGATTTGTTGGTTCTGCATCATGTTTTGCTCTGATGCAGAGTGGGCTTTTCAGAGAGATGGTGCTTATAGATGCGAACCAGGCAAAAGCCGAAGGTGAAGCGCTCGATATAAGCCACGGTCTACTGTATGCTAAGCCGATGGATATATATGCCGGTGATTATAGCGATATATCTGATGCGGCTATCGTTATCGTAAGTGCGGGAGCGGCTCAGAAACCGGGTGAAACAAGACTGGATCTGGTAAAAAAGAATGTGGGTATCTTCAAGTCTATAATGCCACAGATTAAGAATAGTGGATTTGAAGGAATACTTCTTATAGTGGCGAATCCTGTCGATATACTTACTGCAGTTGCGCAGAAACTAACAGGTTTTCCTGAATCAAGAGTAATAGGTTCAGGAACTGTTCTTGATACTGCAAGACTCAAGTATCTTCTTGGCGAACATCTGGGTGTGGATAGTCGTACTATTCATGCATTTATAGTAGGAGAGCATGGGGACAGTGAGATAGTTGCCTGGAGCAGTGCAAATGTATCCGGAGTTCCGATAAATGACTTCTGCGAGCTGAGAGGACATTTTAAACATAAGGAGTCCATGCAGGAGATAGCTGACAGCGTAAAGAACAGCGCGTATGAGATAATAGAAAAGAAGCAGGCTACATATTACGGAATAGCCATGGCTGTGAAACGTATATGCGAAGCGATAATCAGAGATGAAGAGACTATACTTCCGGTATCAGTTACGCTGCACGGAGAATTCGGAATAGACGGAGCGACGCTTTCAATTCCGGCAGTAGTTGGAAAAGAGGGTATTGAAACTATAGTTCCGATAAATCTCTCAGTAGATGAACTGGTTAAGCTACAGGAGTCAGCTTCAACACTCAAGGACATTTACAGAGCTTCTATGGCTGATGATATCCTGGATGAGGATTTAGCTTATAAAGAAGATGAGTGATAATTTAATCTTCTTAGTTTAATTTTTAATTTATTTTTAATCTTTCCTAAAAGACGTTCTAATGATGGCAGTGTATAGTTAGCATTGTAAACAGGAAACAGCAGAGCTGCAGAGCTGCTGAAAAGATATAGAATCGTATTTAAAAGGAAAGAGGTATTAATTATGGATGAATTCGCAAAAGTTGAAAAATTAAGAGAAAAAGCAAATGTAACTTATGAAGAGGCTCGTGAAGCTCTCAGTAAAGCAAATGGTGATCTGCTCGACGCAATGGTCCTCCTGGAGAAAGAGGGGAAGGTAAAATCCCCTGAGCAGTCAGTATATAGAACATCACAGGAAGCCGGAGCACAGTATGCAGACGTTCCTGCTATCGTAAAAGAGAATGAACAGAAAGGTTCAGAAGATAGCTTCTTTAAGAAAGTAGGAAGAGGAGTAAAGAGAGGTCTCGAGTATGTATCCGATAACTACATTCTTGTAACTCACAAGGATGAGACAGTTATCAAGGTTCCATTATGGATCGGAATTCTTGCACTTTTCTTCTTCTGGGAGATTCTCATGTTCATAATCATCATTTCACTCTTCTGTGATTGCAGATACAGAATCGAAGGAGAGGATAAGAACGATGGAGTTAACAGAGTAATGGAACAAGCTTCTGATTTTACAAATCATGTAAAAGAAGAGTTTGACAAACTGTAGAAACGATTAGCAGTATATGAGATATAACCTGCGAAGCAGGTGACTCAAAAATCACGATTAATTGAGTTACTGCTAATTAAAACTAATAAATAGAGGTAAACAAAATATGGAAGCAAAAATCCTGATAGTAGAAGATGAGGAAAAACTGGCCAGATTCGTCGAACTGGAGCTGAAGCATGAGGGCTATGCAGTGGAAAAAGCCTCGAACGGACGCGATGCACTGGATATGGCGCTGGCCAACGATTATACTCTGATACTTCTTGATATAATGCTTCCTGGGCTGAATGGACTGGAGGTATTAAGGCGTCTCAATAAAGAGAAGCCTACTCCAGTCATTTTGCTTACTGCGAGAGATGCAGTTATGGATAAGGTTGCCGGTCTCGATGCAGGGGCGGTAGATTATATAACGAAGCCATTTGCTATCGAAGAGCTTCTGGCGCGTATCAGGGTAGCTCTTAAGTTTCATATGAATACAGTGTCTTCCGGTGGAAGTACTTCTGAAACAAGATCAGATCAGAATGTCGGAAATGTTAAGGGTGAGCGCTATGTCTGGAATAAGCTTGTTCTTGATATACCGAGACATAGAGTTACTTATGATAATGAAGAGATAGAGTTGACTAATCGTGAATTTGTAATGCTTCAGACATTGCTTGAGAATATGGATATAGTTCTTTCAAGAGATACCCTCCTGGAAAAAGTATGTGGGTATGAATATATTGGAGAGACAAATGTTATCGATGTGTATGTCAGGTATCTGAGATCTAAGATAGATGATGTATATAATGTTAAAATGATACAGACCGTAAGAGGAGTTGGTTACGTTATAAAGAATTAATCATCTGGGGGAATATGGAGAGAAAACTATATCTGGAATGTAGTACCGGAATAAGTGGTGATATGACAGTTGCATCGCTTATCGATCTGGGAGCGGATTTAGATGTTCTGCAGAAGGCTATCGACAGTCTGAAGGAGAAGATGTCGGGCTTTGATGTTAAGATTTCAGATGTTGAGAAATCAGGAATAATTGCCAAAGATTTTGCTGTTATTCTGGAGAATGATAATCATGACCATGATATGGAATATCTATATGGACATGAGCATCATAGTCATGAACATCATGATCACGATCACCACGCGTCTCATAATGAGGACCAGAACAACCATGACCATCATCACGAGGGGCATGGTCATTCGCATGTCCATAGATCTCTAAAAGATGTTATAGATATTATAAATATTGCGGATATAACGGAAGATGCCAGAGAGCTGGCAATAAAGGTATTTACGATAGTAGCAAATGCTGAATCTGCAGTGCATGGAAAAAGTATCGATGAGGTACATTTTCATGAGGTTGGTGCAATAGATTCGATAATAGATATAATCTCGGCAGCAGTCTGCTTTGACAGTGTCGTAAAAAAGTATGGTATCAGGGAAGTTATCGTAACCGGACTGGTTGATGGGACAGGAACGGTAAGATGTCAGCATGGAATATTGCCGGTGCCCGTGCCTGCTGTAATAAAGATCGCAGAACAGACGGGGGTGCCTATCATTATATCCGGAAGACAAGGAGAATACGTGACTCCGACCGGCGCAGCATTTGCCGCAGCGGTTATGACAGACAGTAAACTTCCAGGAAGTATGAGGATAATAAAAACCGGACTAGGGGCCGGTAAGAGGAATCAGGAAGTCCCGGGTGTTCTGCGTACTTTGTTAATTGAACAATAATATATCTCAAGGAGCGCTCGTTGCGCTCCTTTTTCCATGCTCTTATATCTTCGTGATTATAAGCGAGAAGTATGTCACCATATTTCGTTCTGTTCACGAGTGTGCATGGATGGTTGTGACGTGAACAATTATAGCTTGCAATTCTTTGAAATGTCAAGTAATTTATGAAAAATTCATATATTTTTGTTCAGTTATGATTGTTAGTGCACAAAATATCTGATAAAATGTGCTTTAATGGTTTTATCAGAAAAAACGTTATTTTTAAATATTGGGAACGGGTGATCTTTATGGTTTCGAAAAGTAGTTATGAAGAGATGGAATTTGCCAAACTTGATACTGACAGAGAATCCCGTACTGGTTTTCCGGAAGTGGTCTTCTGTGAAGGGAAGACTGATAAGCACCTGGTAGAGATATATAAGAGATTATACAAGAATGACGGTCAGGTTTTTGGAACCAGAGCCAGTCAGCACCAGTATGAAGAAGTAAAGCGGGTCCTTCCGAATGTAGAGTATGATGAGGTTTCCAGAATCCTTAAGAGCGTGCCTGCGAAGTCTGAAAAGAAGGAAAATGATAAAGATTATATAGTGGTATGCACAGGCGGCACAGCTGATATTCCTGTGGCTGAAGAGGCGGCTCAGACAGCTGAGTACTTCGGAACAACGGTAGTCAGAATATATGATGTCGGAGTCAGCGGGATACACAGGGTTTTGTCCAAGCAGGACGTATTAAGAAATGCAAACTGCGTTATTGCTGTTGCAGGTATGGAAGGGGCTCTAGCCAGTGTGATAGGAGGTCTTGTCTCCAATCCGGTTGTGGCTGTTCCTACATCTGTGGGATACGGAGCGTCATTTGGCGGAATGTCAGCGCTTCTTACGATGATCAATTCCTGTGCAAATGGAATCACTGTAGTTAATATTGATAATGGATATGGAGCGGGATATGTGGCAACGCAGATAGACCGCCTGGCTAAAAGGAGATAGACATGAATCCAATGGATATGGTACAGCTTGCGGGAAGACTGGGGACATTTAAACAGCAGCATCCGAAGTTTGGGAAGTTTTTAAAATCGGTTGCGGCAAAGGGAATAACCGAAGGGGCTGTAATGGAGGTTAAATTCCGCGCTGTAGACGGACAGGAATATGTATCTAATATTCGTCTTACGAAGGAAGATATAGAAACTATCCAGATGATCAAAAGTATGGGAAAATCGGGAAAGTAAAAGTATTAAAGAAAAAATATAAAGGTTAAAAGTAAAAAAATAATGAGGAGTTTATCATGAAGCTTGCATTTTTTGTGGGGGATATTATTCAGTCCTATGAATCGGCACTGATTAAAAGCATGCAAAGGATAACTAGAGAGAAGGGATACAGGGTTGACATTTTCGCCAATTGCTGTGTTCCAAGTGGAGATTATCTCCACGTTGAAGGCTTGAAGAAGGTTTTCTATATATCGGATCTTAAGAAGTACGATGGCATTATCACTGCCGATGATACCATGCATAACTTCGGAATAAATATGGATCTGAGAAAGCATCTGGCTGAAAATGCCGACTGTCCGGTTGTTTCTATCAGGAATTCGGTAGAGGGAAATTATAACGTGGTCATAGATGACAGATATGAGATATATCGTATGACCAGACATATCATAGAGCATCACGGCTGCAAGAACATAGGTTTTGTAACCGGTACATTTGAGTTGGAGGACTCGTCCAACAGACTCAGTGGTTTTGAAGATGCCATGGCAGATGCCGGGCTTATAGTAGATGAAGAAGATATTTTTTACGGTAATTACTGGATCGACCAGGGGGATGAAACGGCTGATTACTTCATCCGCCGTTCAAAGGGACTTCCAGAAGCTATAATATGTTCAAATGACTACATGGCGATAGCCCTTATAGAGGCATTAAGAAAAAGAGATATCAATTGTCCGGAAGATATATTGATAACCGGACTTGATAATGTGCAGGAAGCTTATGAGAATGTTCCGGCACTTTCGACCATCGACTTTTCTGAACAGAATCTTATAGATGCTGCAGTTTCAATCATCGAGGAGCTGAAAGAGGGAAAGGAAGTCGAGAAGACAAGAGTAGTCAAGGGAAAATGTGTATTCCGCTCAAGCTGTGGATGCACAGATGTCAATCATGAGATAATCCATACTTACAAGATCATGAAGGACATCATTAATGAAGAACACAACAACGCGATCCGATGTGTAAATATGAATATTACATTTGGTAGCGTTCTAGAAGAAGAAGAGTGTATCAGGTGGGCTCTTCAGATATTAAAGAAGACAAAGCGATATGAGCATATATACGCGGTAGTCAGAAACCATCTGCGTGCTGAGATCAAAGAGATAGGAAATGTAACGCATCTCAATGAAGAAGCTGACGCAGTAAATGTCATCTCTGAGAATAAGGAAAACGAGCTGGATGGAAAGTGCAATGTATTCTTCCCGATCAGTTGTCAGGATGAAATGTACGGTTACTTCGTAATCCAGTTGAAGGACAATACTGACAGACATTTTGATGAGGTAATGGCTCAGCTGCTTATAACGGTTGGAAATACATTTAAGAAGCTTGAGTTCCTGTCTTATCAGGGTGAACTTAAGACAATCAAGAAGCTGTATCAGCAGGATTCTCTTACAGGCCTGTATAATAGAAGAGGTTTCGAGAGAAAGATTCGTGAATTATACGAGGAAGAAGATGAGAACTTAAGAGTTGCGATATCCAGTATAGATGCTGATGGATTAAAACATGTAAATGATACCTTCGGACACCTGGAAGGAGACAAGGTTATAACTGCAATAGCAGAAAGTATATCAGAGTCCCTGGATAGTGGTGAGTTTGCTGCTCGTGTAGGTGGAGATGAATTCTCTGCTGTTATCATCCTGCGTGATGGTAAGGATATGTATGAATTCAGAGAGAGAGTTTATGAGAATGTAAAGAAGAAATCTGCTGAATTCACTGACTATTCTCTGGGAGTAAGTGTCGGAGTAGCTGAAGTTAAATCTCATAGAGGATTAATAGAAGGAATGCAGGAAGCCGATAAGGATATGTATGAGCAGAAAGTGCTGCATCATAGTGTGAGAGTGGATTGATTGAATTTGAAAAGAATAAAGTATAGAATAAAACAAAAATGACCTGCTAAAACAGGTCATTTTTTGATAGTATACTCAGGCAAAAAGAAAAGGCCAAAAACCTTGCCTACACAAAGTCCTCAGCCCTCCTGGAGTGGGCCGCCGGGGGCTCGAACCCCGCACACCCTGATTAAGAGTCAGGTGCTCTACCAAATGAGCTAGCGGCCCGCATTTAGCGGTGTCTTCTTTCGAAGTACTAGGCAATTATAAGACAGCATGATTGGAAATGCAACCTTTTTTTCACACTTTATTCAAATTTGGATGTTTTCTACAAAATATCGAAAAAAATGGACGATTTTTTTCCATTTAAATCATATTGACTATTAGAAATCTGGCATTTCTTTAGAAATACTGAAGGCTTTAATTATATTCCGATATATGATAAAATATCTCCGACTATGCTTATGTCGGGGTTTTTTTTATGTTTAAGAGTGATACAATCTGCGCTATAGCTACCGGACTGGGTAAGTCTGCTATCGGAATGATAAGAGTCAGCGGACCGGATGCTATCAATATATGTGATGGAATCTTCGAGGGAAAGAAGAAGCTCACCGATATGGATTCTTTTACTGCGGCATTTGGCCGTATAGTCGACAGAAATCCAGCGAACGGTGAATGCGATATTCTCGACGAAGCGATTGTTCTTGTCATGAAAGCGCCGCACACATATACTACAGAGAATACGGTTGAGATCGATCTTCATGGTGGTACCCTTGTTATAAGGAAGGTTCTGGAACTTCTTGTTAAGTCGGGGGTGCGTGTGGCAGAGCCGGGTGAATTCACTAAGAGGGCATTTCTCGGTGGCAGGATTGATATGACCGAGGCAGAAGCGGTTATGGATGTGATAAATGCCGAAACCGACAGAGCGCTTAAGACTTCGGTTAATCAGCTGACAGGAAAGCTCAGAGAGGAGATAGCGGCTATAAGAGAAAAGATTCTCTACCACACGGCGTATATCGAGTCTGCGCTGGATGATCCAGAGAATTACAGTCTGGATGGATTCGGTGAGAAACTGTCAGATGAGATAAATGATATATTAAGTAGAATAGACCGCCTTGTGTCTACTGCGGACGAAGGAAGACTGATAAGGGAAGGAATAAGGACTGCTATTGTCGGAAGACCGAATGTAGGAAAGTCATCCATCCTTAATCTTCTTCTTGGAGAGGACAGGGCGATTGTAACAGATATAGAAGGAACGACTAGAGATACACTTGAGGAGTATGTAAATGTAGATGGCATACTTCTGAAGCTTATTGATACGGCAGGAATTCGTGATACGGCTGATGTAGTTGAGAGGATAGGTGTTGATAAAGCCAGAAGCAGTATGGAAGATGCTGATCTGGTCATGCTTATACTTGATGGCTCACATGAACCGACCGAATCAGATATGCAGCTTCTGGATGAAGTGTCTGGAAGAAATGCTATCTATATAATAAATAAGACAGATAAAGATATCGTCTTTACCGGAGAGATGCTTAGGAGTCTTCTGAAGAACAAGAATCCGGAGATAGACAACTTCAGAATTGTAGAACTTTCGGCTAAGACATCTGCCGGGCTTGAGAATCTGAGAGATATGATATCAGACATGTTCTTCCATGAGGAACTGGATTATAATGATCAGTTGTATATTACCAAGGCTCGTCATAAGTCATCACTTATCGAGGCAGAGAAAAGTCTGAAACGTGTAATTGAAAGTATTGAAGAAGGCTTAGGCGAAGACTTCTATACTATAGATCTGATGGCTGCATACGAATCACTAGGCGAGATCATCGGTGAGACGCTAGAAGACGACCTGGCTGATAAGATATTCAGTGAATTCTGCATGGGAAAATAGTGTTACTATTCATAGCATCCACGTTAAAAACAAAAAAACTTTGCTTGCAAAACGTTTTTTTGTTTTTAACGTGGATAGCCTGCGAAGCAGGAACCTTAAACTCCATGATTTAGTGCTGCGTTAGCAGCAGTAGAGCATCGCATGAAGATTTGTATAAGCTTGCTTAATACAAATTGTCATGCGAGTGCGGACTCAAGAATGGGGTTTAAGGTTGCTATGAATAAGAAAGAAGGAAGATATAAATGAACGTAGAGGAAAGTTATGACATAGTTATAGTAGGAGCGGGACATGCCGGTTGTGAGGCTGCTCTGGCTGCTGCAAGACTTGGTCTGGAGACTATTATATTTACGGTTAGTATGGACAGTGTGGCTCTTATGCCATGTAACCCAAACATAGGTGGTAGCTCCAAGGGGCATCTGGTTCGTGAGATAGATGCTCTTGGCGGAGAGATGGGTAAGAATATTGACAAGACCTATATTCAGTCGAAGATGCTGAATGTTTCCAAGGGACCAGCGGTACATTCACTGAGGGCTCAGGCGGATAAGGTTGAGTATACAAAGCATATGAGAATGACACTTCAGGCAGAGCCACATCTTACGCTTCGTCAGGCTGAGGTTTCTGAACTTATATATGAACCTGTAACTGATACAGATGGTGAGACTGGAGCTCAGTATAAAGTGACCGGGGTTAAGACATTTTCGGGAGCTATATACCATGCAAAGGCAGTTGTGCTTTGTACTGGAGTTTATCTCAAGGCTATGTGCATCTACGGTGACACCATAACTTATACCGGACCGAACGGACTAATGTCGGCGGACCATCTGTCAGATTCTATGACGGATGCCGGAATTCCTCTGAGAAGGTTCAAGACCGGAACTCCTCCGAGACTGGACAGAAAGTCCATAGACTTTTCAAAGATGAGCGAGCAGAAGGGTGACGATCATATCCAGCCGTTTTCATTTACTAATACGGAAGAAGATATCAAGAGAGAGCAGATATCCTGCTGGCTCACATATACAAGCGAAGAAACACATGAGATAATTCATGAAAATATAGACAGATCTCCGCTTTATTCCGGGGTCATAAAGGGAACTGGACCGAGATACTGTCCTTCTATAGAAGACAAGGTAATGAAGTTTCCGGACAAGGACAGGCATCAGTTATTTGTAGAACCTGAGGGAGAGTTCACATCGGAAATGTATCTGGACGGTCTTTCGTCTTCTATGCCTGAGGACGTTCAGTACAGGATGGTTCATTCTATTCCAGGGTTGGAGAATGCTAAGATTGTAAGACCGGCATATGCCATAGAATATGATTGTATATCTGCTACGGATTTAAAACCGTCATTGGAATTTAAATCTGTGGATGGACTTTTTTCTGCGGGGCAGATAAATGGTTCCAGTGGTTATGAGGAAGCCGGAGCTCAGGGACTTATGGCAGGTATCAACGCTGCCAGAAAGCTGCAGGGCAAGGAAGCAGTCGTTCTTTCCAGATCAGATGGATATATTGGTGTTCTTATAGATGATCTGGTTACCAAAGAGACCAGAGAGCCTTACAGAATGATGACAAGTCGTGCCGAATACAGACTTCTTCTGAGACAGGATAACGCAGATCTCAGACTTACTGATATAGGATATGAGATAGGTCTTATAGATGATGAGAGATACGCAAGTTTCTGTGAGAAAAGAAGGCTTATTGAGTCTGAGATAGAGAGACTTAAGAGTGTAATGATAGGAGCCGGTAAGGAGACTCAGGAATTCTTGTCAAAGAATAACAGTTCTCCTATCCATACTGCTGTATCAATAGCAGATATCATCAGAAGGCCGGAATTCAGTTACGATAGTGTTAAAGAACTGGATAAGGAAAGGCCGGATCTTCCGCTTACATCAGAGATAATTGAGCAGATAGATATATCTATAAAATATGAAGGCTATATTGAAAGACAAAAACGGCAGGTAGAACATTTCCAGAAGATGGAAGAGAAGAAGATACCTGCAGACATTGATTACTCGAAGGTTAAGAATCTCCGAATTGAAGCCAGACAGAAACTTGAGGCAGTCAGACCTCAGTCGATAGGTCAGGCTTCACGAATATCAGGAGTGTCACCTGCGGATGTAACCATGATAATGTTATATCTTAACATATAGAGGGATTAGAATCAGTGAACTATATAGTATTTGACCTGGAATGGAATCAGAGTCCCGGTGGTAGGGCAGGCGAGCATCCCAGGATGCCATTTGAAATAATTGAAATAGGTGCTGTACGACTTGATGAAAGTTTCTCCATTACAGGAGAATTCCGTCGTCTTGTTAAACCCAAGCTTTATACAAAGCTCCATAAGTATATAAAAGATATCCTTAGCTATGATGAAGAGGTTCTGAAGGAACAAGGAGTTCCGTTCAAGGATGCCTGTACTGATTTTCTGGAGTGGTGTGGTGAAGGAAGCGATGATGGATACGTATTCTGTTCATGGGGACCATCGGATCTTCATACGCTTCAGAACAACATGGACTTTTATAATATGGAGAAAATGCATTTCCCGCTTACATTCTATGACGTTCAGCAGATATATGCGGAGAAGTATTCCAAAACTCATACTGTGTGCAAGCTTGAGAAAGCAATAGAGCATCTGAAACTGAATGAAGACAGACCTTATCATGCAGCTATAAATGATGCTTATTATACAGCCAGAGTCATGCAGGATGGTGGACTTGGCGATATAACAGAGAAATATGTATATGATACTTACCGTCACCCTAAGAAGAGAAATCAGAATATCCATGATTTCCATGATGGTATATTTGAGGAGATTCTTGGGGAATACAGTACCAAGAAGGAAGCACTTTCGGATAAACATGTTACCGATATAAGATGCGCTGTTTGCGGTAAGAAAACGAATAAGATAATAAAGACATTTCAGATTAATAACACTACATGTATGGGTGTTGGAAAATGTTATAGGCACGGACGAATGCTTTCTACATTGAAGCTCCGTCCGGCTTCAGATAGTTCAGATTCGGTTTTCGTTGTAAAGAAGGTTGTACCTATAAATAAGTCAAGATTTAAAGAAATCCGAGTTAAGAAAGATGTTCTCGCTGAGAAAAAGCGAGAAAAAGACCGTAAATATAAAGAAAGAAAGATGGAATCGGATGATTAATGGATGAATCCGGGTGATAATCTCTCATTAGAATGCTACAAGGGTTCTTTGCGCTGTATTCCAGCTTTTCGAGGATATGCTTTAGGAGTTTTTTTCTGTTTTTCAATAACAACAAAACTCCTGTGGATATCGGAATCAGCGAGGCTGAAAGTTACGGTATCACATAGTTTGCCACCAAGAACTGAGATTGCATTACCTGCGTTTTTCAGTTCTTCTTCTATTTCACCGGATTTATAGGCCACAAAATACCCACCTACTTTTGCGTAAGGAAGACAGTATTCTGTGAGAACATTCTGGCTGGCGACAGCTCTTGATATAACAAAGTCAAAGTTGTCCCTGAGTTTAGGATTTCGTGCTCCTTCTTCAGCTCTTGCGTGAATAGTAGTAACATTTTTAAGATTTAGTTCGGCGATTACTTCGTCAAGAAAACGAATACGTTTATTCAGAGAATCAAGCAAAGTAAGATGAATGTCAGGGAATGCTATCTTGAGCGGGATTCCCGGAAAACCGGCACCTGTACCTACGTCGATCACATTTACAGGTGAATCGGAGATATGGGAACATTCTTTTACTGCCTGTATGAGAGACAGACTGTCAGCAAAATGCTTCAGGTCGAATTCATCACTGTCTGTTATAGCAGTAAGGTTCATTACTTTATTACGTTCAATCACCATATTTTTATATATTTCGAAGGCATTAAGCTGTTCTTCGGAGAGATTAATGCCGAGAAGCTCAGCGTATTCGTTTAATTTACTCATGGGCGTTTACCTCTGACTAAAGTATTGTTTTATTCTATTTGTATAGGATAGAATAAAGAGCTGATAAATGCAAGTAAAGAAAACTATTTAAAAAGATTAAAAACTATGATATGATGACGGGTGGTTATAATATCATTGTGAAAAGGATTGGTTATGAAAGCACTAAAATCAATAGGTTATGTTTTGGCAGCACTTGAAACAGTAGTATCGTTAACTGCCATTTATTTTGCTATGTCAACTAAGATGGTGCCATTTGTTATTGGGCTGATCGTTGCCATAATACTGATGGTTTTTCCTATTCTCGTATTTATTCTTGCAAAAAAGGAAAACAAGAAGACCAGACTGATGGCTATCGCAGTATCTTCTATTATGTGTATAATAATGGGATTAGCTGCATATTATCTGTCAGTTACATCAAGAGCTATCGACAGTGTAACAGGAACAACTGTAGAGGTTGATGAGATTAATGTATACGTTTCTAAGGACGATGCGGTGGCGTCTATAAATGAAGCGGTCTCAAATAATTATGTATTTGGTACTGTCTCAACAGATGATTCAAAGCATATCAATGAAACGATTGATAAGATAGAAAAGGATTTGGGTACTTCGATTCAGACTAAGGAGTACGATTCTGTATTTTCGCTTATAGTCGGATTTGAGAGTGGTGAGGTTCAATCATTTATAACAAATGAAGGAACAGTTCTTGCACTTGACAGTTCAGAGAATTATCTTGATTACTCTCAGAAGCTTAAGGTAATAATGGAGAATACCATTAAAGAGAAGCTTAAGGATGAGGCAAAACAGGTAGTTGATAAGGATACATTCTGTGTATACTTCAGTGGTATTGATACATTTGGATCAGTTACTGCAAGAAGTCGAAGCGATGTAAATATCATCGGAGTTGTTAATAACAAGACTAAGACTGTTCTTCTTGTTTCAACTCCTAGAGATTACTTTGTTGAGTTGTCTAATGCAAATGGAAAGAAAGATAAGCTTACTCATGCCGGAATCTATGGAATAGATGTTTCTATGGAGACGCTTGAGCAATTATATAATGTAGATCTCAGTTATTATGTACGTATTAACTTCTCTGGGTTCCAGGATATTATCAATACTCTGGGTGGTGTAGATGTCTTCTCAGAACAGGAATTCGAATCTATTACCGAAGAAGGAACATATTCTTATAATGCTGGCATTAATCATCTGAATGGTGAAGAAGCTCTTGGTTTTGCCAGAGCAAGATATGCATTTATAGATGGAGATAGACAGCGTGGACGTAACCAGATGCAGGTTATAAAGGCTACTATAGAGAAGCTTGAGTCTAAAGAAACACTTAAGAACTATGCCTCTCTAATGGATAACATGGCTGGTTCATTCCAGACAGATATGAGTAAGGACAATATTGGGTATCTCGTTCAGAGTACTCTGGACGACGGTAACTGGACAGTTCTTACATATAGTGTAAGCGGTTCAGATGCTGAGGAAGTATGTTACTCGCTTGGTGGTTCGGCTTATGTTATGATACCTAATGAAGCAGATGTTGATTATGGAACAGAGCTTATCTTCAAGGTACTTAGTGGACAGAACCTTACCCAGGATGAGATTAATGTTTATATAGAGAATAAAGATAGCGAAGATAATATAACAGAGCAGTCATTTGAGGAAGAATCAGAAGATAGTGATTCTTCAGAAGATGAATCTTCAGATGCTGAGTAATTATGACACATTTCTATGAAAAAAAGAGGGCAATAGTATGGATAACAAGGGACCTGTTCTTGTAATTATGGCAGCCGGACTTGGCAGCCGATTTAAGGGATTGAAACAGATTCAGAGCGTTGATGATGACGGACATATTCTTATGGACTATGCGATTTACGATGCTATTGAAGCAGGATTTTCTGAGATTGTATTCATTATCAGAGAGGATTTTGAGGACAAGTTCAAGGCTGCTATAGGTGATCGTATATCTGCAAAGATACCTGTTACATATGTTTATCAGTCACTGGAATCTATACCTGCAGATATAGAGATACCTAAAAACAGAGTAAAACCTTGGGGTACAACGCATGCGCTTTGGAGTGCACGTGAGGCACTTAAAGGAAAGAAGTTCCTTACTATAAATGCCGATGACTTCTATGGAAGAGGAGCTTATACGGCAGCATATGATTTTCTTGTAAATGCCAAGAGTGCAGGAGAGCATGGATGTATATGTTATGATCTCGTTAAGACGCTCAGCCCTACAGGAACAGTAAGTCGTGGTATCTGTCAGATCGATGAAACAAATATGCTCTTAAGAATAGATGAGAGAAAGAATATAAAGCTCGAAGATGAAAGAGGATACTATACACTAGATAATGGAACATCCTATCACCTTATTCCGAATGGGGCTCTGGCATCAATGAACCTCTGGGCTTTCAGCGAAGGATTTATAGATGATATTACAGTCAGCTTCGCTGAGAGATTTGAAGAAGGTGTAAAGGAGAATCCGGATACTTTTGAGGAGACTATATCTGATGCGGTTCAGAGCATTCTCGAGAGAGATAAAGGGACTGTAAAGTGTATTCCTGTTGAAGAAAAGTGGTTCGGAATGACCTATGTTGAGGAATTGAATATTGTAAAAGACAGACTCCGTGAATTAAGAGAGGAAGGTGTGTATGTCCAGGATAAGTGGTAAGTACGATTTACCGTTTTATGAAAATCCCAAAGCACACACATATGCAGGAAGAATGTCGCTGATTGGCTGTATTTTAATGGTCGCGGCGGCATTTTTGCACTGGAGATTTTTATTCGTAAGATACACGGAAACGAAGCTCAGCGGTTATAGTATATTCTCTTCTATAAGAAGAGCGCTGGATTCGATGATTGTAAGAGATTATGATGGAAATATAACTGATTGGACACCATCATTTCAAGGTATCTTTCCGATAGCACTACTTGCTGTGTATATAATATATGTTCTTTTTATGGCTATATTAGGTTTTATGGATCATATAAAAGAAAGGGATATCTTCGATAAGGGTTATCCAACTTTTTGTGCCAGAAGGAAGAAAACAGTCAGGATAATACTTGTGATCGGATTGGTGATCATCGCTGTTCTGCTTACGCATACAAAGATGTTTATTGAGCTTTCAAATGACAGTGATCAGTTGTATGAGAATTGGGTTTCCATGATCGACTTAAGCAAGAATTCCGGAGTGACCGGTTCGAGATATATGCTCTGTATATACAAGCCGGGTCCAGGTTGTATAGGATTTTTTCTAGGCTTGGGTTTATATATTGCGTCGATAATATATAGATTTGTAGTAGACACCCTGAATGAGGATGCCTAAGCAAGGGATTCGAAATCTTTATAGAATCCTGGATATGATTTATTTACGGCCATAGGATCTTCTATGGTAACAGGTCCCTGCGCACGGATTGAAGCGATAGCGGCGGACATGGCTATACGGTGATCGTTATAAGATGAAACGGTACCGGAAGTCAGAGAATCTCTTCCTTCTATGTAGAGGGAATTATTCTTTTCAAAAATATTGACACCTAAAGCTGACAGGGTATTGATTACGGTCATTACTCTGTCACTTTCTTTTATTCTAAGTCTTTCTATATTATTGATTACAGTTGTTCCTTCTGAGAGTGATGCGACAACAGATAGTATAGGAACGAGATCAGGAATATCAGCGGCATCTATAGTTATGGCTTTGGTCTTCTTAGGAGTTACTGTCACTGAGTCTCCAGATATGCTTATCTCTGCACCGAACTGTCTTAGTATATCAACTATAGCTTTGTCTCCCTGGAGAGAGTCCATATTTAATCCACTGACTGTTACAGGCAAATCAGAGATTGCGCCGGCTGAAAGGAAGAATGCAGCATTGGACCAGTCACCGTCTGATCTGATCACGGGATCAGCGTGGAAAGTCTGTCCTCCAGGAATTCGGAAGATTGTTTCTTCACTGTCGGATGAAGAAATGTGTTCTTCGGTTATCTTTATCGAGTAATGTTGAAGTACATCGAGAGCGATATCTACGTAAGGGCGTGACTGAAGCACACCAGTAACGTGAAGTTCGCTGTCTTCTTCGAGATTCGGAAGACCCAGAAGAAGGCCGGTAACAAACTGTGAAGATACATTTCCGGCTATGGTATATCTGCCACCTGTGAGTTTTCCTTCCATATGAAGTGGATTAGTTCCCTGTGGCGATATGGTAAGACCATGAGCTATAAGTTCTTCATAAAGAGGAGAAAGCGGACGTTCACTGAGTCGTCCATGCATATGGATATCTGCCCCGCATCCGAGAGCACCGATCACAGGAAGAAGGAATCTAAGAGTAGATCCGCTCTCGCCACAATCAATCTCAGGGATGGAATCAGAGCTTTTAACAATAGGATTAACTGTTATAGAATCGGAATTCTCCTGAATCTTAGCGCCAAGTCCGATGAGGGATGTGGCTGTAGCTTCTATATCTTTGGATGTTCCGACTTTAAGGACTTTAACCGGAGAATCGGATAATGCAGCGCAGATAAGAAGTCTGTGAACGTGAGACTTTGATGCGATGGCATTTACAGTTCCTCCAAAAGAATGATTTGACATGTCGATTGTCAGACTATCCGATAAAGTTGATATGATAGGAGAATTCTTAAACATGATGTATTCCTTTATTAATTCATTTACAGTAAATATACGAAGTAGGCAGTGTAGCACACCAGCATGATGAGACCGCCTAGTCGGTTAAGTTTTCTATTCTTCAGAGTGAGTAGCCACAGAAGAAGTGCGGCTCCAAGTGCAACAAAACCATCTATGATAAAGTTGGCACTATCGGCAAGATAAGGAAGATCGATGATCAGACTGGTTATTCCGAGAATAAACAGAATGTTGAACAAGTTGCTTCCTACGATATTTCCTATCGCAAGATCCGCATTTCCTTTTCTTGCAGCAGTAACTGAAGTCATAAGTTCAGGAAGAGATGTTCCGAATGCTACGATCGTAAGACCGATAACTCGATCAGATACTCCGAATACACCGGCAACTTCTGAAGCGCCGCTTACAACAAAGCGGCTTCCGAAAATGATAGCGGCGAGTCCGCCGAGAACATATACCGGTATTAGCATAGTTTTTATCTCTTTGCTTTCTTCGTCCTCAGGAGTTTTATTTTTGGTATACCAGAAAAGGTAAACAAAGTATCCTAATAAGAATAGAAGAAAGATAATTCCAGAGAACTTAGTGAATTTGCCTTTGAACATTCCCCAGGATATCATAACGATGGTCATGATAAGCATGAATGGGATATCTATCTTAACGGTATCTTTTTGAACATTCAGAGTTGTAATAACAGCTGTAAGTCCGAGAATCAGAAGGATATTCATGATATTGCTTCCAAGGACATTTCCTATAGATATACCATTATTACCCATCAGACCGGCACTTATACTGACGGCAGCTTCGGGAGCACTTGTTCCCATTGCGACTATTGTAAGACCTATAACAATTTGGGGAACACCCAGTTTAGAAGCGATCGCGGCTGCTCCGTCGACAAAGAAGTCTGCACCCTTGGTAAGAAGCACGAATCCGATAACTACTTTAACAATACCGATAAGGATTTCCAAAGTATAAACCTCCAAGTAATAGAGTGATGATTATTATTGTTTAAAACAGTACAAATTTATCATATGTCGGACCTTTTTACAAGATACGATAAGTAAATAAACCAAGGTTGACAAATGGGTAATAGCGGAGTATACTCTGATACGTTAACGCGGTAAAGTGAATTTTTATTATATTTTTAAGGAAGAAAAATGGCAGATGTAGAAATTATATCCAGATTTTCGGAATCTGGAGTTAAAGTAGTAGGTGTTGCGGGTCTGGGACTTATAGGTGGTTCCTTCGCAAAGTGTTTCAAAAAATACAGTGATGCAAAGATTCTCGGCTGCGATACAGATAAAGAGGTTCTGGCGACTGCCCTTGAGGAGGGGATACTTGATGCAGAACTTACTGAAGAGAATATATCAGAGTGTGATCTTATCATTCCTGCATTATACAATCAGGCGGTTATTGATTTTGTAAAGAAGATGGCTCCTCATATAAAAACAGATGCGATAGTTATGGACACAGGTGGACTTAAGAGAAGAATCTGCAAGGAGTGCTTCCCTATAGCTCAGGAGTACGGTTTTACATTTATCGGAGGTCATCCGATGGCAGGTAAGAAATATTCTGGTTACAGATACAGCACTTCAAAACTATTCAGAGATGCTTCTATGATAATAGTCCCTGAGGACGTATACGATATAACAATGCTGGAGAAGATAAAGAATATGCTCAGTCCATGTTATTTCGGAAGGATAACTATCTGTACTCCGGAGAAACATGATAAGCTTATAGCATTTACTTCGGAGATGGCACATATAGTTTCAAATGCATATATCAAGAGCCCTACTGCAAGAGAGCATAAGGGATTCTCGGCAGGAAGTTATAAAGATATGACTAGAGTTGCATGGCTCAATGAAGACATGTGGACTGAGATATTCATGGAGAATAAGGACAATCTCATATATGAGCTTGACACTATTATGGGATTTCTTCAGGAATATAAAGAAGCTCTGCTTAGTGAAGATAGAGAAAAGCTTCATGAAATCTTACATGCAGGAAAGATAGCAAAAGAAGAAGTAGACGGACGTTAGGTATACATTAGACGACAGGATATGACCATAAAAAATGCAATGATTTATTGCATTTTTTATGGTCATATTTTATGTTATGCGGTATAATTACTGTAACTTTGATATGCAAAGCATGGGGGAAAAGATGATGAAAGGGGTTTTGTCGATGAAGAGTTTTAGTAGGAACATGACCGCACGATTTATCAGTATTATGCTCGCAGTTTTTTTCGTGATGAGCGGACTACCTGCAGAAATCAAAGGTGGCAGTGTTGAAGCTGCGAACACATCACTGTCTGTAAAAGTTACAGTAATGTATGATTATGCTTATCAGGTTTTGGATCTGATAAATGCGGAGAGAAGTAAAGAGGGACTTTCTCCATTAAAGATGGACACTGTATTGCTCGGAGGAGCTATTCAGAGAGCGACTGAATCGTTGGTTGTCGGAGAAGCATATGCTTATAGTGAGATTGATGGAAGTGTTGCACATACAAGACCTGACGGATCGAGCTGGTATACTGTAAATGATAAGATAATGGCCGAAAATATTGCTTACGGACAGAGAACTCCAGATAAAGTTGTAGAAGCCTGGATGGGTTCAACCGGACACAGGGCTAATATTCTTGACTCATCTTACAAGTCAATTGGAATAGGTGTTGTGTATGTGAATAGTACTTATTGTTATTATTGGGCACAGGCATTCAGCACTCAGGAAGCAAGTGTTCCTGCAGTTAGAAGTGATAGCGTTAAGAAAACCTATACGGTCAAGGCTTCAGCAACTGTATACAACAGATTGTCAAATAATGGAAAACTAGGTGGTATAATCAGTAAAAAAACTGTTGAAAAGACCAAAAAATCCAAAGGATGGACCAAGGTTGGAAGTAAGTGGAAGTACAAAAGGAATGGTAAGTTCCTTAAGAACGCATGGTTGAAAGAAGGAGGAGAATATTATCGATTTGGTCCGAAGGGATTTATGTGTACGGGTTGGAAGACCATAAAGGGCAAGAAATATTACTTCTATAAAGATGGTAAGAGAGCGCACAATGAGTGGATCAAGGGAAAATGGCTTGGTGCAAAAGGCGTCTGGAAATATAAACCAAAGGGGAGCTGGCATCAGAACAGTACCGGAAGATGGTATGGTGATACGTCCGGATGGTACGCAAAAAACTGTTGGCAGAAGATAAATGGAAAGAAGTATTATTTCGATGCAGCTGGATACTTGGTTAGGAATGCTTACATAGATGGATGCTATGTCGGACCCGACGGAGCTATGCAATAATCGCAATATTCTTAAATATGGAGCAAGAGGACTGTGCATTATGTCCTCTTGTTCCTTTTATTTTTTTGTGGTAAAATAGTTGGCGATTTTCAGAGGTTTGTAAAAATAAGGAGGAAATAACCGTGAAAGCATATAAGGATATGACAAAGGAAGAGCTCGCTCAGGAGATTGATTGTCTGAAGAAAGAGTACAAAAAATACAAAGATATGGATCTCAGACTTGATATGAGCCGCGGAAAGCCATGCCGTGAGCAGCTTGATTTATCTATGGGGATGATGGACGCACTTAATTCAGAAGCGGACCTCACCTGTGCAGATGGGACAGATTGTCGTAACTATGGTGTGCTTACCGGTATTGAAGAGGCTAAGGTTCTCATCGGTGATATGATGGAGAACAATCCTGATAATATTATTATATATGGAAATTCATCTCTGAATGTTATGTATGATACGATAGCAAGAGCTATGACACACGGTATCATGGGAAATACTCCATGGTGCAAACTTGACAAGGTTAAGTTCCTGTGTCCAGTTCCAGGTTATGACAGACATTTCGGTATAACAGAGTATTTCGGAATAGAGATGATTCCGGTTCCTATGTCACCTGAAGGACCGGATATGGATATGGTAGAGAAGCTTGTATCAGAAGATGCAGCGATCAAGGGTATATGGTGCATTCCTAAGTATTCAAATCCTCAGGGATATTCATATTCAGATGAAACAGTAAGTCGTTTTGCAAGACTTAAGCCTGCTGCCCCTGATTTCCGTATATTCTGGGATAACGCTTATGGAATACATCATTTATATGATGATAAACAGGATTATCTAGTAGAGATTCTCGCTGAATGTAAGAGAGCAGGGAATCCTGATATGGTATACAAGTTTGCTTCAACATCTAAGATATCATTTCCAGGTAGCGGTATAGCTGCACTTGCTACATCGCCTAACAATATGGAAGATATCCTGAAGCAGCTGACTCACCAGACTATAGGACATGACAAGGTTAATCAGCTCAGACATGTAAGATTCTTTGGAGATATTCATGGTATGACAGAGCATATGAAGAAGCATGCTGCTATAATCAGACCTAAGTTTGAGGCTGTTCTTTCTACACTTGAGAACAGACTTGGTGGCCTTGAGATTGGTGAGTGGACAAAGCCTATAGGTGGATACTTCATCAGCTTTGATGCTATGGAAGGATGTGCTAAGGAGATTGTGGCTAAGGCTAAGAAGGCCGGAGTAGTAATGACAACTGCTGGAGCAACATGGCCATATGGAAAGGATCCTCACGATTCAAATATCCGTATAGCTCCTACATATCCAAATACCGAAGATCTTAAACTTGCGGCAGAGCTGTTTACACTTTGTGTAAAACTTGTTAGTGCAAAGAAGATATATGAAGATATGTAAGTAGACGTCTGTATATATAAAAGGAAGATAATTAAGTGGGAAAGCTTGATATAGTTTATGAAGATGAATATATGATCGCATGTGTGAAACCGTATGGTGTTCCTGCCCAGCCGGATAAAACGTATGGTGTTGATATGGTGACTATGGTGAAGGAGTATCTTTTCGAGAACTCTGATTCAGATGAGGAACCATATGTGGCTGTGATCAATCGTCTGGATAGACCGGTTGGTGGAATCATTCTTTTTGCCAAGGATGAGGACACGGCGGCTAAGCTTTCAGATATGGTTCAAGATAGAGAGATATCGAAGTACTATCAGGTTGTTGTATCTGGATTTCTGGATGAACCTGAAGGAGAAATGTCTGACTGGCTACTTCATGATAAGAAAACAAATGCTTCCAAGATTGTTCCTAAGGGGACCAAGGGAGCTAAGAAGGCTGAGCTTTTTTATGAAGTACTGGATGAGCTTGATACAGATGAAGGACCGATATCATATCTATTAGTTGAACTGGTAACAGGCAGACACCATCAGATACGTTGTCAGATGGCTTCGCACGGCGTGCCGGTCTGGGGAGATACGAAGTATGGAACCGGACAGAAAAAAACAGGTAAGAGCAATTCAAAAAAGAAATCCAATGGTTCGAAATCAGGTGAAGGATATGAGATAGGACTATATTCTACAAGAATAGAGTTTACTCATCCTATCACAGGAGAAGAAGTATTTCTGCATAGAGAACCGACGGGGAAAGCATTTGATATAATGGATCAGATGGACTGGTAGACTTATAGTAGTGGGACATAGGAACAAAACCTGTGTCCCGCTTTTGAATTTGACATCCTAAAATGTATATCTTAGAATTAAAAATGTCAGATAGATGGTCAGTGAAGGGAAACAGGTGATCATATGGATTTCAGCAAGTTTAAAAATAATGAAGATAATCGTGTAAGTAACACCTTTGAAGGTGATAAAAACTTAAATCCTTATGCTGGAAGTTTGGATAACTATTTTGATAATGAGCCACAAAGTACGGATGATAACGGTAGTATCGGATCGGAAAGTACAGCTGCAAAGTATAATACAAGTAACTATGGTAATAGCTATGGACGTAATTATGATTCTACTCCGTATGAAAATGGATTAAATTATGAAAGAAGAGCGCCCACTGCATCTAAAGGAACGGTACAGGCTATTATTGCTATTACATTTATCCTGTTATTCGGCTATATAGGATTTGGTACGTATTATCATATCTCAAAAACTAAATCAGAGTATTCTACCAATACACCGATCGCTCGAGGAGTTGATCCTGCTGAAGCTGTAGAACAGACAAAGGTTGAGCGAATCAGAACACGGGAAGAATTTAAAGCAAAACTTGAAAAGATGATTCAGGATGGTGTGGATGATCTGTATGTGGATGCTACTAAAGATCTGACTGAAGATGATGTTGAGGCGGTATGCAAATCTTTGGATTTAGATCTGTTCTTATATAAGTATTCCGGGTATTATTATACAACTTCAACTCAGAAGGAAGGAGATGGCCCGGAATATGATACAGGCGAAGTGGGAGTAAATGTTCAGATAGATCCTACGTTGGAAGGACTGGTTTATCTGAACTTGACAGAAGGCAGGGAGATACCTGCAGATGATATAAAAGCTTCCAAACTCAAGGTATCTTGTGAGACATTTCTTAAAGAGAATATAACTGACGATATGTCTGATTATGAAAAAGAACTTGTCATTCATGACTATCTGGTAAATAAGTGTAATTATGCGAGTAACATTTCTGGTGATAAAGATGTATATTCGGCCTATGGAGTAATGTTGAACAGAAAAGCTGTTTGCGAAGGTTATTCTCGTGCTACGGCACTTCTTCTCAAACTCTGCAATATTGAAACAACACTTATCACAGGCAAGATAGAAGACGAAGAGACAGGTGAAGTAGAAGATGATAACCATATGTGGAATCTGGTGAAGATAGATGGAAAGTGGTATCATCTGGATACTACATGGGATGATCCCATTGGAGAGAATGAGCTGAATCATATGTATATGAATCTGGATGATGAGATTGCAGGTAAGAATCATGACTGGGACAGATCTAAGTATGAAAGCTGTACATCGATGGATGCAAACTATTACACAGTGCAGGGAACATATTTTAAGGATGATGATTCATTTCAAACATATGTGAGACAGCAGCTTGAAGATGGAAATCGTACAACTATTGAGTGTGTTGTAGGTGATGTTGATCTCAGTGAAGAAACACTTGGTTTCATATTTGAATATGAGGGTGTTGGAAGCTATTATCTGTCCTGGGGAAATATTGAAGGTTTTAAACATCTGGTCATTCATATAAACGGGAATTGATTCTTTAAAAAGTTTTTGATATGTGTTAGAATAACTGACGAAATATTTGGAAAAGAGGAAATATTATGGCAGACAAAAAGGTAGAAGCAATTACTTCCATGGAGGAAGATTTTGCGCAGTGGTACACAGACGTTGTCGTTAAGGCTGACTTAACCGGTTATACAAGTGTTAAGGGATTCATGGTTCTTAAGCCTGCAGGTTATGCTATCTGGGAGCTGATCCAGAAGCAGCTTGATGAGAGATTCAAGGCAACAGGAGTTGAAAATGTATATCTTCCTATGCTTATTCCCGAGGGACTTCTTCAGAAGGAGAAGGATCATGTAGAAGGATTTGCACCTGAAGTTGCATGGGTAACTCATGGTGGACTTAACGAGCTTCAAGAAAAGCTCTGCGTAAGACCTACATCAGAGACACTCTTCTGTGACTTCTATCAGAAGGACATTACTTCATACAGAGATCTGCCAAAGGTATATAATCAGTGGTGCTCAGTAGTTCGTTGGGAGAAGGAGACAAGACCATTCCTTCGTTCAAGAGAGTTCCTGTGGCAGGAAGGACATACAGCTCATGCTACAGCTGAGGAAGCTCAGGAGAGAACTATTCAGATGCTTAACGTTTATGCTGATTTCTGTGAGCAGGTTCTTGCTATCCCTGTTGTTAAGGGGCAGAAGACTGAGAAAGAGAAGTTTGCAGGAGCAGTTGCTACATATACTATTGAAGCACTTATGCATGACGGTAAAGCACTTCAGTCAGGAACAAGCCATAACTTTGGTGATGGATTTGCTCAGGCATTTGGAGTTCAGTATACTGACAAGGATAACCAGCTTAAGCATGTACATCAGACCTCATGGGGAGTAACAACCAGACTTATCGGTGCTATCATCATGGTTCATGGTGACGATAACGGACTTAAGCTTCCACCTAGAGTTGCTCCTACTCAGGTTATGATCGTTCCTATTCAGCAGAAGAAGGAAGGTGTACTCGAGAAGGCAGAAGAGCTTCGTGCTAAACTTTCAGAAGTTGCAAGAGTTAAGGTTGATGCTACAGATAAGTCACCTGGATTTAAGTTTGCAGAGTGTGAGATGAGAGGTATTCCACTCAGAGTTGAGATCGGACCTCGTGATATAGAGAATAATCAGTGCGTTGTAGTCAGACGTGATACAGGTGAAAAACTTACAGTTTCACTTGATGAGCTTGAAGCAAAGGTTGCAGAGCTTCTTGATACAATTCAGAAAGATATGCTTGAGGCTGCCCGTGCACATAGAGATTCACATACATATACAGCAAAGAACTGGGATGAGTTCGTTGATATCGTAGAGAATAAACCAGGATTCATCAAAGCTATGTGGTGTGGATGCACTGAGTGCGAAGAGGCTATTAAGGCTGAAACAGGAGCAACAACAAGATGTATGCCTTTCGAGCAGGAAGAGATTACAGATGTATGCGTACATTGTGGTAAGCCTGCAAAGAAGATGGTGTACTTCGGAAGAGCTTACTAAGATATACTTCAAGTGTTAATCTTGATAAAAATGCCACGGCATAGCCGTGGCGTTTATTGTGTAATATGAAACTACGTTTTATAAAAAAAATCAGAGCAATTAGTTGTAATTGATTGTGAGTTTTACTCCGGCATCCATGGTCTGAGATTTGAGTTCTATCGACTGACCTTTATTCAAAGTTGCTATCTCTAATGGTTTTTTGTTCATATTTATGCTACCATCTTCATTAGGTTCTACCAGACATCCATCTATTGATAGTACAATCTTATCTTCGCTAACTGATTTAACTGTAATCACTGATTCAAAACCATTATAGATTTCGTCTCCTGATTTGGGCTCTGAAAAAGTAACGGAAGATTCTTTACCGGACCCGGTTGAATACCAGTTCTTGGTTTTGACAATGAGTCCTGAGTCTTTGAGTCCTGAATATTCTGTCCCAGAGACTTGCTCTGTAACCTTCTGTTTAGGAGTCATTTCTATACTACATCCTGTGAGCAATGTAACTGTCAGAAGGCACAAAATAAATACTTTAACCTGTTTTTTCATAACTATTCCTCCTTTAGTTAATTATGAGATAAAATGCTCTATCCTATCAAGAGCTTCTCTAAGCTGATCGATGGAATAGGCATATGATATACGAATAAATCCTTCGCCTGAATTTCCGAATGCAGTTCCTGGAACAACGGCGAGTTTTTCTTTTTCAAGAAGTTTTGTTGCAAATTCTTCGGATGACATCTTAAACTTCTTGATGCTAGGGAATATGTAGAATGCTCCCAGTGGTTCAAATGCAGGCATATCCATGGACATTAGTCTGCGGTATAGATATCTGCGTCTTTCGTCGTAGGACTTACGCATATTAGCGATATCCTTATCGCCGTTCTTTATGGCTTCGATTGCAGCATACTGGCTGGTGGTCGGAGCACACATGATACAGAACTGGTGAATCTTTGTCATTAACGAAGCTATTTCCTTAGGAGCAAGTGCGTATCCCAGGCGCCAACCTGTCATAGCATAAGCTTTGGAGAATCCATTTATGATAATGGTTCTTTCGCTCATGCCAGGAAGTGCTGCTATAGTAAAGTGAGGAGCACCGCCATAAGTAAGTTCAGAATATATTTCATCAGAGATAACATAGAGGTCGTGCTCTTTGCAGATCCTTGCGATTGGTTCCAGGTCTTCTTTTGTCATGATCGCACCAGTTGGATTGTTGGGATATGACAGGATAAGAACCTTTGTTGCAGGAGTTATATGCTCCAGAAGTTCGTCTTCTGTAAGCTTAAACTGATTCTCGTTCTTAAGGTCTATAGTAACGGGAACTCCGCCTGCAAGACTTACACAAGGAACGTATGATACGTAGCTTGGTTCGGGAATGATAACTTCATCACCAGGATTCAGAAGTGCTCTTAGAGCGAGGTCAATTCCTTCAGAACCGCCGACTGTGATAAGACATTCCGAAGAAGCTTCGAAGCTCACATCGTATTTTCTCTTATACCATTTGCATATTTCCTCTCTAAGTTCCAGGAGACCGGAATTAGAGGTGTAGAAAGTCTTCCCTTTTTCAAGAGAGTACAGACCTTCGTCAACTATGTGCCAAGGCGTGTCAAAATCCGGCTCGCCGACACCTAGAGATATGGCCT
The DNA here is from genome assembly GCA_017539165.1 of Eubacterium sp. Taxonomy (GTDB): domain Bacteria; phylum Bacillota; class Clostridia; order Lachnospirales; family Lachnospiraceae; genus Eubacterium_Q. The sequence goes on from JAFYHN010000025.1 coordinate 48,307, forward strand.
CAGGCATCTCACTGACTATGTCGAAAAATTTTCTTATACCTGAGGGTTTGATCGCCTCAGCTATGCTGCTTACTGGTTTCATTATGACATCCCCTGAATTCTTTCATCGTTTGCATGTTCATCGTTGATTATCACATTGTGGTCCTTATACTTCTTAAGGACGAAATATGTAGCAGTTGAAACGACAGTGTCCATAGGCGCAATCTTCTCATATACGAAGTGTGATATGGCCTTTAAGGATTCTCCTTCTATAGAGAGAATCAGGTCGTTACTGGAACCGGACATAAGAAATACGGATTTAACCTCTTCGAATCTGCTGATCCTCTTGGCGATACGGTCAAAACCTTCGCCTCGGACTGGTGAAATCTTTACTCCTATAAGAGCAGATACTCTGTCTTCTCCGAGTTTGTCCCAGTCTATTAGAGTATGATAACCGCATATGATATGTTCATCCTCGAGTTTTTTGATCTCATTTCTAACAGATTCCTCATCTGTATCGATCATGGCGGCAATCTCAGCCGGAGTAAGTCTGCTGTTGTTCTCCATAAGTTCAAGTATCTTAGTTCTCATATTCGTCTCCTGTTTCGGGATTTCTATCCCTATCTATAATTGATTGTTTGGGTTAACGAGTATCTGAGTTTCACCTGTATGTGTAGCGTCATCGGAAGCCTTCTTCAGAGTGAAGACGAATTCAGATCCCACATCCACTTTACTGCTAACTTTAATAGTTTCATTATGAGCTTTGATGATCTCTTTGGTAATGGCAAGTCCCAGACCTGTTCCGGCCTTATCTTTACCGCGGCTCGTGTCATTCTTATAGAATCTGGTCCAGATCTTCTTCTGAGTCATCTCATCCATTCCGATTCCCTCGTCCTTTATGGATACAACAAGTTTATCGGATCTTTCATTTATAGTTATATAGATGTTATTGCCCGCAGGAGTAAACTTCAGCGCGTTATCTATAAGATTATAGACAACTTGCTGGATTTTAGTTTTATCGGCGGTAACAACAGTAGCTTCTGCGTGGTTATTCAGGTATATGGCAACATTTTTATCTATGCATTTGATCTCAAATGTATTCAGCGTCGTCTTAACGATATCGATAAAATCAAAATCCGAAAGAGTAAGGTAAGGACCATATATCTCAAGTCTGTTAAGATCAAGAAGTCCCTGAGTAAGTTTGGTAAGACGATTTGTCTCGTCAAGAATGATACCCAGATATCTGTCCTGTCTGTCCGGAGGGATGGTACCATCCTGTATGGCGGTAACGTATCCTCGGATAGAAGTGAGAGGACTTCGGAAGTCATGAGATATATTGGAAATAAACTCATGTCGGTATTCTTCCAGTTTAGAAAGCTCGGATGCCATGAATTCCATGGATGTAGCGAGCTGTCCAATCTCATCCTTTGAATTAACGCCTGTCTTGATATCAAAGTCTCCCTTTGAATATTCTTCAGCGACTTCGGCAAGCTTCTTGATAGGTCGGATGACTTTGAAGGAGATGATCTGAAGAAGTGCAAAGGCAATAACGATGATGATAAGACAAGGTATAAAACTTATCGTATATATATTTCTCAGAGCTTCATTGATGTCGGTTGAAGAAGTATGTATGACTAGAGCTCCGATAGACTTGTTCTTTTCTCGTTCCGAATAATCTGTAAATGTTATCGGAGTATTTACAGATATAACGTTATTGCTGTAGATTCCGTAGAAGGTTCCGATAGTATAGTAGTTTGAGTGGAGATCATATGCCATATCAAGCTCATATATATTCGACGGAAGATTCTTAAGAATAGATATACTTGCAGAACCCGAAGATGCTTTCTCATCGTCATGGCTTGCGAGATCGGTTCCAAAATAAACTGCGGAAGCTATAAGTGTTCCTCCTTCATCCAGGTACCATATATCCGAATGCAGGGTCTCTGCATAGTAATTAAAATAGTTCGATAACTCTTCGGCGTTCATATTGCCAATAGCGTATGAAGATATAGCCTGGCTGGCGATAAGCTGAGCTTCATTTGTTATAGTATTCTTCTTTTCATTGATAAGTGACTTTCTCGTAAAATATGAAATAAAGAATATAAGAAAGCCAAATGAAACAATGAGAATAAGGAGAAATGCCAGATATATCCTATCAAGCAGCGAATGTTGCATAGTTATTTCACCTCGAATTTATATCCTACTCTCCAAACTGTGGCGATAGACCAGTTATAGTTACCTGTAAGTTTCTCACGGAGTCTTTTTACGTGAACATCAACGGTACGTGAATCACCGATGAAGTCATAACCCCATAGCTGATTAAGCAGCTGATCTCTTGTGAAAACCTGATTCGGATGAGATGCCAGAAAGTAGAGGAGTTCAATCTCCTTAGGTGGCATTTCAATCTCGGTATCTTCAAAAGTTACAGAGTAGTTTGACAGATTAACAACCAGTCCCGGATATTCGATGTACTTTCCTGACTTTTCGAAGCTATCGGAAGCAGGTGCAGGTTCTTCTTCAGACTTGCTGGTACCGGAACGTCTCAGTACGGCACTTACTCTGGCAACAAGCTCGTTTGAGTCAAATGGTTTAACTATATAATCATCTGCGCCCATCTTGAGACCGAGAACTTTATCAAAAATCTCGCCTTTGGCAGATAGGAAAATGATCGGAGTATCCTTCTCCTTTCGAATCTGCTGACAAACCTCATATCCATCCATGCCTGGCAGCATGATGTCCAGAAGTATGAGATCCGGATCATAAACCTTGGCAAGTGTCAGGGCTTCTTCTCCGTCAGCGGCTGTTTCAGTATCAAATTGTTCTTTTTCGAGATATAGTGCAATCAGTTCTGCGATATTCTCGTCATCATCAACAATTAGAACTTTTTGCTTTAACATGTTTCAACCTCCCATCATAATTTTACAACAGTAACCCCGGAGTCCCCTTCACCATATTCTCCGAGTCGAAAATCTTTTACATAACTTTTCTTTTTTAAGTATTCCGTGACAGCTTTTCTCAGAGCACCGGTTCCTTTTCCATGAACGATACGTACTGTTTCGGTATGAGTGAGCAGCGCATCATCCAGGAATTTATCAAGCTCTGCCAGAGCATCGTCTACGGTCTTACCAAGAAGATTAATCTCAGGCTTGAAGGAATAAGCCTTTCCGGAACCTGTAGCTCCGGTATTTGCGAATCTGAAAACCTGATCCGCGGTTTTAGTCTTAATCTTGTCTTCCTTTATTATAAGAAGATCACTTATATTAAAACGCGAAGTGAGAATACCCATCTCAACGAGGGCATTTCCCTTAGCATCCGGAAGTTCTATGATGTGACCTTCTGTATTTATGCTGAGTACGAGAACCTTGTCGCCGATGTGGAAGTCCTTGGCTTTCTGTCCGGATATCTTAGGAGAGTCCTTCTTTTTGTCAGAACTTCCGTAAGAGTCCTTCTTCTTGCGAAGACCGGTTCTGGTCTCTTCAAGCTTGCGGGCATCTACCTTGTCAGGTGAATTAAGCCATTTGTTGTAGTCGCGGATGGCTGAATCGGCAAAGTCTTTTGCATCTTCTACTATATCGCGGGCTTCTGCACGTGCCTTATCCAGAATCTCAGACTTCTTCTCGTCCAGAGTTTTCTCCTTGTCTGAAAGTCGTTTCCTAAGCTGTTCAGCAGACTTGGTCTCGATTTCCAGTTCAGATCTGAGACGCGACATCTCGCGTTCATTTTCTTCAAGTCCTTCTATGATACGTTCCATATTGAGCTGATTCTCATCCATGCCGTTTCTTGCTGCATCGGTTATATCATCTGGCATGCCAAGACGTTTTGCGATGGCAAATGCATTTGACGAACCGGGGATTCCTATCATCAGCTTATAAGTCGGTTTCAGCGACTTCATGTCGAATTCGCATGAGGCATTCTCTACACCTTCGGTACCTATAGCATAGGTCTTTAGCTCAGTGTAATGAGTAGTGGCCATAACCTTTGCACCGAGAGCCTTCAGATGATTGAGGATAGCTATGGCGAGGGAAGCTCCTTCAGCAGGATCGGTACCACCGCCGGGCTCATCAAAGAGAACAAGGCTCTTATCAGTTGCGTGTTTAACTATATATATGATGTTGCTCATATGGGACGAGAATGTAGAAAGATTCTGTTCTATACTCTGCTCGTCGCCGATATCGGCAAATACGTCATCGAATACTGTCAGCATACTTCCGTCAAGTGCGGGGATATGCAGTCCGGACTGTCCCATGAGAGTGAGGAGTCCGAGAGTTTTTAGTGATACAGTCTTACCACCGGTATTTGGACCCGTGACAATGAGAAGAGAATAGTCCTCTCCGAGTTTGATATCCACGGGAACGGCAGTGGCCGGATCGAGAAGCGGATGAATAGCACGTTTCAGATCGATGATGCCGTCCTCATTCCACTTCGGTTCGCTGGCATTTGTCGCGCGGGCATACTTTGCCTTGGCGAAAATGAAATCCAGTTCGATAAGTGTTTTATAATTCTGAGATATCTCTTCTGTAACTGGAGCCACTCGTCGGCTCAGGTCATAGAGTATCTTCTCTATCTCCAGATGTTCGTCAGTACGAAGCTCCTGAATAGAGTTGTTCAGTTCAACTACCTGCATAGGTTCGATGAAGATGGATGAACCTGATGCGGAGCGGTCGTGAACCATACCCGGAAACTTGTTCTTGTATTCTGCTTTTACAGGAATACAGTAGCGGCCGTTACGAGTTGTAACGAGAGCTTCCATCAGCATTTCACGGACGGTGTCATTTTTGATAAGCTTATTCAGAGCCTGGTGTACACCGGATTCGGTTTCTACGATCTTTCTTCTGATAGAACGAAGATTTGAAGATGCATCATCAGCGATCTCATCTGAAGAGATTATGCAGCGGCGGATCTCACTAGAGATATCTTCGAGTGGAGATATCTCATCGAAGAGAGTTGTTAGACTGTCGAAGGCTGAGCTCTCGGAATTCTCATCGTTTGAGTCCTGTGAACTCTTGTCTGCCATATGGCCGTAAGAGAGTGCTTCGGCTCCTGCTTCCAGAAGACTTGCGATGTCCAGCAGTTCGGAAGCTGACAGAGAAGAATCAATCTCAAGAAGACGAAGAGACTCAGCTACATTTTTGACTCCGGTGAAGGATACATTTCCATGGCGTTCGAGTCTAAGAAATGCATCTCTTGTGTTTTGCTGCAGAGCCTCTATTGTTGGAAGATCTCTGAGCGGTTTCATATGTTCTATCTTACGTTTTGCCCCCACTGTTGATGCGTGGGTTGAAAGCTGTTCCAGTATTTTATTATATTCAAGTACACGAATTGAGCGTTTGTTCATTTACGGTCTCCAAAATTCTTAAAAATGGCGCTAAAAACCTACCTAACACTATACCCCAAAACCGTGCGAAATACAAGAAACTTGCTATTATATGCAAATAGTGGTAACTTATTGGGAGAAAAATGTTAAAAGGCGGGAAGAATATGAATTATATTAATACACTCCGTGAGGGTGATAACATTACAGAGATTTATTTCTGCAAGCAGAAGACCGTTGCTCAGACGAAGGCAGGCAAAACTTACTATAGTCTGATACTTCAGGACATGACAGGTACTATAGATGCAAAGATCTGGGAGCTGTCAAATGCAATCGAACATTTTGATGCACTTGATTTTATCAAGGTAAGCGGTCAGATAACAAGTTTCAATAATTCTCTGCAGTTCAATGTCAGACGTGTTCAGAAGGCAAGGGAGGGAGAATACAATGTCTCCGATTATATGCCTACTACTAAGTTTGATATTGAAAAAATGTATTCAGAACTTCTTGCTATCATAGAGAGTATTGAGGAGGAACATCTGAATGCTCTGCTGAAAGATTTCTTTGTTGCTGACGGAGATTTTGTATCTATATTTAAAAAGCACAGTGCTGCTAAGTCGATACATCATGGATTCATAGGTGGTCTGCTTCAGCACACACTTTCAGTTACTAAGATGTGTGATTACTATACAACGGTTTATCCGATACTCAACAGAGATCTGCTTCTTACTGCAGCAATCTGCCACGATATCGGTAAGGTAAAAGAGATATCTTCATTCCCGGAAAATGACTATACAGATGATGGTAATCTTCTGGGACATATAGTTATAGGTGCTATGATGGTTCGTGATAAAGCTGCAACTATAGATGGATTTCCAGTTCAGCTTCTGAGTGAACTGGAGCACTGCATATTATCACATCATGGAGAGCTTGAGTTCGGATCACCTAAGAAGCCTTCACTTATTGAGGCTGTAGCTCTGGCATTTGCAGATAATACAGATGCAAAGCTGGAGGCATTTCAGGAAGAACTGGAGAAGTCATCGGACGAGACAGGATGGCTTGGATGGAACAGGATGTTTGATGCAAACATCAGAAAAACCATATAATATATGTAGCTAATTACCAAGTAAACTAAAGAGAGGAAAAACTAATGGGTAAGTATTTCGGTACAGACGGTTTCAGAGGAGAGGCTAATGAGAATCTTACGGCGGATCACGCGTATCAGGTGGGAAGATTCCTCGGCTGGTACTACGGAGAGATGAAGAGACAGGCGGGACTTACGTCTGCAACTCCGAAGGTTGTTATAGGAAAAGACACAAGACGTTCAAGCTATATGTTTGAATATGCACTGGTCGCTGGACTTGTTGCTTCAGGTGCCGACGCATATATGCTTCATGTTACTACAACACCATCTGTTGCTTATGTAACAAGACTTGATGATTTTGACTGCGGTATCATGATCTCCGCAAGTCACAACCCTTATTATGATAATGGAATCAAGCTTATCAATTCTCAGGGCGAGAAGATGGAGGAGTCTACTATAGAGCTGGTTGAGGCTTACCTCGATGGTAACCTTGAACTTTTTGGACAGAAGTGGGATATACTTCCATTTGCAAAGAAGGAACAGATAGGTTGTACAGTTGACTATGTATCCGGACGTAATCGTTATATCGGATATCTTATATCACTTGGCCTTTATTCATTTAAAGATAAGAAAGTTGCGCTTGACTGTGCAAATGGTGCTTCCTGGAATATCGCAAAATCAGTATTTGATGCTCTTGGAGCAAAGACATATGTTATAAATGCTGCTCCTGACGGAACAAATATTAACCGTGATGCCGGTTCAACACATATCGAAGGATTACAGAAGTTTGTTGTTGATAATGGTCTTGATGTAGGTTTTGCCTACGACGGTGATGCTGACCGCTGCCTTGCAGTAGATGAAAAGGGAAATGTCATCGATGGTGACGCTATCATGTATATCTGTGGTGTACACATGAAGGAGAAGGGCGAGCTGATGAACAACACAGTTGTTACAACAGTTATGTCTAACTTCGGACTGTACAAGGCATTTGATGAAGCAGGTATCGAGTATGCCAAGACTGCAGTAGGTGATAAGTATGTTTACGAATATATGTCACAGAACGGCTGTCGTATCGGTGGAGAGCAGTCAGGACACATCATCTATTCAAAGTATGCTACAACAGGAGATGGAATCCTTACATCTCTTAAGGTTATGGAAGTTATGCTAGCTACAAAGAAGACACTTTCAGAGCTGGCAGCTCCATTTACTGTATATCCACAGGTTCTTAAGAACGTTAAGGTTACAGATAAAAAAGCTGCGCAGGATGATGCAGATGTACAGGCTAAGGTTAAGGAAGTTGCAGATTCCCTCGGTGATTCAGGAAGAATCCTTGTTCGTGAATCAGGAACTGAGCCGCTTGTTCGTGTCATGGTTGAGGCCGAGACAAAAGAAGAGTGCGAAAAGTATGTTGATATGGTAGTAGATACGATCGTAGCAAAGGGTTATGCGGTTTAAGATTACCATTCACTATAATTAAACTACTTTTCACGTCATATTAAGATTATCTTAATGTTTATGGTGTATATTATACTCACAAGGTTGAAAAACACATTATGTGAGGTATATTTATGGATGAATTGATAATAACTACAAATGAAGTCAGTGATACTAATAAGTTTATGAACGCCATCTTATGCGTAATATTATCTATCATTTCTTTAGTTATGATATTTGGTTCAGTAAGTCAGTTCTTACAGCAGAATATCACATCCGGAATCCTGTATGCACTCATGGGAGTTAGCGCTTTTGTGTTTATGATAGTGTACAAAAAAGGCGGAGTTGAAGCTTTATAAAAAAATAAAAAAAGTACTTGCATTTTACAGCGTGGTCGTATATAATACGTCTTGCGCTGTGAAAAGCGAGTTGAATATAGGGGTATCGCCAAATGGTAAGGCAACGGACTCTGACTCCGTCATTTCAAGGTTCGAATCCTTGTACCCCTGCACGTGACCTCGGTAGAAATACCGAGGTTTTATTTTTTTGTTGAATATTTAATCTTGAAATGTTACTCTAAAATCGTAAAGAATCGTAAAAGAAAATATAAATCGTAAAGAATCGTAAAAGAATACACAAATCGTAAAGAATCGTAAAAAAGAGGTGCAAATATGGAAAAAAAGAAAAATCCTTATAATATTATGTTTGGAAAGGAACCAGCACAGGTTATTTCACGATTACCTCAATTAACAGAAGTGATTAATTCATTTCAAGAGGATGAAAGTAATATATACATGATTACTGGAGTTCGTGGCTCTGGTAAGACAGTATTTATGACAGAGGTTTCAAAGGAATTTGATGCAGAAGAGGATTGGATAACTGTTGAATTGAATTCTTCTGCAAATCTTCTTGAAGACTTATTGGATAGCTTGGTAAGTGACAATTATTTAGCAAAGATATTTCAAAGTGCTAGTATCAATCTATCATTATTTGGAGTAGGATTAGAGGTTTCAAATTCCGTACCTATTTCGAGTCGTCAGGTTGCGTTAGAAAAAATGCTTAAAAGCATAAAAAAACAAAATAAGAAAGTGCTTATATGTATCGATGAAGTGACTGTTACAGAACAGTTGAAAATATTTGCGGGCGCATTCCAGATTTTTATGAGAAAAGATCTTCCAGTATACCTTATGATGACTGGGCTTTTTGAAAATATAGATGATATGAGAAACGAGAAGAATCTTACATTTTTATATCGAGCACCAAGAATAGAAATAAGACCACTGAATTTAGAAGTGGTAGCAAATAATTATAGAAACAATCTAGGAGTTGATGTAAAGGATTCGAATTATTTGGCGAATCTTACGAAGGGATATTCGTATGCTTTTCAGCTATTAGGGTATTTTACGTGGAAGAATGCTGGAGATTATAAGGAGGCAATTCCGATCGTTAAACAATATCTTGAAGAAAACGTATATGAAAAAATATGGATGGAAATATCCTCAACTGATAAAAGACTCTTGTATGGTATATCAAAATCAGAGTCATCGAAAGCAAAAGAAATAAAAGCAATTGCTGAACTATCAGATGATGCATATAGTGTTTATCGTGGCAGATTGATCAAAAAGAGACTGGTGGATGGTAGTGAGCATGGTTATTTGAAATTTACATTGCCATTGTTTAACGAGTTTGTTATTAGAAAATATATGCAGGATAGAATGCCTGTTTGATATGGAGATATGAAATGAAGAAAAAAGATGACAATCGAGGGTATCAATTGTCATCTTTCTTGTATAGGGATTAAAAATGGGGTTAGCGAAATAATTTAGAATGGCACTGTATCAGGATCGCTTGATAATCCAACGCATCCTGTAAGGCCTGCAATCATACGAACATCTGACTCTTCAAGTTCGAAATCGAATACCTTCAGATTTTCTTCAATTCTTGAAGGTGTTATGGACTTCGGCAGAGGGAGATATCCCATCTGAAGGCTCCATCTTATACAGATCTGAGCGATACTCCTGCCATACTTTTCTGCCAGTTGTTTCATCTCAGGAACATCGAATATCTTGCCTGTTCCCAAAGGACTATATGCTTCAAGGACCATGCCTTGTGATCTACAATACTTTACTAATTCTTCCTGAGGTTCTCCCGGACACAGTCTTATCTGATTAACCATAGGTTTTATTCTGGCTGTTTTAAGGAGCGCCTCGATATGGTGCTGTCTAAAGTTACTAATACCGATTGCTCTGATCTTACCTGCCTCATAGAGGTCTTCCATGGCTTTCCACGAGCAGGCATTTGCTTCTTCCCAGTATTCTCTGAATGGAAGTGGATTTGGCCAATGGATCAGATAGAGGTCAACATAGGAAAGACCCAGATTATATAAAGAATCCTCGAATGCGTTCATTGTGAGATCGTATCCGTGGCTGGTGTTCCAAAGTTTTGTTGTAATAAAGAGATTTTCTCTTGGTACGCCACTTTCTTCTATAGCTCTTTTAACGCATTCTTCATTTCCATAAGCCTGCGCGGTGTCTATATGAACATAACCTGCTTTTATGGCGCTTTTAACTGCTTCTACACCGACTTCTCCATCAGGTGTCTGCCACATTCCAAATCCGATACATGGTATCCCCACACCATTTGAAAGTCTATATGTATCATTTTGACTATTCATTTTAACCCTCCTAATATGTAACAAACTGTATTACAGTTTAATTCTTTTTTTCGGTTAATGCTTCTTATCTTTTGTTATGGGTAATATCATTTTTTGTCGTATGAGTTGCTATTCACAGTCACATGATATAAGTAATTGGAAAATGCTGCTTGCAAGCATTTTCCAATTACTTATATCATGTGACCTGCGTAGCAGGAACTTAAAATACACGATTCAGTGCTGCGAAGCAACGGTAGAACCTTAAGGTGGACTTAAGAGTGTATTTTAAGTTACTGTGAATAGTAAATGTATATACACAGTGAATAATTCACAGGGTACTTGTTATATAAGTAAAATTATTTTAGAATAGATTTCAGTATTTTTAAGGAGATATAGAATGAGCGAAGCAACAGTTATACTGAAGAAGGGCGAAGGCAGAACTATCAAAGCCGGAGGTTCCTGGATATATGATAATGAGATAGATAAGATCGTCGGAGATGTAGAAGACGGAGCAATCGTTAAGGTAGAGGACTTTGACGGATATCCTATGGGAAGAGGATTTATCAACAGAAAGTCGAAGATAACTATACGTATGATGACCAGAGAACCGGATGTTGTAATAGATGACGAGTTCTTGAGAAACCGAGTTAAAGCAGCCTGGGATTACAGAAAGGCTGTATCGGATACATCTTCATGCAGGATCATATTTGGTGAATCTGATTTTCTTCCTGGACTTGTTGTAGATAAATATGAAGATATTCTTGTTGTTGAATCACTGGCTCTTGGAATAGATATAATGAAGCCTAAGATTCTTCAGTATCTCCAGGAGATTCTTGCTGAGGACGGAATAAACATCCGTGGAATATATGAAAGAAGTGATGCCAAGATCCGACTTAAAGAGGGTCTTCCGAGAACTAAAGGCTTTCTCAGTGAACCTTTTGATACGAAGATAAAGATAACTGAAAATGGCGTTAAATATAACGTAGATGTAGAGAATGGTCAGAAGACCGGATTCTTCCTGGATCAGAAAGGCAACCGTATGGCAATGCAGTCGCTGGTTCGCAGGATGAAGGCGGCCGGAGAGAATGTAAAAGTTCTGGATTGCTTTACACATACAGGTTCATTTGCCTTAAACTGCGGACTTGGTGGAGCGGATTCTGTTCTGGGAGTAGATGCTTCTGAACTGGCGGTCGAGCAGGCAAGGGAAAATGCAGAATTGAACGGTTTGTCGGATAGAGTGTCATTCCAGACTGCAGACGTTCTAGACCTTCTTCCGGAACTCATAGAAAAGGGTGAGAAGTATGATGTTGTAATCCTTGATCCACCGGCATTTACAAAGACCAGAGATAAGATAAAGCAGGCGTCAAAAGGATACAGAGAGATCAATATGAGGGGCATGAAGCTTACGAGACATGGTGGATATCTTGCAACATGTTCATGCTCACATTTTATGGATTATGAGACATTTACAGCTGTTATCGGGCAGGCAGCCAGAGCTGCCCATGTAAGACTTCGCCAGATAGAATTCCGTACACAGGCGGCTGATCATCCATTCTTATGGTCGGGAGACGAAGCAGGGTATTATCTTAAATTCTATATATTCCAGGTTTTGGAAGAGAGATAGGAAGCGGGAGGAAGCAAGATGAAGACTATCAACGAGACAATATGGCAGGATGGAGAGTACAACTATAGGGCAGCGTATGGTTTTGTTCCCAGCATCCGCGGATATATACATGATGATGAAGAGTTGAGAGACTGCATGGTTGTTATCCCTGGAGGTGGATACTGCATGTGCGTTCCTCATGAAGGTGAGCTTCCTGCGAAGGTTTTCTTCGAGCAGGGAATGAATGTTTTCGTTCTTACATATACAACAGACATAACGATGTCTGTTCCTCTTAAGATGCAGCCGTTAAATGATATATCCAGAGCTGTTAGATTCGTCAGAAAGAGGGCGGATGAATATAAGATAGCAGGAAAGAAACTGTTTATCTGCGGATTCTCAGCAGGTTCGCATGTATGTGGAAGTCTTGCTGTCCACTATGATGATGTGAAGGATGTAAATCCTGAGTATGCCGGTATATCGAATAGACCTGATGGTGCCATCTTGTCTTATCCTGTTATAACAACCGGTGATCATACTCACATATATTCAATCCAGACACTTTTGGGTAAGAATCCTGATCCGGATGAGCTTGAGTATTTTTCTATAGAGAAAAATGTAACTCCGGACACACCACCTTGCTTTATCTGGCAGACTGCAACGGATGATCTTGTTCCGGTTGAGAACAGCTATCTTATAGCAGAGGCTATGAGAAAGGCTGGAGTTAATTATGCTCATTATGTATTCCCTACAGGAATTCATGGACTCAGTGTTGCAAATGAAGAAATGATCAACGGATGGTCGGGAGAAGAGTATACATTTGATCAGTTATGGAGAGCAGTTGCTGCAGTGAAGAACGGCGAATCTATTGATGTTTCGCAGGAGAGGATCGAAGAGCTCAAGGCGCAGTTCCCGGACGGACCGACAAAGCAGGAACCTATGGAGAATCCATTTGATAAGACATTGATAGAGGATGTCGGATGCTGGCCAGAACTTGCAAGAGTATGGATGAGCAGGTTATAGAATACGAATAATTTGATTGATGGGGAATAGAAGTTGATGAACATACAGATTGTAGAAGACGACAGATCACTAAGTGATGGAATAGAGATCACGCTTTCAGACGGATCGACTACATTCTATAAAGAATATCTGATAAATGATGCGATGACCAGCTTTGGTAAATATGGAGCCGACCTATCGCTTATCATTCTGGATCTTAACCTCCCGGATGGGATAGGTTACGATTATCTGAAGTTTGTGAGAGACAGGAGCGATGTTCCTGTACTTATTCTTACAGCTAACGATATGGAGATTGATGAAGTAAAGGGACTTACGCTTGGAGCGGATGATTTCATAACAAAACCGTTCAGCCTGGCGGTTCTTCGAGCGAGAGTAAATGCCCTCACAAGACGCAGCCGTATCTCTCAGGCTTCTGACATCTCAAATAGTCTGGTCTATGAACTAGGGGATATGACATTTGACTTCGAAAAGCTTGAATTTAAAAAAGCAGGCGAAGAACTGTTCCTGAGTGTGAATGAGCAGAAGCTGCTCAAGGTATTTCTCGATAACAAAGGAAGAATACTTACACGTGATACGTTGATGGACAGACTTTGGGGTAATGATGGAGACTTTGTGGATGAGAATGCGCTCTCGGTTACGATTAATCGTCTGAGAAGTAAGATTGATAAAGATACGAAACACATCAACACAGTTTATGGACAAGGTTATAAGTTTGAGTAAAACTGATATTGAAGGTAACTTAGATGTTTGAGAATAAAACAATAAAACGACTTGAAGAGATGCTGGACTCAGCCATGAATGGTACATTTGTGGAAAGCAGTTATGATGAATCTCAACTGTCCAGATTGGAATCCAAATGGAAGGAGTTTCTTGGAAGTTCAGTTTTATCGAATTCGAATCTGGAAGCAGAGCGTCACAGACTTGAAGAGTTTATATCCGATATATCCCATCAGACGAAGACTCCGATGACGAATATAAGAATGTATACGGAGCTTCTTCTGGAAGAAGCAAATCTCGGACAGGAAGCATCCATAGATAAGATATATAAATATGCAGATCTGATAAGCAGACAGAATGCGAGACTTCAGTTTCTTATCGATTCTCTGACGAAGCTGTCCCGACTTGAAAACGGAACACTGGAAGTAGTAGGACAGAATAATAAAGTCGATAAGCTGATCGAGGCAGCTATATCATCAGTCGGTGCTAAAGCACAGATGAAGAATATAAAAATAGAACATAAGGAGTCTTCGGACGCTGCAGCATCATTTGATATGAAGTGGACGACAGAGGCGTTGATAAACGTTTTAGATAATGCAGTTAAGTATTCACCGGAAGGTGGTCGGATAGAAGTATATACAGAATCGTATGATATGTATCAGGCGATACATGTTGTAGACGAAGGATCCGGAATCTCCGAAGAAGACATGGCGAAGATCTTTGGAAGATTCTACAGAGGAAGTGAAGTCCAGCAGGAAGAAGGAGTCGGAATCGGGCTTTATCTTACAAGAGAGATTCTTGCAAAAGAAGACGGATATATAAAGGTAGTACCAAATAATAAAAGAAACGGCGGCGAGCTGATCGTCTATCTCAAAATATGACAGTTGAAATCTGATTTCAACTGTCATATTTTTTCAATTCTTTCACAAATGAAAGAATTGCGAAATAATCTCGTAAGAATCATATGATATATTATTACCATACCAAACAGAAAAACAATTCGTAATCAGCAGGAGGATAACAGGATGTGTATTTTAAGAGCAACTGATCTAAAGAAATATTATGGCGAGGGCGAGACTCAGGTGAAGGCACTTGATGGTGTTTCTCTCGAAGTAAATAGAGGAGAGTTTGTAAGTATCATAGGAACAAGTGGAAGTGGAAAATCAACTCTGCTTCATATGTTAGGAGGTCTTGATAATCCTTCTTCTGGAAATGTAGTAGTAGATGATACTGATATATCTAAGTTAAAAGGTGACAACCTCTGTATATTCAGAAGAAGAAAAATCGGTTTTATATTCCAGAGTTTCAATCTGGTTCCATCGATCTCGGTTTATGACAATATCATTCTTCCGATTCAGTTAGATGGAAAGAAAGTTGATAAAAAGTTTGTGAATAACGTAATAGATACACTGGGACTAAGTGATAAGCTTGACAGGATCCCGTCAAAGCTTTCCGGAGGACAACAGCAGAGAGTTGCGATAGCGAGAGCGCTTGCTTCAAAGCCTGCAATCATACTAGCAGATGAGCCAACAGGAAACCTGGACAGCAAGACAAGCCAGGATGTTCTCGGGCTTCTCAAGACAACCGGAAAGAAGTTCAATCAGACAATCGTGATGATCACACATAATGATGAGATAGCACAGATGGCAGACAGAACTATCAGAATAGAAGACGGACATATAGTATAGGATTAGATGAATTAGTAAATCAGATTTATAAGAAGGATAAGAACAATGCAGAAAGTAAATAACAAAAAAGCAATATCAAATCTTGCCCTTAGCGGAATCAAGTCAAATATAAAGAAATACATGGTTTTAGTCGCAGCAGTGATTCTCACAACACTCCTGTTCTCTTCACTATTCACAGTTGGTGGTAGTGTAATAGAAGAAACACAGATTTCTACTATGAGACAGATTGGCACTTCATATCATGCCGGATTAAAGTATATGAGTCAGCCTGAGTATGAAAAGGTAAAGGATGATCCTAAGATTAAAAATGTATCATACTGTATCATGGTCGGATATCTTTCAGACGATAAGCTGAATAAGCTTCCAACCGAGGTGTATTATTCAGAGGCTCAGAATGCGGAAAGAAGTTTCTGCTATCCTGAAGTAGGCAACCTCCCAAGTAAGGAAAATGAAATCGTGACCAGTGATCTGGTTCTTGAAAGCCTGGGTGTACCTGTAGAGGTTGGAACTACATTTACGATTAATCTTCTGATAGATGGAGAAGAAGTTCCACAGGAATTTGTACTCAGTGGTTACTATTATGGAGATAAAGTGGCGATAGCTCAGATGGCACTTGTGTCAAAGGAGCTTCAGGAGAAGTTAGCACCTGTCAAGACAATAACTTATCCGGAGCGTGAAGATAATGGTTATGCAGGTTGGATGAGTGTAAGTTTTGATTTTAGTAACAGCATTAACATAGAATCAAAAGTTAAGGCACTGGTTGAAAGAACAGGTCTCAGATCAGATGTTGATTATGGTATAAACTTTGCATATGCGGGATATGAGGTTGATCCTTCCATGGCTATCGTGTGCGTTGCAATGCTTATTACATTCTTTGTTGCCGGATATCTTATCATATACAACATCTTCGATATCAATATTATCTCTGATATGCAGGAGTATGGACTCCTAAAAACAATCGGAACAACCGGGAAACAGCTTAAGAAGATTGTTATGAAGAGAGCAAGTCTTATCTCACTGGTTGGTATTCCTATCGGACTTCTTCTAGGGGTTGGCGTTGGTGCATTTGTTCTTCCATTTATCTCTGCTCAGATGAATACAATGACTATTGGAAAGGGAAATGTGCATATCAATATCTGGGTAATACTCGGAGCAGCACTATTCTCATATCTTACAGTTATAATAAGTGCAGGAAGACCTTGCAGAAAGGCTTCAAAGGTATCTCCAATTGAGACGCTTAAGTATACGGAAGAGTCTGATAATAATGGCAAGAGAGGCAAGAAACTTACAGTAGTTATACTTTCATTATCACTTGCTCTAATCATTTTTAACGGAGTGATAGGTTTAGTAAGTGGATTCGATGTAAATGAATATGTAAAGGAAGATGTAGTGGCAGATTTCAGTATCCAGGATGCTTCACTTGATAACGCGGCAGCAGCTTTCCATGAAACTGATTCTGTTGATACAGATATGATAGAAAAGATAAAGGCTCAGCCGGGAGTAAATGAGATAGGAAATGTATATATATCTACATTCTGGCAGGAGTTTTCGGATGAGAGTTGGAATAAGCTGGAAGAAAACTTTTTCAATAAAGAAGCAGTTAAAGAATGTATTAATAATTGGCTTACCAGTCCGGATTATGATTACGATGCATGTATGAATGGTTACAGAACGTCTAAGACTATAGCCGGAAATACATATGGAATGGGAGAGCTGGCTGTAAGCAAGCTTAAGGTGGTCGAAACTCTGGACGGCTCAGATAATATCGATTGGGAAAAGTTTAATTCTGGGGATTATGTTTTGGCGACAAGATGGACGATAGATGGCCAGTATTATGAGAACATTGTTGAACCGGGAGATAAGGTACAGATCAGAAGTCATGATCCGAAGTATGGAGAAACAGTAGAAGAACCTATAGCGATAAGGAATATGACAACTTATACAAGTTATGAAAATGCTCCTGTTAAGGAATTCGAGGTTTACGCCATAGTAGATATTCCACAGGCAATGATTTATCGAGTATCAGATTTTATTGAACTGAATTATATACTTCCGGAGAGAACATATCTGGAAATGGATGGCGATAAAGGGGCTATGAGAACTCTTGTAGATGTAGAGGATGATAAGGAAGCAGCATTTCAGAATTGGATCAAGGAATACACAACTTCAGAAGATCCAGATATTGCTTACACTTCAAAGGAAAGCGTGATTGCGGAATACAAATCTCTCAGTGATACGATAGGAATAGTAGGAATAGTTCTTTCGGTTATTCTCGGACTTATCGGACTCATGAACTTCGCCAATACGATGGTAACATCTATCATCGTAAGAAGCAGAGAACTTGCTATGCTTGAAGCTGTCGGAATGACAGGTGGTCAGCAGAGACACAAGCTTATGAAGGAAGGCTTCACATATTTCCTCTGGACGATGATCGTATCGGTAGTTATATCATCTATCATGAGTGTTACAGTGATCAGATTCCTGGCAGATGCATTTGGAATGTTTGTTTGGAGATTTACACTTATGCCTTTAGCTGTATGTCTTCCACTCATTTTAGTACTGATCATCATCATACCGGTAATCGCATATAACAAACTCAGTAAGAGAAGTGTTATAGACAGACTTAGAGTAGAATAAAAAAATAGTACTCTATAATAAACGACCTCCGAGGTAAAACTCTGAGGTCGTTTCAGACTGTAGACAAAGTCAGGGGCATCGCCCCTGATTTTTCTTTGTCAAAAGGCTGAAAACCCTTATATTTACTGGTTTTACAGCCCTTTTTATGATATAATTATAGTATCATTTCAAGGAGGTTTGCCGCCTATGATGA
>JAFYHN010000026.1 GCA_017539165.1 Eubacterium sp.
CTGGTTC
Organism: Eubacterium sp.; assembly: GCA_017539165.1. Taxonomy (GTDB): domain Bacteria; phylum Bacillota; class Clostridia; order Lachnospirales; family Lachnospiraceae; genus Eubacterium_Q. The sequence goes on from JAFYHN010000026.1 coordinate 8, forward strand.
AAAACGAAGCGTCCTAAATATCGTCAACTATGCCTTAAATTAATAGCTTGATACTCCAATCTCATATTTATGAGATTGCCCTGCAACGCAGGGCTTATTAGAGTCCCTCAACGAAGCAAATGTATCTACTCCAATGTATATTCCGCATAGATAATTCCATCTGTACGGAGTTTTAGACCCGGCTCTCCGGAGGATGAGATCCACCCTCACGGAGATACAGATCCATTAAGTATAGCCATAAATTATGGTTTATATATAACAACTGAATATTTATTTGTTGTCATATATGTCTTTGATACCATAGGCCATTAGAAGTCTTTCCAAATAGAACACCCTATTGTTAAGGTATTCAATCTCTTCAGACATTTCGTGATATAAGTTTTCAGCATCGTTGAGACTTTCTCGAAGTACTGCACATTCGACTTCTATATCACAGGCTGATTGTTTAGTATTATATCTGCAATCGTTACTTTTCATCATTGGACACCGCCTTTCTTTTGGGCTTTTAGTCCATGACGTTCTCTCATAGATATACGTCCTTCTATTAATACATCGTATGAATTATGAACAATCCTATCCATTATGGCATCAGAGATTGGACTCTGACTATTCTGATCTGGATATATACGTTCATACCAGTCTTTTGGATCATACTGAGTGCAAAAAATGATTGAGTTACATTCACATCTGGATTCTATAATCTCTAGTAGATCATATGCTTCAGATGTTTCAAGTGGACGAATAAGCCATTCATCTAGTACTAACAGGTCTACCTTTTGATAACTTCGTATTGTCTTTTTGAATGTTCCACATCCACGTGAGACCTTTAGTTCATCAAGCAGTTCTGGAAGTCTTATATATCGAGTCTTAAAAAATTTACGACAGGCTGCATTTCCTAGAGCACAAGCGATATATGTTTTACCACTACCAGATGCTCCTTTAAGGATTATATGATGTCCTTCTGTAATGTATTTACAGGTTGAGTATCTAAGTATCTCGCTTTTGTCAAGCCTACGATCCTCGATGTATTCGATACCTTCAATAGTTGCACCTGGATTCGAGAAGTGTGCTGCCTTGATATATTTGGATAGTTTATTTGTCTGACGGCGATTCCATTCCGCATCAACCAGTAGACCGAATCGGTCTTCAAAACCAAGGCTCCTATATGACTCTGGATCATCAAGTTGATGAATCAGTTCATTTGCCATGGCAGTCATGTGCATAGATCTTAATGTATCAATAGTGCTCTGATTTATCATGACTGTTCACCACCTCTCTGATAGTAGGATGCACCTCGGGTAATATCATGACTGGTCGAAGTTGGTGAAACAGTGCTATTGCTAAGTTTATCCTGTCCATTCTTTAGAATGGTGGTTATGTTTCTTATGGTTGGAGTGCTGCTATATATAAGTGCTCGTTCACAGGCATCTTCAAGCCTTTTATGACTATATCTATCAGCCAGCTTAGTCAGACTTGCACAGAACTTAAATCCTTGTTCCGGTTCTTTTCCTGATTCAAGGAAGAACTTGACTACCTGAATAGTGTTTGGCCCGATTGTCTCCGCCCACTTGGTGAATTCATCGGCACTGTATGATAGATACTTTCTATGTTTCATCGGCATATGTTCCGGTATAGTTATCGGATCACGTTTTTGTATTTTTTCACGAGGATGAGAAGCTACCCTCGAACCATGGTAGAATACTTCTACCGTTTGCTTTGTCAATCTGATATCCACTTCTTCTCCGATTAGATCGAAAGGGACGGAATATTTGTTTTTTCCGTCAGATATGAGATAATCAAGGGGAACCTTAGCAGTGGACCAGACTGCTGGTTCGTACGGGGTGATAGGGAGTTGCTTCATGTAATCCTTTTCTTCATCGATATAGGCAGTGTAGCGACATCCCTCCCGTTTTTTAAATGGAGAGTGATTAAGCTCTTCAAGCTTTTCAGCTACAGCAGATTTAACCTCTTCGATAGAAAAGAATTTTCGATTTCGCAAAGCTGCTATCACCCAGGTGGTTGCAAACCTCACTGTCCCTTCAGCTAGACTTTTGTCCTTTGGACGTTCCACTCTGGCGGGCACAACAGCTGTATCATAGTATTCAGCCATTTCATAGTAGCTTTTATTAACTATAGTTTCGTATCTGGTGTTGGTTGTTATTCCAGTCTTAAGATTATCTGGTATAAGCAGACGAGTTACACCACCGAAATAACTGTATGCGTGTGCATGACATAATAGCCAGTTAGTTGACTTCATGTCATCACAAGCTTCAACATAAGAGTAGCAACTGCAAGGTAACACAGCTGCAAATACATAGGCATCGTATTCTTCTCCGGTTACAGAGTCAAAATAAGAGATGGTAGTTCCTGCCCAATCAACCTGCATAACGTCACCGGGTTTGTGATGTATTCTCATGGTTGCTTTTGTAAGCCTTGCCCAACGACGATACTTCTCACAAAAAGTAGAATACATATATGGAGTATCTCCTGAAGCAATACATTCAGCACAGTATTCACTCCATAAAAGAGATAGATTAACTCCAGGTTTAGCTAATTCATTATGGATGTAACTATAATCCGGCACCCTTCTCTTAGGATTGTTGGATGATTGATCTGGAAAAAGGAATTCTTTCAGATCAGCATTTGTAACCGTATCATCCAATGGCCATTGGATACCAACAGACTCCGCCATCTTTACAACATCTCTGATAGTGTTGCGCGAGTGGTGAAGTGATGCAGCTATTTCATGCTGCGTGTAATTGAGACTTGTTAGTCTCAAGATTTCTCGATAATTCACCATGATTATCGACCTCCTATAATTAGTAGTCACACAGATGTGTGCCATACTCATTATAGGTTATAAACGACAAGTGGGTCACCCTTGCATAAGGGTGGATCTATAATTCCATAGAAGTGGGTCTAAAACTCCGTACATATGGGTTTATTCATTCAGAATATACACCCGTCACTGAACTATGTAGTCGTCGTAAAGGCAAGGTCCATATGAAGCTTTTCTACAAAGGTAAAGAACATGACGCTTACATTTCTCATATCAAAGCACAAATCACAGCCTCTAAGAAAAATGTAAATGTAGTCCTTGTTTATGGTATAACTGAACATCCTATGATGCTGGTAACTAACAAAGATATCAAATCAAAGGATGATGTTATTGACATTGCAAAGCTTTACTTCTCCAGGTGGAGAATTGAAGAATACTTTCGTTCAAAGAAACAACTATTTAAATTTGAAGACTTTAGAGTACGTAAGCTTAAAGCTATTAATGCATTAAATTTTTACATAACAACTGCAATGGCTTACCTCGCTCGAATAACTCTAAAAGATGAAATAAATAGTATAAAGTATGCTGTAATAAATGCCGCAAATCCAATAAAGGAAAATGTAGCATTTCACTATTATAGAA
>JAFYHN010000027.1 GCA_017539165.1 Eubacterium sp.
ATGTTAGATTACTACACCGAAAGGTGTGTTACTTGTTAAGTTGATTGAACCGCCGTGTACCGAACGGTACGCACGGTGGTGTGAGAGGTCGGAATTTCTCAATTAAGAGAAATTCCTCCTACTCGATTGTAATAGGAAACTGCGTCTCCTATTACACAAAAAACGCTCCGCTGAGGGTGCGTCTCGGCGCGATAGGAAGATAGTTGCCTGCGGCAACACGCGCCTCGCGCGGAGAGTGTCGCAAGCGACACTCTTAGTTCTTGACCTGAAGTATATAGAAGTATATAATGAAAACGAAAGTATATAGAAGTATATAAGAAAATATAAAGTATATAAAAGTATGGAAAGTATATAGGAGTATATAAAGATGAATAATAATCCTTTTTCAATAGCCTTTGGTAAAAAACCATATCAATATATCGAACGGGAATTGATCTATGATGAAATAATGAATGATTTAAATGCAGAAATCATTCAGAATCAATGCTTTATGCTTTCAGGAGTTAGAGGTTCTGGAAAGACTGTAACGATGACAAATATTGAGAATAGACTTAGAGATAGTAAAGACTGGATAGTCATAGGTCTCAATGTAGAAAGGAATATGCTTGAGAGTCTTGTTGCAAAACTATATGATACCAATAAACTTAAAAAAGGATTCTGGGATGCGAGTATAAATCTATCTACTTTTGGAATAGGTGCTGTTGTCAAAAACATTCCACCTGTTGCTGATATAGAATCTGCGTTAGAGATAATGCTTAAAGAGATAAAGAAACAGGGAAAGAGATTATTGGTAACGGTTGACGAGGTGTTTAATTCAAAGACAGTTAGGGAATTTGCCAGCACATTTCAGATAATGATCAGACAGGATCTGCCTATATTTTTGTTGATGGCCGGATTATATGAAAATATCCATAGTCTTGAAGATGAAAAAAATCTTACTTTTTTATATCGTGCACCAAAATACCATATGACGCCTCTAAGTCCGATGTTGATCAAGCAAAGTTATAAAACAATACTCGGAGTTAGTGAAGATGTAGCAGAAGAGATGGCTGATCTGACAAAAGGATATCCATTTGCATATCAGGCACTTGGAAAGTATGTATGGGAGAGTGAAAAGAAATCTATTACTGATGATGTGATCATTAAATATGATAATGCATTGGAAATGTATTCATACAATAAAATATGGGATGAAATGTCTGAAATGGATCGATTCTATATGTCGTTCATTGTAAAAAAAGAAGAGATGAAAACAAGTGAATTATTGGAAAGGTCAGGGAAAAATAAAAATGAGTTTTCTCAGTATAAGACAAGATTATCAGAGAAAGGTGTTATAGATACAAGTAAACGAGGGATAATAACGGTTCCATTACCAAGGTTTAGAGAATTTGTAGAGAGAAAGATATAATGTCACTAACAAAAAAATACTAGAAAAGGAGACTGATTAAAATGAGCAACATAGTTTACGACACAGCAAATAAGGACGATATAGCAGAACTTGTAAGACTTAGGATAGCTTATATGATCGATGATTTTGGAAGTATTACCGAAGCTGAGAAAGCAGCGATGGAGAAACAACTCCCGGATTATTTTCAGAGAAAGCTTGGTACTGAGCTTATTGCATTTGTAGCAAGAGCAGAAGGAAAACTTGTAGCTGCGGCTTATCTTCTCATCATGGAGAAACCGGCGAATCCATTTTTCCCAAATGGATTGGATAGTGAGGTTCTTAGTGTTTATACTGAAGAGGAGTATAGAGGAAAAGGAATCTGTACTCAGCTCATGAAAAACATGATCGCATATGCAAAAGAACACGAGCTCAGTCGTATAGATCTTGTAGCAACAGAAGATGGGTATCCGATATATAAGAAACTTGGATTTGAAGACAGGGTTCAGAAATATATAGATATGAGAATGAAGCTGATATAGTATATAGATTATTGGTTTGATACTAAATGGCAATACGCAAAAGTGTTGCATTTTTCTTGACAAACAGAAACCGTATAAATATAATAAATGCGACTTTGTTGCAAATTGGATTTATATATGAACGGAGAATTGTTATGTCAAAGAGAGAAGTACCTATAGTAATACTTACCGGCTATCTTGGTTCAGGTAAGACAACCCTTATGCAGAATATCTTAAAGCAGGAAAAGAGAAAGATTGCACTTATCGTAAATGATATGGGAAGCGTAAACATAGATGCGTCTATTCTGAACAAACACAGGAATCAGGTTGTACAGATAGAGATGGTCGAGATGCAGAACGGTTGTATCTGCTGTACTCTTCGTGATGAATTCATGACTGAGATCGAGCGTCTGTCTCAGGATAAAAGCATAGAAGCAATATTCGTAGAGGCTTCTGGAATCAGTGAGCCATCTTCGATAGCAGGGGCATTTCTTAATTATGAGGAAATGACACCTGATACGAGAGTTTATCTGAAGAGCGTTGTATCAGTCGTAGATGCAGACAGAATCTATCGTGAATTCCTTCATGATCTTATGCTTGAAGAGGAAAGAGAAGATGAAGATGTCATCAACCTTATCATGGATCAGATAGAATTCTGTAATCTGATGATACTTAATAAGATAGATCTTCTTAATGAAGAACAGCTGGATGAAGTAAAGGTTGGCCTGAGAAATATTCAGCAGGACGCTGAGATCATTTCTTGTTCACATGGAGATGTGGATCTTGATGTGATTCTGGACCGTGAAGATTTTGACTTCGAAGAAGTTGAAGCATTCAGTGCTGTTCAGAAGGCTCTGAATAAATGCGAACATGATGATGAGAAAGCCTGTGTAGATGAGTACGGAATCTCTTCATTTGTATTCGAAGAAAAAAGACCTTTCAACAGAGAGGCCTTCAATAAATTTGTGGATGAATATCCAACTACTTTGATCAGAACAAAGGGTTATATCTGGTTTTCAGATGACTGGGATCACATACAGCTCTTCGAACAGGCAGGCAGAAATGCTACAGTTACGGAGGTTTCTGAATGGGTTTCTGCATGGCCTGAAGAAGAACTGGATCCGATTGTAAATGACTTCCCAGACATTATGGAAGACTGGGATGAAACTTACGGTGATAGATGTAATCAGGTAGTCTTCATCGGGAAGGACTACGAGAAATCTGAGATCGTAAAGCTGCTATATGATTGTATAGAGAAAGAGTAGCTGTTGTATTTTTATCAGCTATCTTATGATGGAGATGTCTGTAGTATCTGAGCCATGCAGTAGCACCGCTTAGAAACCAGACGACTCCGGCTGATAACCATATGCCATATTCACCCATTCCCATATATTTGGTCATGAGTATCGGGATTGTAAATCTTCCGATAACTTCGATAATACCGTTAAACAGTGCAAAGAATGCATCACCTACTCCTGTAAGCACTCCACGGACTACATAGATAGTTCCGAGTGCCACATAGAAAAGGCTGGTTGCGCGAAGCCCCATAGTTCCGAGCGCGATAACTTCAGGATCTGATATGAAGAGAGAAGTTATAGCTCCACCAAAGAACTGCATAAGCGCTACCATGGCTACTGAAACAGTTACCATGATAAGGAAGCCTTTTTTGTATCCCATATATACTCGGTCAAGTTTCTTGGCACCATAGTTCTGACCGCAATAGGTTGCCAGTGATGCACCAAGTGTTGCATATGGCTGATGAATAAACTGTTCAATTCTGTTAGTGGCTGTGAAAGCAGCCACTACTTTTGTTCCATAGGAATTTACAATACGCTGTACAGCCATAGATGATACGGCTATAAGGGCGAACTGAAGAGACATAGGAACTCCAAGGCGGATAACTTTGTATGACATTTTCGATGAAAGTACAAAGTCCTGCCTTTTTAGTTTGAAATATGGATTCTTCTTATATGCGTAGATTCCACAACTGATAGCTGAAATAAACTGGGAGATTACAGTTGCCAGTGCGGCTCCCATGATTCCCATGTTGAAGAAATATACCAGGATTATATCCATGATTACATTTACAACAGTTGACAGTATAAGGAAATACAGCGGGGATTTGGAATCACCCAAAGCACGCAGCATAGAAGAGATGTAATTGTATATTGATACAAACAGAAGTCCTATACACATGAAACGTACATACATCGTAGAATCAGCTATGATATTTTCTGGCGTGCTAAGAACACGTAGCAGTGCCGGTGCCGATATGAAGCCGATCAGTCCAAAGATGATCGGAAAAAGAAACATGATGAAACCTGTATTAACGATACAGTTTTTAACTTTAGCTTCATCATGTGCACCGTAATATTGTGATGCTATAATACCGCCGCCGCTTCCGATTCCGTTACATAGTGCGAAAAATAAAAAGGTAATAGAAGCTGTTGCACCGACTGACGCGAGGGCGTCTGCTCCCACAAATCGTCCGACGATGATGGAATCGGCGATATTATAAACTTGCTGAAAAATATTCCCTATAAGTGAGGGAATTGCGAAAAGAATTATATGCTTTACCGGATTGCCGGTAGTCATATCCATTGTATTATCTTTCATATCTAATCCTTACTTTTTACTTACTCTCATCCCAAATCAATTCCTCTTGTTTTCGTGTACAGTAATATACGTCGCTTTTTTTATTTCTTCTTCTCAAAATATGACTTTGTGATTATCAATTTTTGTCTGGAAGGGTTTTCTGGTTTTGATCGGAAGTAATTAAATCCCCAACATTGATAAGAATGCTGTCAAATTATATAAGATAAAAAATAAATAGTATGATATAATGTAATGTGGATTTTAAGGGGGAAAGGAGTTCTTATGGATTTCAGTCAATATGAAAGCTTTGATTTTAATAGTATAAGCGCATTTAATCTGTCCACGGGCTTTAAAGAAAGAAGCTATCATATGCATTGGCATTCGTATGGAGAGATTCTTATTGTTGGTCCTGGGAAGACCAATGTGTATAAAGTTAATCAGAATACTTATAATCTCTCTGAAGGGGATTTTGTTTTGGTATGGCCGATGGAAATGCATGCAATACTTGATGCCGATAGAGAAAAGTCTCTTGTTATTCAGTTCAGCAATGCATTTGTGAATTCACTTCTTGATCTTCAGAGAATAATGCATTTCTACAGAAATCTTCACGTGATATGTGTAAATACACATCCGGATCTGACTAAAAAACTCCATGATATTGCGAAGAGAATGAGTGATTGCTATTTTGCTAATAAACCTGACAGGGAACTGAGATGCTGTATGCTTCTTATGGAATTCATGTTAACGTTGGATGAACATAGGGAAGAATTCGTGCCTGAGATCAGTGCAGGGAATCGTGGCAAATATACCGATGACGTTATGAGAAGACTCATAATGGTAACTGATTATATAAAGAATAACCTGACTTCAGATGATCTGTCACAGGGTGCTATGGCTGAGATGGCAGGAATAAGCAGGGATTACTTTTCGAGAATATTCAAGAACTTTACGGGAATGAATTATAGTAAATGGTTAAATATGATAAGACTAGAGAAGGCAACAGAGCTTTTGTCTCAGAAAGATATGACTCTTACTGAAGTGGCGATGCTTTCGGGATTTCAGAGTATTCCGAGCTTCAACAGAGTATTTCGAGATGAGAAGGGTATGGCGCCTGGCGAATACAGGGCTCTGTTTGTAAGAGACGATGAATAGATCATTTCTTCTGACGGCAAATATAGATGAGATAAGAAGATTAAAACTGTGGAGGCGTTATGGATATATCACATAGAAAAGTAAAAAAAACAATTCAGTTTAGGGATTCATCAGGTAATTCCCTGGCGAATAAAAAGATACATATAAAGCAGACGAACCACAGTTTCTTATTCGGATGTGGAGGATTTGATTTCTATCCTTATATTGAAGAAGGTGGTGAAGAAAGAAAGAAGGTTGTCGGCAAATGGCTCGATGTATTTAACTTCGGAACTCTGCCATTCTATCTCGGAACTTACGAGCCGGAAGAGGGGAAGCCAAATCAGGAACTGACGATGAAAGTAGCTGAGTACATGAAGAGCCAGAATGTAAAAGCTAAGGGGCATCCTCTATGCTGGCACACGGTCTGTGCCGACTGGCTCATGAAATATGATAATGAAACTATACTTCGAAAACAGCTGGAGAGAATTGAACGCGAAGTTACAGTATATAAAGGTGTTGTTGATATATGGGATGTGATAAATGAAGTTGTTATCATGCCGATATTCGATAAGTATGATAATGCCATAACAAGAATCTGTAAGGAGAAGGGCAGAGTTGCCCTTGTAAAAGAAGTATTTGAAAAAGCACACGAGTCTAATCCGGATGCGGTTCTCCTTTTGAACGATTTTAATACATCAATCAATTACGAGATATTGATCGACGGTTGTCTGAATGCCGGAGCTCCTATAAGTGCTATTGGAATACAGTCTCATCAGCATCAGGGTTATTGGGGAAAAGAAAAGTTAGAAGAGGTGTTAGACAGATTCTCAAGCTTTGGACTTCCGATACATTTTACAGAGAATACTTTACTATCCGGGGATGCTATACCGGATTATATAGAAGACTTGAATGACTGGCAGGTAGACGAGTGGCCAAGTACTCCGGAAGGTGAGGAAAGACAGTCAAGAGAGATAGAGGAAATGTACAGAATCCTCTTTGCTCATCCGCTTGTTGAGGCTATTACGTCGTGGGATCTGAGGGACGGAGGATGGCTCAGGGCACCGAGTGGATTCCTGAGGACAGACAACACACCTAAACCGTCATATCAAATGATTAAAAAACTTATAAAAGAAGAATGGTGGACGGATACGGTTGTAACTACAGATGAAAATGGGTTCGCATCTGTAGAGGCATTTAAAGGGGATTACTCTCTTAGTACCGATGGTATGGAAGCTTGCATAAGTATGACAGATGATAGTTCGGTAACTATTGATATGAGGCCGATTGGATAAAAAGGTATTGTTATACTAACAGTAAGTTAATGTAATGGGAGGGGTTAAATGTCAAATATTGATGAACTTCAGGAACGCCTGAATAATGACCGACGTATGCTTGATTCAATCTTATCAGACATGAAATCTATACAAAGCGAATTGGATATGATGAAGGCTGCGGGCAATAATCAGGCTGCAAGTCCGTATAAAGCTGCAAAACCTCAGATGTCTGACCAGCAGGCACAGAACATACAGTCACCGTATATGCAGCAGGCACAGAACGTACAGTCACCGTATATGCAGCAGGTACAGAATGTACAGTCACCATATATGCAGCAGGCGCAGAATACGCAGTCGCCGTATGCACAGCCAGTTTTGCCTCGCAGACAGCATGATTCCGATGCAGAGTCTCTTCTTGGAAAGACCATAATGGGAGTGGCTGCATCTGTCCTTATATTCATAAGTCTTGTTCTTTTTGCGAAGCTTCTTATTCCGCTTTTGACAGATGAGATTAAGATTGCACTTATGCTTATAGTAAGTTTTGGGATGGCGGCAGTTGGTCTATATATGTGGTTCAGGAAGAAGGAAAGTGTGTTTTTCCTGTCACTAGGTTCCTGTGGGGTTGGAGCTGTATATATATCGCTCTTCCTGTGTAATGCATATTTTCATATATTGAATGATATAGTACTTTATATCTTGATACTTGCGTGGTCCTGCGGAGTTTTGTTTCTGTCGAGATATAAGAAACTTCTGTTTTTGATCATTGGATGCGCTGGAATAGTTATATCGATATTCTTTGGTACTGCATCGTGTGTCAGATCACAAGATATGACTATGCTTATGGTGCTTGGCATATATACATTTATAGGAATACTGGCGTATTTAGTATTTACAATGAAAGATAAGGCATCATATCTGATATGTTCCGGAACTGGAATACTTGGAGTGGGAAGTATTCTTTTTGCGGCGGCAGAGATCAATAACAAACTGTTAGATTCCGACTATGAGCTGGCATCTCAGCCGACACTTATCCTTGCCGTGCTTGCTATAGTATTCTGCGCAGTTATGATAGGACTTAATCTTAAACTGCTGAATGAGAAGAATAAGGATTATCTGCCATTTGTTTCAATCCTGAATTATCTTCTGATCGCTTATTCGGTATATGTAATAACAAGAGAACAAGCTGTATATTCTATAATCGTGATGACTCTATCTGTATTCTTGTATATTGTTCTTGAAATAGTCGAGAGAAGGATAAAACGTTATCCGGGTAAGAGTCTATCTATAGGAATACTACAGGGATTGCTTACTCTTGCCGCAGTATGTGCATGCTATCAGATAGATTCGATGAAAGAATATCTGGGTATATTCCCGGTTGTTATAGTACTTCTTCTTTATGGTTTCCTTAGAGATTCGTTGTTTGCGAGAGTCCTGGGACTGGTTTGTTTTGGAATACAGGCGGTGATCTTCGTGTTCTTTACGATGTCACTTCCGATGCTATGTTATCAGATTATTTCATTTGCGACACTTACATTGTTGATGGATTATAAGAAAACACACTACAGTGTGGTATATAAATGCGCTTCTTATGCGCTTTTCATCCTGGGACTTTTTATAAATGGAGTTGTGATGTGGGAGAGAAGCGGCATAGATGGTGATTACATATATATCATCATTGTTTCGATACTGGGATTAACAAATGTCCTGGCACAGAAGACGGCATACGGAAGAAACTGGCTTACAGACGAAGAAGAAAAAATCACGAAGATAACATGTTATGTTATAAATGCGCTCCTTATGATCCTGTCGCTGGGATGCCTGTTCCAGTATGATGACGCTATACTTCATTTTGTATCCATGCTTGTCGCAGTGGCGTTATTCTTCGTGAATTCATACAGATTCCTCAAGGGACCTCATGAATATACCAAGATATATGTGGGTATTAAGTTTACTATTCTTCTTTTATGCATTCTTCAGTCCTATAACGCACCGAATTACGCATCCAGTATAGCTACATTTATACTGGCTATTGCTTGTATAATATTTGGCTTCGCTATGGAAACAAAAAGTATCAGACTTTACGGACTTATCATTTCCATGATATGTGTTGTAAAACTGGTTATGATAGATATTACTTATGATAATACTGCGGGACATGCGCTCAGCTTCTTTATAAGCGGTGTGCTATGTTTTGCAATCAGTGCTCTGTACAGTAAAGCAGATAAGATACTGAAGAAGGGGCATGAAACTATCGAAACATAAGTATTTACTTGAATTATTGAAATTCCTGTCGGTTTTGTGGTAGACTCTAATGTCGTGCGTGAGATAAAGATTTCGTACGATATGTTACCATGAAACCGGCATTTTAAGGAGATATTATGGCTTATATATATGAGACACATTCACACACTAGTCAGGCTAGTGCCTGTGGAAGAGTTCAGGGAAAAGATTATATTGACTACATGCAAAAAGAAGGATTTGACGGAATGATCATAACGGATCATTTTTTTAACGGAAATAGTTGCGTTCCGAAAGACCTTACCTGGAAAGAAAGAGTAGATATGTATGTGAGCGGTTATGAAGATGCGAAGAAAGCCGCTGATGGAACTGATTTCAACGTTATGTTTGGAATTGAGTATAACTTTCATGGTGATGAATATCTGATCTATGGAGTTGATAAGATGTGGCTTCTGGAAAATGAAGATATTATGGATAAATCCAGAGAAGAAGTTTATGCTTGTGTCCATGATGGTGGTGGAATAATGGTTCAGGCTCATCCTTACAGGGAGAGAGACTATCTTGATACAATCTATCTTATGCCTTCCATAACAGATGGAATCGAGATATATAACGCTGCCAATGAGGATTATATGAATGCGCTTGCTTATTGCTATGCAAAAGAGATGAAGGTTCCTGTTACAGCAGGATCAGACATACATTTCTTCTACGATGGTCCAAAGGGTGGCATGATGTTTGAAGACAGAATAGATACAGTAAATGATTATGCGAAAGCTCTGATGGCAGGTAAAGGAATACCTGTAGTTCTGCATGGCGGGAAGGTTACTCCGGTGGAAGAACAAGCAAACCTAAGAATTCCGGAACATGGTCCGCAGTTTGAGGTTGTAAATCTGTAACTAATACCTTGTATTCGAGGATTATTTAATGAGACTTAGTCGTTCAAAAAATGCAAAACGAAATATCGTTGTTGGCGAGATAGATAAGGTGACGGGAATCATTCTCCCATTTATCGTAAGAACGATGATCCTCCATATCATGGGGACGCAGTATCTTGGACTGACAGGTCTCTTTTATTCCATACTTCAGATGCTGAATCTTATGGAAATGGGATTCGGCACGGCAATAGTCTACAGTATGTATAAGCCTATAGCAGACAGTGATACTGAAACAGTCAATGCGCTGCTGGCTTTCTATAAGAAAATATATCTGGTAGTTGGAGCTATAGTTGCTCTGGTGGGACTTCTCCTGATGCCATTTCTTCCGTATCTTATCAAGGATGAAGTTCCGGCTGATATAAATATCTATTATCTTTATCTGATATATCTGATCAATACTTGTATCAATTTTGTTGTTTTTCCAAATAAAAAAGCTCTTCTGGCAGCATTTCAGAGAGATGATATAGGCGGCAGGATCCATATTTTTACACAGGCTGCGATGTATATCGGACAGGCATTTTTTATATGGTTTTCACGGGATTATTATCTGTATGCGGTGATGATGCCTGTTACTTCTGTATTGTACAGCCTTCTTGTTGCATACAGAGTCGATAAGAAGTTTCCGATGTACAAGGCTTCCGGAAAGCTTGCGGAAGAAAGTGTTCGTCAGATAAAAAAGCAGGTTGCTGGTCTTATGATCAGGAAAGTAGCTATGCTGTCCAGAAATGCATTTGACTCTATGTTCATATCTGCATATCTGGGGCTCAGGATGACTACGCTTTATGGTAATTACTATTACATAATGGATTCGATAGTAATGATAATGGCTGTTTTAAAGACTTCTCTTGCTGGAGGAGTTGGTAACAGTATAGCTATGGATGATGAAAAGAAGAATCTGCATGATCTGGAGAACATTGACTTTATGTTTATGTGGATAGGAGGATGGTGTTCAATATGTCTTATCTGTCTCTATGAGCCTTTTATGAAGATATGGGTTGGAGAGAAGATGATGCTGGGAACGACTATCGCACTTATGTTCGCTGTATATTTTTACGTTCTTAAAATGAGCGATATCAGAACACTCTATTCTGAAGCAGTAGGACTATGGTGGCAGGCCAGGTACATATCCGTACTTGAAGCGCTAGCCAATATTGTGCTGAACTGGCTTTTGATAAGAATGATGGGGCTTTACGGAATTATCCTGGCGACTCTGATATCATACTTTGTTTTTAACTTCCTGGGTGGAGCTTATATACTCTTTAAAAACTATTTTACGAGCGGAGGAATGAGACGGTATATCCTGTCGCATGTTTCATACTTGCTTATTACTGCTTGTCTGGGTGGATTTACATATTTCCTAAGCGGCATGATAAAGCAGGATGGATTTTTAGGACTTATATTGAAGGGGCTGATATGTGTTGCAGTTCCTAATGCATTATATTTTCTTTTATATTTTAAAACACGAAAATTTAAAGATGGGATGAGATATTTAAAAAAATGAGTGGAATAAGTATTATGGATTGTACCCTTCGTGACGGAGGGTGGATCAATGGGTTTGAATTCGGAAAACAGGGGATGCATGATATTCTGAACTGTTTGTACGATTCTAAGGTCGAATATGTCGAGCTGGGATATATAGATAAAGAGCATGGAAGCAGACAGGGGCGCAGCATGTTCGCTGATATGGATGCGATCAAAGAGAATGGACTGACCGATAATAAGAGAGAAGCTACACAGTTATTCGTTATGATAGATTATGGCAAATATCCTTTGGAAGAACTTCCGGAATGCAGTGAGTCGGGAATCGACGGAATCAGACTATGCTTTCATAAGAAGAATAAGGACGATATCTTAGAGGCGGGAAGAATTATCATAGATAAGGGATATAAACTTATCATCCAGCCGATGGTCTGTACCAGATACAGTGAAAGTGAATTTGTTCAGTATATATTTTCGCTGATGCATACAATTCCTGAGATATACGGTTTCTATATAGTTGATAGTTTTGGAATGATGTTACAGGAAGATGTTATGAATAAAGTCCGTCTTGCGGATAATTTTCTGGGTAGAGAAGTAAAAGTAGGACTGCATACTCATAACAATATGCAGCTTTCGTTTCAGAATGCCATAACAGTACTGGATATGCATCTGAAAAGAGATGTTATAGTAGATGGTACTCTTATGGGTATGGGAAAAGGTGCAGGAAATCTGAACACGGAGATCTACGCAGAATACCTGAATGCAAAATGTGGAAAGGATTATAATCTGCTTCCTCTTATGGATATGGTAGAGCATAATATCAGACCACTTCAGAATAAATATGTATGGGGCTATAGTGCAGAATATTTCCTTTCTGCAAAGAATGCTACTACACCAAGTTATGCCAAACTGTTCTATCGTAAGGAGGGATGTTCTATTGACGAAGTGGACAGCCTTCTGAAAATGATACCGGACGAGAACAGAGATTCATTCGATGTTGAAGTGGCAGAGAAGATTTTGGAAGAATATAAAGCTTTACGGACGGTATAGATATGATCGATCTTCTGGATGCAAGAGGTTATGATGTACAACTGAATATTTCCGGTGAGAAAAATGTAAATATATATCTTGAATATCTCGGGGCTGCTGTTCCAGAGGCGGATAATCTCTTGTATAGGAATGACAGATATGTTGTAAGTCGAGTGGAAAATGAGAATCTGTCGAATAGTTTTTCAAGGACTGTTAAGGATACCGGAATAAGTAGATCAGGTCTTAAGCTTGTTATGGAATCTGATGATGAAGCAGATGTAAATGTATCTATATGCAAGACGGATTATGGCACAGTCCATCTTGCTCCCGGAGAGAGGGTAGAGAAGATATACGATATATCAGGATTATATAAGCGGGAGAAGGCATATCTGAAGGAGATACACGATATTCTCTATAAGCTGCTTGCGGAAATAGACAGAGTCTGTATGGAGAATGAGATAGAGTATTATCTTGTATTTGGTGGTCTGCTGGGTTACGTGAGATACGGTGAGATAATTCCCTGGGATGATGATGTTGACGTAGCTATGACCAGAGAGAATTTTGAAAAGTTTCGAAAGATTGCTGATGGAAAGCTTGGCAAAGATTTTAAGTATCTGGACTGTGAAAGTCTGGGTGAGGATGCTTTTCTGGATTTCCTCTGCAGAGTCGTATATATGAAAAGTGATATTCAGGGAGCGGCATTCGATAAGGTCGGTGGAAGACTATTCAAGGAATACGAGAATAAGCTTCCAATGGATATATATGTTCTCGATAATGCTTCGGACATAAAGGCATTTCACAAGCTTCATATGTTTCTTATAAGAGCGGTTTACGGACTTGGAATGGGGCACAGAGCCTACCTGAATATGGATGAATACAGTTCTTCGGGATTCGTGACACGAAAAGGGGTTGAGATACTTTCACGTATTGGAAGAAGAATCCCACTTAAAAGAATTATGAAGATGCATGACCGTGTGAGTATGATATTTGACAGGAGGAAGACTAAGTCTTACTTCATGTCAAATGGATATCTGCCGTTTATTCATACGAAGTATCTGAGAAGATGGTTTGAAGGTACGAGAAGGGTAAAACTGGGCGAGATATATGTAAATGCACCGGTCAAGTACAGGTCATATCTGAAGCGGGCGTACTATGATTATTATCATCTGCCGCCTGTTGAAAAGAGGGTTCCGGGACATATTCCCGATTCGTTTTTAAGTGACTGTGAATAGTAACGTATTTTATGAGGTAAAAGGATGAGTAACTATATGACTCCTCAAAGTCTCGAAGAGATAGAAGAGCTTTTCTCGGATGAGACCATAAGAGTTATCAGTTTTGATATGTTCGATACACTGGTGACGAGACCGGTTGAAAGAGCTGAAGATGTATTCAGACTGCTGGACAAGTTTTATGCTGAAACAGGAGACAATGTTTCCGGTTTTGAGAAGCTCAGAACAGAGGCAGAGAGTTTCCTGAGAAGGAAGATCATAGCTGATACTCTTGAAGATAAGGTTGAAGATATAACACTGGATGATATCTATGATACGCTGGTGAAAGAATATTCTATCGATAGAAAAGCAGCTGATTTCCTGAAGAAGAAAGAATGTGAATTGGAGATAGCGCTCTCAGAACCTCGCAGAAGTGGCAGGCGTTTATGGGAGAAGGCTCTTAAATCAGGCAAGCAAGTTATCATAACCTCAGATATGTATCTTGCAGAAGAGGATCTTGTCAGAATACTGGAAAAGAACGGTTATGGGAATGAAGTTACGATATATGTATCTTCTAAAATAGGCAAGAGAAAACTTACGGGTAATCTCTATAGATATATACTTAATGATCTGAATCTGGAAGCGTCGGAGATGCTTCATATCGGAGATAATATTGAAAATGACTGCAAAACAGCGGATGAACTGGGAATAAGAGCAGTTTATCTTCCATCTGCTCTTGCTGTATATAAAGAACATGGGTGCGCTACTCAGGTCCGGAAGATCTGCGCTGATCTGACTGATTGGGAGAAGGCGGCTTCTTCGGTGGGTGTTGGAATATCGCGCCAGATGTCAGCAAACCTTTATTTTGATGATCCTTTTAGAATTTTTGATGCTTCATCGGATTATAATGCAGATCCATATTTTGTCGGATTTGCTGCTCTTGGAAATGAAGTCCTCTCGCTTGTGAGATGGCTCGCAGATTCTGCAAAGCGTGACGGCCTTCAGAAGATGATCTTCCTTTCAAGGGATGGGTATCTTCCCAAACTTATATACGATAGATATAGAACATATCATCCGGAACTGCCAGAGTCGGGATATATATATACATCAAGACTCAGTCTTCTTCCAGCATTACTAAAGAATCCTGCAGACTTTTTTAATCTGCCAACGGATCTGAATTATCAGACTCCTGAGAAACTGCTTGGTCTTCTTTCGTTCTGCGACGGAAGGTGTGGAGAAGGCATTTCTCCTGAAGAGACGGGATTCAAAGAAGGTGACATACTGGACAGAGCTGGATATCAGAGGTTTATCAGATTTTTTCTGGATAACAGATACGATAAGGAAATGCATGACAGAGCAATCAGACGTATCCGTACTTACCTTACTGAAAAATCGGGAGTTGATCTATCAGAAAAAGTCGGCATATTCGATATGGGATACAGTGGAAGGATTCCTGCAGCAATATACAGTGTAACGGGAGCGAACCCTTATGTATATTTCTTTCATACGGATCCTTCGGATCACAGTGAATATGAGAAACGGTTCGGCTTTGATATAAGAACATTTTTTGATTTTAATCCTTATATGGAATCTTCTCTTAGAGAGTATTCCTACCTTGAGGTTGCACCATCCTGTACTGGATATGATGAAGATGGAGAACCAGTCTTCGATATCGGACCTGCTAAAGGATATGCAGAGGCTGCTCTTAAAATGCAGCAGGGGGCACGAGATTTCGTAGATAAATATCTGGAATATTTCGGAGAATATGAAAATGAAAGTCGATGCAGATATCACGACGGCGCTATGACTTATGAAGCTTTTATCAGATATACAACGGATGCTGATAAGAAGATATATGACGGTGTTCTTATAGATGATGTACTCTGGGGTGGAAGAAGAGATATAGATCTGAGATACCTGATGGATACAAGAATCAGCAAGATTCCTGAATATGCCGGAGGGGAATGTCATGTGACTCAGACAGATAAACTTGATCCGGATGATTATTCTGAACTTAGAAAGTCTATCATAAACTGGTATGATTTTCGTCCGGGTTCGGCTATCCTTGCGGTTGAAGATGATACTGATATAGAAGAGCTTCTATCATCCGGTAAAAAGTATGATTATATCGTCGATACTTACGGCTATGGAAAAAGAAGTATAGATAAAAAGCGTCTGGATTCCTACAGAAAGCTGATAAAGGATGAAGGGACTGTACTATTTACTGTTGAGAATAGATTCGGGTTAAAATATTTCTGTGGAGCGGCAGATCCCTATACTGGTATATCTTATGACGGAATCAACGGCTATCTTAAGTTATTGGACAAAGAAAAAGAGTCTGATAGAAGATGTTATAGCAAAAAGGAAGTCTGCAGAATGCTTTCGGAGTCGGGATTCGGAACCTATAAGTTCTTTTATCCGGTTCCTGATAGCAGGATGCCTCAGATGATATTCACCGATGATCATCAGGACTGTGTTAATGCCACCGAGAGACTGATCGACTATACATATTCGGATAATGCCATGATAGGTGTTCATCACAGAATACTGCCGGATATGATCAGTTCAGGAGCTCTTGGGTTTATGGCAGATTCCTTCCTGATAGAGGCGACTGTATCGGGGGCACTTTCTGATATAAGGTATGCGGTTTCGACAGCTGACAGAGGTAAAGATTCAGGAATGGCAACTACCATCAGAGATGATGGTAGGGTTATAAAAAGACCTCTGTTTAAGGAGGGCGAGGAAAGTCTCAGAAAGCTGTATGATAACATGGATACGCTGGCAGGAAGAGGCGTTCCGGTTATTGAAACAGAGCTGAAAGAAGATGAACGTGGTTTGTACATTTCCATGCCTTATATAAGGAATGAGGGACTCAGTAGTGCTCTTGAAAGAATGCCGGAAGAGAAGATTCTCAGTGTGTTTGACAGGCTGTTTGAATATATAAATCTCGCATCCGACAGAACACCTTCCGGAAATCTGGAGAAAGCATATATTGATATAGCTCCTTGTAATGCATTCTATGACGAAGAAGAGGATAGGATTTTAATCTATGATCAGGAATTCGTTATGGATGACTGTCCTGCAGAATATGCCATGTACAGAACAGTTCGATATGCATTTCAGTCTATTAAGAATCTTAGAGAAAACTATTCTGTGACGGAGATGTATGAGAGGTACGGAATTGACAGTGAGACGAAGACAGCATTTGATAAGAAGGAGGCACTCTTTATAGAGTCTGTAAGAAAGAAGAGCTGTTACGAAGAACTGTACAAGGTGGCTGCACCGGACTATGAATCAATATATGAAAAGGCACTTAAGTTTACCAGGATGAATGGTGGAACAGATGTTGGTGATATAGGAAATGTATCTAAGACGGAAGAAAAGAAGTACAAAGTGGGATATGTTCCCGGAGTGTTCGATCTCTTCCATACAGGACACTTGAATCTTCTGACTAAGTGTAAATCCAGATGCGAGCATCTGATCGTTGGAATACTTACAGATGAGCTGGTGGAATATTATAAGGGAAAAAGACCAGTCATATCTTATGAGGACAGGGCGAAGGTTGTTGAAGCTCTGAAGGTTGTTGATGAGGTTATCCCAGTTGATTTCTCCAACACTGATAAGCTTGATGCCTGGGAACAGCTTCATTACGACTGTCATTTTTCCGGAGACGATCACGTAGGTCACTGGAATGACATAATGGAGGAACTCAGAAAACGTGGTTCCAACATGGAATTCTTTCCTTATACTCAGGGCATAAGCAGTACACAGATACGTGCCAGCCTTGGAAAAAGTTGAATAACATCGGAAGACTATAGTATAATAGTATATTGTAACAGTGCACCTATCAACAGGTAATATTTTCTTTATTTTGGGGGTTTTATGAAGAAAAAAATAGCTGTATTTACGAATGGGTGGAATGACGAATACCTGGACTTTGCTCTTGATGGTATAAGAAAACGTGCTGCGGAAGACAACGTAGATGTCTTTATTTTTCTGAATTATACGTCATATGATATGGCCGAAAAAGACCTCAAAGCAGAGCTTAATATTCTGAATCTGCCAAATCTTCAGAAGTTTGACGGAGTCTTGCTTCTGGGAAATACACTCGCCACGGCGGGTGAGCTGGACATCCTTTGTGAGAAGATAGAAGAAGCAAAGGTGCCTGCAGTGTGTCTCGAATATGAGACGGAAAAAGTAGATTGCATAAGAACTGACAACACAACCGGTATGCTTGAACTCGTGGAGCATATGATCACTGTTCATGGAGTTAAGGATATATACTGGGTTGGTGGACCGCGTGATAATCCTGAAAGTCAGGAACGTTATCAGGCGGTGATCGATACCATGGAGAAACATGGGCTGACAGTGGATCCTGATAAGTTTCTGGATGGTCACTGGAGTTATTATGCAGTTCAGGAAATGATGACCGAACTTATCCCGAAGATGGATAAAATGCCTGATGCATTTATCTGTGCCAATGATGTTATGGCCATGGGCGTTTGTCTGGCGCTTGAGAGAGCAGGTGTAAAAGTTCCTGAAGATGTAAAGGTTACCGGTTTCGATAACCTTCCTAGTGGTAAGTATTTTGCGCCGATCATCTCTTCGGTTGACCGTGGGTGGAATGAGAGAAGTTATCAGGCAACTGCCAGCCTGATCAATCTTATGAATGGTCAGAAGGGAGTCAAAGATACTTTATGCAGATCAAGCTTCTCGAAGGGAGAAAGCTGTGGTTGTTCTGTGGATGAAGCGGGGATTAAACGTCAGCGAGAAGCCAGTATAAGAACTTATAGTGTTCCTATTGAGAGAACTATATTCGACTGGCATCTTGTAGATATCGATGATTCGGTTGCGTATGTTGGAAGCCCTGATGAACTTCATGAGGCATTTGCGAAGCTGTGGGAGAATAAACATGATTATGAAGGGGATGAATTCTACCTCTGTCTGGATCAGTCATTTATTGATTCCATGGATCAGGATGTTACGCTCAGAACTGTAGGGTACAGCAGATATGTAGATGTGATCTATGGAATGAAGAATGGTGAAACCATTCCGAGATATATGATCCCTACAAAGAATATGATACCGGAATATGATCCTGAGTCGGAGGTGACGGCGGTATATCTACTTACTCCACTTCACAGACATGGATACTGTACCGGATATCTGGTGCTCAAGGATAATTATAAGATAATAAAAGATTTCTATCTGAATTCCCTGATAAGACATATATCATCGGGACTGGAAAGAGGTCGTCAGAATATCAAACTTGAGAATATGAATAAAATGCTTGAAGATATCTCTGTAAAGGATGAATTGACAGGACTCTTCAATCGTATGGGATACGAGAAGATAGCCATTCCTTATCTTGACGGACTGAGGAATGAAAAAGAAAAATCAGTCATCATGGTTGCAGATATCAACAGCATGAAGGTAATAAATGACAAGTATGGTCATTTGCAAGGGGATCTCGCAATTAAGATTGTAGCAAATGCTATAAGAGCTTCGATTCCTGACGGATGGAAAGCTGTAAGGTACGGTGGGGATGAGTACGTTATTATAGGTGAGCATGAGATCTCAGAGAATATTGAGGCTATAAAAGAAGATATAATCTCACGCATTCATCAGAAGTGCAAAGAGTTGGGTCTTCCTTTCAAGATCAGTGTAAGTGTCGGCTATGTAGTGATAAGTCCCGACAATGATCTTAGAAATGAAGAATACTTCCGTATGGCTGATGAAGCTATGTATGAGATGAAACAGGAGGCTCACAAAAAAGAAGAAAAATAATTCTAAAGGAGATGTAAGATGGCAAATCCATATTTACCAAAGTGGGAGTATATTCCGGATGGTGAACCAAGAGTTTTCGGAGACAGAGTTTATATCTATGGTTCACATGATATAGCAGGATCGAATAAGTTCTGTGATCATGTATTAAAATGTTGGAGCGCCCCTGTGGATGATCCGGGAAACTGGACATGTCATGGTGATATTTTCAGAGTAGGCAAGACAAGAGATCATGAGTCTGATACTGACTGGACAGGTGATAATTCGAGTCTTTTTGCACCGGATGTTGTTGAGAAGGACGGAAAGTATTATCTCTATGCCTATATTGAACAAAAGAAGGGCTGTGTTGCAGTCAGTGACAGACCGGAAGGACCATTCAAGCTATTATCACAGTATAAGTATTCTATTCCGGAAGAAGTATGTGCCGATGGCCAGTTTATCGATCCGGGGGTATTTGTCGATGATGACGGAAGGGTATATATATACTGTGGATATCTGAAGTCATTTCTTGCAGAACTGAATCCGGATAACATGTACGAGGTTCTTGACGGAACTCTGGTTGAGAACTTTATCCCATGTGAAGAAAGGCCGGAAGATGGATTTGATTCACATGACAAACTGTTCTTTGAGGCGGCTTCAATGCGTAAGGTGGGAGATACATATTATATGATCTATTCACCGAATTCATGTCCTAAACTTGCCTATGCAACATCGGACAGTCCTGTTGGTCCTTTCAAATTCAGAGGATTCATAGTTGACAGCGGAATAGATTATTCAGGTGGAAATGATCACGGTTCAATCATGAACGTGAATGGACAGTGGTACATCTTTTATCACAGAATGACCAACGGAACTATCATGTCAAGACGCGGATGCGTTGAAAAGATAGAGATACTGCCGGACGGAACTATCCCAATGGTTGAGACTACATCCCTCGGATTCCAGGATTCATTGAATCCGTATGAGATCACAGATGCTGATATAGCGTGTGTTCTTACAGGAGGTGCATTTATCTCAGAGAGAAATGTATTCGAGAGATTTATAAGAAATATAACTGAAGAAACTGTTATAGGATATAAGTACTTTGATTTTGGAGAGGACTTCGGAAGCAAGACTATGGAATTCGCAGCTAAAGTCAGAGGACTTGGATGTGACTGTACAATGAATATCTATATAGATGGTACAGATAGAGCCGACAGACTCAAAGGAAGTGATAAAGTCGGTAAAAAGATCGGTAGCGTGAAGATAGGACATGATGATTCGGTTGTTCAGACTGTTATCGAAGCAGTAACAGGAAGACATTCCGTATTCTTCACTATCGAGACAGAATATGAAGGCTGGATGGGCGACTACTTCAAGGGAAGAGGCCTGTTTGAACTTGAGAGCTTTGTCTTCATGAAATAATATGAGTCTTGAGTAACTGCGAAAGAAATAATTAAAATAGAGACCAGGTCTTCCAATAGAGGGGCTGGTCTCTGTTCGATAAAAGAAGTTTGGAGTATAAGATTTGGATATTGAGACAGCAAAAAGTATAGTAGACATGAGTTACAGTGATCTGATGAATGGGTATAACCGTACGCTGAATGTGGATGGTCCTGCTCCATTTGTCCAGGTTAAGGGATTTACAGAGCTGAACGGAATAAAGCATGGTTTCACTACCAGACTGGGTGGAGTCAGCGAAGGGATATATGAGTCTCTCAACATGGGTCTTCATCTGGAAGATGACGTGGAAAAAGTAATGGAGAATTACAGGCGGATTGGCGAAAGTATGGGTATCGATTACACAAGGATCTCCTGCCCGAATCAGCTGCATAATGACAATATCCTCGTGGTAAAAGAAGAGGATGCAGGAGATGGGATCATAAGACCTCTGACTCATGAGAATGTCGATGCTCAGATTACGAATGTGAAGGATCTTCCGTTGATCGTTTATGCGGCAGACTGTGTTCCGATACTTCTGGCAGATCCTATCAGCCGGGTTGTAGGAAGTGTGCATGCCGGATGGCGTGGAACAGTTGCTGGAATTGCTGCTAAAACTGTGCTGAAAATGGTTGAGGAGTTTGGCTGTCTGACAGAGCATATCCATGCGGTCATAGGCCCATCTATCAGTGTTGATAACTATGAAGTAGATGAAAATGTCATCAAGCAGGTTTACAGATGCAATTTTGTTGACATGAGTGATGATAATGTAAGTTATATGGAAATTGAAAAAAGCAACGATGTCTGGGTTAATTGTAAGTCCGGAAGCTATACAGAGGGTGGTAGAGAGATTCCATATTTCTATAAAGGTGTCGTTCAACCGCTGCCTGGTGCGTCTTATGGCATATATAGAACAGTTAAGTTCCGGAATAGATATATGCTGAACCTCTGGTCACTGAACGAGATGATCCTTGTGAATGCAGGTCTTAAGCTGTCACACGTGTATAATACGCGATTATGTACAATGCAGAATCATGAACTGTTTTTCTCTCACAGATATACTAAGGGAAGACGCGGACTGAATGCAGGAATTATTTCTTTATCATAAAACGGAGTAGAAGGTATGACTTTTGGTTCACTCGTCCCGCTCGTCTTTCTGGTGGGAGTTCCTATAATAATAATTCTATACTTGCTGAAGCCAAAGGGCATAAAGAAGATTATACCTTCTCTTATGCTTTGGAAAGAAGCTGAACGAAATGAAAGAAGTGCTACATTTGCAAGAAAACTCATCAGGAATATCCTGATGTTTCTTGAGATTGCAGCTCTTCTTCTTTTGATGTTTGCAGCTATGTCTCCTGCTATAAAGATGGGAAAGTCCGGATACTCCGAAAAGACTGTGATCATAATTGATACATCCGGAAGTATGTCATTCAAAATGAAAGGCAGTGGTTCTACGAGATTCGAGCAGGCAATCCTTGATGCGAAGGACTATGTGGATATGTCATCAGGTGAGATCAGCATAGTAACATGTGGCGGAAGGATTCAGAACGAGATAAGCTCAAGCAGGGATAAAGTGCGTCTGAAGAGAGTGCTTTCAGGACTTAAACCTACTGACGAAAGCGGAGATATAAGTAAGACTGAAAGTGTTGTTGAATCTCTGGATGCAAAGAAGGTTCTGATTCTTACTGACGGTGATGGCGCTAAGTCAGTGGAAACTATGGCGGCAAAACTTGGAGCGGAAGTCAGGATATATGGTGAATCGGCTTGTAATGTAGGTATATCTCAGCTGAGTATCAGAGAAAATGAAGAAGGACTCTATGATATTGCAATGTCATATCTGGTGACAGGTGAAGGTGAAGCTGTATTCGATGTATCACTTTATGATGAGAATGATAACCTGATAGAGGTTAGAACTGTGGATACTTCGGAACATGATTCCAATACGATACTCATGCTTGGGAAAAAGATATCTGGAAACTATGTGAAAGCTCAGCTGAGTTCAATCAGATTCAAGGATACTTCGAAACCTGATATGCAGGATGGACTGGATAGTGATAATACGGCGTACGCTGTAGTCGATAAGGTCGTTGATACAGAATGTTATCTGGTCGGTGCCGGAAATATATACTTTGAGAAAGCGTATATGGCAGCTACCGGAAAAACAGTTGTGAAGACAGCTGTAGATAGTGATAT
Source organism: Eubacterium sp. (assembly GCA_017539165.1). GTDB lineage: Bacteria > Bacillota > Clostridia > Lachnospirales > Lachnospiraceae > Eubacterium_Q. Next base: position 23,191 of record JAFYHN010000027.1, read on the forward strand.
AGAAGATTCTGAAGAGTATAAGATTGCTATATATGACAGGGCTGATCTTGTTATAAAGGACTTACCTCGACTGGTTCAGGGATACAGAGATGAGGACAGCGAGAAGATCAGCGGCGGTATGGTGACCGTGAAAACCGGTGATCTGATAACTGATATGGCAGATTATACGTTTGGAGCAAGTGATCTGAATGTTCTGAAAACTCCTGACTGGGCAGTTCCACTTATGGTTGTCACGGGAGCAGATGGAACTGAGAAGACTGTCGCTTACTATGGTGAGAAGAACGGAATCAAGATAGTTGTTCTTGGTTTTGATATAAGAAACAGCGAGCTCCCGCTCATGGCGGAATTTCCGATATTTGTAGCGGATGCGGTGTCATTTCTGTCAAATGACAAGATGATCCAGAGCACCTATATATCAGCAGGTGATTCTCCGGGAATCAGTCATTCTGTCAGTAAGGATGCAAAGATAACAAGAGAAGATTCACCAGGATTTTCCGATTCTGCAGCATACAGCCATGCTGGACTTTATAAGATAAGTGATACTGCTGAAGAATACTTTGTTGTCAGATATCCGTCTGAGGAAAGTGATGGAAGTCTTTCTTACGAGAGTTATTCATTCGCGGAGAAAGGAGGCGATGGACTTCGCCTCAGTTCTCTGAGGTGGCTATGCCTGCTTCTTGCATTGATACTTCTTGTTATAGACTGGATCATATATGCGATGAGAAATCGAGTGGGATTCGGACTGGATCTCTCTGTTCGACTTGGGCTTATCCTGCTTATTCTTCTTGCTCTTTTTGGGATTCGCCTTCCGGGAAGAAAAAAGAAGACGGCTACGATATTCGTGGTGGATATGTCAGGAAGTGTTCTGACTCGGACTGGAGATATGCAGGAATATCTTCGCTCTGCCATAAGCAGTAAACCTGAAGGAGAAAAATACGGAATAGTTACATTTGGAAAAGATGTAATAACCGATCAGTTTGTAAGTGACGATGAGCTGATGGATATAGCTTCAAATCCTGATCCTTCGGAAACAGATATAGAAAGTGCTGTAAAGCATGCAGTGTCAATGATACCGGATGATTCGGTGGGACGGATAGTTGTCCTTACTGACGGTAAGGAGACGATAGGTGATATCCAGAACCTGCAGAATCTGATCAGCGAAGAAAATATCGAAATATGTGCCCGCATGTTTGAGGACACTATGGCTGGAGATGTTTATATAGAGTATGTCGATATGCCTGATAAGATGGCAGTTGGTGATACATATACCATGAAGGTAAATGTATACAGCTCATATCCTACTGACGCTGTTCTGAAGGTTTGGAACAGCAGTGAAGTTCAGGAAGAGTTGAACGTCAGTCTTAGTACCGGGGAGAACACATTTGTTATAAAGGGAACAGCCGGTGAGGCGGCTATCGAACAGAAAAGAGTAACGGTAGAAGCTGCCGGAGATGCCGTTGCAGAGAATAACAGTGTGATCGCAGCCTCAATAGTTGAGGCGCCTAGAAGTGTGCTTCTTGTCTCGGGATTATCAGAGGACAGTTCTGGTTTTGAAAAACTTCTAAAGACTCTCAATGTTAATCTGACAGTGGTTTCTGCGATAAATGCGCCGGGAACCATGATGGAAATGCTGAATTATAAGACGATAATCCTGGATAATGTTTTCATCTCGGATATGTCGGAAAGTTTTGTGGCGAATCTGGAAAACTATGTAAAGGATTACGGTGGAGGGCTTATCGTTACGGGAGGAAAAGAGAGCTTTGCTCCTGGTGGATACAGAGATACGATACTTGATGAGATCCTTCCGGTAAGTATGCTTCCGAAGGGAATCAATGAGGCACCTTCGCTTGCGTTGGTCATGGTAATCGACTGTTCAGGGTCGATGAGCGATTCGGGAACATACTCTGATTCAGGACAACCTGTTGGAAGAAGTAAGATCGATGTGGCGGTAGATGCGGCACTTGAAGCGGTAAATAATCTGTCGAAGGATGACTATGTCGGTGTTCTTACATTCAGTGATAATTTTTCGTGGAGACAAAATATTGTCAAGGCTGAGGATAAGAATGCTATAAAGTCAGCTATAGAAGGAATCGGAATACAGGGCGGAACTACTATCAAGCCCGGACTCACTGAGGCGGCAGAGCAGATTGCCAAGGTTGATGCAGGAGTAAAGCATATACTTCTTCTCACTGACGGTGAAGGTGAAACCAAAGATTTCAATGATGTTACGAAGTATATAAATGATAACAATATAACAATGTCGACTATCGCGGTCGGATCGGATTCTGATACTGTACTACTTGAAAAGCTGGCCGCAGACTGTGATGGTAGATATTATTATTCGGATTCCTCAACTGATGTTCCGAAGATATTCGTTGAAGAGATATATCTCTCAGGGGACACGTACTTCAAAAATGGTGACTTTGCGCTGAGTGTTAATACGTCAAATGAACTTGTTTCCGGACTATACTCAGAGGGTATTCCTCATATTTCGTCATATATAGCAACTACTGCAAAACCAGAATGTCGTGAGATAATCGGAACGAGTGAAGAAGATCCGCTGCTGGCGTGCTGGCAATACGGACTCGGAAGTACTGTAGCATGGACTACAAATGCATCGGGAAGCTGGGCTTCTGACCTTGCGGGAATGCAGGATTATGCTGAGATGTGGAAACGTATACTTGACTATACCTGCATGGAAAGTGAGATAGGCAAGGATACGTTGAACGTGTATAAGCGAAGAGATAAGATAGAGGTTAAGTATCAGGCTTCCGAATATTCGGAGGATACAGTCGTTGAAGGAGTCTATACTACTCCGGATGGTGAGACTAAAGAGCTGATCCTTTCTTCGGAAAATCCGGGAAGTTATTCTGCTACATTTTCGCCGGAAGGAATGGGACTATATGGAATAAGCGTTAAAAGAATGGAAAAGGGTGAGATGGTTGCTGGTACAACAGCGATAGAAACTGTTCAATTCTCCGATGAGTATAGGCGCGATATATCAGATGCAGGATTCGTGAATTTTATCAATAGTCAGGGAAGAATGCTGGATGAGAATTCTAAGGTATTCACTAAGATAAAGGTTAAGGACAGAAGTAAGAAAGATATATCGCTGATTCTTATCGTACTGTCAATCATCCTTCTGCTGATCGATATTTTCATCAGAAGATTCGATATTGCTGGTAAACTCAGATTCCGCAGAGCGTCTAAAAAGGCTGCTTCCAAACGTAGAAAAAAGACTGTTAAGTCTGTTAAGGAAAAAAAGGTCGAGACTGAGCAGGTTGCTGAGAAGGGCGCAGAAATAGAAAATAAAAAGGAAAATGAAAAAGAAGCTTCAAAGGCAGAAGTAACGGTGGAAGACGTTTCGGATATTACGGTGGTGGAGAAGCCTTCAAAACCTGAAAAGACAACAAAACGTAAGAAGAAGGAAGAACCGGAAACGACTCAGCTGGATACATCGGCACTTCTGAAAAAGAAGAGGGATAGAAACCTATAGGGGACGTTTGAAAAAAGGCTGATTCATGTGGCATGAATCGGCCTTTTATGGTATAATGGACTGTACTTTTGTGTAACGAAAAGGATTATCGAGACATGGCTGAGAATTATGTGCTTATAGATGACATTATAAAAAACCATTCAGAGAGAATACTGAATCTCAGAAAGTTTTATCCTTTTTTTGTCGTGTCTCAGAATGCATTTACACAGTTTAAGGACGGTAGATACAAGGACCTTGATATGGGATATCTCTGTATGGCTATCCTCAGGTTCTTTATTAATGAGAACAGTTTTAATAACAGACCGGTAAAGTATGCGGAATACGAGAGATTCTGTCTTGATACGCTGAAGAGGGATTTTGGACAGAGCTTTCATGAAGATAAGGAAGAAGCCCGAGAGCTAGTAAGATATATATTTGATAAGATAAATAATTACGGAAGGGCATTTGAACTAAGCTTTTTTGATCCTGCTGAGAAGAAGACAAAACTGGCGAGAGTCAGACTTCTGGACAGCAATGTCAGAGAAGATGAAGTTGTATACAGCATTACTGAAGACGGAATAGAGTTTTATCTGTCCACCAAGGAAGTAAGAGATGAAAGCCGGATAAATATGGATCAGCTTCTTCTGGAGAAGATGATCAAAGCGGAAAACTTCCGTGGCGGAATAGATGTTATAGAGAGAATAAATATTGAAGTTAACGCTCTTGAGAAGAGAAGGGAAGAGGTTGTCGGAATCCTTCTTACGGACGTTCATGCCGGAACCCAGGCAGTTGATGACTATATAGACAGAACGGCAGTCTGGTTTGCAGAGGAGAAGAAGTCATTTGCAAGAAGCAGGGATCTCGTTGACAGAGCGGTTGCGAGAATGAAGTTCGGTGGAGAAACTAGATCTGTATCAGATATTACAAGACTTCAGACTATGCTGAAGCAGACTATTGAGAATCACAGCAGGCTTATAGCTTCTACGGCAGAGCTCACAAGGTTCTCGGATGAGATGGTAAGAAGAAACAGGACAAGGAGTCTGAAGGCTGCATTTGATTTCGAAGGATTCCTGCGAAGAGTGACTGAGGCAGACAGTCCGGAGATGATGAGCGAGATAATCCTGCCATTTGTTCTTCCTGTGAGAAGAAAGAGCTTCGCGATATCTGCAATCGATAACCTGGTACTGACCAAGACAGGCGAGTCGATGCAAGGAGAGAAGAAGGAAGTAGTAAAGGCAGATCTTAACTTCAGATATGAAGATGAGCTTCTGGCGGATATGGTCGGCGAGAATTTTGCCAAGCTGTTTACTGAGCTGCTTGGAAGAATCAGAAGATGGGGCAAACTTACGCTTAAGGAGTATCTTGCAATACTTGAAGTTAAGTTTGGAAAGGATGTATATCAGAACAGAGACTTATACTCGTTTCTGACACATCTGGCTGAGAAGGAATACTATGATATGGAGAAGGTTCTGAGTGATGCAGAAACCTTCCTGGAAGATGCGGTGATCAAGTTCGCAAATGAGGACATTTTACAGAGTTACAGTGATATCAAGTTCAGGCTTGTTTTCCCTGATGCAAATGAAGAAGATCTGATAACTCTGGAGAATGAAGACGGAGATTCCGTTGCGGAACTCTCAAACATCACTATTATGCAGGAGATGGATTGACATGGAAAAAAGTCTTGAAAAAGCACTTGATATATATAGCGTTCTGGCGGCGGGCAGAACAGTTTCGAGAGAAGATAAGGAGACTGCAGATCTGTACAATGATTTCTATTCGGATTCTGAAGTATATGATATTACAACGGGTCTTCTCGACAGACTTAATCTTAAGCTTTATGAGCATAACGAAACTCTTTTTGTAAGTGCCGGTACTGGAAATAAAGTTTTTGGATATACAAATGATGACCTGAAGAAGCTTCTGAATCTCAGACTTAACAGGGAGCTTTATCTTGTTTACTTTATCGCATATCAGATTCTTTTGGAGTTCTACAAAACGTCTGATACATATCAGGTCAAGGATTATATCAGAGTAGATGAACTGATAGATGATATAACAAAGTCTCTGAAGAAGATAAATGACGAGACAGCGGTTTATTCTGAGGATGATCTGGATGACAGTTCATTCAGAACAGTTGCAATCCTCTGGGATTCTCTTCCTCCGATGATATCAGAGGATAAAGACAGGACCAAGGCATCACGTGGATCCAGGATAGGTTACGTGAAGCTGACAGCGAATTTCCTCAATACTGAAAAGATACTGACCGTGGTAGATGACAGATTATATCCGACAGACAGATTTCATGCCATAGCAGAGAACTATTTTGAGGATAACGGAAGTGCCATACAGGACATGATGAAACATTTGGAGGTAACCACAGATGCCGAGCATTAACCGCATCAGAGTTAACAACGTAAAATATAATTTCGGTACTCAGGGATATGATGATTTCTCCATGAGAATGTACGGAAGAAATACTCTGTATGATCTTGCTAACGGTGGTGGTAAGAGTGTTCTTATGCTGCTCCTTATGCAGAATCTTATTCCAAACTGTACGCTGGATGATAAGCAGCCTATAGAGAAACTCTTCAGAGATCCGAGCAATACAGTTATACATTCTCTTGTTGAGTGGAAGCTGGATGAATGTGATATCAAGGACGGATTCCGATTCATGACTACCGGATTCGCTGCAAAGAAGGCGGCGCTTTCCGGAGAAGAAACTGATGACGGAACTGCAAAGATAGAGTACTTCAATTATGTTATCTTTTACAGAGACTACAATAAGAATGATATCATCAATCTTCCTCTGGATAAGAATAACGAGCATATATCATATAAAGCACTCAGAAACTATCTTCATGACCTTTCAAGAAATGACAAGAATATGATGGTATACATATTCGATAGAAAGGGTGAGTATCAGAGATTTATCGCAGGATATGGACTTCTCGAAAGCCACTGGGAGATAGTCAGAGGAATCAATAAGACAGAGGGACATGTCAGAACTTATTTTGAGACCAATTATAAAACTACTCGAAAGGTAGTAGAAGATCTTCTGATAGAGGAGATCATAGAGAAGGCTTATCAGACAAAAACAGAACGTGAATCTGATAAGACTGAGAGTACTGTAAATCTTCTTATGACGATTCAGGATGAGCTCAGAACTCTTGCTGAAAAGAAGAGAGATATACAGATGTATGATCATGAGAAGGAACTTCTCCAGCTTCTCATAGATCGTATTGAATCATTTATGGATCTGTATCAGCAGCAGGATGATATAGCTTCCGAATGTGCTTCTCTTTATGCAGCCATAAAGAAAGAGATGGAGAATTATGAGGAAAAACTTGAAGAGCTGAGACAGAGTACGTCGGATGCACAGGTTTATATAGATTCCTGTCTTGAAACTCTTTCGGTACTCAAGATCGTTCGCGAACTAGATGAACTGAAGAAGAGAGAGAATCTGATAAGCGAGATAGAGAACGAGATAGAAGTTGTAAATAGTGAGCTCGAGCAGAAGGAGAAGAGCTATAAAGAGCGTATGGCTGTAAGCTATTATACGGAGCTTAAGAGATACCGTATGGAGCTTGAAGGACTGACTGCAGATAAAGACAGAAATCTGTCTGGTGAACCGGATATTGAGACTGTCGTAGCTGCTATCAAAAAACTTATAGACAGAAAACTTGCAGGGCTGGAAGGAAAGTATCTTCCGACTCAGGCAAAACTGAATGAAACAAAGACAGAAAAAGAAAAAGTCCGTAAAGAATGTGCAGAAGCCGAGACGGAAATAGTCGTAACTGACAGCAGACTGGATTATCTATCAGGTGATACGGATGAACTGAACAAGGAGATGGCTGAGCTTCAGGGGAAACTTAAAGCTCAGGAAATAGGGGCTCCAATCGACAGGATAGCAAAACTTCAGGAGAAAGCAGGCGGAATAGAAAAGGCTATTCAGAATGCGGCTGAGAAGATAGAGGCACTTGGTAAGACTAAAAGAGAATGCGAAGATACTATAAGGGAGAAGGATGCAGAGCTGAAGCTTATGAGGGAGTCAGAGCAGACTCTTGAAAAAGCTGCAGAAGAGTACAGGAATATCAAAGACAGATTCTCATCCATCTGCAGTATCTACACAGCTTCTCCTGTTGCAGAACCTGAAAAGGTTGTTGAAAATATAGAAGAGAAGATAACCGAAACCGTTGTAAATATTTATAAGCTTAAAGAAACACTTGCGGATTATGAGAAGGAAAGAAATGATATAAATGACGGAAGACTTATAAGACCTACAAAGTCTTTAAGTGAGGTCAGAGAATATATAACAACAAGACATGGCATGGATGCTATGTTTGGTATTGATTATATAGCTGCTCTTCCGGACGAATTAAAGGAACAGTATCTAAACAGAATTCCTTCGCTTCCGTACGGAATCATAGTTAGTGATCTGGCAGGTCTTATGGATGATGCCGGACTTATGGAGCTGGATATAGATCAGGAGATAACTCTTTACGACAAAGAGGAGCTGAGCGAGATAACGACTCCGGTCGGAATCGGAATGGAAAGCGTCAGAAGGAAGAAAGAATTCTTCACCGATCCAAAGATAAAAGAACTGAAGATCGGAAAACTTGAACTTGAACTAAAGAATCTGGATGAAGAATTGAAGTCGAAACAGCGTATGCTTGATACGTTTTATGAGGACCTGGATTTTGTAAGAGATATTCTCAGCAGAGATCTGAAGATGTCAGAGCAGAATCTTGAAACTCTAAGAATCGAGATCAGAGCAGCGGAGAAAGCAGAAAGAGATTCTGAAGATAAGATAGCCGGATGTGAGAGAGAGATAACAGCGGTTGAAGAAGAAAGGCAGAAAGCTAAACTTCTGATGGAAGATTGCATCTCTGATATAACAGAGCTGAATTCTATGGCTGCACTCGAAGAGAAGATAGATTCTTTTGAACGTGAGAGAAGAGAGCTTCTTAATCAGAAGAGAGGACTTGAAGCCAGACTTGGAAGATCAAGAAATAGATTCTCAGAATTGGAGATAAATGAAAAAGAACAGGAAGCTGTTCTCAATTCGATAAAAACACAGATTGACAATCTTAATTCGGTATGGGAGAACAAGTATTCCATATATTATACGGAGAGAGATGATTACAGAGAGATAAATGCGGATATGTCAGAATTGGAGAGGACATTTGCCGCATTACAGGAGAAGGACGGAAGCAGTAGAATGGCTCTCGAGAGAGAAAAACTGCTGCGTGATACACTGAATTCCAACATCGAAAGACTTAAGTCTGAGATAAAGAAGATGGGTGTAGATATCAATCTGCTCAGTGAACTGGACAGACAGGAGAAACTTCAACCTGTAAGCCAGGATATTCTGGAGACTCTTAAGGCTGAAACAGATAGTCTGATCCGTAAGAAGGAAAGACTGATAAATAATGCTGAGGGAGTAAGGACTGAGAAGGCTCGTCTGGAAGGAAGTACGGAGTACGCAAAGAGAAGACTTGCGGAAGAATTCGGAGAAGCTTCACTTCAGAAAGCAGATGAGATAAACTGTGAGGATATCAATTCTGAGATTCAGAATGCAGAGAGAATCCTGAAGGAGAAGAAGGAACTCTACAGCAAAGCAGTCAAAGAACTGAAGGAGTATGAGAATCGTGGTAATTCCTATGAGGATGTCCTTCAGATGCTGACAAGGATCATAGATAAGAGTTCTGTAGATGTAGATCAGGCTGTTCCGGCTGAAAGCACGGAAAATGTCAGAGAAATATTTGACCGGAAGCTCTATGTATGGGACAAGATATCCAAGGATATCGAGCGCGCCAAGGCAGATATGCTGAAGGTTAAGCTAAGAGTCTGTGATTCACTTACAAACATGAGTGTATTTGAGCTTGCAGCATCTATAAGAGATGATGTAAGTATCCCTGATACTAAGGATGAAGCTGGAAGTCTTCTTGAAAGACTGAACGATGTAGTAAGTATCATAACTCTTGAACAGGGAAGAATAGAGAAGAGTCTCACGAATATGCAGCAGCTCAGAGATAACTTCATCGATGAATGTATCGAGCGCTGTCTGGATGTTAAGAGTGAGCTTGATAAGCTTACGAGACTTTCTGAGATCAATCTGGATAATGAGAAGATCCAGATGATCAGACTTACTATTCCATATGTCAAGGATGATCTTATCAAGTCAAGAATGTCGGATTATATCGATAAGCTGGTTGAAGAGGTTGATAAGAAAGATACTGACAGTGAGAGACAAAAACTTCTGAATATGGCACTCTCAATGAAGAAGATGTTCTCGGTCATAGTTACCGATATGTCCAAGATAAAACTTATGCTGTATAAGCGAGAAAGGATCAAGGAACAGAGCCGATACCTCAGATATGAGGAGGCGGTTGGAAGTACTGGTCAGTCTCAGGGTATCTACATACAGTTTCTGATATCAATAATCAATTATATAGCAGGAATGTATACAGTATATGATAGTGGCTCAAGGTCGAAGACATTGTTTATAGATAACCCATTCGGTGCTGCGAAGGATATCTATATATGGGAGCCAATCTTCAAGTTACTGGAGGAGAATAAGTGTCAGCTTATAGTTCCGGCCAGAGGAGCTACTCCGGAGATAACGGGAAGGTTCGATATCAACTATGTTCTCGGTCAGCAGATGACCGGAAAGAGAACAACTACTGTCGTAGTTGACTACAGCAGTAAGACAAAGGGAGAAGAGATGGAGTACAAGGAGCTTGATTTTGAGCAGGCGACATTTGACTTCGTTTAAGGTGACATAGGTTAAAGGTGTGAAGAAGTATCGAGGTATAAACTATAAATGTATGTAATTGACAGCAGAAATATACTTACCCCGCAGAATGGATTAAATATCTATAGGGGGCGAACTGAAAATCATATATTGTTAACTGAGATTCCTGGTGCTGATCCTATGGATATAGGTGTAAAGACCGATGCGCCGGAACTGCTTTCAAAAACGCTCAGGACCAGACGCAGTAAATGTATGATCGTGATGGGAAATCTGGGTGATCCTTATAATAGTCTTGATGAGACATACGGGCTTACACGAAAGTGTCTCAAGGTTATTGAAAACCAGGATTTTGGTGTTATAATCTCCACAAGACAGGAAAGAATCCTGAGGGATATAGATGTCATAGCGGGAATTGCTTCCAAGACTAAGGGAGTGGTTGAGATGACATTTCCCTGCATGGACGAAGAGAAGCGTAAGCTTATCGAGGGAGAAGAGACCATACCTATAGCTGACAGACTCCGAATTGCTGGTGAACTAAAAAAGGCAGGAATAACAGTGGTCGCAAGTATTAGCCCGATCATTCCATTTGTGAATGATGATCAGGATGAATTGCTGGATATGATCAGGCATCTTTCGAATATAGGAATCGACAGGATTGATATGTCCGATATGAGAATGGTCATTAAAAAATCGCTCAGAGACTTTTTCTATAATGAATTTAAAAATAGGTTTCCGTCGGAATATGCTTCGTTCATACATGAGCATGAAGCGGGCGGAGAACTGTATCCGCGAGATAAAGAAGAACTGCAGAATGTCATATATGGTTTCTGTCAGGACAAGGGTATAATGTATGACTCCAAACAGATAACTTCATGGAAGAGACAGTACGTGAACAGAACTGTTGGAGAACAGATGAGTTTATTCTGATTTATCAGTTTATATATAACTAGATTTTAATTTTATTAGGAGGAAATATAAAATGGATTACAATGAGGCAAGTTTAAAGATGCATGAGGAAGCTCAGGGAAAACTTGAGGTAGCTCTTAAGGTAAAACTGGAGAACAAGGATGATCTCTCTACTGCATACACACCTGGTGTTGCAGAGCCATGTAGAAAGATTGCTGAGAATCCGGATGATGCTTACAAATATACACTTAAGCAGAATACAGTTGCTGTAGTTTCAGACGGAACTGCTGTTCTTGGACTTGGAGATATCGGTCCTCTTGCAGCTATTCCTGTTATGGAAGGAAAGTCAGTTCTCTTTAAGAAGTTCGGAAATGTAGATGCATTTCCTATCTGTATTGACACAAAGGATACAGAAGAAATCATCGAGACAGTTAAGAGACTTGCTCCTTCATTTGGTGGAATCAACCTTGAGGATATCGCTGCACCAAGATGCTTCGAGATCGAAAGAAGACTTAAGGAAGAACTTGATATCCCTGTATTCCATGATGATCAGCATGGTACAGCTATCGTAGTAGCAGCTGGTCTTACAAATGCACTCAAGATCGTTGGTAAAGAGTGGAAGGACATCAGCGCTGTTATCAGTGGTGCGGGTTCAGCAGGTATTTCTATCTGTAAGCTTCTTCAGAGCTTCGGAATCGGAAATGTAGTACTCGTTGACAGTAAGGGCGCACTTGTTGATGGTGATCCAAGACTTAACTCAGCTAAGCAGGAGATCGCTGCTGTTACAAATAAAGATAAAGAGACAGGAAGTCTTGCAGACGTACTCAAGGGTAAAGATGTATTCATCGGAGTTTCTGCTCCAGGACTAGTTACTGCTGAGATGGTTCGCTCTATGGCTAGTGATCCTATAGTATTTGCTATGGCAAATCCTACACCAGAGATCATGCCTGATGAAGCTAAAGCAGGTGGAGCAAGAATCGTTGCTACTGGAAGATCAGACTTCCCTAACCAGATCAACAACGTTCTTGTATTCCCAGGAATCTTCAGAGGAGCACTTGATGCAAGAGCAAGAGCTATAACAGAGCCAATGAAGGAGGCTGCTGCAAGAGCTATCGCTTCTATAGTTACAGATGAAGAACTAAATGAGGAATATATCATTCCGGATGCATTCAATGAAAAGGTTGCCAAGGTAGTTGCCAAGGCAGTTGCCGATGAAGCACGTGCATCAGGAATCAGTAAGTTATAAAAGGGGAACAAATGATACGAGGGGTATATAGACGGGGAGGTTGCGTTAATGAATATTGATACTTATGACAGAGCGAGGAAGCTGGGGATCAAGTCTTATAAAGCAAGAGTTGCTCAGGGACAGTATCCCTATCTTCCGGTACTGGATGACATTATCAACAAAGATGATCTGTCAGGTGATGTCAATCTCGGCCTGGTAGATATTCCGCTGGACAGAGTTGTGGGGACAAGTACAGCCGGGAGAACACAGGCGTTTGCTGAGAATTTCATGCCGCTTATGGAATCTAATACCGAATTCGGTAATAAGTGGGCTCTTCTTTCAGAGGCTCATCTAACTGATGGAATAAGGGATCCGATAAAGGTTTACGAATATCTCAATTACTATTATGTGGTTGAAGGGAATAAGCGAGTTAGTGTTCTGAAGTATTTTGAGGCTGATTCTATTCCGGCATTTGTAACCAGAAAGGTTCCTAAGCTTACGGATGATGAGGAGATAAAGATATACTATGAATTTATGGACTTTGATCGAAAGACCGGAGTCAACTTTATCTGGTTTTCTCATACCGGAGGATATAAGCAGCTTATCGAAGAGGTTAATAAGGCACCTAAGCATGGTGGATATCATGATGGTACAACTGAGATCTACACAAGTGCTTCGGTAGCAGATTCTGCTGATGGAGCGGGAATTGTTTTACGTGCCGGCGATTCGAAGATATGGAGCGAAGATACAATACTTGAAGTTAAGGCTGCATACAGAAGATTTGCAAAAGCCTATAAGCAGAAAGGTGGAGACCATCTGAAAGATATAACTACCGGAGATGCATTTCTTGCATTTATCGGTGTTGAGGGCTTTGACAATGTATGCGAGATGAATCAGGACAGGATACTATCAGGAATAACTGCTATGTGGCAGGAGTTTCTTGTTATAAATGAGCAGTACAAGGTTGAGGTTTCTCTTGATCCGCCTGAGCAGAAGAAAAATGTACTTTCCAGTATTCTTACTCCAAATTATTCTGCGGCAAAACCGCTTAAGATTGCATTTATATATGACAGAGATCCGGCACAGTCAAACTGGCTGTATGCGCATGAACTCGGTCGTAATCATTTAAAAGAAGTTTATGGAGACAAGGTCAATATCCTGAAGATTACCACCACATCCACTGAAGAAGATGCTTTGGCGGCTATGGAGGATATGATCGAATCACAGGGTGTTGAGGTTATATTTACACCATCTACACGACTTGTAGATGCCAGCCTCAAGTGTGCTATAAAGTATCCGGATGTTAAGGTACTGAACTGTTCGATAAATACGTCGCACAGATATATCAGAACTTACTATGCGCGTCTGTACGAAGCGAAGTTCCTATCGGGAATGGTTGCAGGCGCACTGACAGAAACGGACAAGATAGCATATCTTGCAGATTATCCAATATTTGGTATAACTGCAAATATCAATGCATTTGCACTGGGTGCAAGAATGGTAAATCCAAGAGTAAAGGTTTACCTGAAGTGGACAACGCTTAAGGATTCTGGCCACAGCGCTGATCTGTACAAATCTCTCTATGAGGATGGAATAGATTATGTATCTGATCAGGATATGATAACTCCGAAGAAAGCATCCAGAAATTTTGGAATGTATAAACTTACCGGAGGAGAACCTATAAATCAGACCATGACGGTTTCGAACTGGGGTATTCTCTACGAGAAGATAATAGATATAATCATGCAGGGAAACTGGGGAAGTACTGATTCTGAGAAGAGCAGTACACCGATCAATTACTGGTGGGGACTCTCTGCAGGAGTTGTTGATATAATACTGTCTGAAAGAATTCCATCCGGAATAAGAAGACTTGTCGAGACAATAAGAGATCTGATGATAAAAGACGAGTTTGCTTCATTTACGGGTGAGATATTCTCACAAGATGGTAGAAGAAGATGTGAAGATGGAAAGGGACTGGGGATTGAAGACATTATCAAGATGGATTGGCTTCTCGATAATGTTATCGGCGAAATACCTGATATTGACAAGTTGAAGGACAGGGCAAAATCTATAGTTGAAATTAAGGGTGTTATGACTACTGATGGAAACGGAGACAAAGACTGATGAAAATCCTGGTTCTTGCAGATATTGAATCAAAATATCTGTGGGATTTTTACGAAAAAAGCAAATTGGAAGGATTAGATCTAATCCTTGCTGCTGGAGATCTGGCCCCGCAATATCTGGATTTTCTGGCGACTTTTTCCAAAGCACCGGTACTTTATGTGCATGGTAATCATGATGGATGTTATATTGATACTCCTCCGACGGGTTGTATATGCATAGATGATGAAATTTATGAGTATAATGGTCTCAGAATCATGGGGCTAGGTGGAAGTATGTGCTATAACAAGAGCGGATTTCAGTACACTGAACGCCAGATGAAGCGTCGATACTTGAAACTGAAATTCAAGCTTTGGAGAAAAAAAGGGATCGATATACTCCTTACACATTCTCCTGCATATGGATTCAATGACGGAGATGATCTGCCGCATCGAGGATTCGACTGCTTCAATGATATTCTAAAAAAGTACCAGCCTAAGCTTTTTATACACGGTCACGTGCATATGAATTATGGCAGGAACTTTAAAAGAGAATCAATGTATGGAAATACGAGAGTAATAAATGCTTTCGAGAGATACATTGTAGAGATATGAAGATAAGGAAGGTGAATCGTATGTTTTGTCAGAATTGTGGAAGTCAGTTGCCGGAGGGTGCGAAAGTGTGTCCGGCTTGTGGGAATCCCATTCAGTATTATCAAAGTGAGTCTGCTCAGATTGAAGAAGAGCAGAGAATGGAAGCGCAGGCTGAATATATGGAGGATGTAGATTCAGAAGAATATGATGAATCAGATGAATATGATGAATCAGAATCTTCACAGAAGCGTCCGAAGACAGATATATTCAATATGAAAAAGAAGACCATGCTGGTCGCTATCGTATCAGCGTTGATAATCTTTATATCACTTGGAATACTGATTTTTGTACAGGTGTTCTGGGTGCCAACTATAAATCTGGATCAGTATGTTTCGATTAAATCAGAAGGTTATAATTCAGTAGGATCAGCTAAGATTGTCTTTGATGAGAAACAATTCTTCGCAGATAATGACAGCAAGATCAGATATAAAGCCGGAGGACCGGCAGATGCTGACAGTTACTTCAATGCAGCGGAATGTCTCAGCAGAGAATTCCTGACAGGACAGCTTGATAAGTCTACAAATCTGTCAAATGGTGATAGCATCAAGTATAATTGGTGTGTAGATGAGAATGCCGTTTCCCAGTACTTCAAGGTAAAGCTTGAAATGAGCGAGATACCATTTAAAGTCGAAGGATTGGGCGAGGCAGAGACATTTGACTTATTCAAAGATATCGAAGTTGAATTTGAAGGTTCTGAATCTGAAGGAACAGTAAAGATCTACAATAACAGTGATATCGATCCTGTCAAAGATTGGACTTTTGAAGCAGATAAATCAGAAGGACTTAGCAACGGAGATAAAGTTACAATATCTATCAAAGATGCTGACGAAAAGATAGAAGAATGTCTCAGTGTTTACGGAAAAGTTCCGGATGCTGAAGCTATGGAAATCGAAGTTTCCGGTCTTTCATCATCAGCAAATGGAATGGAGCAGATCTCAAAGAAAACTCTGGATAAGTTGAAGAGGGAAGTTGAGGGTGATCTTAAGAAAGAAGCTGAATCAGACTGGTATAAAGAGATAAATCTGGAAGATATGACTTATGCTGGTGCATTTTTACTTAAAGCAAAAGATGCAGAAGGATCAGCAGATGATAACATCTTAAAACTTGTATATGTAGTCGATACTTCTCTGAATCTTGAGGAAGATGATTCTAAAAAGACTGGAACATATGGTTTCTATTATGTTGCTGTGTTTGATGATCTGGAAGAGAAGGATGATGGTACATTTGATGTAAATATCAACTCAATGAAGATACCGAATAATTCAGCGGTATTTTCAGTAGATTCAGTAGATTACTACTTCGATGGTTATGCTGATTACAAGGACCTTTATGAAAATGAAGTAAAGGCTCTCGAAGGAGATTATCAGTGCATATCTACCGTAAAAGAAAGCATTAAACCAGCATCTGAAAATGTAGAAAAGTCTGAATCAAAGTCTGAAGATAAAGAAGACGATAAAGAAAAAGACAAAGAGTCGTCAAAAGACAAGGACAACAAGGATAAGAAAAAAGCAAAAGACAAAGATAAGGATAAAGAGAAGAAGTCTAGTGCAGATGTTAACCAGATAATATCTGACAGCAGCACTCAGGCACTTTCAGAAGATGATGTAAAGAATATGTCTGATTCTGATATCCAGTCAATAATCAATTCGATATATGCACGTAATGGATACAAGTTCCAGGATCAATCTGTATATGATCAGTTTTCTCAATACAGCTGGTATAAGCCAACAACAAGCTCACAGGATGAAGCAAGTAAAAACTTCAGTGACGTTGAGAGAGAGACAATCAATCTTCTTCAGAAATATAGATAAAAGTAAAGATAAAAGTAAAGATTAAAGTAAAGATAATAGAATAAATAAAAGTATAAATAAAAGTTTTCAGGATAGAATTATAAAATCCTAAAAATCCTTATAAAACCTTATAAAATGGTTTAGTGATAGAGAAGGGCTTTCGAATGGTTTCGAGAGCCCTATTTCTATTTGTTTATAAGAAAGATAAAAAGTTATGGTATATGGTAGAATTCAGCCTTTATTACTAACAAAAACAGCGTTTAATCCATTTTGTTAGTATCAAAACGTAAAAAATCAGCAAATTAGAGAAATATATGCTAACAATAAAGGGAAAATACGTTTTTTTTTAGTAAGGCATATGAAAAATACATGTTAATCGGGGCAAATATACTAACAAAAGACAATATAAACTCAACTCTGTTAGTATAGAGCATATCTCTACTTTACATGACGAATATTTTGATGTATTATGTTTCATGTTTGAATTGGAATAAAAGTGATATGGCACAGGCTCAGTTTGGGACGTTAGGTGCAAGAGGCACCTGGGTTTAATCTGCGAGCGAAGCGAGAGTGGAAGAGCGCGAGGCGCTCGAAAAAATGAAATAAAGATATAACGGTGCGTGGCTCAGTTTGGTAGAGCGCTGCGTTCGGGACGTCATGCTCGATTACCGTTTTTTAACTTCATATTTTTTATGCCGGTGCGTGGCTCAGCTTGGTAGAGCGCGGCGTTCGGGACGCCGAGGTCGCAGGTTCGAATCCTGTCGCACCGACTTTTTTTGCCCGAATTCTAACTTTTTTCTAACTTTTTCGTTTTATTATTCTGGTTATTCCCTGATTATGAACTCATCTGTAGATCTTGTTTAGTTAATGTGTTACTGGTCGGTATAATCCTTAAGTGGGATAATACCCTTCATCGTATCTGAGATTTCTTTCTTTGATTCTTTGTCTTTAACTTTTGCGTATATCCTGAGTGTTGTATCGATATCTGCATGTCCTACCCATTTCTGTATACTTTTAACATCCATCCCCTGATGAACGAGTATTGATACACAGGAACTTCTAAGTCCGTGAAAGGAAATTTTCTGTGGCAGTTCAGGAATTTTTTTAATAAGTTTCTTGAACATCTTGGATGGATAATCTGGAAAAAACAAGGTTCCGTCTATATGTTTGAAAATATAGTCGCTGTCATAATACCCATTACCGCATAGCTTTCTGTTGGCTCTTTCTTTATTCTTAAGCTTCTTAAACATTTCAATCTGTTCATCCGTAAGAGGATATACTCTTGTACTAGAAGCTGTTTTGGTTGTATTGGTTCGATTTACCTTAGTACCAAACGTAACAGTATGGTTAATGCTCATGGTTTTATTTATGAAATCAATTGCAGACCAACGAAGTCCTAGTACTTCTTCTCTTCTTAAACCAAAGAATATTGTAAGATAAAAAAGCTCGTATAATTCGTGGTATTTAATAGTGTTCAAAAAAAGCTGTGCTTCCTCATAAGAAAAGAATTCCTCATCTACATCTTTTTCTTTGGCGTATTTATCTGAAAGATTCTTATTAATTACTACTTCCTTGACAGGGTTGTAAGTGATGATTCCGTCTTTTACAGCTTGTTCCATTATAAATCCCAGAAAGACCTTTATATCTCTCACTGTTCTGTATTGAACATGATACTTTTCAAATAAGCCATCCAGGAATTCTTCAACCATGGTCTCATTTATATCTTTTACTTTTATATTTCCAAAGTATTCGTTAGTCCTTTTTAATCTATATAGATATGAGGCATATGTTGAATCAGTGACTTCTCGTTTCTTTTTATTTATTACATAATCGGTATAACCACTAAAAGTTATACTTCTATCTATAGTTGACACAGTTATTTTATTAAGCAGCTTCGCTCGCATCTCAGAAGCTTTTTTGATATTTTCCGGTATGTCGGTCAGACCAGTAGATATCCATTTCTTTTCAGCTTTTTTCTTGCCATCCTGTATTACGCTCTGTGTGGTCACAATATATAAATGACCGCTTTTACCTTGAATTCCCCTGGCTCTTTTTCCATCTTTTTTAGGTCTTGCCATAGTTAGCCCACCTCCTCAGTATATTTCATATCCGGATAGATAAACTCCAGAAGATAATTCTTCGGTATTCGATATTTCTTACCAATCTTTATTGAACGGATCTTTCCTTCTGCAAGATATTTATATACGGTATTGCGTCCTATATGTAATATCTTTTGAACATCTTCAGGTAAGAGTATATCTTTATACTCACTTAACATTTTTGTATATTCCATGTATTCTTCCTCCTTCTATTCTTTCTGAATTCATTGATGATCTCCTTTACGGCCTCTCGTGGTGTTGGATCATTTATTCCACACATATCTTTGAGGTCAAGCATTTCTTCTTTTAATCTGCGGTTTGCCCGCTGTCTCTGTCTATTTTTCATAACTCTCCCTTCCGGGGTTAACCTAATAACCCCTTTATATGTTAACGACGACATCCGATTTCCGGGAAACGACGGGTTCTTACGAACCAATACGGTTTATTCTGAACTGTCTAGTTCTTGATAAGCACTATATAGTTCTTTAATCGTACTATATCAGTTTAAATAGTCCTTGCCAAGCACTCAACAGTGCTTTTTGACAAAATTTGTTCTCTGGCAGCATTAATTTGTGCTTTATAATGATAATTGATTGTGTTAATATGTTTATTATATAAGTCTTTGTAGTAAAGGAGATTTCGGTATGATAGTGGTAAATAACCCATTCGGACAGGATCTGGTGGATTTTAATGAAGAAACTGAGGCAGATAGAATTGGATCAAGAATACGTACAATAAGAACCGCAAGAGGCTTATCACAAGCTGAACTTGGCGAAAAGGTTGGGCTATCGGCTGACAGGATACAGAAATATGAGAATGGCGCAAGAAAGCCTAAAAATGATATGTTAAAAAGACTTGCAGATGCGCTGGAGGTACGTCCTCTTGCACTAACTGATCCGGTTACAATAAGTTATATAGGAGCAATGTACGCTTTTTTTGAAATGGAAAGATCATTTCATATCGGGGTTGACAAGACTCAGGAAGAGCTATCGATTTCTATTGATTCCCAGAGCGAGCTATATAGATATATAGATGAGTGGTATAAGGTATATAAAAAAATGAAATCTGATATGGAACTGGCTTCTTCTGATGAGGAAAGAAAGAATATTATGGATTCGTATCATAATTGGGAATGGAATTTTCCATCAAAGATAATTGACAGAACAGAATTAAGACAGCAAAAGATTCGTATAAAGCAGAAAATAGAGGAATTACAGGAAGCATATGATCAGTTAGATCAGGAAGATGACGAAGAATAGAGTTTAGTTTTTATGCAGCTTTTAGTTATACAAAAAATTTAAGGAGCCAAATAATTATGTTATCTTTTGATATTCTTGTAGAAACAATTAAGGAGATTCATCAATCAGCACAGACGACTGCAGTTGGTGCTATTAATCGTTCTATGACTTTGCGAAATTGGCTGATTGGGTACTATATTGTGGAATTTGAACAGCATGGTGAAGAACGAGCTGTTTATGGTGATAGACTTCTAAAGAAACTTGAAGAACGAGTTGATGAAAAAGGTCTTAATAATACTCTTTTTAAGAATTGTAGAAGGTTCTATTTAGTTTACCCACAAATCGGGCAGATATTTTCTAAAAATCAAATAACAGCAACGGTAAAAGGTCTTCTTCCAAAAAGTCCGACAGCATCGGACTTTTTAGAGATGCTTCCTGAAAAAAGTCCGATGACGTCAGACCAATTTATGACAAAGCCTGAAGAATTGATATCAAAGCTATCATTTTCTCATATTGTAGAATTATTACCGATATCGGATCCATTCGAAAGGTTCTTTTATGAGTTCGAATGTATACGTAGCGGATGGAATGTTAAAGAATTACGAAGACAGATTGCAACTACACTGTATTTTCGTGCTGGAATCAGCAAAAATCCAGAAAAGCTCTTGGAACAGATGTCAGTAGAACAACCCCCAGCTGTATTGTCTATAAAAGATCCTTTCTCGTTTGAATTTCTTGGATTGGATGCAAAGGAAACGGTTACTGAAAGTGATGTAGAAAATGCACTGGTGGATCATCTGCAAGAATTCCTGCTTGAAATGGGAAAGGGATTCTGCTTTGAAGCTAGACAAAAAAGAATAATAATAGATGATGAATACTACTTCATTGATTTGGTTCTGTATAATCGAATTCTTCATTGTAATGTTATTATCGAACTAAAGGACGATAAGTTTACTCACGAAAACTTTGGTCAGTTGAATGCCTATGTTGCATATTATAAAGAAAATGAAATGCATCCAGGGGATAATCCACCTGTGGGGATTCTTCTTTGCACAAAGAAAGGACCAAAGATGGTTGAATATGCATTATCAGGTATGGACAATCAACTATTTGTTTCAACGTATATGTTACAGATTCCTGGAAAGGAACAGCTAAAAGATTTTCTTATAAAACAGATGGAAGAAATAGGATATGATCAGATATAGAAATGTGTAGTCTATCATAATCAAGACATATGCAAATTTATGGTGGTGAGATATGCGTAAGAAAATATTTGATGTAATAGAAAAATCTGAATATAGAAATCGTATCGGCGTTGCCTATGATTATGCTATGCTTATAGTTATTACAGTAAGCCTGATTCCGTTGTTCTTCAAACAGGATAACATAGGGTTTAAAGTGATTGATAAGGTTACGGTTGTTATTTTCATTATTGATTATATTCTTAGATTAATGACAGCAGATTATAAGCTTAAGAGGGGAAAAACCTCATTTATTATATATCCATTTACATTTATGGCTATTATTGATATGTTGTCCATTCTTCCTTCATTATCAATTATCAGCAGAGGCTTTAAAGCATTAAGAGTGCTTAGAATGATCAGAGCTATGAGGGTGTTTAGAATCTTTAAAGCAATGAGATATTCAAAAAGCTTCATACTTATTGGAAATGTATTAAAAAAGTCTAAGGATTCATTAATAGCTGTATGCGTGTTGGCTTTTGGATATATCTTGATATCTGCTCTGATTATATATAATGTTGAACCTGATACATTTGATTCGTTTTTTGATGCTTTATATTGGGCTACTGTTTCTTTAACAACAGTAGGATATGGAGACATTTATCCGGTATCAATTATGGGGAGAATAATAACAATGGTTTCTTCGATATTTGGTATTGCTATAGTTGCTCTCCCTGCTGGTATTATTACGGCTGGGTATATGACAGAGATTGATAAAAAAATCGATGGAATAGAGAAAGATAAAAAAGAATAGGAAGAATATAGAAATAGTGAAGCATGTCTTAAGAACATGCTTCACTATTTTATTTCTTGTTCAAGTGATTCAAAAATAGGATCATTAAAAAAATCAGTAAGAGTTATCTCAAGACCATCACAAATCTTTTTTATGGTTAATATAGATATATCTCGTCTTGTTTCATCGGTCATACTATAGATTGTCGATGGTGTTATTCCAGAGATATTGGCTAATTCATTTAGTTTAATATTCCTCTGATTACAGATAGAGATTATTCTTTTAACAACTGCATCTTTTGCGTTCATATTTGTCACCCTATTGCATTGTAGGAAAATATACGCGATAGAGTGTACGCACTTGCGTAACAAAAGCTTATAAAGTATAATATACGTGGGGTAAAAAATGAATTTTGGGAGGTGCTGATATATGAAATGTCCTAATTGTGGTGCAGATATTGAGCAGAACAGTAGATTTTGTTCATATTGTAATTCACCTATTACTATTGAAATGCAAAGAACTCAGGAACAGCTAAATAAAAGCGGATGTCCCAAGTGTGGAAGTACCAATATTACTTTTAAAAGGGAAAATCAAGGTGAGGTAAGAGGAAAAAAGGGAAAACAAATTGTCCATAAAACAGTAGGTTTTTGTAAAGATTGTGGATATACTTGGTATCCAAATACTCCTGTGAATCAACAGAAAAGCGGTAGTAAAATGTGGCTATGGGTGCTTGGATGGATCTTCATTTTTCCAGTTCCACTCACTATATTGATGCTTAGAAATAAAGAAATGAAACCAGCTATCAAGTATGGGGTTATTGCTGCTGGCTGGATAGTATATCTGATTATTGGTTTAGCCGGCGGTGGTGGAAAGAATAGTAATACAAATACTAATACAAATTCAAGTACAGGTACAACCGATAACAACGTAGTAGCTGATGTTGCAGATACTCCAGAGGATCAGTTAAATGATCTTGCAATAGGTGATTCAGTTACAATTAGAGGAGTTACTGTTACAGTAAACTCTGTATCAGATACGGAAACCTCAACAGGATCTCCAGCATTTGAGGTTTCAGTTACATATTCTAATCATAGTGGAAAACGTGTTTCTGCAAGTCCATATGACTGGACTACTGTTCTGCATACAGGATCTGATAAAGCATATGTAGGGGGAAAAGGTAGTTTTAATACAGAAAGTATTTCAGATGGTGAAGAATGGACAGGTGTTGTTACTCTTTGGAATGAAGATAATTCAGAAAAAATAAAATTTGAGTCTAGCAGTTTAAATCTTGCTCAAGATAAAGATCTCTCTGCTACATGGCTTCTGCCTAATAGTACTTCTAAAGAAGGAGCAAAAGAAGCTTCAGAAAGCGCTGTAGAAGAAAGCAATAATCAAGAATCACAATCTGAGGAAAGTTTTGATTTTACTATTACAGTAGGTCAGGCTGGAGATTATGGGTTTGAAAATACATTGAATGCTGGAACTGAACTTGAAGAAACACAGATAGTTTATCATATACCTGCTGGAAAGTATAAGGTTAAGTATATGGGAACAAACCAAGGACAAATGGGGGCTTGCAGTGATAGCACTCATAAAACTGAGGAAGGTTGGGAAGAACCCGAAGATACTCAATCAGCTATTATTCTTAAACCAGGTGAAATAGTAGATTTAGATATCCAAGATGGCTACTATTTAGAGATACATGCTGATGGACAGTTAGGTTTTTCTAAGTCTGAATGATATTATCTTATCCAGCGGAGAATCATAAGATTCCCCGTTGGATTTTTTTATTAATATCCCCTATATCGTTTACAACCTCTGACATATGCACGGAAGCCACTGTAAGAAAGGTGAGCTATTATATTTAATAATATTAGGTTTACAGGAATCAATTGCTTGATTTCTTCTGAAAAAAATATTGTCAATGCCAAAACTATTACAGCAACCCATAATGAGATACTGTCAGATATTTCTTCCTTATACCACGTAATATATTTCTTCGCTGATAAAAATGCTATTATGATTGGAATGGATAGAATTATAGCTGAGATTAATAAAAATATTAGCCAGTACAGTATATTTTGAATAACTATATTATCTATTCGTGTGCTTATAACTGCAGTTGATTTTCCGGCTTTTATAGTAATATCTCCATATTTTATAATAATATTGGTAAATGTTGTCAGGAATTTTAAGATGTCAATTTTGAAAACATCAGATTTAGCCGCCATGAGCAGTGTTACGATGGCAGCATAAAGTATGCTACTGAAAAGCTGAGTGTTCAGAGCGGTATTTCGGGCTATATATACAGCCTTTAGATTAGCATTTTTCTTATCGTATTTTTTATCTAAACAGATTTTGCGTTTCTTATATTTAAGCTCGGCACTTTCTTCTATATACTTATCCTGTTCACTTATCTTACGGTTATATTCTCCAATCTTTTTCTTCTGTAGATCAGTATAATAATCAAGTAACTGACCTTTTCCTTTATATTCATCTCTAACGGCTAAAACCTCGGCTTCGCACCTTCTTTTTATCTCGTTCGATTCTTTCTCGCGCTGCTTGTCTTTCTCTTTCAGCTGCTCGTTCTCTTTCAATACTAAGTCGGCACCGCTCAGCTTCCCTATTTGCTCGTTCAACGATACTATCGTTTCGCTTTTCTTCTGAAGCTCCTTCCTGAGAATTGAGTTCTCTGATGAAAGACTCTGTATCATTTTGATATCCATCTCTCTGCCGTTCATTTGAAGTTGCTCCAGTTCTGATGCTACTTGGTCTATTTGAGTCTGGAGATTCTTCAGGGTCTGGTTTTGATTCTGAATAGTTTCTGACAGCCTCTGATTCTCGGATGATAGCTTCTGAATCTCTTCTGACTGTTTCTGAATTTCGTCTTTCTGTTGCTGTATTTTCTCTGACTGCTTTTGCATTATCAATTCCGATTCCTGCTGACTCGACTTCTGCATAATATCTTTCATATTCTGCTGCTCTGAGTTTTCTGGCAGCTTCTCTTTCTTTATCGGCTCTCTGATCAGCGAGTCTGACCTCATTCTGTTTTTTAAATTCATGTATTAATGCCTCCTTGCTTACGTTCAGACCTGTGAAGGTCTTTTCGATATTTGTATCACGGACTTTATTTCCATTTTCATCCTTAAATACTATGTGTTTTCTGTTATCTTTCCATATTACAGACCAGCCCCTCTGCTGCATTTCAGATATGAACTCTTCGCGACTAGCAGATTGTGGGATGGATTCCATCAGGGCAATTGCACAGACTGCTACAAAACTGTTTTTGGATTCATTGATGAGCAGGTTGTACTTATCCTGATTCCATGCCATTATCTCGCCCTGTTCTATAAGTGATCCGTCAAAAT
This sequence comes from Eubacterium sp., assembly GCA_017539165.1. Lineage (GTDB taxonomy): Bacteria > Bacillota > Clostridia > Lachnospirales > Lachnospiraceae > Eubacterium_Q. The sequence continues at coordinate 48,773 of JAFYHN010000027.1, forward strand.
GTTTTCCTTTTTCTGCTACACTTAAACCATATTCAAGACAAAGCCTGTTAGTATAGTCTTTCTGTTTTTGAAGATCCTTTTTTGTCTGATGCAGCTTATGACCATCTATATATGATACGGAGTTTGTGACGATATGCCCATGCAGGTGATCTTTATCCTGATGGACGCCAATTACATATTGGTGTTCTGGAAAAAAATGTTCTGCGAACTGTTTACAGATTTTCAGAACTTCTTCAGGTGATATTTCTTCATCCTTATGAAAGCTGATGATGTTATGTGCATACATTCTGCCGGAATCTTTATCCCAGATATATTTTTCCTTTAACCAGGTCTGATACAATTCGTCATAATTGACTGTTTCACCGGAATAAGGTCCGGCTATAAAGACATAACCTTCCTTTATTTTTTCATCACGAAGAACATATTCGAGAACATTTCTCATGGCTCCGTGACTTTTTGTTGATTTATTAACGACCTTATTGATTGCCATATACTTTCACTTTCCTTTCTGTAGTTACTAAGCTGATAAGATAGTTTTTCCAATTCTATTTTATTCGGGATTAATCCCTGACCATTTGCGATATGTGCCATCTGATTAACATTGGTTGCCAGACCTCTGAGCTGACATTCAAGATTAGAAAATGTCATGCTGATATTCTTTAATACGGCGATTTCTTCAGATGGTGTGATGGTTGCATTCCGGACAGAACTTATGATGTATGCCTGCTTTGTTAGTCCGGTTTCTTTTACTCTGTTAATGAAGTCATCATACTCTGATTTATTCATTCTTACGGTGACGGATATATTTCTTTTGCGATTTGTTTTCTGCATATTTCTGTATCTCCTTTTTTGAATTGTGTTTCTGTAAGTAAAAATCTGTTACGTATATTTCTGTAGTGCAGGATTCCAAAGGGAAGTTTCCCTTTGGCGGGATGCAAGGGCAGCGCCCTTAGACTGCCTGGCGAAGACAGCCAAAATTATCCGGTGGATGATTTTAGTCGTTTTTGTCAAGTGGTCGGCTCCGGTGTGCAGAGGGTGAAACCCTTGCTGGGGGATCCAAGGGGGCAAAGCCCCACTGGCAAGTTTAGTGAAATCGGGAAAGCCTAACGGCTTTTTCGATGAAGCGGTGCGTTGTGGCTTGCCACAATGCGAAACTTGCCTAACTACCCGAAGCCGATTTAGGAGCTTAGGCGGTCGGCGCAGGGGAGTTAGTGGTTTTGCGATTTGCCCGTGAGGAAGATGCCTGATGACGGAGGGGAGAGCTAAAATATCGGTTTCGAAGGAAATGATATTTTGCTCGATAATACGTCAAATGAAGATGCAGCATAACAGTCCGGTGAACTGTTTGCTGCATCGAAGTGTTCAGGCATCTTTCGGTTCGGGAAGAAATAAAACCGATGCTGGTTGCACCGGTTTTGTTTCTGGTAAATCGCCACGGCTGTCTTTTAAGCCGTGTATATCTGCAGAGGATAAACTTGATGATATGGAATTGATCTTTTGTAATGTTTCTTCGACAATTTCCCTTGGCAGCATATTATCCTGCCTTTTTGATCGGGAACAATTCTTCCAGTCGTTAATGGTTATGGTTGATATTCCCCAGCTGTTTACAACCTTGATGATTTCAGACTGCTTAAGACCATCAAGAACAGGAATCTGATATAAGCCTGAACGATATCCCATAAGTATGGAAAGCAGGATTTTTCGTGGCAGATCTTTTCCTATGTATCCTTTGGTTTGTACTGTAGATTTAATCTTTACACGTTCTAGATCGGCAGTAACTTTTACACAATCTTCATTCTGCATTGTATTTCGATAATTAAGGAATTCCTCAATATCATTGAATGGACGAGTATCATATTCAGCGATTACAGTATCAACTACATACTGACCATCTGCACTCTCATAATGAACAGGTGTATCAACTGCTGTATCAACTAAAGGACAGCGTTTATAATCAAAATTCATGGATAACTGCCTGATGGTTTCAGTCACATGGAAATCATGTTTTCGTTCAACTATTTCAGAAAATTCCGTCCATACCTTAGTGTGGCATTTTAGTCTTCCTTCACGAGACAGTACAGCGATTATATAGGCATCTCTGTCTGCCCGGCTGTCCTTTATTTCTCCGGTTGTATATGAGTTATGGGCAAGTACACCTTTATCATTTACAGCTACATTTCCACGTGTAGTAATATTGAGAAATGTGTCATTAAAATGCTTTGGTTCCCACACCTGATTTGCTTCACATTTATCACGAGTCTGATTTAGTATATAGCGACCATCCTGAAAAATTTGTGCAAAGCCATAAGCATCCAGGCCTCTTACTACATCTGTCGGAGCATCTGTAATGAATCCATCTGTAGTGACGGAGTATACATGGTATCCCATATCATGAAGCTGATTGATACAGGCTATTAGCATGCATCTGACAAGTGCTGTGGTATATGTTGCATGATATGGACTTGTGACGGTGGATGGTTCAGCATCGACACGCCCCATTGTTTTGGCATTATATCTTGTTTTAGGACTTACATTTTGTGCTGTCTTTCCGTAGCAGCTGTTTACCATTGTCTTAAGACTTTTCTCGACAAGTGGATTATCTTTATATTCGATTTTAGCTCTCATTCTGTCCTGCACGAGATTCGTGACAGCATAAGCAAGACATTGAGAAGGCTTTCCGTCTTTTTCAAGCATCATGCAGGTAAATCCACGGAATACTTTAATCCTGGCACCAAGCTTTAATGCTAGGTACATATCAGGACCAGCCATATATACATTCCTTCCGTGTTTGGGATATATCTTCATACCGCCTTTGACAGGAACAGGGATGTTAGGGCAGTAACATTCATCCGGAAAATCAAAATCACCCACTGCCACAGCTGGAATAAGCGGGTTCATCAGATCCTGCCATGTAAGCTCATAATTACGAGGAAAATCTCGCACATTCTGATTCCAGTCGATGTCAATGATATTTGCCATTGCGGTAGGATAGGCATTCTGTAGATCAAAGTCAGTGGTTTTTTCAGTTATCCATCCAATATAAAAGGAAGCATTAAACCCTCCGGTATATGCTTCCTCAAAATATTCCGATACCAGTTTTGCATCCGGATTATCCCTGATCGGAACATATCTGGTTGCTTTTAAGAATTTCATACATTCATCTTTCGATGGTATTACACCTTCATCTAACATTTCCAAACCTCTGTATATTCTGTCGTAGTCAGATTTTTTCGTTACTCCAAAATACTTTTTTATGCTGCCATACATAGATGATGCTGCAGCGCTGGAAAGTGTCATGGGAACCTGGCGGTTACATCTGAACAGTTCTGAACAGAAGGAAACCACGATATCCGCATCATTCATGGCATATTTGTAATATTCCACCGGATTACTGACTGCAAATGCAGCCATATGTTCGATAACTCTGTTTGGAAGTTCTATTTTAGGCCGGTTTATTACCTTGCCTAATGCTTTAAGAGATTTGTTATCAGCAGGAGTGAGCCCCAGAGTATCTCTTATACAGAGGTTAACAAGCCAGTAATAGTTATAGTGCGAATCGTTTTCTGCTTTAAGATGAATATTTTCAGTAGTCATCCATCCACCTTGTATTTCTCCCAGCTTTCTAAGAAGGTCGATATCGTATTTTGATCTGCGAAAGACGGAGATATCGGCTTTACCTGTATGGCAGATAAGAGTAATGGGGATAACAAAGTCCTTCAAAGCGGTAAAATCTACAACCTTGAAGGACTCATTATTCTTCCATTTTTTATTTTTGTATATTAAATCTTCCTTTCGGACGAGAGGGAAGTTTGGAAAGTGGAACTTCTTTAAATCATCAAGTATATCAGCTATACAGTACTTAAGAGGTATCATTCCACCTTCGGCAGTTACTTCCTGAAATCTCGGTGTTACAAGGAAGAAGTATCTGATAAGTGTTTCTCCTATTGCGATAGTCAGCTGCAGGGATAATACACGGCGATTCTTTCCGGATCCATCTCGGTAATCCTGGAATTCTGTATCAAAACCGATATTAAGGCACATGCTGTCAGACTGTATAACCTTAAATGACGGAATCACATTTGCAATACTTTTCGCCTTCTGAATATCCAGTGGTGCAAGAAAAGGCTTCCGGTAGGAAGTGGTGTCGGTGTCATTTACAGTTATTGCACCGCATAAGGGTGAAATGACACCACTGCCTTCAGTCCTTGTATTTACTGTGTTTGATGTATTTCCTGTCTGACGGAACTTTGCATCTTCCGTCAGATTTCCTGGCACTACTATTTCCTTTAGTAGTGCATATTCATCCCTGCCTTTCAGATACTGACATCCATATTTCAGAAGCTTTTGGACGATTTCATGATGATGATCATAAGTCCATATTACATCTGACAAGGGTTCTGTATTATAGGCAGGAGGAATATAAGTATTTAGTTTTAATGCTGTTGTTCCATTTATCATAAATATCTCTCCATATGAATAAACAACAAGATCTACAGAGAGACAATATTTCTAACTTTTGTTCTAACCGGAATGTCTTATTTTTCTTTTTATTTCATGTTATCCTGTGTTATCATAGGATATTAAAGGGAGAGAAATGTAGTAAATAAGCCAAAATGTAATAAAACGGGATAAAATAAGAAATTCAAAATAATATTCGGGACGCAGAGGTCGCAGGTTCAAATCCTGTCGCACCGACACAAAATGAAATGGATGTCCAACGGACATCCATTTCATTTTTGCGTCGATTTAAAAAGTTAAATCCTGCGACTTCTGCTTGAGTGAAAGCAGTTGTTCGGGCGCGGAGGGACGACGCGTAAAGAAAACAGTCCGGTGGACTGTTTTTAGCGGAGTCCACGAAGGGCTATGCCCGAGGGCGGACCGTGGTTCAGATACAAATTATCATTTCCCAATGAAAACGAAAAGTGTTATACTTTTTAATTGTTGGAGTATGTTGTTAACCACTTCAGTTATAAGTGTTAGGAGGTTTTTATTTATGGAGTTTAACGATGTAATTAAGAACAGATATTCTTGCAAGAAATATAGTGACAAGAAGGTTGAGGAAGATAAACTGAAAGCAATTCTGGAAGCGGGACGTCTGGCTCCTACAGCAAAAAATCTTCAGGAACAGCATATTTATGTTGTTCAGTCAGAGGAAGCTTTAGCAAAGATTGATGCGGCAACACCATGTCGTTATGGAGCTCCGATAGTACTTGTTGTCGCTTTTGATAAGAATAATGTATTTACATATCCGGGAGAAAAAAGAGATTCCGGTATAGAGGATGCAACTATTGTTGCTACACAGATGATGCTGGCGGCGTATAATGAAGGTGTTGATAGCTGCTGGCTTAACTTTTTTGATCCGGAAAAACTTGCTACAGGACTTGGTTTACCTGATAACGAAGAAATCCTTATGGTTCTCGATCTTGGTTATGCTGCTGAGGGTGCAGGTCCTCTTGATAATCATTTTAATAGAAAAGAGTTAAGTGAAACGGTTAGTTATCTATAGAATTAATTCTTTGACAGAGAAAAAAGTAATACGTTACATAGGAAAGGTTATATGAGTAGAAAGAAGATTTGCCTGAGGCATATAGCAGAAGTTTATCTGTATGAATACTTCTGCTTAAATGGAGATGAATACGAAATATCTGATGAAGATACACTGACACCACATAAAATCAAGGCTAAAGAGCTAATGTTTGCTGGAGAATATGAAAAGGCTCGTCAGGAATTGCTTAGTGTACGGTTTGATAATCCGGTAGATATAGAAGCTATCTTAGCTCTTATATTATGTTGTAAACAGCTGGGTGATATAGAAGAAGAGTATTCATATACTACTGAATCTTACAATTATTGTTGTACCAGAGCTGAACTTGCTGCATATTACAGAAATCTGGGGTGGTATTATCTTGAGAAATATCTTCCTGAGGTAGCTGTTGCATGTTATAAGTACAGTAAATACTTCGAAGAATCACAGCAGGCTGATGCTGAGTTGGAGTTTCTGGGGAAAGCCATAGGCAAAGAAAGTACGGAAATGAATCTTGAGCAGATACATAAGATTCTATTGGAAAATAATATTCCAACTGAAGCTAATCCTATCACGCTTGCTTTACTATATAAGGCTGCTGAGGAAGCCATTCAGACCGGTAACGAACAACAGGCACTGGATTGTTACGGAATGGTTTATGACCTGACTGATGATGAAGAGGTTGGAAGGATCATCAACAGCATGGTGTGATAAATGCTTATAGTGGAGAGGCTGGAACAGATATGGAAATAACAAATACGATCACTCCTGAGGAATACTTGGAGTTTAGAAGATCAGTTGGATGGGATGTGTTCCCAATAGAGCAAGCAGAAGCCGGATTAAATAATTCATATCCGATATGTATAAGAGATAATGGAAAGCCGGTTGGTATGAGCAGAATAATCTGGGATCATGGTTATGCAGTACTCATAGTAGATGTTATAGTCGTGCCGGAATATCAAGGAAGAGGACTGGGACGCATGGTTATGGAGACGACCATGGAATATATTAAAGCCCAACTTAAACCTGGATATAAAATAATGATCAGCCTTATGGCCGCAACGGGTAAAGCTGAATTCTATAAGAAATTTGGATTTTTAGAAAGACCTAATGAGATGGTTGGACCGGGAATGTATCAATGGTTGGGATAATAATGTTAATCCCGTTGTGTTGTTTTTGAGATTGACTTGTATAAAAAAAATAGTACATCATATTAACATTCAGGAGGAAACTTTAAATGGAAGAGTCAATGAAGGATTATGAAAAAATGCTTGAAGAATCATATAGCTTAATGGGTGATGGAGTACATGATACTGATACACTGTTGGCATGGAGAAAAGCTGAAGAACTGCAGGAGTCCCAGGAGAATATAACAGTTACGATCAGTGAAGTGGTAAAAGGTGGTGTAGTAGCTGATTTCGAAGGAATAAGAGCATTCATACCTATCTCGAAACTGTCTCTTGAAAGAATTGATGATTGTAATCAATTCCTGTGGAAGGAAATGGAAGTCAGAGTTTTCGAGGCAAATATGGATGAAGATAAACTAATCTTATCTGCAAAAGAAATACTGAAAGAAAAACAGGAAATCAGTAGAAAGAAAAAATTATCAGATGTCCAGGTTGGACAGGTATTGCATGGAGTGGTTGCAACAATAAAGGATTATGGAGCATTTGTTGATCTGGGGGATGGTTTATCAGGACTCGTACATATATCTCAGATATCACATAAAAGGATCAAGCATCCAGGTGTTGCCCTTAAAGAAGGTCAGGAAGTCGATGTTAAGGTTATAGATATTAAAGATGGTAAGATCTCATTATCTATAAAAGCTCTTCTGGACGATGATGAAGATCAGTTTGCAGATGGAGAAGAGGTTACTATTCCTGAATCAGAGGAGATCGGGACATCATTAGGGGACCTGCTAAAAGGGTTTAAATTTGATTGAGTAAGTCGTAAGGATATATAAAAATGAGCTTTATTTTTGTAGCGCTTGGTGGTGCATTGGGTGCGGTTTCAAGGTATGCAATAAGTTTGATACCTTTAAAAACACAGTTTCCGGTACTTACATTAATAACTAATATCCTTGGAGCGTTATTGATAGGTTTTATTGTAGGAATAACGGATAAAAAGGGAGATGTATCACCTAATATAGTACTCTTTTGGAAAACGGGTGTTTGCGGAGGATTTACTACATTTTCAACGTTTTCTCTTGAGGCGTATAAGCTGTTTGAGAACAAAGCATATGTTCTTGGAGGCGTATATGTGGCTTTAAGTGTATGCTGTTGTATTTTGGGCATATATTTTGGAAAAAAACTGGCAATGGTAATAGGATAATGAAAAGAAAATCAGTTCAACCTGTATATTCAATGTGTGTACAGCCTTCATTTATTATTGGTACGAATAATAATGACGGTTCTTATAACTTTGCACCTATAACATGGGTTAGCGTTACACATGAAGAAGGTGATGGATACCTTTTGGTCATAAGCATGTTCGGCACGAAGAGAACGAAGCAGAATGTTATAAGGACAGGTATGTTCAGTGCAAATCTTGTGAGCACAGAAATGTTGCCTCTTATGGATTATTTCGGATCAAAATCAGCCAAGAATGGAAAAAAGAATGATGTTACGTATAGTGTGAGTCGAGGAGCTGTTTTAGATGTCCCTACACTAGATGAAAGCCCATGGGTATATGAGTGTGAGGTGGCAAAATCCGTTGAAACAGGAGATTCAACTACCTTTTTTTGTCATATTAGAAATATTCAGATAGATGAGAGACTCTCTCCAAATGATACATTCGACATTGATCTGTCAGTATTGGATCCGGTTATTTATTCCGGAAAATATCATAGCCTTGGCAAAATGCTTGGAGAGATTGGAGATTTCTATAATAACAATTAAAGGAGAAGTTGAAAGAAACTATGGATAATAAATCATTATATGTTCTGGCAGGATATGACGACTTGACAGAAGAAAAATTGTCAGCAATACAGAATAAACTTTACGAAATGGGATTCGAAGGATTTCAGACAAAGAATATCCCTATGCATTTTACACTGGGGTCTTATGATTGTGATCGCGAAGAAGAACTGACAAATCGATTGAATAGAATTGGTGAAACATGCAAGACATTTGAGGTTTCGTTCAATCATATTGATCTGTTCAGACTTCCGGAGAATGATGTCTTATTCATAAAACCGGAATTAAGCAGTGAAATGCTTTCGTTAAAAGATTCCTTTATGGATAGCAAAGATCAATTCGAGTGGTCACCTCACAGTACATTGCTGATTGATAAATCTGAGGTGATTCAAAAAGCAATGCCAATAGTGTTGGATGAGTTTTCTCCATTTGTTGGAAAAGTAAAAAAGCTTTATCTGTATGAATTTTGGCCGACAAGACATATTTTGACGGTTGAGATCATGTAAGAGGATATAGGAGAATATGATGAGAGCATTGGTTATCAATTGTAGTCCTGTCAAAACGGGCGCTACTGCAGAAATCGTTAGAATTGTTTCAGCAGAGGTGGCTGATAGATATGAGGTTAAATCTGTATGTATCGATGATTATGATTTTTCTTTTTGCAAAGGATGCAGGAGTTGTCATGCAACAGCAGAATGTGTTCAACATGATGATGTAGATTTCTTAATGAGTGAATTTGAACAGGCAGATGTTATTGTATCAGTATCACCGTCCTATTGGGCCGATGTTCCGGGCCAGTTTAAAGCTTTTATAGATCGATGCACACCTTGGTGCAATACGCATGAGCCGCACAAGACGATTCCGTCTGGAAAGAAGGGGTATGCTATTGCTCTTCGTACAGGTCCTAATGTCGCTGAGTGCAATAGAATTATAGGAACTATCGAACATTTTTATGGACATCTGGAAGTGGATTGCTGTGGTGGATTGGGACTTACAACAATTGAATACAAAGGAGAAGTTGAAGCCAAAAAGCAGGAAATAATAGATTTTTGTAAAGCTATCTGATTATCCGATCATTAATGAACTAGGACATCTTGAGTGATTTGTTAATCGAGATATAACATAGAATGACAAATCAGAGTTTGTCATGTGTAAAAAGAAACTGTATGTGTATATGGGGAGGTGACGGTATGGTTTATGAGATTGAGGATATGTCGAAAGCAGAGAAAATATTTACCGGATGGGAAGAAACATTGATCTATTCCTGCATTCAGAAGGTTATGGGAAAGATTTATGTTACAGACAATGATGAACCACAATCAGCATTCGCTTTTATAGGGCGTTTTGGATTTTTTGCAGGAAAACCGGAACGAGAGCTTGTAAAAAATATACCGGAGGGATTTGTAATTCTGGTTCCGCAAAATGAAGCGTGGGAAGAACTGATAGAGGATGTGTATCCTGACGCAAAGAAAATGACCCGATATGCTATCAGAAAGGATACACAATTTGATACGGTTTCTATGAGAAATAATCTTCTGATGCTTCCGGAGGGGTATGAACTAAAAGAAATTGATGATGAGATTTATGATAAGTGTCTGAAAGATCCTGTGACAAAAGAGTTTGTTTCTTTGTTTGAAAGCAAAGAAAAGTATCTGAAGGATGGAAGAGGTATGGTTATTTTAAAAAACGGCGAGATTGTTTCGGGTGCCTCTTCATATTCACGATATAGAGAAGGAATTGAAATAGAAGTTGATACTATAGAATCCGAGCGCAGAAAGAATCTTGCGTTAATAGTCTGTTCAGCATTGATCTTAAGATGCCTTAACGAGGGATTATATCCTAGCTGGGATGCTCAGAATATGGGATCTGTTCATCTCGCAGAGAAACTGGGGTATGAGTTTGATCATACATATGTGGCATATGAGGTTGCGTCAGACATGAGGACACATTGAGTTAAACACTTATGGGGGGCTTTATGTTGGAATTAGTAATATACAAAGATAATCTTAAGAGTGAATTGTTTCATTTTACCTCTGAGTGTTTTGCTGAGCTGGGCAAATCATTTGACCTTCATGGAAGACACAGTTTCTATAATGAAATAGACAGTCATTTTGAGAGATTCTGGTGCCTTGTTGATAAAGAAAAGGTTAAAGGTACTGTTGCGATAACAAAACTGGATGATACTACCGCAGAATTGAAGGCTTTGTATGTTGACAGTTCATTAAGAGGTTTAGGTTGGGGATATAAACTTTTGGATAAAGCAGTATCTTTTGCGCGTGAGAAAGGGTTTTCAAGGATTGTACTTGATTCCATGTCGCAGTATAAAGATGCAGCAAGACTTTATAAGAGTTACGGATTTACAGAAATAGATCGTTATAATGATAACACTTTTGCTGATGTATTTATGCAGATGATCTTATGAGAAGATTGGATTAGAGATAGTTATATGAGAGGAAGGAAGTAGATGAATAATACATATATGATTAGAGAGGCAGTTTCAGATGACGCTGAGAAAATGATTTCATATCTGAATCAGGTAGGTGGAGAATCTGATAATCTGTTTCATGGAGAAAATGAATTTATTGTTCCAATTGAAGGCGTAAAAAGAAAATTGGCTATGAGTAAAGAATTGGAGAACAGTATCGTTTTGATAGCTCTTGATAACGAACAGATCATTGCGAGAGCAGAATTAGAGGGATATTACGCGGCAAGAATTCGTCATAGAGCTAAATTCTCGATTTCAGTAAGAAAGGAGTACTGGAATCAAGGAATAGGAACAGAAATGATAAAAAGAATCGTCGAGAAGGCAAAAAAGATGAAGCTTGGGATTATAGAATTGGAAGTAATCTCTGATAATGCAAGAGCCATTCATTTGTACCATAAAATGGGATTCGTTGATATAGGAATATATAAAAAGTATTTTTATGTGAATGGGATGTTTAAAGACGCTGTAGTAATGCAGAAACTGTTATAGGATGTTTATGAGGTGAAAGAAATGGTTACAAAGCATGTGGTTGTCCTTCCATATGATGAAAAATGGAAGCAGGATTTCCTTATGATAAAAGATGAACTTACATCTGCTCTTGGACAACTGGCAATGAGAATTGAACATGTCGGCAGCACGTCCGTTGAGGGGTTATCCGCAAAACCCATCATTGATATAGATGTAGTTATTCTGGATTACACTGTTTTTGAAGAAGTTGTATCAGCTTTAGGAACAATAGGTTATCAATATGAAGGAGATCTTGGCATAGCAGGACGAGAGGCATTTAAATACGATGGCAAAGACCATTTGAGAAAGCACCATTTATATGTATGCCCCTCGAATTCACAAGAGTTAAAAAGACACATTGCTTTTAGAGATTATCTGCGGACTCATTCTGGTGCTGTACGAGAATACAGCAGAATCAAAGAAGAGGGAGCAAGAATTTATCCATACGATATGGATAAGTACATTGAACACAAGACTCCTTTCATAGAGAAAATATACAAAGAGATTGGGATGTAACAGATTCCGGCTTTCTTTTATGCTTTTAAAATGAAGCTTGAGGTGAGATATATGAATAATTTTTTTGATGGCAGCCAGATAGTTATAGGACATGGTGCGCAAGCTGATGTATATAGTTATCAGGGATATGCATATAAAGTATATAAGGATTCATATCCTATAGAATGGATTGAGTTTGAAAAGCATCAACAGTCACAGATTAATAAAGTCGGTTTATCACCAATCAGGTATTATAATACTGAAAATCCTTATATTATAAAGATGGATTTGATAGAGGGTGACACACTTGGAAAAAAGATGACGGAAGGATATACAAACGGATTTGGCCTCATTGCTGATATTTTTCGAAATATCCATAATGCAGATCCTTCTGATGTTAAGATTCCCCTTCTTTTGGAAACAGTGGATAGAGGATTAAATAAAGATGAAAAAGAAAAAGTCATACAGATTATTGAGAGACTTTCTGCAAAGATGAGTTCATGTATATGTCATTTGGATATGCATTTCCTGAATGTTATGATTCCAACTAATGATACTAATCCTATAATTATTGATTGGATAAATTCAAGAATTGCTCCTGCAGTCTTCGACTATGCGAGAACATATGTGATCTTTAAGGAGTTTGCACAGGAGATACTTCCACTATATGAGCAGGAGATAGCGTCAGATATTAGATCTTTAAAGGTTTCGGATGAGGATTTTGCAGATGCAATAACCGTTTGCTCTATTTTGAGAGAACAAGAGAAATAAGGTTAAGTTTTACGATGTGGTTGATGATTATGATTTTGGAAAAAGTATTTGGTGGAATTAAACTCAGCTGGATGAAGCTCATTATCTTTGCGGTTATAGCTGGTGTATATACAGCTGTCATGGCGTTGATACCGGCATTGAAATATACATCGTTCAGTACTATAACGACTACATTTGAAGTGTGGGTATTGATCGGTATTCTGATCATAATGAACAGCAAGTCAAATGTGGACTCGGCACTTAAGTGTTTTGTATTTTTTCTCATAAGCCAGCCGCTGGTGTACCTGATACAGGTGCCGTTCAGTGATATGGGCTGGGGCCTTTTCGGATATTACGGGTATTGGTTTATCTGGACAATACTTTGCTTGCCAATGGGATTCATCGGATATTTTATGAAAAAGGATAAATGGTGGGGATTTATCATTCTTCTTCCGATGCTCTTTTTCTTAGCATCATCTTATAACAGATATCTTAAATATTTTATCTTTTACTGTCCAAAATATATTTTAATAGTTGTTTTCTGTGTTTTGGCGATGATCATATGTCCGCTGGGGATCTTTAAGAATAAGAAGATCTGTTTTGTAGGAGTGATCATAAGCTGTGTGCTTATAGCAATAACGACGTATTTTAGTATTATAAATCCTATGGTATATCATACAGAGATTATGATAAACGGTAATACGTACCATATTGAAGAAGCGGATTCTGTATATTTTGAGGATGAAAAGTATGGAGATGTGAAGATTGAATATTTGGAGTCCATCAAGGAATACTGTGTTACTGCAGATTTTAAGAAGGCTGGAGAAACTGTACTTACGTTAGAAAAACCGAATGGTGAAAAGGAAGAATATATCGTAATAATAAAAAACGATACATACGATATAATTAAGAAAAAGGATGATTAACTTTCGTTTTTACTCATCAAGATAAGGTAAAAAAGAATATTACTTTGGAGGAACAACTTGGGAAAACTGAGTAAAAAAATAATATTTGCCCTTATTCTTATTCTGCCGGCTTTTGCGCTAATAGGAATAGGCTACAATACTGAAAATAATACAGTTATCATAATTGGATTGTTGATAATTGTTCTAGAAAATATAGTTCTTACTTCTGATATAGTTAAGTATGCTCTGAAGGACATGAAGTGTTGGAGGGAAAAATATTATAACATTTGGTGTGCAAATGGCATAGATACGAAGGATTTCGAATCAGTAAAAATTCCGTTATCTATGGAGAGGAGAATATTTATAGTTATTTTCTTGAGACAGATTCTTATAGTTGCATTTGTCATACTATGTGTTTTGGTTTTCATGTGGGTCGGCCCGATCAAGATGATTCATTATGATAGTATGAAAGGATTGGTAGCGGGTGATTTTTACAGAAGTTATAAAGCTAGAAGAGCTGCAGGAGCTGGTACACTCATATTTATGTTTTTATCTCCATTTATATTACCGATATTAGCATATTGCATAACAAATGCTATTTATATACTTAGGACTATTTCTGACCGCAAATATTTGGCCTGTCGTGCTATCATTAAATGTATTGATTCCAATGGAATGCATATAATACATGACGGAAAGATTTATCGGAATAAGAATTATACACTAATTGGTGTGCAAAAAAAACAGATGAGAGATATACCTGTAACGATTGTATTTATTCCTGAAGAAGTACTTGTACTTCCGAATGTTTTATCAGATGAATCGGACTGACAGTATCATAATGGATAAAATGTGGAAAAAGAGTATCTTTTAATATTTTTCTTGAGGAATTGTAATTATACTGAAGATTGGAATATAGGTAAATAGACAAATCTCAAAGTCTTTGAAATATTTCGATTATATTGTTGCTCCTGGATAATTTTATTGGTACCTTGAATGGATTTCTGCGTCATAGGAACTTAGATGTTTATGTTACAGGTTCAAATTCAAGATTTCTTTCATCAGACATAGCTACAGAGTTTAAGGGGAGAGGCACAATCGTACACGTTTTACCACTTTCTTTTTCTGAGTATATGCAAGGGCAGAGCATAAATCCGCAGGAAGCGTGGAAGGAGTATATTAGAACAGGAGGGATTCCTCTTGTTGCACAGATGACCGGAAGTGAAGAAAAGATATCTTATCTAAATTCTTTATGCGAGGAAACATATCTTAAAGATATAGTAGCTCATAATAAAATAAAAAAGAAAACTGAACTGGCTGATACATTTAATATAATAGCCTCAACGATTGGTTCACCAGTAAACGTAAGTAAAATCACAAACACATTTAAAAGTGTTGTGGGAAAAGATATTACTGATGACACTATTGACAATTTTATAGGATATTTTGAGGATGCATTCGTTATATCCAAAGCCAGCAAGTACAATATAAAAGGAAGGAAGTATATTGGGATTCCATTTAAGTTATACTTTGAAGATATCGGAGTAAGGAATGCCAGACTGAACTTCCGACAAATTGAAGAGACTCATATTATGGAAAACATCATATATAACGAGCTCAGATACAGAGGTTTTAATATTGTTGTTGGAGAAGTAAACGTCAGCGAGAAGACCGACAGAATAGATGTTAATGGAAAGTCTATATATATACAGAAAGCGCTGGAAGTAGATTTTATAGCATCTAAAGGAGATATAAAATACTATATTCAATCAGCGCTTTCGATGGATGATGCAGATAAACAGTTGCAAGAAAAGAAGAGCCTTTATTATATTGATGATTCCTTTAAAAAGATAGTCGTGGCAAAAACAGGATTAAAACCTTCTTATGATGAGAAGGGAGTTATGATTATTGATTTGTTTGACTTTCTTATGGATAAAGTTGAGCTATAGCCTTTTATATCGAAAATAAATTGGTAGAAAAAGGAAGATTTCGGTTTTACTCATTATTATGAGAAAAAAATATCTTTAAATAAGACATCAGAGAATGGGAAGAATTTAGATGAAACATGCTTTTGAGATGGAATATAAGTACCCGGTGGATGAAAAAGCATCTATAGAAATGATGCCGTATTCATCAAAGTATCAGGATGAGTACAGACAAATCTATAATGCTTGTTATCATGAAATGCGAGAGGCTCTAAAGATAGAACCCTTTGATTATATACAAGACGATTCTTTCTTTGGTGAAGGAATGGAAGATGTTTATCTTCTCGTAGATAATGATGAAATAATCGAAAGTGTTGCTTTAAAGGGTGACGAAATCGATGATTTAATCGTTAATCCCAAATTCCAAGGTCGTGGATATGGAAGAAAAATACTTCTTTGGGCATTGGAAAACATTCATAGTGCCAGGGTTATACTTCATGTGGCTGAATGGAATGAAAAAGCGGTAAGATTATATAAAAATGTTGGATTTGAGATTGTTAAAACAATAGATATTTAAATGCAAAACCATGGGTTTTTCAAACGCATGGGAATTATCTTTCAATATATCTTCAAAAGAAGTAGCAAAGCGATAGGGAACTTTTGCTTGTGTTTTTTTATAAAAAGTTCCCTAAAACATCTTGAGCTTTAGGGAACTTTTTGATATAATACTAAAGGATAAAGTTCCCTAAGGAGATTGTAGATATGAAAGATTCCTTTAACAATATTCAGGATTTATTGCAGGAGAGAGCCGATTATCAAGCCCGACTGAATCTTATTCCATATGATGGTTCGCCGGAGATTAAAGAGAATACCAGCGGAAAGTATTTATATATCAGGAAGAGGGTAGGTGGCAGACTTACTTCTACTTATGTTGATAAATTTTCCGAGGAGTTGTATCAACTGCTGCTTCGTAATGCCAAAGAAGCACGTGAATTAAAAAAACAGATTCGCAGAGTAGATAGAGAACTCGCAGAGAATGGCTATGTGGGTGACGAATTGTCTGCGGATGTCATCACTAATCTTGATTTTGCCAGAGCCAATATGAAATCTAACATATATGACCAGGCAGTTCTGGAAGGTGTTGCTACTACTTTTCCGCAAACAGAAGAAATAATTGAAAATGGAACTGTTAATGGAATGACAGCAGATGACGTGCAAAAGATTTTAAATCTTAAGCATGCATGGGAATTCATTCTGGATAAAGACGTAATTCAGGCAGATAGTAATTACTATCTGCTATGTCATATAGCAAAATTGGTAAATGAAGGCTTTTTTTACGATGGTGGGCGAATTCGCGGAGTTCCTGTAACAATTGGAGGTACAAGTTATATTCCACCTATTCCCATGGAGTCTCAGGTGAAAGAAAAAATTGATGAGATTATCGGATCCGATAAAAAAGCAATCGATATCGCAATAGATTTGTGTATGTACTGTATGCGAACGCAAGTTTTTATTGATGGCAACAAACGTGCTTCTGTAATATTTTCCAACCACTATATGATTGCACATGGTCTTGGATTAATAGTTATTCCTGAAAACCATGTTCCTGAGTTTAAAAAGAAACTGGTCACGTATTATGAAAGCGCTGATATTGGGGAGATTCGAGACTTTCTAAAGGAAAAGTGTTGGAGAAAAATATAAGAGTGTTTGTACGTTATCGATTGAAAGTTATCGTAGTAAAACAGAAAGTTACTGTCACTTGTTGGTGAAATGAGTTAGCGATAGTTTAAAGCAACGGATTATATTCAGCAACGGAATTATATTCGTTGCTTTTTTTGTTTTGATAATTGTGTATATGGTTGATATATTGTATATAACATATATATTTATAAAACATAGATTCACTTAAAACAGATTTGAGAATACTTGTATTATAGTACGGATTAACTCATTGGAGATTTATATTTGGTAAGAAAAAATCTTCTGATAACATTTGGCATATTTGCCGGTTTCATCATCTTTGGTCTTATTGGTGTTTTTTCTGCAAAGTATGGGAATATTGCCCAAAATGCAACTGATAAACAAACCATACTTGATGTTATGCAGGCTTCGCTCTACTTTGGACTGACTGGTGGATGTATTGTGACTACCGGTGTAGAACATATAATCAGTCTTGTAAAAAAAGATTATGAAATAGAGAAGGCAAAGATGAGTGGAATCGAGTTAAATGAATTGAAGGACCTGCTAGATCTTCTGTATTGATAAATGCACTTTTTTGATAACGAAGACCATTTGAGTTAAAGCAAATTAAATATTGGTTGTTGAATTGAGGGGGTATTTTTATGTATATGGATCATGAGACAAAAAGAATTCGTTCTGAAAAGTATTATTCTGTAGGATACAATTCAGAGATTAATAAGTATCTGCTTGCGGATGTTATCGCTTGGGTTGCTTGGTATGAGCGATATTTTGAAATCAGCAAAGATGAATATGAGATGTTTGGGTCTGATGAGCTTGATGCTATAGCTGAAAGATTGCATAAAGAAGGAACTTCATCTGATCGTTTTTTGTTTTCTATAAAAGATGCAGAAAATACAAGTGTGCAGTTAGAAATGAGAGATAGAGCAAGAAAACACCGTGATTAGATTTTAAAGGTGAGTACTTATGGTTTTGTTGGTAATAGACATTCAAAAGGGTATAACAGATAGTAGACTTTATAACTACGAAAGCTTTATCGATAACACTATTAGAATTATAGAATCTGCTAGAAAGAATAATATAGAGATAATATATGTTCAGCATGATGATGGACCAGGTTCAGGTTTTTCGATTGGTGATGAAGCATTTGAAATAGCAGAACAGGTAAAGCCTGAAGGAAATGAAAAGATTTTCTATAAAAATATAAATAGTTGTTTTGGTAATGATGAGCTAGCAGACTACCTAAAGAAGATAGGTGAGAAACAGTTGATGATTGTTGGGTTACAGACCAATTTTTGTATTGATGCAACAGTGAAATCTGCATTTGAAAGAGGATATGATGTAATCATACCCGAAGGAACCAACTCAACTTTTGATAATGACTACATGGATGCTGAAACGACATACAAGTACTATAACGAGATGATGTGGCCGGTAAGATATGCAAGATGTGTTCCGCTTGAAGAAGCTATTTTGATACTTGAGAAGTAGATAAATAAATCTTGTAAGATGATTGTAGCAGCATTGGATTACGCAGAATCCAGGGGCTATAAAACAGTATATTTAATGAGTGGTGAACAAGGTTTATACGAAAAATATGGATTTGAAAAGATAGGTGAATAATTTTTGAAGATTGAACTGAAGCGAATAGACAAAAGTAATCCTGATAAGATAATCTTGGAAAGAATTAATACTGAAGCAATTTCGGAATGTGAAAGAAATTCTCTCGACGATCTGATTGAAACAGATGCAGAAGTTCTGGGAATATATCTTGATGGTGAGCCTGTAGGATTTTTTGTTCTGAGAGAATATAAGTTTATAGAATATTTGGCCTACTTTGCTATCAGTTCTGACGTTAGATCTAAGGGGATTGGAAGTAAAGCGCTATCAATTCTGCTTGAATCGAAAAAAGACTTTCAGATGGTTGTTGAATATGAGAATCCATCATCTAATGAGCCTGATGATATGAATATGAGACGCAGAGATTTTTATCTAAGAAACGGGTTTTACGAAACAGGATGGTATTCTTTTTATGATGAAACAGAATTTGAGATAGGATGTTCATCTTATACATTTGATGAAAAAGTATTTGGTGAGTTTACGGAGTACCTGAGTAGAATTGTTTCTGATCATATACCTAAGCCATATCGAAAAGATTAGTTTTGAAAGCGAAGTGAATATAAAAGATACGGCTATCTGCCATTCATCCTCATACACTATAGTTCCAACGTAAAAAAGATGAAATCAATAAACTAGTGTTATAGTCATTATGATAGAAAAAATCTATGAACAACTAAAACTATGAAGTATTATGAAACTTCGTATCCTCCTGTTAGAATATGTGAATGTTAATACCCATTAGGAGGACATAAAAATGAGTAAGATTAGTACCCCGCAGAGATATGATTTTGTTGGTAGCTTTTTAAGACCACAGGCACTTAAGGATGCAAAGGAAGCATTCAAGGAAGGTAAGATCAGTGAGGAAGAGTTCAACAAAGTAGTTGATACAGAGGTTGAAAAGGTTGTTGCAAAACAGAAAGAACTTGGATTCCATGTGATCACTGATGGTGAGTTCCGCAGAACATTCTGGCATCTTGACTTTATGTGGGGCTTTGAAGGTGTTGACCATGTACATACAGGCAAGGGAGTTCAGTTTAACGGAGTACTTGCAGTACTTGATGATACATATCTTGTAGGAAAGATTAAGCCGAAGGCACATCCTTTCGTTGAATACTTCAAGTTTCTGAAGCAGTTTGAGGATGAGAATACTGTTGCTAAGTATACTATTCCAGCTCCTGCTCAGATGTTTCAGCAGATGATTATTCCTGCGAACTTTGAAAATACAAGAAAGTTCTATCCAACAAATGATGAGCTTATCAATGATATCGGACTCGCATATCAGGATGTTATAAAGCAGTTATATGCAGCAGGATGTCGCAATCTTCAGTTCGATGACTGTACATGGGGAGCAATCGTAGGTGATGCTGCAAAGCAGAGATATGCTTCGCTTGGAATAGATTTGAAAGAGGTTAAGGAGCAGCTTCTCAAGGTTAATAACCTTGCACTTGAAGGAAAGCCTGAGGATATGGTTATCACTTCACATATTTGCAGAGGTAACTATAACTCAGCTTATTTCACAAGCGGTCCTTACGACACAGTTGCTGATTATGTATTTGCCAAGGAAAATGTAAATGCACTCTTCCTTGAGTATGATGATGAGCGTTCAGGTGGATTCGAGCCACTCAGTAAGGTTTCTCCGGACAAAAAGGTTGTTCTTGGTCTTATCACAACAAAGACTCCTGAGCTTGAGGATAAGGAGAAGATTATCGCAAGGATCAACCAGGCTGCAAAGTATGTGCCGCTCGATAGATTATATCTTAGTCCACAGTGTGGATTCGCATCATGCGAGATCGGTAATAAGCTTACAGAAGAACAGCAGTGGGCTAAACTTAAGCTCGTCAAGGAAATCGCTGAAGAAGTTTGGGGTTAATTCAGACCTTTTAACCACTTGCCAGCTTCAAGACGAGATTCAAATATAAATCTTTACCAGTTCCGGATATCCCCTGGTCTATCCAGGGGATATCCGGACGTTTTGTTTTTACACGTTCTTTTATTCCATTCATACATTCTTCACCTTGAAGTATTTTATCCGGTTTCCACAAGACATTATAGCAAATGTATTTATATAATAAAATGTGTTAAACTTCTAAATTGATATCAGATATGGTATTCTAAACAGGTGTGAAACGTTGCATCATAAGAGCATGACTAAAAAATAGGAGTAATGAAGGTGAAAAAGGTATTGACCATAATTCTTACAATCGTGGCTGCGATTGTTTTTGAGATTGTATATGTCTTTGTTGAAGATGTTGGAATCGATAAAATAGTGGATTTATTAGATATAGAACTATTTGCTATGTCAGACATATTATCATTTCTGATATTGGTATGCGTTACAATTGCGGGTATAATAGTGTTAGTACGATGTAAAAAGCGAGCCGGAAAATACTTGAACCTGCTTACTTTTTCGATTTTCACAGTTGCAGCGTTAGTAACGAATATATTGTTTTTTATGCATGAAACTATAGTATATTATCATCTACATGGGGATTTTATGCCGCTTTCGCTAGATTTTGGATATGCGTTCTTTTTGTTATTCTTGGGGATTCCTTATATTTGTTGGATATTAGGGATTTTGGTCGTTCTACTTATTAGACTTATTAAGAAGAAACTATAGAGAATATGTTGGGGGTGCTTATGGGAAGAAATCATGAAGTAACTGTAAGTCAGCATCTGCTTGATGAGAATGGTGAACTTAGGGAACCGGGTTGGTCACGTAGACTGGTTCAGAAGTATGACCGATCCATGATCAAGGCTCCTAAGTGGCGGATCAAAGAATGGGATTATTATCTTATTCTGAGTGATTCTTTTGCAGGTGCATTTACCATATCAGATGATGGTTATATAGGACTTCAGTCGGTATCACTTCTGGAGTTCGGTGACAATCCATGGGAGCATACGGAGACGGTTTTAAATGCATTCCCTATGGGACGAATCAATCTGCCTTCTGATTCTGATATCGGTCCGACAAAGTATATGGATAAAAGGCTCAGAATGAAGTTTGATGCTGGAAATGGTAAGAGGCGTATCAGGTGCAGGTTTGATAACTTCTGCGAAGGGAAGCCTTTTGAATGCGATATCGTTTTGGATCAGCCGGACATGGATACTATGGTGATTGCAACGCCGTGGGATAAGCGCCATGCATTTTATTACAATCATAAGATCAACTGTATGCGTGCATCGGGATATATGAAGTATGATGGGAAAACATACGAGTTTAATCCTAAAACTGATTTCGGAACTCTAGACTGGGGACGCGGTGTCTGGACGTATGACAATACCTGGTATTGGGGCTCTGGAAATGCAGATATAGACGGAAACAGCTTTGGGTTTAATATCGGGTATGGTTTTGGTAATACAAGTGCGGCGTCTGAAAATGTTATCTTTTATAATGGTGCAGCACATAAGCTGGATGATATTGAGTTTCATATTCCTGAGGACAGTTATATGAATCCATGGAAATTTACATCTTCGGATGGAAGATTCGAGATGGATTTTGTTCCGGTGTTCGACAGAGCGGCCTGTCTGGATTATAAAGTGATAGTATCTGACCAGCATCAGGTATTTGGGAGAATGTCTGGAAAAGCGATTCTGGATGATGGCAAGGTTATCAATGTTAGGAACATAATGTGCTTCGCAGAGAAGGTTCACAACAGATATTAAATCAGAAGATAAACGTATAAATGAGCTGAATATGGAATGCTCCATCATTCAGCTCATTTATTATTTCCTATTGGGAGAGAGTTATTTAAAAAGAAATCTCATTAAATCCAGGTGTTTCACCATTTTGGATTTCTTCTGTAACACCTATTGATTCGAGTTTTTCATTTTCTTTCTGTTTTAATTCATCCATGGAGATGAATTCATATCCGGTGAAACTATCCATAACCGTCTTGTATGGACTGTCTGAATAAAGATTAGGAACTTCCATACTTTCGTTTGTATCTTTATTATATACATTGTATGAATAAGCCACCGGTTCAGCATTCTCGGCACTATATGGGTCAAGTCTAAGAGAATAGACACATATATTTCCTTCAAGATTTGTCAGGTCATAATCTGAATGTTCTTTATTGATTGCAAACTGATCAACATTAGATTCCTCTTCTTGATAGTAGCCATAATTGTACTTTCCTTCAGCGTTTATATATGCGACTTCATAACAATGATTTGTGGCACCGTTACTTCCTCCACCGCTGATGAATCCATACTCATTTAGATTTGTGCTGCTTCGTGACCATTCAGGATAAGCATATACTACCTGTAGAGACGAATCCATTTCTTTGACTACATAGGTCACACTGCTGTTTTCTTCAATAAATGAACCGTGAATGCGAAGTGCCATTTCTTTAACTCCGTCAGCACCACAGTCGATATATGCATATTCCATACTCTCGAGATTACCTTGAGATAAGCCTGCATACAGATCATCCCTTAGTTCTGAAAGAGTATATTGTTTTTCTGTGTTTAGCTTTTCTATGGGTTGTTTTAATGAGAAATCATTTTCATCATATACATTGGCTATATAATAGTCGAAACTTATTGTATTATTACCAGCAAGGAATTCTTCGTACGCATCTTTGTCAGATGATTTACTGTCAGATACTTCTTCTTGATCGGGTGTCTCTTCCTCTTCCTCTTTCTCTATCTCTTTTTCTTCGGTTTTTTCTTCCGTTGTTTTTTTATTTACCTTTTTCGTTACCTTTTTGGTTTTCTCTTCGGTTGTTTTCGATTCTGATTCATGCAAGTCTTCAGTAGTAACCTCAGTTACATGTTCCTTTATATTATCTGTATTTGCTTCAGATGCTGCTCCGCAACCAGTCATAATTAATGCAAAACTTAAGACTGCAGCTGTTATCCATTTTTTCTTCCTCATAGTTTCCGTCTCCTTGAATTATATATTTGATAATGCAAATATATCATGTAAAAAATGCAATATAGAATCATAAAAGAATCATTTTGGAAACAAAGATTAATTATTCTGATATATAGGATATTATTTTGCTCGACATGTATTTCTGAAAGTGATACATTTAGAAGATATTATTTGTAGTTTTATGTGATGGAGGAAAAACATGAAGGAAAACCTGAAGAAGATGGCCGGATATTATAAACCTTATATGGGAACATTTATGCTGGACATGTTCTTTGCGTTTCTGTCCTCTGCTATAAGTTTGGTCATTCCGCTGGCCGTAAGATATATCACATCTAACGTAAAATCTATGGAAACGGATGAGGCAGTTCATCGAGTTATCACCATCGGAGTGGTACTCATCATTCTTGTGCTGGTTAATTTTATCTCCATGTATTATATAACGAATATTGGGCACGTCATGGGGGCTAAGATGGAATACGATATGCGTGCAGAGATATTCAGTCATTATCAGAAGCTTTCGTTCTCTTTCTTTGATGAGCAGAAGGTTGGACAGCTTATGAGCAGAATCACTTCTGATCTATTCGATATCTCGGAGCTTCTGCATCATGGACCAGAAAATCTGGCTATTTCATTTATCAAGATCATAGGCGCATTTATCATTCTTATAAATATCAGCGGATATCTTACAGCTGCTGCATTTATCTTAGTTCCGATCATGTTCTTATATGTGTTTTTCCTAAATAAGAGAATGCGAAGAGCGTTCAGAGAGAACAGGGTTCAGATTGCCGAGGTAAATACGCAGATTGAGGATAATCTGGCGGGAATAAGAGTGGTTAAGTCATTTGCAAATGAAGATATAGAAAGAGAGAAGTTCAAGGTTGGAAATGACGGTTTCCTTAGAGCTAAGAAGGAAAGCTATTTTTATATGGGATTCTTCCATTCGGGTATGACGTCATTTACTATGTTGATAAATGTAACTGTCATAATGGTTGGCGGTGTTCTTATCACTAAAGATATGGTGAAGGTTTCGGACTTTGTGGCATTTCTGCTTTACATCAATATTTTTACTGATCCGATAAGAACGATTGTGGATTTCACAGAGCAGTTCCAGAATGGTTATTCGGGATTTGAGAGATTCATTGAGATCATATCCATTGAACCAGATATACAGGATAGTCCGGATGCAGTTCCTCTTGAAAATGTAAAAGGCGATATAACATTTGACGACGTTTCTTTTAAATATAACGATACGGCGCACAGAGTTCTGAGACATATCAATCTGGATGTAAAGGCAGGTTCTTATGTTGCTCTGGTAGGTTCGTCTGGTGGCGGTAAGACGACGCTTTGCAGTCTTATCCCGAGATTCTATGATGTAACTAAGGGAAGTATCAGAATTGATGGCAAGGATGTTCGTGATGTGACGCTGAAGAGTCTTCGTGAGAATATCGGAATAGTTCAGCAGGATGTTTATCTTTTTGCCGGAACGGTTTTTGAGAATATCAGATATGGAAAGCCTGATGCTACGAGAGAAGAAGTGATAGAAGCTGCAAAGCTTGCGAATGCTCATGATTTCATTATGGAACTTCCGAATGGTTACGATACAGATATTGGACAGCGTGGTATAAAGCTTTCCGGCGGTCAGAAACAGAGACTTTCGATTGCGAGAGTTTTCCTGAAGAATCCACCGATACTTATATTCGATGAGGCAACAAGTGCACTGGATAATGAAAGTGAAAATATAGTTAAGGAATCGCTCGAAAGACTGGCGTCTAATAGAACTACATTTGTTATCGCTCATAGACTTTCAACGATCAAAAATGCTGAGAGGATTATAGTTCTTACAGAAAATGGAATAGAGGAAACGGGAACACATGATGAGCTGATGGAAAAAAATGGGGTATATGCTCAGCTTTATAAGTGGACGAGATAGTTCGGATTGAATGACTTTTATAAAGGAGAAGTGTGAATATGGAGATAGTATATAAAAAACTGACGGAGGAAAACTTGGATAGATTTATTGCTATGAGAATAAATCAGCTGACAGAAGAATACGTAAATGAGGGGAAAAATCCACCCGAGGGTGTTGATCTGGAGTCATCGCTGAAAGATTATTATCATAGACATATGGCAGATGGGACATTTGTTTCCTGGCTTGCGATAGATAAGGAAAAAGAAGATAAGATAGTCGGAACGAGCGGGATGTCATTTGTGGAGAAACCACCATATTTTAGTTGTCCGACCGGAAGACTGGGGCTTCTTTCAAGCATGTTCACAGATCCTGAATATCGAAGGCGGGGTATCGCTAGAGAACTTCTTCATCGGGTAGTAGAAGAGGCAAGAAGCTACGGTTGCGGAGCAGTGCATATCACAGCATCTGATATGGGGGTGAAACTGTATACTGCATACGGGTTCAAGCATAATGGGAATTTTATGCAATATGGATTTTAAAATTGTATGAGATAGTAGAGGAAAAGGTTTTTATCATGAATAATAAGGAAAAAGCATTAGGGTATTTTGGTAGAAGTTTTCACTGTTCGCAGTCAGTTATTGCAGCTTATGCTGATGAGTGCGGGCTGACAGAAGAGCAGGCGTTGAAGTTGGGCGCTTGTTTCGGTGGAGGAATGAGAAAAGGCGAGGTTTGCGGCGCTTGTACGGGAGCGTTGATGGTACTGGGAATGATGTTTGGCCAGTATGATGAAAATGACCTCAAAAGTAGAGAAACTGCTAATGTTGTTAATGATAAAATGCTGGATAGATTTGTTGTAAAATGTGGTTCATATAAGTGTAAGGACTTACTGGGGTGTGACATTTCTATCCCGGAAGGAAAAGAATATGCCAGGAGTAACAATCTCTTTAAAGAGTTATGTCCGAAGATGATTGCAACTGCAATTGATATATTGGAGGAGATAATAGAGGAGACTGATGAGAGCTAACATTATCTTGAAGCTCTGGGATTCAAGGTTTTTTCAAAAGGAGAATAGATAGATGGAAATCTGGGATTTATATGACAGATCCGGAAAAAGAACTGGTGAGACCTGGGAAAGAAAGCCGGGCAACTTCCGTTCTATTCCAGAAGGAAGATATCATATGGTAGTTGATATTCTGATACAGCATGTAGACGGAACATATCTTCTTACAAAGAGGCATGAAGGGAAAGATGTGTATCCGGGTTTCTGGGAGGCTAGTGCTGGAGGTTCGGCAGTCTCGGGAGAGGAACCTCTTGAAGCGGCAAAACGCGAAATGAAGGAAGAAACAGGTCTTGAGTCGGATGATTTCAAACTTGTTAACATATCCTTCAGAGAACCAAGCCATAGTATGTTTTATTCCTATATAGCGGTTGTCGACTGCGATAAAGATTCAGTGGTTCTTCAAGAAGGCGAGACGGTTGAGTACAAGTGGGTTGATAAAGCAGGACTTTTGGAATATACAGAGTCCCCGCTCGCTATAGCGACTCATAATAGTAGATATAGTGAAGTGTTCGATAATTATCGTAAAGAATTAGGAAATACTTGAGGGCTTTACGGGAAATGAAACTGAGGCTATAATAGCGAAAGAGAGAGAAATATAGAAAAGAGGAAGAATTATATGAAAACTAAGGTTTACATTGATGGACAAAGTGGTACTACTGGACTTCAGATTTATGACAGGATCGGAGCAAGGGATGATATCGAGCTTCTCAGAATTCCGGAAGATAAGCGACATGATCTGGAAGAAAGAAAAAAGTATATCAACAGTGCTGATATAGTTTTCCTATGTCTTCCTGACGCGGGTGCGATAGAGGCTGTAAGCCTTGTTGAAAATGATAATGTAAGAATTATAGATGCTTCCACAGCTCATCGTGTAAATGATGACTGGGTTTACGGTTATCCTGAACTTTCACCTGAACAGCGTGAGAAGATAAAGAATGCTAAGAGAGTTGCAAATGTAGGATGTCATGCATCAGGCTTTATCTCTGTTACAGCTCCTCTTGTTAAACTTGGAATTCTTCCTGCTGATTATCCTGTAACATGTTATTCACTTACTGGTTACTCAGGTGGTGGAAAGAAAATGATAGCTGATTATGAGGCTGATGGAAGAGAAGAAAAACTATCTTCACCATGCATTTACGGTCTTACTCTTAAGCATAAGCATATCCCTGAGATGGTTAAGTATACAGGCCTCACTTCAACACCTGTATTTATGCCTGTAGTAGACGATTACTATAAGGGAATGGCTACAACGATCATGCTTCACAATGATAAGCTAAATAATGTTAAAACAGCAGAAGATGTTAGAAATGCTCTTTATGAATACTATAAGAATGAGCATTTTGTAAGAGTTAAGGAATTCGAAGCTGCACCAGGTAATATCTATGCAAATACACTTGCTGGAACAAACTATCTGGATATCATCGTATGTGGTAACGAAGAGAATACAACTGTTACAGCACTCTTTGATAATCTTGGAAAAGGTGCATCAGGAGCAGCGGTACAGAACATGAATATCATGCTCGGGCTTCCTGAGACAACTGGACTTGAGTAAATAGATTTTTATATCTGGTTATAAAAAAATCTAATTTCATGTTGACAGATTTCGGACTAATCATTATACTAGCAAACCATAAACTGACAAAAAATGTGAAAGGAAACGAGACAGATGCTTAATCTAGTATCCAGAATTGAATTAACATCTCATATGACAATGCACGTCATTCACGTGTATGGTCTTTCTTTTGTTTATTCTAAATCTGGAAAAGATAAGCTATAGGTTTTTGTTTTATATTTTTATATAATTGGATTTCAAAACCACTTATCTATCCGGATAGGTGGTTTTTATTTTATATTTTTTGAAGGAGGGAAAAACATGGTACTTGAAGATTTCAGCTTGGAGAGAAAAGCTATTATCAACCCTGGAGATTTCAATTCTGAGATTCCGGGAATTCCTAAGGTGGCGATAAGCTGCTATTCATTTGTGACATTTGAACGAATGCTAGATAGATTTGATAGCTATGAGCAAATCCGTGAGCTTATGATCGCAAATACAACCATTCCCATTTATCTGGCAAAAAGAAATGGTATGGAATATGTTCTTTTTAACTGCGATGTTGGAGCTCCGATGGCGGTCGGTTGTGCAGAGGATATCTATCAGTTGGGCGTTGATACGATTATCATATTTGGAACATGTGGAGTGCTTGATTCAGATATTGATGACTGTGCCATAATCATTCCTGATAAAGCTGTCAGAGATGAAGGAACAAGCTGGCATTATGCTCCACCTGCAGATGAGATAGAAGTAAATGTGACTTGTAAGAATGATAGTCTAGCGGTACAGAGTATAAAGAATACATTTATAGCCCTCCTGGAAGAGATGCGTATTCCTTATACGAAAGGCAAGACGTGGACTACTGATGCTATTTACAGAGAAATTTATGACAAAATGGAGAAAAGAAAAACTGCCGGCTGTATATGTGTGGACATGGAGTGTTCCGCACTTGCTGCAGCTGCTCAGTTTCGAGGAAAGAACATGTTTACATTCTTTTATGCAGCTGATAACCTAGATACTGATGAGTGGGATTCAAGAAGTCTTAGTAATTTTGATAAAGTGGAAGAGAAGGATGTTATCGCGGAGCTTTCTATAAAGCTTGCAGATCGTATTATAGCAAAGTAAGGAGATTGGACTATGGATACATTTGTGGATGAAAGAGATTATAAGATATTAGAGAGTGATAAATATACATTTTTTGTACTGAAAAGGATTATAGGAAATGAGTGTCATGTCCTCTTGACTGATCACGAAAGGCTGATCATATGTCATACTGCTAATCCATTTCCGGTATGGGTATGGACTCCTGATGATGCATCGGAAGATGAGATTCAGAGAGCATATGAAATCACAATGGAAGTGCTGCCGGCAAGTGAAGGATACAAGTACAATCTAAAATATGAACTTGCTGAATACTTCATGAAGAAAGCGGCGGAGGATGGAAATGAACTCACGATCAAAACGAATATGTTCGCTTATGATTGCCCTGAACCAATAGAACCGGAATACGAGACTGATGGAGAACTGCATAAATGTACGACGGAAGATGTAGATGAACTGGTGGAGATCATGGATTTGTTCCATAATGAACTTGATATTGATAAAGAGAGTCTTGAAGCTTATAGAGAAAGTGCTGAATATGGTGTGAAGTCAGGATTTCTCTATTTCTGGAAGAATTCTGAGGGAAGACATGTAGCAAGCTGTACATGGAGGACAAGCGATGATATGGCGTCTATCGGACTGGTTTATACACGAAAAGATGCGAGAAGAAATCATTATGCAGAAAACCTTGTATATCGAGTTACAAATATAGCAAAAGAAGCTGGATTCCTACCGATGCTTTACACAGATGCTGATTACGTTGCATCAAATTCATGTTATGAAAAGATTGGTTACATACTGCGAGGTAAGCTTTGCACGATTGGATAAAAGGAGGTAAAAATGAAACTTAGGCCATATAAGAAAGAAGACGCTGAAAAGATAGTAAGCTGGATACATGATGAAGTATCTTTCAGAAAATGGTGTGCGGACAGATTCGAGAAGTATCCGATCACAGCTGAAGATATGAACTATAAGTATATCGATTGTAACGGTGACTGTGATGGATCTGGCATATTCTTCCCGCTTACGGCAACTGTTGGTGATGAGATAGTCGGACATCTGTTCCTCAGGTATCTGGATGAAGAGAAAACATTGGTCCGAATAGGATTTGTAATAATTGATGATACAAAACGAGGCATGGGCTATGGAAGACAAATGATCGAACTTGCTGTACAGTATGCAAAAGATAAGTTGAATGCTAAAAGGATAACACTTGGAGTTTTCGAGAACAATCCGTCAGCATACAAATGTTATAAAGCGGCGGGATTTACAGAGGATTTATCTCGTGGACCGCGCAATTTCGAGACATTAGGGGAAATCTGGAAATGTCTGGAAATGGTATTTACAAGATGAAAATATGTATAGACCGTATTTTACTAAAAGAGAGAAATAAATCACTCTAAATCTTCGATTTAATGATGTAATGAAAAGAATGTGCTTGATATAATAACACTCGTAGATGGAAAAAAGAGTTCCCATTTACTCTATATAGATTTTCTCTAAATTCTATCGCTTCCTTAGATTGAAGAGCTGAGAGTGCATCGCATTCTCAGCTCTTCTTCTATTTGCGGAAAGAAACATATAGTAATATACTAAAATAATAATGTAAAAAATCACTGCAGAATGATAACTAAGAAATACACTCACGAGGTTTTATATGAAAACAAGGGCTCAAGCATTGAAATATGGTCTTTCATTTCTTGATACATATCAGGATGCACCGTTTAATGATGACAACTGGCAGCTGGTTCGATATAAAGGAAATAAAAAGGCATTTCTCTGGACGTATGAAAAAGATGGATATATCAATCTGAATGTGAAAGTGGATCCGGTAAAAGCACTCTTCTGGAGAAGAATGTATCAATCAGTGATTCCTGGTTATCATCAGAATAAAGAACACTGGAATACAATTATCCTTGATGGAAGTGTTCCCGATAAAGAGATAAAACTGATGATCGCAGAGAGTTACGATCTTATATCGGATTGCCCAGCAAAAAGAATCTACGAAGCTGTGAAAAAGATTCCGTATGGACATGTTGCAACTTACGCTCAGATTGCAGAGCTGGCAGGAGATAGAAAGATGGCTAGAGCAGTTGGGAATGCCCTCCATAAAAATCCCGACCCGGACAATATACCTTGCTTTCGTGTAGTTAATGCAAAAGGTGAACTTGCAGGTGGTTTTGCATTCGGGGGCGCTGAAGTACAGGCAAATCTTTTACGTGCTGAAGGCGTAGAATTAATCGATGGAAAAGTTGATATGGAAAAATATCAGTGGAAGAATTGACAATAAAAAACTACCTTTACACACTACCTGTTTTGATGTAATATAGTGCATGTTCGTTTTTGGAAAAAAGCACATACGGTGCGTGGCTCAGCTTGGTAGAGCACTGTGTTAGGGACGCAGGGGTCGCAGGTTCAAATCCTGTCGCACCGAAAAAGTAATCGGGATACCGCAAGGTATCCCGATTACTTTTTCGGTATAATGAGAATCTGTATCAGCGACCTCGAAGCGTCCCTAACACCGTTAGGGCTTTTCTTCTTGACAAAAAATGCAAAATACGAGATGCTCATTTATATTTTTCAAGGAGGAACCCGATGAGACCTAATCTACATTTTACTCCACCAAAAGGGTGGATGAATGATCCTAATGGTTTAGTTTATTATAATAATAGGTACCACCTGTTTTATCAGCATAATCCGTATTCCTGTGAATGGGATTCTATGCATTGGGGACATGCAGTTTCTGATGATCTGATTCGTTGGGAGCATCTTCCTATTGCGCTTGTTCCTGATGAGGATGGAGATATTTTCTCTGGGAGTTGTATAGTTGATAAGAATAATGTGAGTGGCTTTGGAACTGAGGAGTCACCAGCACTCCTGGCTTTCTATACATCACATCATCCGTCAACTTTGCGAGAAGAACAGTGTCTTGCGATAAGTAATGACGGAGTACATTTTACAAAGTATGAATTAAATCCCATAATCCCCGGAACAGCTCATACACCGGCCCGAGATCCTTTTGTTTTCGAAAATGATATCCTAGGCGGTTACACTATGTGTTTCACGACAGAAGATTCTATAAGATTTTATCATTCAGAAGATCTTCTGAACTGGGAAGAAACAGGAATATTTACACTCCCTCAGAATGTA
Organism: Eubacterium sp.; assembly: GCA_017539165.1. GTDB lineage: Bacteria > Bacillota > Clostridia > Lachnospirales > Lachnospiraceae > Eubacterium_Q. Next base: position 81,245 of record JAFYHN010000027.1, read on the forward strand.
TTTCAGGGAATGATAGAATGTCCGGCGATATTCAGATGTGATAATCATTATGTATTAATGATGAGTATGGATATTCCTGAAACAGAATATAAAAAGTTTCCTGTTGATGTAGTGCAGCATAACAGGTTGATGCAGTACCTTATAGGTGAGTTTGATGGGAATACATTTGTCATAACGGAAGAACCTACGCATCCTCTCCTTGTAGATGAAGGGTGTGAGTTTTATGCTGGAACGATCTTTAATAATGTTGATGATACTATACTCATGGCATGGCTGGGAAATTCTGAAAAATGTATGAGTATCCCAACTGAAAAAGAGGGGTTCAGGGGAGTGCTGAGTTTCCCAAGAAAATTGTCAGTAGTTGATACTAAAGAGGGATATAGATTAAAGCATGAATTTTATCCTGATTTAAGTAATGATACTTCGGATGGAAAAGAGATATCAGATGTTTTCGTTTTAGAGAAAATATCTGCAGATGGATTAAAAGCATCGACGAATGTGATTGATATATAAATTATTCTGCTTGCTTATTTCCTCAATTCTTGTCATAATGGCGGTAAAGGTAACTAAAATATTTTAGTTGTTTTTGTGGGGGAAAACTATGAAAAAAAATAGGTTTACAGTTTTAATCATATTAATACTGTTTATATTCAGTTCTTGTTCAAAGAAGGAATCTGAGGGAAATCAGAAACAGGAACAGGCTATACCTGATTTTGCTCCGCTCACTGAGATTGTTGAAGGGCGCAGTGATATTTACCTTATCACCAAGGTTCTGGATAGCAACTATTGGGATGTTGTTGTAAAAGGGGCGAAAGAAGCTGGGGAGGAGTTTGGTTGTAACGTCTATTTTAGTGGGACGTATAATGAGATGGATTGGCAGAATCAGGAAAAACTTCTTGATAAATGTGTCAGTCTCGGTGCGGATGCTATAATACTTGCTCCGGACGATTCAATCGAACTCGCACCAAAGATAGAAGAGATACATTCACAAAATATTCCTATCATATTGGTTGATACAGCAGCCAATACAGATGGTTATGATATCTGTTATATGACTGATAATCTTCTTGCGGGAAATGAAGCCGCACAGGAGATGTTAAATCAGTTCCATTCTTTAGGTTTCTCTAATAATGATGAGATTACCGTCGGAATTCTGGTCGGTTCGGCCACTTCTCAAACTATAAATGAACGACTTGCCGGTTTTTATCAATACTGGTCTTTGAATGCTCCGGATTCATGGACTATCATATCTGATATTAAGAATTGTAACGGCGATATACAACTTGGTGATGAGCTTATTGAATCACTATTAGATGATTATCCTAATCTTAAAGGACTATATGGCACCAATAACGGCCCTACAAAGGCACTTGCTCAGGTGGTATCTGAACACGAACGTAATGATATAGTTTTAGTTGGATTTGACTATTCTGACGAGATCAAGTCTCTGGTAGAATCCCCTGATTATCATGCATCGACAATACTGCAGCGACAGTATTTTATGAGCTATAAAGGTGTTCAATCTGCACTTGGATTGATCAATGGTTCTTCGATAGATATCAGGTTCGAAGATACCGGCGTAGTAACAGTAAATAATAAAAATCTGTCAGACCCTGAAGTGAAGTCTGTGATAGAGAATAATTAAGCCTATGAATAATAAAAATGAACTCAAATATTTAAAAGGTGGACGATCTTTTTATATTACATTGATCGTATGTATGATTGTCTTTTTGGGTGCGATCACTATTCTGATCTTGGCATTCAATCTTCTTATCATGCAGCATGATGAGAAACTGTCGGGAGAAATATGTACTCTTGTGTCTGAGAAGATGAGTAATTCGCTTTCGATACTAACGGATTCGACTCAGGAGGTTTCTTCTGTGCTTTCAGCTCAGGATTTTGATTCTCCTGAAGAGATATATGAAGTATTAAAAGACTATGAAGGAACAAAGATTATCAGTGTCGGTTTTATCGACGAAGATGATAAGCTTTATATGTCAGAGACAGAAGAAAAGGAATTCGAGAAATGGAATCTTCTTGATACAGCAAAGAAGGCGGATCCTGTGTCGATTTCTGCGCCATATCGTTCTACAAGAATTGGTCAGCCTGTTATAACTCTTTTTACTGATTTTGAATATGGGAACTCTCGTCATGGATATATGTTTATGACCTATCTTTTCAGTTCACTTCAGGAAGTTGCAGTTACTCAATCTCTGACAAATGATATCGAAATCTGGCTTATGGATGCAAAGTCTGCCAATATAATCCAGTGTGTAGGAAGTGACATGCATGCATCAGGAAGTTGGGCAAATGCGTATCTGGCAATGCAGAATATTAATTCAGAGAATAAAGCAGACTATGATCTGTGGTATTATAAGATGGTTACCGGAGTACCAAGTGCTGCAGTAAGCTATAAGATTGAAGATACATTTTACTCTCAGTTCTGCTCGTCTATTGAACACATGCCGGGATGGTATGTTGTAGTGCGTATACCGAGTAGTGCTCTGTCAGCAACTATGAAAACGTTTCGTAATTACGTAATCATATTTATTTTGGTGCTTCTTAATATTGTATTTATACTTGTATCCCTTATGTACATCTCATGGAAGAGGGAGAGTAGAATGCTTAGTCAGCTTTCTATCAATGATCCGCTCACGGGAGTGCTTAATCGCCGTGCGTTTGAACTGGCTGCGGAGAAGATGATTTCCGATTCAAAAGAAGCGGCTATCATGTTTTTTGATATAGATTATTTTAAGCAGGTAAATGACACCTTTGGACACGACACTGGTGATAAGTTACTTGTGGCATTTTCAAATGCGCTTAAAAAGAATTTTTCAGAAATAGGCCTTGTGTCCCGTTATGGCGGTGATGAGTTTGTAGTACTAGCACATATGGATTCAAAAGAACAGATTACAGAGTTGTTGAAACAGGCTAAGGATGATGTGCATGCTATCAAACTTGGCGATGATAAAGAAGGTGAGTCGGAGACAAAAGACTTCCTGATAAGTTTCAGTGCGGGTGTTGCAAGTTATCCTCAGGATGCATCTTCACTTGATGAACTTCAGAAATGTGCCGATTCTGCACTATACACTGTAAAAGAAAGAGGACGAAATGATTATCTTTGGTACAGTCCGTCCTTTGAAGAGTAGATTTCTTTTATAAGAATCCAAAATGGCTAACAGCATCATTGATAAATCAAAATTGGGGGTTGATTTTAATCTGTATTGTGTTATCATGTAATGCATCATTATCTTGAATATAGAAGTATTAAACTGTTGACGAGAAGAGTAAGTCATGGGAACGGTAACAGAGAGGAATACATTTGCTGAGAGTATTCTGATCGGGATATGACTGAAAACTAACTCTGAGGGATCTTGAGTAGGTTTGTGCGATTCGATAGTGAATGGCGAGAATTGAAATGGATACGGTGATTCCGTTATCATCATTAATGAGAGGCATATTTGAATGATGAATATGCAATAAGGGTGGAACCGCGTAGAGATTACGTCCCTTGTACCGCAGTTATGTGGTACAAGGGGCTTTTATATTTTATAGACTGAAAAGAAATATTTATACGGATGAACAGATATGAGCGATAAGGACGAGAAGAGAGAATATTTTCTCAGCGTGTACAGACATTCTCTGGCACACATCATGGCTAAGGCTGTAATGGAGATCTTTGGAAAGGAAAATGTACAGATAGCGATCGGCCCTCAGATTGATGACGGTTTCTATTATGATTTTATGCTTCCAAGAACAATCACAACAGATGATTATAAGACTATAGAAGACAAGATGCGCGAGATTCTCAAGCGTCGTGAAGACTGGACATGTAAAGAGGTTTCAGCTGATGAAGCTCTTGAGATATTCAAGGGGCAGAAATATAAGGAAGAACTTATAAATGATCTTCCTGAAGGTGAGAAGATCACTATTTACTATACAGGTGATGACTTCGTGGATCTTTGCCGCGGACCTCATATCAGCAACTCACAGGAACTTATGAATACTGCATTCAAAGTTAAGTCTGCGTCAGGTTCATACTGGAGAGGTAGTGAGAAGAATGACCAACTTCAGCGTATATACATGTATGCATTTCCATCAAAGCAGGAGCTCAAGGAACACCTTGACTTTGTAAAGGAAGCTATGGAACGTGATCACAAGAAGATTGGTCCTGAGCAGGAACTCTTCATGTTCGATGAGAGCGCACCTGGTATGCCATACTGGCTCCCTCGTGGATTTAAGATGTACAATGCAATCCTTAAGTTCTGGAGAGATCTTCATGACGAACATGGTTATCAGGAGATACTTGCTCCTGTTATCAACCACAAGAAACTTTGGGAGACATCAGGTCACTGGGGACACTACAAGGAGAATATGTTCCTTGTTACAACAGCAAATGTAGATGAAGAGACAGATAAGGAAGTTATTGATACAGACATTCAGTATGCTATCAAGCCAATGAACTGTCCTAATGCTATAAATGTTTACAAGAACGGACTTCACAGCTACAAAGAGCTGCCTATCCGTTACAGCGAGACACAGGTTATCCATCGTAGAGAGAAGAGTGGTGAGTTAAATGGACTCTTCCGTGTACAGATGTTCCATCAGGATGATGATCATACATTCCTTACAGAAGATATGATCGAGGATGAGATTGGCGATATCATGGACATCGCAAAGTACATCTATGAGACATTTGGTCTTACATACGAAGCAGAGCTTTCAACAAGACCTGATGATTTCATGGGAGCACCAGAGCTTTGGGATGCTGCCGAAGCTTCACTTAAGAGAATTCTGGATAAGAAGTACGGTGAAGGTGGATACGAGATCAACGAAGGAGACGGAGCATTCTACGGTCCTAAGATCGATCTCAAGATGAAGGACTGTATTGGCCGTGAGTGGCAGATGGGAACAATCCAGCTTGACTTCCAGCTTCCGCTTAACTTCGATCTTAGATATGTTGACGCAGACGGTTCTCAGAAGAGACCTGTTATGATTCACAGAGCTATCTTCGGATCATTTGAGAGATTTATTGGAATCCTCATCGAGAACTTCAAGGGTGTATTCCCATTCTGGATGTCACCATATCAGGTAGGTATCGTTCCTATCAGACCAGAGCATAATGAATATGCAAAGAAGGTTGAGAAGGCACTTCGTGCAGCAGGAATCAGAGTTGAAGCAGATTACTCTGATGAGAACATGAAGAACAAGATTAAAGGCTTTAAGAAGTACAAGGAGCCATATATCCTTATCCTTGGAGATAAAGAAGCTGCCGAGAATACAGTTTCCGTGAATGTACGTGGAAATAAACAGATGAATGGCATTGCTCTTGATAAGTTTGTTGAGCTCTGCGTAAAGCAGGATAGAGAGCATTCTCTGGAGCTGATCGATTCTGTTCAGGAATAGAAAATTTATGTATTGAGCCATTGGAGACGTGTAAATACGTTTCCGTGGCTCAACACTTTTTGGACTTGCTTTTTGATGTGTTTTATCATATCATAATGACGTATATGTACTACTAAAATGTGGATTGGCATATGATTTTTGAAAGGTTAATAGAAAATATAAAGATATAGGGGATATAACGTGGATAAAGAAAAAATCAGATTAATGACAAGGATCACCATGTACGAAGAAAAACAGGACATGAATGATCTTATTCTCAGTAGGTTTTATAAGGAAGACTATGTCAAATACGGCTGTCTTAAAACACTTGTAGTAACTACTATATGTTACTGGCTGTGTGTAGCTGCATATATTCTTTTCAGACTTGATAAGTTTATGGAAGATATCAACAGCATGGACTACGTAAAGGTTATCGGTGGACTGATGACCGGATATATAGTAGTCATGGTCGTATTCTATATATATGCTTTTATAGTATATAATTACAAATACTCCAAGGCAAAACCAAGACTCATTGCTTATAACAAGATGCTTAAAAAGCTGATAAGGCTTTATGAGGCTGAAGAGGCACATGAAGATGTGCTTAAGGGCAGAGTAAAGGTTTATTCTGAGATTGGTGGAGATGATAACGACGTACGGAGGATGAATTAATGTCTGGATTATTAGAATTAAAGAATACTATAAGAGGGTTCTGCAGAAAGAAGGATGAGATCATATCACCTGCTTTCAGATTTATATGGTCGCTGATCATATTCATGTCCATACAGAAGCTTTTCAACTACTCATCTCTTGGAGCAAAAGCAGAAGTAACTATTCTGTTAGCTGTTTTATCAGCACTTCTTCCGGAAGGTTTTATGTTCTTTATGGCTGGTGCGCTTATTGCACTTCATTGTTTTAGCGTATCACCTATTGTAGGAGCAGTATTTGTTCTTCTTTTCGTAATCATGTACTGTACATATGTAAGATTCTTCCCGGATTATGCATATGCTTTACTTATCGTTCCAGTTTTCTATGTATTAAAGATTCCATTTGCGGCTCCTATAGTTGTCGCAATCATTGTAGGAATCGGTGGAGCGGTTCCATCAGTGTTTGGTGTGATTCTTTATTATTTCTCAGAGTGTGTATCAACAGTTAATCATGCACTTGCATCTGATAGCGAAGTTGATGTTATGGAAATAACAAAGCAGATTTCTGAAGTGTTTTTAAATAATAAGGAAATGTACACAGTATGTGTTATTTTTGGTATGACTGTAATCGTAACTTCACTTCTTGCTAAGCTTACATTCGATTATGGAGTATATATTGCTATCGCAGCTGGAACTATTGTGAATATAATAGGTTCTATAGTTGCAGGAGCTATCACAGGAAAAGACGTAGATATGGGTCTTGTCCTTATTGGAAGTATTGTAGGAGCTCTTATAGCACTAGTTGTAAGATTTGGACAGGGTATACTTGACTATAAGCATGTGGAAAGAGTTCAGTTTGAAGATGATGATTATTACTATTATGTAAAAGCTGTACCTAAGATAGATTCAGAAAAGAAGGATCATAATAAAAAATCTTTAGCTCAGGATCAATCTTCACTTATGACAGATCTTGATGAGATGGATAAGGAGATGGAGAAGCCGGAATTTAAAAGAACTCCTGAAAAGAAGTTTGTTCCTGATCTGTCACAGATGGCACAGACGCCTAGTGTGCCTGATATGATGGACATACCGGAATTCTCAGATATACCAGAAATGTCTGGGTCACTTGATATTCCATCTGCAAATGAATCTAAGAAATCAGGACTTCATCTTGCATCTAATTCGGATTCAAACAGAAATCATATCCAGATGCCGCCGGGATATAACGGCATGAATGATTTTCAGTAAATAAACTAATAGGCTGCATCAGGTAAGACAGGAGATATATGGAAACTTTATGGACAAACATCCAATCATATCTGGGAGAGTTTTATTTCCCAGATATAAAATGGACGGATGTTATTGACATTTTGATAATTGCATATGTACTATATCGAGTCCTTTTGTGGATTAAAACGAGCCGGGCATGGACCCTTCTGAGGGGTATTCTTGTTGTGGCTCTTTTTCTGCTTATTGCGGTGATTTTCAGATTCAATACTATCGTATGGATTGCAAAGAACCTTATAAATGTCTTCCTTCTTACTACGATCATTTTGTTCCAGCCGGAACTTAGAAGAGCGTTGGATGAACTGGGACGAAAGAGGATATTTTCAAAATTGTTCAATTTTGATATGCCAAAGGTTCTCGAGGAAAACAGCCTGAATGATAAGTCGATATATGAACTCGTTAAGACTTCGATGAAACTATCAAAAGAAAAGATAGGAGCTCTTATGGTTATAGAGCATGAGACTCCTCTTGGTGAATACATTAATACGGGAATAAGCCTTGATGCTACTCTAACACATCAGCTGCTTATTAATATATTTGAGAAGAATACACCACTCCATGACGGAGCCGTTATCGTGAAGAATAACAGAGTAGTAGCAGCTACTTGTTATTTGCCGCTTACGGAAAGAAGAGATATAGCAAAATCTCTCGGAACAAGACACAGAGCCGGATTAGGAATAAGTGAAGTTTCTGATAGTATGACTATTATCATTTCAGAAGAAACGGGTGGTATATCTGTTGCATTGGGTGGTACTCTGTATCAGGATCTTGATGAAGATGGTCTCAGAAAACAGTTATCAAAACTTCAGGTGGTAAAAGATGACAAAACTTCCAGAGTGAAGATCTTTGCGAAGGGAGGTCATTAGCATGAATAAGAAAAAAGGTTTATTCGACCATATAGCACTTAAGATACTTGCATTATTGATATCATTTGTTCTCTGGATCGTAGTTACGAATATATCTAATCCTACGATAACCAAAACTATTAATGATATTCCGGTAAAAATGCTTAATGCAGAAACCATAGCCGGGGATAATAAGGTTTATGATATAACGGGTGGCAAGACAGTGAGTATCCTTGTAAAGGGGCCAAGATCTGTTGTTGAACCTATGGAAGAATCGAGCTTTGAAGCTACGGCAGATTTATCTAAACTATCTGTTGTGAATTCCACAACTATCGATGTTTATACAAGTTCATCTGTAAAAGCATCAGATGCTAAGAAGATTGACATTATAGAGTTAAATCAATATGTAACGCTTTCTATTGAAGAGAAGGTAGAGAGAACTATTACTGTTGATGTAAAAACAATTGGAAAAGCTCCTAAGGGACGCGCTTTCGGTGAACCAATTGTGACGCCTGATGCTATCACAGTATCGGGACCGGCATCAGTTTTGGATGAAGTTGATGTAGCTCGTGCAGTTGTAGATATAGATGGCATTTCTGTGGATACAGTTAAGAATGTTGAAATAGGACTTACAGATAAAGTAGGAACTGCAATCGAAACAGATAATTTAGAACTATCTGTATCTGAAGTAGGAGTTGAAATTCCAGTTTATAAAACAAAGATGATTCCTGTAAATGTAGAAATACAGGGGGAACCAGCTGACGGATACAAGATAAAAAAACCTATACAGTATAATCCTTCAGAAATCCTTGTATGCGGTAAACAAGAGGACCTGGATAAAATAAAGTCAATAGATATAACTGACAGTATTCAAAAGACAGATACGAAAAACATCGAGAAGAGTATAAATATTAACGACTATCTTCCTGATAACATATTTGCTGTTGACGAATCGCAGAATATGATGACGGTAGAAGCTAAGATAGGTCTAAATGTTAAGATTGAGAAGATGGTTGAAAAATCCATTTCCATTGAAAAAGACGATATTAATATAAAAAATAAAAAATCAAATTATGACTATGTTATTACGGGACAAGACACCATTCAGATAAAACTATCAGGATTTGAGGAACATATAGCAGATATAACACTCGAACAGCTTGAGCCGTGTATCGATGTTGCGAATCTTGAGCCTGGTGAATATGAACTTGAAATTGAATTAAAAGATTCTGAAACGTTTGTTAAAAGTGGCACTTACACTGTAAATGTGGAGGTGAAAGAGAAAGAATGAGTGATGAGATAAAAAAACTTCAGGAAGCAATAGACGAATCAGAGTATATAGTTTTCTTCGGAGGCGCCGGTGTTTCTACGGAAAGTGGTATTCCGGATTTCAGAAGTCAGGATGGGTTATATAATCAGAAGTATAAGTATCCGCCTGAAGAGATAGTAAGTCATAGTTTCTTTGTTAGAAACACGGAGCAGTTTTACGAGTTTTATAAGGATAAGATGCTGGCACCGGATGCAAAGCCGAATGCAGCACATTATAAGCTTGCGGAGCTTGAGCAGGCAGGAAAACTTAAGGCTGTCATAACTCAGAATATCGACGGTCTTCATCAGGCTGCCGGAAGTAAAGAAGTTTTGGAACTTCATGGTTCTGTGCTTAGGAACTACTGTACTAAATGTGGTAAAGAATTCAGCAGTACGGAAGAAGATGTAAATGCCGGAATCAAATACATACTTGCGTCTGAGGGAATCCCCAAATGTGATAATGTTGTGAACGGCAAAGTTTGCGGTGGTGTTGTAAGACCGGATGTAGTACTATATGAAGAAGGCCTTGATAACAATGTGATCACAAGAGCTATAAGTCATATATCTCGTGCTGATATGCTTATAATAGGTGGGACGTCACTTGTGGTTTACCCGGCTGCAGGATTTATAAGCTATTTTAAGGGTAAACATCTGGCGGTTCTAAATATGGCTTCAACAAGCCGTGATTCGGAAGCTGATATAGTTATCAGAGAGAAGATAGGAAAAGTATTTTCACAGATATCAATAAGGAACTGATTCCCGAATATGGGAATGAAGATAAAAAAAATACACGGAGGACATTTAAATGTTTGATTTTGAAGAGATTGTAAAAGTTGATCCTGAAGTTGCAGCTGCAATGACTGATGAGATTAATCGTCAGAACCGTAATCTTGAGCTAATAGCTTCTGAAAATATAGCTTCTAAAGCTGTTATGGCAGCTATGGGAAGCCCACTTACAAACAAGTATGCTGAGGGTTATCCTGGAAAGAGATACTATGGTGGATGTGAGTTCGTTGATGTAGTAGAAGATCTTGCTAGAGAAAGAGCTAAGGAACTCTTCGGAGCTGAGTATGCAAATGTACAGCCTCACTCTGGAGCACAGGCTAACATGGCTGTATTCTTCGCTACAATGGAGCCGGGTGATACATTTATGGGAATGAACCTTGACCACGGCGGACATCTTACACATGGTTCACCTGTTAACATGTCAGGTAAATACTTCAATGCAGTTCCTTACGGGGTAAATGACGAGGGACGTATTGATTATGATAACGTACTTACTATCGCTAAGGAAGCTCGTCCAAAGCTTATCGTAGCAGGTGCATCAGCATATGCAAGAGAGATAGATTTCAAGAAGATGCGTGAGATAGCTGATGAAGTAGGAGCTATCCTTATGGTAGATATGGCACATATCGCAGGACTTGTTGCTGCAGGTTATCATATGAGCCCTATCCCTTATGCACACATCACAACTACTACAACTCATAAGACTCTTCGTGGACCTAGAGGTGGACTTATCCTCTGCAGCAATGAGATCAACGAGAAGTACAATTTCAATAAGGCTATCTTCCCTGGAATTCAGGGTGGTCCTCTTATGCATGTTATCGCTGGTAAGGCTGTATGCTTCAAGGAAGCTCTTTCACAGGATTACAAGGATTACATGGGCAGAGTTGTAGAAAATGCTTCAACACTTGCATCAGCTCTTATTGAGAGAGGATTCGATATTGTTTCAGGTGGTACAGACAATCACCTTATGCTTGTTGACCTTAAGAGAATGGGTCTTACAGGTAAGGAGATCGAGAAGCTTCTTGACGAAGTTCATATTACGGTTAATAAGAACACAGTTCCTAACGATCCTAAGTCACCTTTTGTAACAAGTGGTATCAGAGTTGGTACTCCTGCTGTTACAACAAGAGGAGCAGTTAAGGAAGATATGTTCACTATTGCAGATGCATTTAAGGCTGCTATAATCGATAACGATAAAGCGCAGGCTGAGGCACTTGTTAAGAGTATTACAGACAAGTATCCTCTGTATCAGTAAAAAATCTTAAAACAAGAAAGACGAATAATGGAAGAGAATAACAATCAAAGCAATAATGGAAACAAAGACGGTAAGGATAAAAAACCGGGCGGAATGAATTCCATGATTGGCGTAATTATGATCGCTATTATATTGGCAATCATTTTCATGATGGCTTTCAACAATTACCGTAGTTCGGGAGAGGAAGAGATAACTTACGACCAGTTTATCCAGATGCTTGATCAAGGCAAGGTTAAGGATGTAGAAATATTTGATAAGAAGATAAAGTTTACTCCCGATGAAGATGACAAAAAAACTGAAAATGTCACCTATTATGTTATTCGTACAGATGATTATCAACTCATAGAGAGGCTTGAGAAAGCAAATGTAAAGTTCACAGCTATAGATGAGGGTGGAAATGCCATCCTCGGCCAGGTTCTTTACTATGTTATATTCTTTGCGGTTATGTATTTCGTAACCATGGCTCTCTTCAAGAGAATATCCGGTGGTGCCGGAGGCATAATGAACGTAGGAAAGTCAAATGCCAAGCTGTACGATATGACAAAAAATACCGGCGTTTCATTTAAGGATGTAGCCGGAGAAGATGAGGCAAAGGAATCGCTAACAGAGATGGTAGATTTCCTGAGACAGCCTCAGAGATACCTTGATATCGGTGCGAAGCTTCCGAAGGGTGCACTTCTTGTGGGACCTCCAGGAACAGGTAAGACACTTCTTGCCAAGGCAGTTGCAGGAGAAGCAGGAGTTCCATTCTTCTCGATGTCAGGTTCGGAATTTGTAGAAATGTATGTTGGTGTTGGTGCTTCGAGAGTAAGAGACCTGTTTAAGCAGGCCACTGCAAAAGCTCCTTGTATCATATTCATCGACGAGATAGATGCTATCGGAAGAAGCCGTGACACCCGTCATATGGGTGGAGATTCTGAGCGTGAGCAGACACTTAATCAGCTTCTTTCAGAGATGGATGGTTTCGATACTTCAAAGGGTATCATAATACTTGCGGCAACTAACAGACCTGAGGTTCTTGATAAGGCGTTGCTGAGACCGGGACGTTTCGACAGACGAGTTATCGTTGAAGAACCGGATCTCAAGGGTAGAGAAGATATTCTGAAGGTTCATGCTAAGGAAGTCAAGATGGATGAAACAGTTGATTTCCATGAGATTGCACTTGCAACAAGTGGTTCTGTCGGAGCTGATCTTGCAAATATTATCAACGAGGCTGCTCTTACAGCTGTAAGAAAGGGCAGAGCATTTGTATCACAGGCAGATATGCTCGAATCCGTTGAGGTGGTATTCGCAGGTAAGGAGAAGAAAGATAAGGTCCTTAGTGAAAGAGATAAGAAGATAACGGCATATCATGAAATAGGACATGCACTTCTTACGGTACTTCAGAAGCATACAAATCCTATTCAAAAGATTACCATCGTTCCAAGAATGATGGGTTCACTCGGATATGTATGGCACACTCCTGATGAAGAGAAAAACCATATGACTCAGGCTGAGATGGAAGCTCATATAGTGATCTGTATGGGAGGTAGAGCAGCAGAGGCACTTAAGTTCTCTACTGTAACTACAGGCGCGGTTCAGGATATTGAAGATGCAACCAAGTATGCCCGTACAATGGTTACGATGTATGGTATGTCAAAGAAACTTGGCATGGTTCAGTATGAAGCTATCACAGGTGAGTATCTGGACAAGAGAAGGGTACTTCAGTGTTCAGATGACACCCAGACAAAGATTGATGACGAAGTTCGTGAGATTATGAACAGAGCATACGAAGTAGCGTATGAAATGCTTAGTCATCATTTAGACGTTATGGATAAGCTTGCTGATTATCTGGTTGAACATGAAACTATCTCTGGTGAGCAGTTTATGACAATCTATAATGAGATTACAGGAAGTAATCTTCCGGTTAAAAGAACTTTGGATAGCAAGGGATTTGCTATAGATACAGAGGATCTTCCAGAGATTGGTATAGTTAATCCTAGGACGGATGATTTAAAGACTAAGAAAAAGTCTAAAGTCAAGAAGGATAAGAAGGCTAAAAAGGCTGACAAGGATAAATATACAGTTTATGCAAGTCCGGAGTTTCAGGCAAGGCGTGATGAACTTCTTGAGGATATCGAAGATGAGATATCTGATGTAGAAGATAATCCGGTTATCCCTGATAATAATGATGTGACAGAAACATTAACTGATAATTCAAGTGCTGGTACAGATTCTGATACAGGATCTACATCCGGTTCAGATGGAAGTGACAATACACTTCCATGGCAGAATTAAATAATGCAAATTTAAAAGCTGAAAGTCGAGATATAATCTCAGACTTTCAGCTTTTTAAAAAGTATATATAGTAGGTAATTGGCTAGGATAATTCGTCCAGCGTCTTCCCATAAGAAGGTATGAATTCGTTGACGAAGTCATTTACTTCAGGGAGTTCCTGCCTCAGTTTTTCAATAGATCTGCTGATAGTATATTTGGCAGTTGAGAATTCAGTATTACCGGACTTTTCTTCTTCTATACATTTTATGTAAGCAGATATCTTATCTGCAGCTTTTACCAGTCGGCGCATATATGTGTCATCAACAGATACATTCCCCCTGAATATCTCTTCATAAGCTGGACGGAGATCAGAAGGAAGCTTCTCGAGGAGTTTATATTCTGCTATAGCTTCAACCTGTTTATATGCCTCTCTGATATCGGGGTTGTAATACTTAACAGGAGTAGGCATGTCACCTGTTATGATTTCTGATGCATCGTGATACAGACCGATAAGAGCGGCCTTGTCTTCATTTAGATGTTTGTCATAACGGACATTTCCGATAACGCACAGAGCATGCGCAATCATAGCTACTTCGAGACTGTGCTCGCTCAGGTTTTCAGAACGTGAATTTCTCATCAGAGCCCAACGCTCAATGTATTTCATACGGGAAATTGTTGCGAAAAAATTATATTCCATATATGCATTCCTTTTTGCTTGAAAAATAATAGATTATTATGTATAATCGAGTAGTTGTATGCTTCCGTAGCGCAGTTGGTAGCGCAACTGATTCGTAATCAGTAGGTCGTCGGTTCAAGTCCGATCGGGAGCTTCGACTTAAGGGCAACCTTTTAGAAAGGTTGCCCTTAAATCTTTTCTTATTCAATTGAATAGTACTTATTTAATATCTATATTAACACTTCCGGCACTAGAATCAATATCAATTTTCTTACTTCCACCAACGACTTCGAATGAGCCGTGCTTTTTCTCTCCGTTAACGGTTGTTGATCCTGCAGTTACATCTGTTTTTATAGAGTAATCTGATTCTTCGCCAATAAGTGATAAGTCTACATTTCCGGCTGTATTATCAATCTTTACATTAGATATTTTACTTTCCGTTACATCTACACTACCAGCTGACAAGTCTGTATCAAGCTTTTCGAAAGTGCTGTTTTTCATGTTGAAATCACCTGCTGAGTTTGTGACTTTCACCTGGTTGCCAGTGATAGAATCTAATGATACATCTCCTGAGCTTGCATCGACAATTATGTTACCGATATTACCATTTGAAAGTTTAGCATCTCCAGCAGAAAGGTCAAGATCGAGATCGCTGATATTCATTCCGTCGATTGTAACATCTCCAGCGGATAAATCTAACGTGACATTTTCAAGATCTACATTTTCAGGAACTGTTATGTTGATATATCCATCGTCTTTATTAGAATCAAATACGAAACCATATGAAAAGACTACTTTAGTTTTGCCAGTGTTCATGTTAAAAGTATCGTTGTCTGTAGTGATAATAGGTGCGTTAGATGAGTAGAAATGATACTCAATCTTATATTCATTACCATGCTTTATGTTGATATCTGCAGCTGGAATATCTATGTTGATATTTTTAAATGATTCTGGAGTTTCGGTTCCCTCATATAAATTTTCTTTTGATGTTGTTGATATTTTTTTGTTGGCGTAATCGATATTAAATGCTACGTTTCCTCCGTTAGCAATTCCGACGATTAACATTACACTTCCTAAAACAAATAATATAATTAAGATCAATATTGCAATCTTTTTACCCTTTTTCATAATTATTTAACCTCCTGATTCTGAAAATTGCTTTCAGTATTATACATGTTGTCCCACTCTTTTTCAGAACTGTAAATTGTCTGTGTAGGAACGCTTGTGTTTCCAGTTTTCTTGCGCTTGTTAGCACGGTCACGGAACATTGAGATGATCCAATTGATAAATATCTTTGCGAGCTTGAATACAGCGTAGCAAAGCAATACTCCGACTGCAATACTGATACAAGCCATACCTAAAAGGACAAGAATCTGAGATGAAGTCTCTGCCCAGAATATGGCAGGGATTGCAACGAAGCCAGCAACAACAACTGCTACACCTGATGCAAGAAGTGCAAACAATATTGCAAATATTACAACTACGAATGTAAAAAACAATATTGCGATTGTGAGCGCTATCGGAAATGCTATTGGAGCAGCAAATATTCCGAGTATTATGTACCAGATTGCTCTTGAACTGTTTTTGGCGCCACCCTCTTTAACAGCTTTGTCCATCTGTTTATCAGTGAATTCTTCAAGTATACGAGCTGCCACATCATCGACGGTACCAACTATTGGGGTAACATCTGTGTTATCGTCGATTTCTGAGTCCATAAAGAACTCTGTGTAATATCTCATTGCATCTTCATAGTCTTCCTTAGGAAGGCGTCGGAGCTTTCTGGAAAATTCACTCATAAAAGTATTCTTATTCATTATTCTTCACCTTCCTTTTGTGTTTCCTCGCCACTGTTTTTTTCTATATTACTCGCGTTGAGCAGTTCATCAATCTTGTCTTTATATTCCAGCCATTCTGTTCTGAAGTATGCAAGCTGCTGGTTGCCTGCTTCTGTAATTCTGTAATATCTTCTGTTCCTACCTTGAAAAGGCTTGTCGTATGTTTCAAGAAACTGTTGTTTCTGAAGACGTCTCAGAACAGGATATAATGTAGATTCCGATATATCTACAAGCTCTCTAACTTTTTGCGTTAGGGTATAACCATACGAATCTTCATGAGCTACAATTCCCAGAACGCATGCGTCAAGCAGAGGAGCATTTAGCTGATATGTCATATATGAGTCTCCTTTCTAAATGATTTTATAATATGTTTGCGTTTTGTAATACTATATGACGTATAATATTGCATCAAAATAAAAAAGTCAAGCTTTTTTTGAAATTTTTTTAAATTTTTGAGTTTGCTTTTGGAGTTGTCATATTATGGATGATTTTTATAGTAAAAAATGATGTTAAAAAATATTTGTTTCGATGTTGATAGGATGGTAAATCAGATTATAAATGAATTATAAAACAAACTACGAAATATGAAAGGAGATAAAGTAGTGAGAAAGAAGGTTATAGGTCTAGGGATGATTTTGGCAATGAGCGCCGCATTGTATGGGTGTTCAGGTGATACAGCGGGGAATAAACCAACAGAACATACTACAATAGAAGAAACGACTGAAGAAGAAGCAGAAAAAGACCATATGGAAAAAACATCTGATAAGGATGAGGATGAAAAGAATTCTAAAAAAGAAGAAAAGGAATCAGATGATGAGCAAAAAGACAAGTCAGATGATAACGATAGATCAAAATCAGATAGAGATGAAAAGATAGTCAAGACAGTAAAGACTGTTAAGAAAGTAGGTAAAAGAGACGAAGCAGAATCAGATAGTAAGGTAACTGATGAAGATAATAAGGAAACAAAGAAGAATTCATCAACAAAAAAAGATGCATCAGTAGAATCATCTGTTTTTAGTTCTTCTGAAGTTACTAAGGCAGAAGAAAAACCTGCTGAGAATATAGCAGATAATCCAGATGTTCAGCATCAGATAAAGGTTATTACAACTGCTTCATGTATGTGGTATCAGCCAGATGATACTTCACTTAAGTATATGGTTACAGATTTCGACCATGATGGGCATTTTGAAATAACAGTAGGTAGTCTTAAAGAACCTGGACATCATACACATTTAGATATGTGGGAAGTGACAGAAACAAATGATGGACTTGTAGAGATTAATACACCACCTAGATTTGAAGTCGCTAAATCATATACATTGGACTTAATACAAAATGGTGGATATATTACATATAGTAATGATTCAGAGTATGTGTATATCGCATCAAATTATGGATATGGTGATGCTGCATATGGTAATGCGGACTGTAGTAGTGAAACAGTCAACGCTTTTAAACTTGACGGTGATACTTTAAAAGTAGAGCCATTAGCCATGAAAGAGACAAAAGGTGAAACAGTGCAGTATTTTAAACCAAACGAAGATCACCTTGGAACAGGCGATGCTATTGAAGAAGCAGACTTCATTAATTGTGCATACAATACGTACGGTGCAGATCATGAAAAGTATGAGACTCAGTTAATGTGGACTGATCTTCAGAGTGGCGATATGACTACAGAATTATTGAATAGTTATGTGGCTTTTTATGGATAATAAACAAAGAAACCAAGAATAATAGAGGCTGGAATGGCAAGAATTGCTATTCCAGCCCTTAACTTTTCATTTCTTTTTGAGACAATATGCTAAAGATATATTTTTTAGTTGAAAATGATGTTAAAATATATTAGTTTGGATGTTGGAAATATGGGGAATCAGATAATAAATAATTCAATAGGACAAACTGCGAAGTATGAAAGGAGATAAAGTAGTGAGAAAGAGGGTCATAGGACTTGGGATGATTATGGCTATGAGTGCTGCATTGTATGGATGTTCAGGTGCTGCAACGGAGCATACTACAATAGAAGAAACAAATGAGGAAGAATCGGAAGAAAACGAGATGAAAGATACATCTGATGAAGAAGATTCAGATGATAATGATAGATCAAAAGCAGATAAAGGTGAAAACTCGATCAAGAAAATAAGAACAGTAAAGAAAGTCGGAAAAAAAGAAGGCGTTGAAGCTAAATCAGATAGTAAGTCAGATGAAGATTCTAACGAGGATACAACAAAAGAAACATCTACAACAAAAGAAACTTCATCAACAGAATCAACCACTAATTCTTCTGAAACAAATAAAGTAGAAGAAAAACCAGCTGAGAGTATAGCAGATAATCCTGATGTTCAGCATCAGATAAAGGTTATTACAACAGCATCAGATTTATGGTATCATCCGGATGATACTTCACTTGAATATATGGTTTCAGATCTTGATCATGATGGACATTATGAGATAATTGTAGCAGGTTTTCAGGGATCAGGTCACTATACACATATAGATATGTGGGAGGTGGCTGAAACTAATGATGGCCTTGTAGAGATTCAAACGCCTACTTTGGAAGATCCAAATGGCTCTACTCCGGATATAATACAAAATGGTGGCTATATTACATTTAGCAATGAATCCGAGTATGTATATATTGCATCAGACAGTACACATGTTAGTCCTGATGAAGGTTATGAAGAGGTTCTTGGATTTAAACTTAACGGTAATGCACTTGAAATAGAGGTCTTAGCTCAGAAACATACAGTAGGGGAAACTGTAGAATATTTTGATGCAAGCAATGGATTTAAAGAAGGTCAACCTATTGATGAGTCACAATTCAAGAGTTGTTCATATGATAGATATGGAGCAGATCATGACAACTATGAGACTCAGTTTATATGGACTGATCTGCAGAGTGGTGATATGACTACTGAGCTTATGAATAGTTATGTGGCTTTTCATGGATAAATAACAAACTATAAATCAAGGATTATGAAGGCTGGAATAGCAGGAAATGCTATTCCGGTCTTTTTGTTTTTCTACATTTTATGATGCCCTATTATGGATGATTTTTGTAGTTGAAAATGATGTCAAAAAATATTTGTTTCGATGTTGATAGGATGGTAAATCGGATTATAAATGGATTAAAACAAGACTACGAATATGAAAGGAGATAAAGTAGTGAGAAAGAAGGTTATAGGTCTAGGGATGATTTTGGCTATGAGTGCCGCGTTGTATGGATGCTCAGGGGATGCAGCGGGGAATACTAATACAACAATAGAAGAAACAGAAGAAACAAATGTGGACGTATCGGAAAAAGATGAGTTAATAGAATTAGCTGATGAAAAAAATGATAAGTCAGATACAGATGAAAATTCAATAAGGAAAATAAGATCAATAAAGAAGATTGAAAAAAAAGAAGTTGATGAAACTAAATCAGATACTAAGTCAGATGATGAATCTAACGAAGAAACAATAAAAGATACTTCAACGACGGAATCAGCTACTAAGTCTTCTGAATCAAATAAAGCAGAAGAAAAATCTGCAGAAAAACCAGCAGAGAGTATAGCAGATAATCCGGATGTTCAGCATCAGATAAAGGTTATTACAACAGCTTCTGATCTGTGGTATCACCCAGATGATGCTTCGCTTAAATATATGGTTACAGATTTTGATCATGATGGACACTTTGAAATAACGGTGGGTAATATTGATAAACCTCATTCAATTTGGGAAGTAAATGATGAAAATAATGGACTTGTAGAAATAGATACTGTGAGGTTGAGAGATATATCAGATGATGATAGTCTGCCTGATATTTATACAGATGGTGGATATGTCACATTTGGTAATAATTCGGAACATGTTTATATCGCATCTTATTTTGATAAATTATGCAAGGGTGATGGTACTGAAGTAGGTGATTGTGAAGTTGTTGTAGGATTCAAGCTTAATGGTAATGCGTTGGAAATAGAAAGGCTAGCTTTTAAGATTACAGAAAATGATACTGTAAAATATAATGGACCAGGCGATGAATATAAGGTTGGTCCAGACATTGATGAAGCTGAATTCAATAATTCAGCAAATAATAGATATGGAGCCGATCATGACAAGTATGAGACTCAGTTCCATTGGACTGATCTGCATAGTGGCGATATGAATACAGAATTAATGAATAGTTATGTGGCTTTTCATGGATAAATAACAAACAATTTCAAAGATGATTTTTATAGTTAAAATTGATGTCAAAAAATATTTGTTTCGATGTTGATAGGATGGTAAAACGGATTATAAATGGATTATAACAAGACTACGAATATGAAAGGAGATAAAGTAGTGAGAAAGAAGGTTATGGGTCTGGGAATGATTTTGGCAATGAGTGCCGCATTGTATGGTTGTTCAGAAGGTGCAGCGGGGAATAGGCCAACGGAGCATACTACAATAGAGGAAACGACAGAGAAAGAATCAGAAGAAGACGAGAAGAATGAATCATCTTCTAAGGAGGATAAAAAGGATTCAAAGAAAGAATCTAATAAAGAAGAAAAGGATTCAGATGACGAGAAAAAAGATAAGTCAGATGATGACAGATCTAAATCAGATACAGATGAAAAGACAGTCAAGACAGTAAAGACAGTTAAGAAAGTAGGTAAAAGAGACGAAGCAGAATCAGATA
>JAFYHN010000028.1 GCA_017539165.1 Eubacterium sp.
ATATAAAGTAGAAGATGGAAAGCTTACATCAGTAACAAGACCTGATGGTACAGCTTTTAAATATATATACTCTGCAAGCGGAAAGCTAAGAGGAGTGATAAATCCTCGAGATATAGTAACAGTAGAGAATGACTATGACGCTGACTTCAGAGTAACAAAGCAGAACTTCCCTGATGGAACAACTATGTCATATGAATATGATGATGAAAACATGATCGTAACTCAGACAGAAAGAAATGGTGCAGTTACACAGCATTATCATGATGAATATATGCGTAACATCAAGAATGTATATCCTGATGGAGAAGAAAGCTTTTCATATAACGCCCGCAGTCAGAAGACACAGATAATAGACAAAAACGGTAATGAAACAAAACTTTCATATGATAATAGAGGAAACCTTACAGGTATAATCAATCCGCTTGGTACAAAGATGACTGTGACTTATAACAGCCTGAATAAACCAATGACAGGAAGTGTAGATGGAAAGACTAAGTTTCATAACAGCTACGACAATAAAGGCAACCTATTAGAAACAGAAGACAGTCTTGGAAGAAAAACAGTATTAAAGTATAACGAATCAGGAAAGCCGGTTCAGATAACAGTACCCGATGGAAGTGTTACAGAAGTAAAGTATGATTCAAAAGGTAATGTAACTGAGATAAAAGATGCTCAGGGTAATACCACAAAGTATTCCTATGACAGTCTGAACAGGGTAATAGAAGTAGAAGAACCAACAGGAGCAAAGAGAAGCTTCAAGTATGATGTTATGGATAACATCACAGAAGAAACAGATGCAGAAGGACAGACAAGAAGCTATAAGTATAACGAGAGCGGTAAAGTAACAGAGATAACAGACTACGATGGTCATTCAATAAAGAGAACTTATAACGTTCTGAATAAACCAGAGATAATAACAGATAAAGAAGGTCGAGAAACAAAACTCCAGTATGATTCTATGTGGAATCTTGCCAGAGTAACAGCTCCGGATGGAGGAAGAACAACATATATCTATAATGAGAATAACCGACTCACAAGAATAAAAGATGCACTTGGTAATACTACCAGGTTTACTTATGATGGAATCGGAAACAGACTTTCAGTAGAAGATGCTGAAGGATCAAAAACATTCTTCAAGTATGACGAACTTGATAGAATGATAAAAGTAATAGATCCTGAAGGCTATGAGATAAACTACGAGTATGATAAGGAAGGTAATCTCATAAAGGTAATAGATAAGGCTGGAAACATCCTTACAAGAAAAGTAGATGAAGCCGGACAGGTTATAGAAGAGAGAATCGTTCCGGTCTCAGAAAACAAAAACATAGAGGAAAATCAATCAGATATACAATCAATAGAATCCTATAGAAGATATACATATGATCTTCTTGGTAATGTCACATCTATAACAACAGAAACAGGCCTTACCACAAAGTATTCATATCTTCCGGGAACAGATAAAGTAACGGAAGTGGTATATAACGATGGAAATAAGGAAAGCTATACCTATAATCCAAATGGATATGTAGCAAGCAGAACTGATATATATGGTAATACTATAAAGTATACTTATGATAGTCTGAACAGACTTGTTGAGATAACAGGAACAGATGGAGAAAGTAAAAAGTATACATATGATGTACTTGGAAACATTACTTCTATGACAGATGTACTTGGTAATGTAACAAAGTATGAGTATTCACTTTCCGGAAAACTGATAAAGGTAACAGATGCACTCGGTAACTTTGCAGAGTATACCTATGATCTGAATGACCGACTTGTTGGAATCAATCAAAAGGGAACTCCGGAAGAACCACCAAGAGTAACAGAATATAAGAGAAACCTTCTTGGTCAGGTTGAAACAGTAATAGATGCAATAGGCCAGCAGGAAAACTATAAGTACAACAAACGTGGAGAACTTATAGAAAAGATAGATAAAGAAGGATATATAACAAAGTATGGCTATACTTCAAGAGGTGATATGAATCACCTTCAGTATTCAGATGGAAGAGAAGTCATGCTCTCTTATGATGCCCTGAGACATCTTACAGAAGTAAAAGACTGGCTCGGAATAACAAGTATA
>JAFYHN010000029.1 GCA_017539165.1 Eubacterium sp.
AAATGGTCAAGCACGGATTTAAATAACGTAGTCTTGCCTGATCCGCTTGCTCCAGTCAGCGCAATCAAGCCATAATCAGGAGCTATGAAATGAGCATCTTTAAAGACGATATGTTGATCAAACGCAATATTCAAATGCTCTATAACAATCATAATGTCACAGATCCACTTGCTCTCTTAGTCACACCACTAAGTGTTCCTTGTACAAATCCTGACACTCTTTTTGGTTTTACTTCGGTAATACCTTTCTTTTTACTAGAGAGCCCTGCATAAATATAAACATAATTAATGTCACCGGATGTGAAACTACCAGAAGAATAGGTACCAACCAGTTGAGCAGTGACCCATGTAAAGTCACCACTTACAACTAAGCCCTTTGTTTTCGTAGCTCCATGAACAGGTAACAATAAAACTAATACCATAAATATTGATATCAATAATCCTATAACTTTCTTTTTCATTGAAATCCTCCTCAATATATTATCGATAGTGTCAAGTTAAGTGTGTAAATTTCATTTTATGACAAGGAGAGAATTTCTCCTGCTGATTGAATAGAAACCTACAATGATCTTATTGCTTTATGTAATGAGAAATTGATTTTTTTGCCGAGAAAACTTGTTTACATTGGGTCGTCCCTAAGATAAGCTGAGAAACCAGCAGCGTTCTTTCGTATCTTTATTTTCTGCTGCTGGCAGTCACAAGGGTTCTTAGGGAGAGGGTCCCAATGTAAACAAGGAAATTGGAATAAATATCAATTTCGAATGGCCTTAACTATAGATTTATTTCTGACCATATGCTGTGCTGATCTTTTTGAAATAAACATCCCAGTAGTCAGTACATTGCCCAAATCCCTTATGGACTCTGTTGAGATTCGTATGATTGTATGATTCAAACTGAGATACGAGATACTTCTCTTCTGATATCTCCGTTGGGAACTGCTCCTTCTTCTTGAAGCTTCTCTTTAGCTGCTTGTTGTAGCTTTCGATCATGTTCGTCGTATAGATGGAGCTCCATATCTCTTTCGGGAAATCATAGAACGTCAGCAGATTGCGGTTGTTGTCTAGTGCATCAATGATCTTTGGATATTTGGCTCTCCATCTTGATTTGAAGGCATCCAATGCTTCTTCAGCAGTTTCTTTATCTCTGCAGTGTGCTATCTGCTTGAACTCTCCGAGCACTTCAGCTCTGTCTGATACTCTGACTCTGGCACTGATGTTTCTTTCTGCATGGAGAAAGCATCTCTGTATCCTGGCATCAGGGAATCGTTCATGGATAGCTTCTTCCATGCCGCTCAATCCGTCAGTACAGAACAGTGCGACGTCATTGATGCCACGTTTCTTCAGATCATTAAGCAGTTCACACCATATCGTCTTGGATTCAGAAGGAGCAATGGCATATCCCAGTATCTCTTTTGTGCCGTCAGTCCTGACACCAAGAGCGATGTGTACCATTTCCTTCTGCACGGTATCACGTCTCAATGCGATATTGGTCCCATCGATATAGATGACTGCATACTGAGCGGCCAGTGTACGTTTCTTAAACTTGTCGATACGGCTGATCAGAGTATCAGTGATATTGCTTACTGTCTGTCTTGAATAGGAAGCACCGTAGACCTTTTCAACAGCCTTGACGATGTCGCTGTTGGTAAGACCTATATCGAACAGTGATTTTATTGTATCAGCGATCTCAGCATCATAGCTCTTTCGCTGCGGCAGCAGACAGGTATGGAACAGACTGTTACGGTCTCTAGGTATCTGGACATTGATCTCGCCATAAACAGTATTGATGGTACGGGTTCTGGTACCGTTTCTGTAGTTTCCGGAATCATCATGTTCATACTTTTCATAGCCTAGAAAGCCATCTATTTCAGCTTTCAAAGCAGTATTGACACCATCTTCGACTTCAAGTCTGATAAGTTCTTTCAATGCATTGGAAAACAATTCTGAGTTATCAGACTGATTCAATAGCTTTTCGACTAATCTTGTAGTAAAATCAT
>JAFYHN010000030.1 GCA_017539165.1 Eubacterium sp.
ATAATAAAAGATGTACTCGCATTTTTATGTTATCTCATAGCAACGGCAGTGGGATTTATTGGTGCGGGTTCTCTTGTTGATAAGGATAGTCTTGGAGGTTTGTATCCGGTACTGAATAGAAATATTCCGGTTATAGCTGGAATAAGTATAGTCTTTCTGCCTTTGCTTCTATGGGGCGGTTATCATTTGGCGAAGAAAACGGAAGATAAAAATCTAGTGCTAAAGATTGTATGCTTACTTATCCTACTTGCTTTGGCATATGCATCTTTACAGGTACTTAAATCAAACTTTCCTCGTGCGAGATACCGCTTGGTGGTTCAGGGGTATGAAAATATAGGATTCCGACCATGGTATATGCCACTGGAGGATATAGCGAAGTTTATAAAGGATATGGGAATTGATAAGGGCGAATTTCGTTCTTTTCCTAGTGGACATAGCATACTTAGTATGTGCATGGTGATGATCTTGCAGTCACTTACATGGTTTTCCCCAAAGTTGAAGGATAAAAGAATTATTCTTGGGGTTTTAGGGGCGGCTATTTCAATGATCATTATATTTACAAGATTGATACTAGGAGCACACTATCTGAGCGATGTTTCTGCTGGGGCGATTATTGTATCATTTCTTACGATTATATATACATTGATTCAATATAAACTAGAGGGTCGTTCTATTAAATCATATTAATAGAAGGTTTGCAGATTGGAGGTTACATTATGGGAGATGATAAGCAGGTTGGTAATGATAAGACAAAAAAAGCGCCAAAGCCAATGCGAGAGATATCAATAGAGGGATGCGAGCTTTTGGGAAGAGGTGGAAATGGAGAAGTATATCGTCTGGATCCTGAAACCATCGTTAAGGTATATTACGGAAAGCGTAATAGTCCTGAAAAAATAAAGCAGAACAGAGAGGTTACCAGGGATGCTTTTGTTCAGGGAATACCAACTACGATTGCATTTGATATGGTCAAGGTTGGTGATAATTATGGTGTGGTTTTCGAGATGATAGATGCTAAGTCCTTTAGTGAAGAGATAGCTTCTAATCCTGCAAAGACTGATGATTATGCAGAAATGATCGCAGATATGCTGATTAAGCTGCATCATACAGAGTTTAAAGAAGGTGCGCTTCCGGATTCAAGAGACAGAGTCAGAGCAGATATAAAGGCTACATATGATGCTGGCTTCTATACTCAGAAGGAAGTTGATATATTAAATAATCTTGTGGATAAGATTCCTTATCGAAATACATTTATTCACCAGGATTTCCATCCTGGGAATATCATGCTTCAGAATGGTGAGATAGTACTTATCGATGTTGAAGATGCAGGACTTGGACATCCGGTTCTTGATCTTTCTTCAATGTATCTTGTATATATAACGGCGCAAAAATCCAAGTGGAAAACTACGGATATGGGGATTACTAAGCAGCAGTTTAGCCGAATATGGGACATCATTATCAGAAAATATTTTGAAACAAATGATTCTAAAGAGATTGAAGAGATAAACCACATCCTGAAGGGTTATTCGATGATTAAGCTTATAAGGGGTGTTGCTACTTCACCATCCGTACCGAATATAATCAGAAAGCCTTTTACAGCCAGCTCAAAGAAAAAGCTGTTTAGTATTATAGATACACTCCATCCGATACCTTAGGGAGTATCGTGATTAGTTTTATGGGAGAATAAAAGATGTTAAAGAATGAAATATTGCTTCCCGGCGTATACAATTCAAGAGAACTAGGTGGATATCCTGCAGGTGGCAGAATAGTTAAGAAAGGTGTTCTTATTAGAACGGCTGAACTTATTGGTGCTGCTCCTGAGGCTAAGATCAAACTGAGTGAAGTCTATCATATAAAGTATATTGTAGATTTTCGAATGAAAAGTGAAGTGGTGAAAACTCCTGATCCGATTATAGAGGGAGCTGATAATCATAATTATCCAGTTGTGGAG
>JAFYHN010000031.1 GCA_017539165.1 Eubacterium sp.
ATACCCTTCTTCATCTCTCCACCATACCATGTGTTGATGATAACCTGCTCACGGCTTGTGATGTTGAATACTACAGCTGTCTCTGAGTTAAGACCAAGCTCCTTGTAGTTCTCAACCTTAGCCTTTGAAGCATTGTATACTACGAAGTCAGGCTCAAATGTAGCAAGCTCTTCATCTGTAGGGATGATGAACATGTTCTTGATGAAATGTGCCTGCCATGCAACTTCAACGATGAAACGAACTGCCATACGTGAATCAGCATTAGCTCCGCAGAAAGCATCAACTACAAAAAGCTTCTTATTTGAAAGCTCTTTCTTAGCGATCTCCTTAACTGCTTCCCAAGCTTCCTGTGATGCAGGGTGGTTATCATTTGGATACTCATCAGTTGTCCACCATACTGTGTCCTTTGAGTTCTCGTCCATAACGATGAACTTATCCTTAGGTGAACGTCCTGTATAGATACCTGTCATAACATTAACGGCGCCAAGCTCTGTCTCAACACCCTTCTCATATCCTTCAAGTGATGAATCCATCTCATATTTGTAGAGATCCTCGAATGATGGATTGTGAATTATCTCTGTTGTTCCTGTGATACCATACTTTGTTAAATCAACGTTTGCCATCTTAATTTCTCCTCTTCTTTATATTTTTGATTCTTCAATGAATCTATAGTACGTATAAAAGCGCCAGAGTCAGTTAAAAATAACTAACGCCGACGCCTTCTAGTATAAATATTATGAACTCATAAGTCAAGGGACTATTCTTAAAAATCTACACCAAAAATCAAGCTAAATCACTAAAGAATTCTGTTTATTATCTCTGCTATAAGCTTATTTCTGGTCACTTCGCTTTTATCGCTCTTACCCTCCAGAATCTCATATCTTATTCCGATTCCTATTATATAATCACTGATGCTGCCGGTCTCATAATCAGAAAGTACTTCTGTCAGAATCCCGCAGATTTTTTCGTAATCCATATAGATTGCATTATTTTTCTCGGAAACAGGTTCAATTCCTGTCATATCCTTAACAGCTTTTTTAACCGATTCCCCGACATGTCCAGAAACGTTATCCGCACTGATATTCTCTGCGGGAAGAACTATACTCATATAAATACCACCCTTGGGTGAGGCAAATGTACTCTTGTTATGTCCTCGCCCTCCGGTCTGTTCTCTTGCAATTATTATATGACACCTTTTATCTGATTCATCCGTTCTATGAGATGCTTCGATAAAAAGGTACTTTCTGGCGAGGTCATTTGTAGAACCAAGTTCCTCATAGATTTCTATGCAGTCAGCAAGACTTTTATCTTTCAGATGAATCGAGATTCCCTGTCCGGATATGATGTCACTTTCTACAGATAGCTTGTAGCCTTTATTGGTTACCGCCTCAATATTGTAACCCTGCTCCTTAAGAGTTTTTATAGCTTTCCATATGGAGTTTCTGGATACACCGATACTTTCAGCCAATTCCTCTCCGGATATATAATCACCCTTTGAAGCTTCAAGAGCGGCTACAATCTTCTCTCTTGTATTCATTCTCTTTATCTATTCTCGTAAATGTATTTTTCAACCTTTGTTCTGAGATTCTTAAATGAACAAGGTCCTGCCGTAAGAACAACTTTATGGAATTCCTTAGCATCAAACTTTGAGCCAAGTTCATCTTCAGCAAGTAATCTAAGTTCTTCCAGTTCATAGTATCCTGTAGTATAACTTAGATATGCTCCAGGATCACCGATTACTGTAGTTATGATATCTTCTGCAAAATCAGTTCCGTAGCCACTGCTGCTAAGGAAATCTTTTACATCATCTACAGTCCAGCCCTCATAGTTTACACCTAGATCGATTCTTCCATATAGAAGATATCCCAGATCTTCGTTTATCTTAGTAAGCTTAGCAAACTCCTTGGCATATTCTGAACCTCCGAAATCACACTGTTCCAGAGATCCATAACTTGAATAAACAGCCCAGCCCTCTTTATATCCGATATTTCCCATTATTGCTCTCACTGGATTAGGATTAGTTGACATGAAGTAAGCATTCTGGAACATATGTCCCGGACATCCCTCATGTGCAAGAGTAGTCCACATTCCACTAGGATGAGCACCATTTACATATATCAGATTATGTTCAGGATCATCTATTGCAGGAGACATGTAATATGCAAGAACATTCTCCATTATCTTCTCCATATGCTTATCCATATAATTAGCTGTATATTTGATCTCGTCAAGTTCCGGATAGTCATCCAAACAATGTCCGATAAGATAATCGATAACCTCTGACGCATCCATCTTGTCATACTTTTCAAGAAGAGTATCGTTATTCTCAATAAATGCCTGATATGCTTCCTGATTTGATGAATATATCAGTGTCATCTCCCCAGTAAGATTCTGCTTACGTTTCTCCATAACTGCAATCTCTTCGTCAGGAGTTTTTGAAGAGTCTGAGAATGAAGGGAAAACATAATCAGAATAGTATTCCTTTCCTCCGTCATAGTTACAGAGACCCAGACTATTCTTACCTGTCCCCTTGAGCTCAGTTATACATTTTTTCAGATCCTCAAATGCAGGTATTACACTCTTCAGAATAGCTTCCTTATCTCTCTTCTTGAAGTCCTCTTTTTCTTCTTTTGAGAGAAAATCCAGTTCTTCAATACGATCATCAAAAACCTCGATCATGAAGTTGTTTTCTTTGTCAGCTGTAAACTCGTCACACTGCTCTATAACCTTATCCGCCACTGAGTCAGCCATAAAGTAACCGGCTTTGGATTTTTCATACTCGAAATCTATATAGCCTTTGAAATAATCTCTCATCTGCCCAAGTAATGTTACATAGTCTTCCACATCTGATTTATCGTCAAATCTATAGTCAGTAAAGTTTGTTGGGATATTTGCCTGAAGGCCTCTCATAGGAGAAAACGGTTCATAAAAATATATGTTGTCGAACAGCTTGAGAGACAGTTCAATATTATTCTTCAAACATTCAAATGTAAAAGTTTCATCCTCAGTAAGCTTAACATCCTTAAATGTCATAAGTTTGTCATATTGATCCTGAATCTCCTTCTTCTGACTATCGATAGACGCCTTATCCATTGATGGATCACCAAGTGTAGCTACTGGAGGCTCAATCCCATACTTACTTCCGTCTTTAATCGTGTAATTATAATCAATCGTAGATTCTGTCACAGCATCGACAAAATAATCCTTCAAAAACTTCTGGAATTCTTCGTTCTCTGAATCAGCATACTCAACATCACCTGTATAGGTTATGTTGGATGAAGAAGAACCGCTTCCGTTATCAGAACCATTATCTCCAGATGTCGAACTCGAATTTCCAGTTTCGTCTATATATTCAATATCACTTCCACATGAAGTAACAGAAAGCATCAGACAACATACAAGGATTGCTGCAATCTTCTTTCCGTTCTTTTTTAATACATCAGTCATTTTTCTCATTGTTTCCTCTTTCTAGTATAGTGTTTCTATTTGCCGCTCAAGTATAACGTAGCTATTCTGATATCTTCAGGGGTTGTTACTTTGATATTCTCATAGCTGCCTTCTATCATCTTCGACTTTATATCAAGATATCTCTCAACTATCATGGTATCATCCGTGATATCAGTATCTCCGCTTAATCTTAATCTTTCGTAAGCTTCTTCAAGAATCTTTCTGTCAAAGGTCTGCGGAGTCTGAATCTGATATAAAGTATTCCTGTTCGGAGTTTCTATTCCGAATCCTTCTTCGTTCACGATCTTTATTGTGTCCTTCACCGGCATTGCGACCGTACATGCTTTGTACCTTCTCGCACCGGATATAGAATCAAGTATCATTCGATTCGTTACACAAGGTCTGGCACAGTCATGAATCATTATGATTTTATTTCTTTTATCACATGCCTTCAGTCCCTTACTAACGGAATTAAATCTTTCCTTTCCGCCCGGAACAATCTTTCTAACCTTGTTAAATCCATATTTTTCTACTATCTCTTCTCTAACATAATCGATATCATTTTTGCCCGTTACCAATATTATCTCATCAGCAATACTGGCATCAAATGTTCTCAGACTGTAATAAAGCAGAGGTTTACCATCTATCTCCATAAACTGTTTTGCTTTATCACTATGCATGCGGCTTCCTTTGCCAGCCGCAAGAAGTATCACACTAACCATATATCCTCCGGATTATCTTTCGCCGATCTTCAGGTTTGGAATCGCATTCAGATAGAGATCGGCTCTTCGACCTTCTATGAATTCGTAATAACCTGCCGATGCGATCATGGCACCATTATCGGTACAATATATTAATTCAGGGCAGTTAAATGTCAGTCCTGCCGATTCAGCTCGCTCTTTCATCGTTTCTCTAAGAAGAGAATTCGCTGCAACTCCTCCGGCAAGAGCTACCGTCTTTAAGCCGTGGTCAATGGCTGCTTTTATCGTATGATCAGCCAGAACATCTATTACTGCCTGCTGGAAGGATGCAGCAACATCTGCTTTATTAACCTCTTCACCCTTCATCTCAGCTCCATTCAGATAATTAAGAACTGCAGACTTGATTCCACTGAACGAGAAATCATACGGACTGTCTCCAACACTCGCTCTTGGGAACTGGATCGCATCCGGGTTACCTTCTCTTGCGAGCTTATCAACCTTAGGACCTCCCGGATAACCGAGACCGATAGCTCTTGCAACCTTATCAAATGCCTCACCAGCCGCATCATCATGGGTTCTTCCGATGATCGTGTACTTAGCATAATCATCTACTCTTACTATATGAGAATGTCCTCCCGATGCAACGAGACACATATAAGGAGGTTTAAGCTCATTATCCGTGAGATAATTTGCACAGATATGTCCTTCTATATGATTCACTCCAACAAGAGGAATGTTCTTTGCATAGGCTATCGCCTTCGCAGCACTTACTCCTATAAGAAGCGGTCCAACGAGTCCAGGACCATACGTTACCGCTATCGCATCTATATCATCCCATCCCAGCTCCGCATCAGTCAGAGCTTTTTCAATAACCTGATTTATCTTCATGACATGCTCACGGGACGCAATCTCCGGAACAACTCCACCATAAAGAGTGTGGGTAGGAATCTGCGTATAGATGACATTTGAAAGGACAACTCTTCCATTCTTCACTACCGCCGCAGCTGTTTCATCACATGAAGTCTCTATTCCAAGAATATATAAATCTTTATCTGTTTTATTCATTTTAGTTTCCATATTTCTAATCTTCTTCAAAATTTAATTCCAACGTGCGTCTGTCTTTACTTACAACTGCTCTTGAGAATATCTTTCTTACTTCATCCATATATTGTTCAGGTTTTATCATGGATGGCGAATAATGTGTAAGCCACATCTCCTTTGGCTGAGCCTTCTTTGCAATCTCTGCAGCCTCATACATAGTCATATGTTTCTTATCTTTCGCCTTCGAGATTGATTCCTCATCTTTCTCTCCATACATACCCTCGCAGATAAAAAGATCCGCTCCCGATGCTTCTTCAACTATCTTATCAGTCGGTCTTGTATCCGTTGTATATGTGATCTTGAGTCCTTTTCTGGCAGGTCCCATAACCATATCACTTGTATAGGTCTTCCCTTCATACTCAACTATTTCACCTTTTTGAAGTCTGTTCCAATACTGAACTGGGAGTTCCAACGCTTTCGCAGCCTCAGCATCAAACTTACCTGCTCTGTCCAGTTCAAAACTATACCCATAGCAAAGCATGTTATGGTTTACCTTAAACGCCTTCACACGAAGTCCTTTTATCTCAAATACTTCTTCATCAAGTTCACTATTCAATTCTATAAACTTAAGTTCAAACGGAAGTCTCGGTGCGATCACACAGAGTGAGCGCACGACATGTTCTATTCCCTTTGGGCCTACTATGGTTACGGGTTCTGTACGCTCTGCGTTTCCCATAGCAAGAAGCATCCCCGGCAGACCACTTATATGATCCGCATGAAAATGCGTTATAAATATCACATCTATAGGATTGAAGCTCCAGCCTCTGCGACGGACCGAAATCTGAGTGGCCTCACCACAATCAACCAGAAAACTGCTTCCGTCATATCTAAGCATCAACGACGTAAGCGCCCTATAAGGAAGCGGCATCATTCCTCCCGTTCCTAATAAACAAACATCTATCATAATTATTTCCTTTATAGCATTAATTGGAATATCAAAGCATCATCATCAGGATTACTGTAATAGTTTTCCCTGACAAATATGTCTTTGAATCCAAAACTTTTATACAGTCTGACCGCTGCAACGTTATGAGCTCTGACTTCCAGCATTACCTTCTCAGCATCGGACTCCCTAAGCTCTTCAAGCATTTCACTTATCAGAAGTTTGCCGATTCCCTGTCTGCGTACTTTCTTATCTACAGCTATACGCAGAAGCTCGGCCTCCCCCTGCACGTCACTATATATGATGTAACCTACTACCTTACCGCCTCGTTCTTCCACAAGAAGATGGTTGTAATCATATTCGAAGGTTTCATTCAGGCTTTTCTCACTCCAGGCATCTGAAAAACACTTCTCTTCCAACAAAGCGATTTCTTTAAACAGCTTTTCCCCATGAGCCATTTTTTCTACCTCAATTCTTCGTACGGTCTATTCTCACACTTTCTCATCACGGACACGTTCCGCCTGAGATTTTCTGAGATACTCGGGAGCGAAGTCATCCGCTTCCACATAGTTCTTATCTTTATATAGGATTTCTCCGTATGTAGCAATTGAAGCCGCCCTCTGACGATTCATCGAAGCCGGCGCGAATTTGCATGGGACATTTATCTCCTTCCCGATTATATCTTCATATATCGGCACTCCATCTCCGAGAAATGTCACCGCCTGACCTTCTTCATTTATTCGCTCTATCAGTTCATGTATATCCATAGGGGTCTGGTCCATAACAACTTCTACATTCCCAAGCACCTTGTAAAGACCGGTATATACCTGATTTCTTCTGGCGTCCATTATCGGACAGATGAGTCCTTCAGTTCCCCACATGTTAAATGCGAGTCCTTCACAAGTCTTTACAGGGATTACTGGAATTCCAAGCGCAAGTCCCAGTCCCTTAACAGTTGCCGCACCTATTCTGAGTCCGGTAAATGACCCTGGTCCTGCAGCAACTGCTATCGCATCCAGATCCTCCAGTTTTGTTTCTGATGTCTTTACAATCTCGTCTATCATCGGAAGCAAAGTCTCTGAATGTGTCCTCTTATGATTCATAGTATATTCTGCAATCAAAATATCATCCAGTACGATGGCTACAGAAGCGACCATTCCCGAACTGTCTATTCCAAGTATCTTCATATATTTCACCTGCTATCATTTAATCGATCGGAATGCCTTATAATCTCATCCCGACTTTTTGACACTCACGACACATTTTATCATTAAACCCCGGATAGTTCCAGTTGATTCTTCTTCGTTAATCCTGAATAGTAATTATTTATCACAATAAAAATGAGTATTGGCAATACAACGTTACCAATACCCATTGATTCTTCTGAATTTAATCTATTTTTTCTCCGTAGAATCTATCTCTGTAAACCTTAGGTGTTACTCCTGCTATCTTCTTAAACACTGAAGAAAAAGCGCTTTGAGATGAGAATCCCAACGAGATTGATATATCCAGCAGTGAAAACTCTGAATACCTCAGCATATTCTGTGCCGTTCTCACTTTTGTTTCACTGATAAACTGGTTTACATTTACACCAGTCTCTTTTATAAACAATCGTGAAAAATATCCGGAACTCAGTCCTTCTCGCCTTGCAAGTTCGCCAACAGTAATCTGATTCTGAAGATTCTCATATATGTAGTCTATGCTCTTCCTTATATGTCGCGATACCGCATTCATCCTGTTAATATCTCTCATACGAGTGGCATAGTCAACCTGCATATCCGCCATGATATCGAGAACTTCTTCTATACTTTTTGCATGATCCGCTTTCTGTATATAAATGTCACTGAGTGTATACGCTGTATCTCTGTCCATCCCTCCAGTTATGCATATGCGGCTTATCACACCTGCCGCTACCACCAGATGATAGATCATATTCCTTAATGGATTATCTGACAGATTCCCACGTCCCTCTTGAAACTTGACACGCGCAACCTTGAACCGTTCTCTAACTCCTTCGACATCACCAGTCTTGATCCTGTTATACTGTGTAAATTCAGAATGAAGGTCATCTCTTACAAATCCCTCCTGTCTTTGAAGGTACAATCTGTAATTGAGTGCATTATCAACATCCATAGACACCTCCGAAACACACTGTTGTCCAGCGCCAAGTAATTTATTAAAATCTAAATCATAGTATAACATTTAACCTTCAATTATGCACGGAGAGTTATATTATATTTTTACTATTCACAGCTAACTCAGATAACCGCTTTCAACCATACCGGATATTCTCTGTCAGGTCCTATCATACGCGATGTAATATTAACAGACAGTACAGAGTCCAGACCTTTTTTCTGCAATCTGGTTTTTATCCTGTTTATCACACTTATCGTATTCGGCATATTGATCTCCGGAAGGAGAGTTCTAATATTTGCATCTGAAACAGTCATGACATCACTTATACGAAGAGTCTTTAATATAAGGTCAAATGCCTTCTTAACAGCCTCTTCAACTTCCATGATATCTATATCCTCATTCGCTGGTTCAAAAGTAAATACCAATTCACTGCCAACACTTTGATAAGTATCGTTGAAATGATTCATAAAATCACGAACGGTTATATACTTCTCATAGTCAAGGCACATAGCCCCTACCAGATCATCACGGGCATCAGTGTAATCATAAAAGACAATCTTGCTTGCTTCTGTTGTTTCCTCCAAAGCATGATTTGCCTTATCGAATAACTCTGTGTAGTCAGTTCCATACTCAGGAACCATAACAGCGCCCATAGAAATACTAACGGTCATTTTTTCATTCTCGTCAGTATATCTTCTGATAAGTTCAGTTACCTTTCTGTCAATGTAAGAATATACCTCCTTTAAGCCCCTTTCATTATCCATATCCTTATAGAAGATGACAAACTCGTCGTCTCCTATATAACCCTTAACATCACAATCTTCTGTCGAGCTGTCAATGATACGAACACATTCCCCCTGTATCCGTTCTTCCTCAGCTTCGCCATACTTATCGACAAGAGAGATCAGATTCCCAACCTTGACGATAGTAAGAAATCCTTTTTCGGTAGCACATGCATCACACAGTTTTTGGACAATACCTGAATTTCCCATAAGCTATACCCCTTAATTTTTCGCATCCCTATAGTTTTTTGGCTACATTGTACAAATCCCCCTGTTATCGCGCGTTACCCGTCTACAAATGTAACAATAGATTTAAAATAAATATATCTTATATCGAATATTTTTTATTAAAATCGCACCTTTTATTTTTTTCTTTTATACGAAAATCATTTTTAATCTGATTTTAATACAAGATAAATGCAATTATAACGGTTTTGTAGTATCATAGTTACTATTCAAATATATTATGAAAGTAGGTATTCTAATGGCTGATTATCACAAAGAAAAAAATAAATCGAGCCGGAAAGTTACTTCGATCACAAATAAACTTTACAGAAACATAGTTGCTAAAAAAATAGGGATGTTTTTCTCAAGCGACCTGTTTTTATTCGTCACGCTTTCCATTGGATGGTTTATAATTCAGGAGACCTCTGTTTTTAAAA
The DNA here is from genome assembly GCA_017539165.1 of Eubacterium sp. GTDB lineage: Bacteria > Bacillota > Clostridia > Lachnospirales > Lachnospiraceae > Eubacterium_Q. The sequence continues at coordinate 9,713 of JAFYHN010000031.1, forward strand.
CCTTTGATTTCGACAGACCCAGATATCTGCGCATTACTGGTCATTCCATCACTACGTTAAGATACGTCGTTTACGAAAATGATGTAGCAAAAGTAAATGCAGATGCATTTACACCCCTTGCATATATAGCAAGCGTAGTAATGCTTGCCATACTGTTTCAGGTATTAAACCTGATCTTTTCAAGCTATAACGAATATACACGTATAAAGAAAACCCTGAGACCACTTAACGAACTGGCGCTGAAAGCCGATGAGATAAGTAGGATGACATTTGATGGAAGCAAGTATCACAAGGTTGAAGATGCAATAAGCCGCGTTAGTCCGGAAGACATGCATACTCTTTCATTCGAGGATGATGATCTACGAGGAATAGAGATGGCAATGAATAACCTTATCGTGAAGATGCACGACACTTACCAGCAGCAGTCACGATTCGTAGACGATGCATCACATGAGCTGAGAACTCCTATAGCCGTTATTCAGGGATATGCAAATATGCTCGACCGCTGGGGTAAAACTGATGAGGATGTCCTTGAAGAATCTATATCGGCTATAAAACATGAATCCGACCACATGAATCATCTGGTAGAACAGCTACTCTTCCTTGCAAGAGGTGATAATGGTCGAAATGTAATGCACTTTGAGAACATTTCCTTAAATGAAATGATGAAAGAGATTTATGAAGAATCGCTGATGATCGATGAATCTCATCCATATCGATTCTCCGCCGGACAGAATGCATCTGGCAATATCATAGTTTATGCTGATCCATCTATGCTTAAGCAGGCAGTCAGAATACTTGTGGATAATGCCGCAAAATATACTGCTGCTGGTGATGAGATAAGCCTCAGCTATGGATATGATGATAACGGAAAACCATACGTCCAGGTTCAGGACAGTGGAATAGGAATGGCTGAATCTGATGTTCAGCATATGTTTGAAAGATTTTTCAGATCAGATAATACCCGAGATATCAAAGGAACCGGTCTCGGTCTTTCCATCGCCAAATGGATAATCGATAAACATCAGGGACATTTCGAGATCCTTTCCAGAGAAGGTCTGGGAACAAGGATCAGAATCGTACTAGGATAAAAGTAAAGCAGGTGTTCAAACAATTAAACACCTGCTTTATTTTTATCATTCAGAAAAAAACAAATTAATACACTACATCAAGTCATTAAACTCAGGTCCATGTCCTTTTCTGATATACTTTGTTAACGAGATAATATTACCATCTGGGTAATACTTTAACATATAATACTCGTCATTCTCATCTTGATTAGTCTCATATGTATTATCATCTGTCTTTTCCCACTTAGATGTATCCAGGTTAGATACGACCTCTTCATACTCAGACTGATCACAATCTGCAGCACAAGTCTCAGAATCATCGTACCACTCTACCCACCAGATACCATCATCAAATGTTTTGTTGCCAATCTTAAATTCTCCAAGACCATTTTCAGACATTGTCTTGAGATCATACATATAGATCTCCCATGGTATAGAATAATTGACACAATCATTGAGCAAATCATTATCATATGTATAGACATCATAGTTATATATGTATGCCTCATCATACGGCGCAAGAGCCGCCTGAACTCTACCCTCTATCTGATATGTCTCCAGGAGATCAAATCCAGGTGAAAAGTCGACAGTATCTTCTATCGTTGGCATTTCCAGATCACTAGCAGATTCTTCTGATGAAGTATTTGAACAATGTTTATTATTTGTCTGAGCAACTACAGGTGTTGTCATAATAGCCGAAACAACTAAGGCCATAACAAACCCAGCTCTAACCTTCTTTAATCTTCTCATACTTTTACCTCCATTCACTGTTCAAAAATAATAACCTATAGATTATTTATTTATGAGTAACCTGCTTATATGTAACAAGTTCTGTTGCAGGATCAAATGAAATATCATCATAAGGAATTCCTGCCGACTCAAATGATACAAAATGATTATCATCAAGTACATTCCATACATCAGCTCTCTTTGTTGCTAAATAGTCTCTTCCTGCATAGAATACTTCCTTTTCACATTTAACAACATAAACATATGTACCGTTTACTTTATCTATAGCAACAAAACCCCTGTTAAAATATCTTCCTTTAATACCAATTCCAAAATTAAATTCTTTTGCAGCTGTATCAAGATCAAGAACTACATAGCCATTTTTTAAGTATTCATTTGCTGAATTCTGAAGAGCTGCATCGTCAAAAACGCTACCGTCATTAACAATCAGTTTTTCCAGTACTTTATACTGTGATGAGGCATCGAATTCTTTTTCATATGTTACCTGCGTCTTACGTTCAACAGTATTAGCAAACTCTGTATTTTCTGCTGTAGCTTCAGTAGTAGTCTGCTTTCCTTTTGAACCATGCCATTTTGATTTTGCTGAAACTGGCGCTACCATTACCAGCATAGCACATACTGCTGTGACACCAATTCCGATTCTAAGTCTTTTTAAATCTCTCATTTTGTTTCCTCCTTTAATTCGTTAACAGAAATTTTATATGCTCGTATAAAAATCGAAGCATAGTAGAATGTTAACAATGATTTGTAAACAAAATGTAACCCGAAATTATACAACGTGTAACTAATTGGTATCGATTGAATTCTGATGCTCTCCCTATGATAGACTGATGCTCCCCTTATGATATACTCCAGTCATTAGAGGATATATAACAAACTGTCAGGAGTATAATGAACATGAAAAAGAGAATTATAACAACAATAGCTGTAATGTCGATCGGCTTATCTCTAATTGGTTGTGGAGCAAATGCAGATAATGAATCAGCAGCAACTGAACAAACAACCAAAAGTCAGGGGGCGTCTATTGAGGGAACATGGCAGACAGGATCTATAAATGTAGATAAAGAAAATCCCGGTCCAGAATATTATGTACAATTTACCGATTCTGAAATTAACTATGGACATATGTCTGACGATGACAATTTTGAAGTAGAATACTCAGATAAAATCTCATCATTCAATGAGATTTCTCCTGGTATATACCGCGTACAGGCAGAATCTAAGAATGGATCTCAGTATACTTTCCAGACTAGTGAACAGGATAGCACTATTCTTAACTACTACGGAACATGGAACGAGGAAGAATTCTCTGACAACTACAGTGGTGGAGACTCATTATTAAAATGTTCTTTCTAATTACAATTTCACAATAACTTAGCTATTTAAAACACTAATGGGGCTGTAACACAAAAACATTTTGTGTACAGCCCCATTATATTTATCATTTATTTAATTCTCACTCGAACAGTTTATAATCCACGATAAATACTGCTTACAGTATTTCTTACAATCTGGATCAGTTTAGTTCCAGCCTGATTTGCCACTGCCTGAACTTCTTCATGTGTAACCTCAATATCTTCATTATCTATTGCCATATCTGTTACACAGCTAAGACCAAGAAGTCTGACTCCCATCGCACAGAGTACAACCGCTTCGCATGCTGTACTCATTCCTACTGCATCTGCTCCAAGCATAGCATAGGCTCTAGATTCAGCAGGTGACTCAAATGCAGGACCTGTAACCTGAAGATAAACTCCATCTTCAAGTGGAATTCCGAGTCCATCGGCAACCTTATGCATAACTGCCATATATTCTCTATCATAAACCTGACTCATAGCAGGAAATCTTGTGCTGAGTCTGTCATCGTTCGGGCCAAGAAGAGGCGATGGAATAAATGAAGTGATATGATCATTTATACACATCAGAGTTCCCGGCTTATATGATCTGTTGAGACCACCAGATGCATTTGTAAGGAATATATTCTTTGCTCCCAGAAGTGCCATAACACGAACCGGTGTAACCACCTGCTGCATAGGATATCCCTCATAGAAATGTACTCTACCATTCATAAGGATTACTGGAACCTCGTCCAGATATCCAAAGATATATTCTCCCTTATGTCCTTCAACTGTTGATTTTGGAAATCCCGGAATATCCGAATATGATATTCTGTCTGTCACTTTGATCTCATCCGCAAGTCCACCAAGTCCCGAACCAAGAACTATTCCGAAAAAAGGATCAAAACTTATCTTTGATCTGATAAAATCGGCAGCTGCAAAAGGATCACATTCATTTATAGATTTATTTACATTTTCTGACATTTTCTACCCTCCGTTATTCTTTTAAATAACTATACGATAACAGATGCCGTGTAAGATGGCAAGAATGGATTCTCGTACTCTTGACATTTTAAAAAGTGATGGTAATATAAACGGGTGTAGAAAATCAATATGATGCAAATATCTACGGAGAGTAATATGAGTGATATGAATTCGACAATGTTTGAGTCATACAGTAGAGAAGATACATTTGAATATGCAAAAAAGCTTGGTGAAATGTCCAAGCCCGGACAGGTTTACTGTCTAAGTGGAGATCTTGGAGTCGGTAAGACTGTCTTCGCACAAGGCTTCGGAACAGGTCTCGGAATAGACGAACCGATGTCCAGTCCTACATTCACCATTGTTCATGAATATACTGAGGGACGAATCCCACTTTATCATTTTGACGTGTATAGAATCGGTGATGTTGATGAACTGGAAGAGACCGGTTTCTACGAATATGCCGGAGGAGACGGAGTATGTCTTATCGAATGGGCAGAGCTTGTCGAAGAAGTAATCCCTGATAATGCAGTATGGATAACGATAGAAAAAGATGTTGAAAAAGGATTCGATTATAGAAAGATTCTTATCAAAAAACCACTTTAGCAAATTACTAAAGTGGTTTTTCTGTATTCTTTATTACATTAGATATTCAGTTTAATCTCTCTCTCTGCCGGCTCGTACTGTCTGTACTTAACACCAGTCATATTGAACATTTTCTTCGAAGCAATAGTACTCTCCGAATCCGCATATTTATCAGATATATATATAATCTCTTTAATTCCACTCTGTATGATAGCCTTTGCACATTCATTACATGGGAACAGCGTCACATACACTCTTGCGCCTTTCATTGAACCGGTTCCACGATAGTTCAGTATCGCATTCAACTCTGCATGACACACAAACATATATTTACTGTTCAGTGCCGCTCCGTCTCTTCCCCATGGCATGTCGTCATCATCACACCCTTCAGGCATACCATTATATCCTACTGAAAGAATACGGTTATCTTCCCCTACTATGCAGGCACCGACCTGAGTGTTTGGATCCTTACTTCTATGAGCAGACAGCATTGCTATTCCCATAAAATACTGATCCCAGCTGATATAATCCGTTCTCTTGTAATCAATCTTTTTAGGCATCATACACCTCCCTTTAATACATATAAGTCCCTCTTTATCCAAAAGACCGGCAAATCTGAAATATATCAAATCTGTCGGTCTGATCATGTGTTAGTATCTGTAAATCAAATCTTATTATTCCGGATTAGCCGGGGCTGCTGGATCCTGCGGTGCATTCGGATCTACCGGAGTAGTCGAATCTTGTGGCGCATTTGGATCTACAGGAGTAGTCGGATCCTGTGGCGCATTCGGGTCTACCGGAGTAGTCGGATTGTTAGGATCCTGTGGTGCATTCGGGTCAGTCGGCTTAGCAGGATTATTCGGATCCTGTGGTGCATTCGGATCTGCTGGATTCGGATTATTTGGATCTGCCTGCTTATCCTCTTCTGTAGGAGGATCTGTATTAATAGAAACCCTTGCAGCACTAGGTTCATAATAACTTGTATTTATAAGAATCGAATCTGTCAAGACACCGTCAACATATACATACTTCCAAAGTTCTCCAGTATAACCGGTAACTGCACCGGATGTAACTTCCTGTGTTCCCGGCTTAAGACTCTTATCTTCTGTAAGAATAGGCTCTTCCGGAGGATAGATAACTCCCGTCTGAACGGATTCAAATTCTATAGTTCTATTTGATGGTCTATATTCTTCACCGTAAATACTGAATCTAAGATTATAACCATCATATCCTGATTCTATATAGATCGGTGCATCGAGATTATTTATAAACTTAAGATCAAGAATACCACCTGCTACTGCAGCGTCAGCTGAGATTGGGACATATGAAACAAGCATACTGTGACATTCTCTCTGGGTTATGTCCAGCTCAGCTCGAAGAGCGGCATTATAAAGAGTTGATGCAACCTGACATACACCTCCACCAAGACCGTCAACCACCTCTGTACCCACAAAGATATGAGCTGATTCATATCCGTTACTCTCATCTACTGGTGAGATACAACTATAGATTGAGAACTGTTCACCCGGAAATACAACTCGTCCATTGCAAAGGTATGCAGCTCTTTCTACATTTGTAGCTCTTGAAGGACCACTGCTGCTGTAATCTGTGATGTACTCTCCAAGAAGTGAAGTAACTCTTTCAAGCTGCTTCTTTGTTTCTTTATCCTGATTATTTATAAATGGAATCTTGACGTTTACAGGATCTCCATCATATCCCTGAACGTTTATTTCCTTTTCAATAGCTTCTCTTGTTTTTGAAGCATCTAGTGAAACTGACGCTCCCTCAACAACTATATTTACCGAACCATCATCATTATGATTCAGAGAATATGAATTCTCTCCGCGCATAGCCTGACCGATATTACGATCCACTACCTTGCTAAGACTTGCTTCCCTAACGGTTCTTTCCAGTTTATACTCAACCGGTTTAGTTTTAAGATTCTCTATATCTTTATATCTCTTAAGAACACTACCTGTGTTTCCATACTTAAAAGCTTCGTCAAGTATCTCTTCTGTATTATCAGTGAGACCTAAGTCTCCAAGTGTTGTATCGATATCTCCATAATCACTTGTAAGTGTTACAGGTGTTGCATCTCCGGCACTGGCTCCTATAAGCTTCTCAGCCTCTTCACGTGAGAGACCGCCTACTTCCTGACCATTTATGAATATATTATCTCTTATAACAGCATTCTCGCCATTTGCATCTTCTTTATTCTCCTGTTCAACTGAAGAAGAGCTTCCATCTGTAGTCGAAGCTTTTTCAGCCATAACAGCATTAGGGGTAAGTGCAAAAATCATAGTAAGAGCAAGAGTCGCTGCTATCTTACATTTTAAAGTGCTAATTTTTCTCATTTTTCCTCTTCTTTATATATACATGCCTATAAAAACGAAACTAATAAACCAATGATCATTCCCACAACGAGAAGGATACTGATTACTGCTGCGATTATCCTGGTTGTCTTTTTTCCCTTTTTACCAAAATCTATCACTTTTTCACCTCATTTCGCCATCATTTTATAAGGTTTTTCCTCATAATTCCTACTGAGAAAACACTATACAACCAAGCTATAGCTATGTCAACAGTTTCGCCACAAAAACATTAAGGATTTTAGCACTCTATCTTGTCTATTATTGTCTGTTTTTTCGATTCTTTAAATACTGTTATCGAGAATACTCCCTGAATTAATAAGTACTTTAGAAAACTGAATATCACTTAATCCGACAGCCTGAAGTATACCGAATTCACGCTTTCTGACTATCATATTTGTAACAAGTGTATTCAGAAGATTTATAAATCCAAACATACCGATGATTGCTATCAGTACAAAAACCGGTACTCTGTATCCACTCAGTTTTTCTTTAAATGAATCAACCCAATCACTTAAATGCGATACATAAATGCTATCATTTATTGAGAATAATCCCCTGATCTCCTGCTCTGCCGATTCAAGATATGATTCATCTATGCTGATGGCCACTTGATAGTTCAGGTTTTCCAGACCGGAGATTTCGGATAAAGTATTCTCCGGCATAAATATTCCACCATAACCACTATATGGCATATTTGAATCTACTATTCCCATAACTTTAAAGGATTGTTCATTTCCATCCGGTGTATTAACAGAAACCATATCTCCAACAGCCACTTTCAAACCAAATGCACTTTCCCATAAACCATCTGATATTATGATACCATTATTAGCTGTGAGCTCATGAACATCCACTGTACCTTCAAGCAGGTATTCATTTACCAGCTTCTGTTCCTGTTCCGTATAAGCATTAAAAACAGTTGGTTCAATATCTCCTGTAGGAATGTTGACATCTAAAACTGTTCCTTTACATTCAAGAACACCTTTTACTCCTTCAACGCTTTGAATATTCCTTATAATTTCCTCAGACAGGCAATTGCTTCTTTGAAGTTTGATATAATCATCACTCTTATATGCCTGTGGACCGTAATCTCCTAATTCGATTTTAAGCTCTCCATAAGGAAACAACTGTCTTGCCATATTTACTGGACTGATTGAATCAAAATATGCAGCACTTCCTACCAGAAGAATTCCGCATATACCAAGAGAACTCACTGTCAGTATCATCTTCTTTTTATTTCTCAGAAAATATAAAAATGCCAGTTTCTTCTCAGTGATCGGACGATGTTTCTTTTCTACCCTCTTTTTCTCTTTTCCGGAATATGCTATATATCTTACTGCTTCTATAGGTGTTAACTTTGATGCCATTTTAGCCGGTCTTATAGCTGTTAACATTACGCATATATACATATATGCCGCAACTATCAAAGCAACAATAATCGCCACAGATGGATTAAAACCATCCGGCACGATTATATATCCTATCAGCTCCCCTAAGATGATCCCGACTGGAATGCCATAGATGGCCAGATAGTTTCCTTCCTTCATTATGATCTTATTAATCTGTTTTGAAGAAGTACCGATAGTTTTTAATCTTCCATATTCATTTGTCTTACGTATTATAGATACATAGAATAAGCTATATACAACGAGAACACATGCTCCTGCAACTACTATCGCTACAGCTGATATTATCAGCATATACTCTGAGCTTCTCTGCTGGATAAGTGAAAAATAAAACATCGAGAAATTAATCTGTTTCTCTTCAAGCTGATATTCTTTTGCAATTTCTGTGATCTTATCCTGAATAGCCGGCTTTGACCATCCTTCTGTTTCCGGGACATTTATATATACCGAATATAGTGGGGCTTCCACATTCTCTTCAACATATGCTTCTGAAATGTATATGGAACAGCTTGAATCATCCACTGGAAGAATTCCGGAAAGTACAAACTGCTGCTTCCCTTTTCCAAAATCCAGTTCTATGGTATCTCCTATTTTCAGATCCGAATCAGTCCTCTCTAAAAATGCACTTGATACCATTACCTCATCTACCTTTTTAGGAAGCTGACCTTTTATATCATTACATTTCCCTAGTCGAAGTAATCCCTCGTCCATAGTTCTGACAGTAACCTGATAGTCTGTCATATTGATCATTCCCAATAGATAGCTTACTCCTACATCCAGACGAGAATCTGACTTTAATTGTTCCGCTTTCTTTTTATCTATATCCTGGAAAACAGCCTGATATCTCCCAACTGCTGATTTCAGTGTTTTTCTCTGATTATAGAAAAAGTACAGCGAGGTAACCATTATCAAACACGTCGCAAGTGCTATGGTTATGATCATCAATCTATTTCTGTTCTTATCTGCACTTAGACTTCTTTTAGCCAATTTCTTAACGATCATTTTAGTGTTATTTTTATATGTAAATGCCATAATACCCGCTCTCCTAACTTGCTTTCTGAACTATTCTTCCATCCTCTATCCTTATTATCCTGTCTGCCAGCTGTGCCAGTTCCGGATTATGCGTGATCATTATGATGGTCTGATTGAAATCTCTGCTTGTTCTTTTTAAAAGCCCCATAACATCATAACTCGTCCTGGTATCCAGATTTCCGGTTGGCTCATCCGCAAGAATTATAGCCGGTTTTGTGATAAGTGCCCTAGCTATAGCAACTCTCTGCTGCTGACCTCCTGACAGATTATTCGGCATATTTTGGAGCTTATCCTCCAAACCAAGAATTTTAACTATTTCTTTAAGATAATCCTCATCAACAGTTTCTCCATCAAGTTCCACTGGCAGAACTATATTCTCATAAACGTTCAGGATTGGAACAAGATTATAATTCTGGAATATGAATCCGATATTTCTTCTTCTGAATACAGTTAATAATTCATCTGTTTTCTTATCTAATTCGTCTCCTCTTATAAATACTTTTCCGGATGTAGGTTTATCAAGTCCCCCAAGAATATGTAAAAGTGTAGATTTACCACTTCCCGATGTTCCTACGATTGCTATAAACTCCCCCTCTTCAACAGAAAGATTAATTCCATTTAAGGCATGGGTGATATTTGATTCTGTCCCATAATCCTTTTTCACATCAATAGCCTGTAAAACGCTCATATACCTTGCTCCTTTCGTTTACGCGAAATACGTTACATATATAATATAAATCAAAATAATTAAGATTATATGAAAAAAAAAACACTTAATTCATAAAACTGTCTTATAGTGACTATTTTATGATTTAAGCGTTTTTATTTACACACACTTCTCTCAGCACGCATTCGCTGCACTTAGGTCGTCTAGCTATACATACTTTTCTTCCGTGTGCTATTATCTGATGATTATAAAGTGTCCACTGTTCCTTTGGAACTACCTTCATGAGATCATATTCTATCTTTACCGGGTCATCAAGTTTAGTAAGACCGAGGAGATTCGAAACTCTCTTAACATGTGTATCAACTACTATTGAATCTATATTAAAGATATTGCCTCGGATGACATTTGCCGTCTTCCTTCCAACTCCCGGAAGGCTGGTCAGTTCATCTATGTCCGAAGGCAGTTCTCCATGAAAGTCCTCAAGAAGGACATTTGCACATGCTATGATGTTCTTTGCCTTGTTTCGATAAAAGCCGATTGAGAAAATGTCCTTCTCGAATTCTAGGGCATCTGCTGCCGCAAAATCCGAAAGCTCCGGATACTTCTTGAACAGATCTCTCGTCACAAGATTCACGCGTTCATCCGTACACTGCGCTGAAAGGATAGTCGCAAAAAGAAGCTGCCATGGCTTCGCCGGATCATACTCGAGATAGCACTTGATATTTGTGCCGTATTCGTTATTCAATATTTCACAAACCCTTGTGGCACGTTCTTTTCTCGTCATAGTTCTATCTCATCTTTTTATTGAAGTGAGTCAATCAGCTGCTGAGCGGCTCTTCCTGACATTCCACCGTGAGTCACACTCCACTTGTTTGCAGCCTGCATAAGTTCTTCCTCAGTCAGTCCGAGATCACCGGCTCTCTTGCCAAGTGTCGATACGATCTCTTCATATTCTTTCTTGTTCGGACGGACAAATGGTATCGCAACACCGAATCTGCTAACAAGAGATAACTTCTCCTGAAGTGTATCGGATCTATGCTTATCCAGCTCGACATCATTTGTATCATTCCAAGTTTCACGAATAAGATTACGACGATTCGAAGTAGCATATATAAGTACATTATCAGGTCTTGTCTCAAGACCACCCTCGATAACTGCTTTCAGGTATTTGTATTCTGTCTCATTCTCTTCAAATGAAAGATCATCCATATATATGATAAACTTGTAATTCCTGCTCTTAACCTCGGAGATTATAGTCGAAAGCTGTCTCATCTGATGCTTATACAGCTCGATCATCCGAAGTCCGCTGTCGTAATATTCATTTATAAGTGCCTTAATGGATGTAGACTTACCTGTTCCCGCATCTCCGAAAAGCAGTACATTATTCGCAGGGCTTCCGTTGATAAAACTCTCAGTATTATCTCTAAGTTTCTTCTTCTGAATCTCATATCCAATAAGGTCATCCAGCATTACGCTGTCTGTATTGTTGATCGGAGAAAACTCTCCTGTTTTTTCATCTATTCTGAATGCGGTATTAAGACCAAACATTCCAACACCGTAACTTCTATAGAAGTCTGTCACAAGTGCCAGTGTATTCTCAGCCGCTACTCGTTCTTTTTCTTCATCGGAAATGAAATCCATGCCTTCTACGTTTTTCAGATTCTCTTCTATCGCATCACTGAGAGCTCTGACTTTCTTAGAAACATTTCTATTATATATCTGACTTCTCTTATGGATTGACTTATAATTCGATACAATTGAAAAACAATCAATCCCAAGTCTCTCTTCAAGCTTGCTGAAATCAAAGTTAAACAGTCTGTTAAAGACCATCATATCCCTCAGAACTATGGTATTTACACTTCCATCCTGCTCATCAGTTCTCTCTGAAGTAAGAGAATAAGGGTTTTCATTTGTCACTATGACAAAGGTGATATAATCGTGCCAGAGATTCTTATCAAATCCATAGTTTGTGCCAATCTCAAGAAGTTTATGAATCTCACCATAGATCTCATCTATGATCTCGTCCCTGTCGAATTCATTGTCTTCATCCTCATCATATTCCTGACTATCATACTCATCGATTTCTCGCATAATATCAGCCAGGTTTGTAAGAATACTATCTTCTTCAAATTCACGAAACATTATAAGCTTTGAAAGTTCTCTGTACATGACAGTCACCTCTCTTTTCTAAACTATAAAGCGTCCTTTATACGTCTTTTTAAAAACTTCCTCATGAAAACATCTAATATAGAAGTCATTTCCTTCATCTTTAGTGCCAAAGCCATAGCTACAAATGTTCCACCACCTGCTGCTACCAGAATCAGAAATTCCAGAATCTGGTTTGATTTAGTTTCATAGGAAATGTTGTTTTCGAATATTATCTGTCCTGCCTGAACTACCACATACATAACAGCACAGCATATAGCACATTTCAGAACAGAATCCTTTATCTCATGTCCATTTATACTTCCGATTTTTCTCTTAAGGAAGAATGTCTGTAAAGTAACACTACAGAGTCCAGTAACAGAATAAGCCAGTGCTATTCCATTTCCCTTCCAGATTTTTGCAAATATATATGTTAAAAGCGTATTAAGCATAAAGATAAACACATTTATTCGTACCGGCGTCTTGGTTTCTTTAACAGCATAGAATCCCTGCAGTACAACTTTTCTGACCGAATACGCAGCCATTCCTATACAGTAAAATGCAAGAATCCCCGCTGTTATACGGACATCATTCTCAGTGGTTGCTCCATTACGATATAACAGACGAATTAACGGTTGTCTTACTGCAATTATTCCTACAGAACACGGGAGTAATATAAATACTACATTTCTTATTCCCATAGACAGGCTAGCTCGAAAACTATTCATATCATCATTGGTAAAATGTTCTACCATAGTTGGGAAGATTGAAAGTGCTACTGAACTAGCAAATATAGTTATTGGAAGTTCTTGTATTCTCTGAGCCTCACGAACACTTGTAAGAATTCCCTGATTAATTCCAGATGCAAACCTACCATTAACAACCTGATTAAGCTGTGATACGCTGATTCCAAATAACATCGGCCAAAACAATTTAAAAAACTGTTTTACTCCTTCATGATCTAGATCTACTATCTTCTTATATTTAAAACCATGTTTTTTCATAGGATATATCTGATATGCGAAGTTTACAAACGCACCGACTACAACACCTATAGAAAATCCTGCAATTCCTGCTCCCAGCTTATAGAGAAGATAACCAAAACTGATTATTATAAAACTATATAAAACCGCTCCAATAGAAGGCGGTGCAAAATCTTTATATGACTGAAGAATACCTTGACATATTCCTGCCAGGCACATGAAAAAGCATTGGAAAAACATAATTCTGGTAAGAGTAATGGCAAGATCTATTCCCTCTTGCTGCCAATTCTTAAAATCAGTAACTAATGGAAGTACCTGAGGTGTAAATATTATTCCCAATAAACTAAAAAGAGCCGCTGATATAGCTACCAGATTTAATATGGAACTAGCCATCTTATACCCATCTTCCTCTTTATGGGCAGCTATATATCCGCTAAATACAGGAATAAATGATGATGATAATCCACCACCAACTAGAAGAATATATAATGTATCCGGAATAGTGAATGCTGCATTGTATGCATCCATCTCAAAACTCTCACTCATTCCAAAAATACCGGTTAGTATAATCTGTCTTACAAAACTTAAAACGCTGGAAACACAATTCAATATTACAAGAATGCTTGCCGCCTTCATAACTCCGTTGGCTACATTTTTTTTCTTATCTGCCATAATAACTCCTAGATTATGAATGATTCTGAATTACTATTCATACGCAGTATTATTCTGTAAAGATTCTTAGAACAGTAAATGTCATCATACCACAATCCAACCTTTATTGTCAAAAAAGCTCAGGGGCAAACCCCTGAGCCTTTCTAAACTATTATAATTTACTGTAAGTTTACTCCGTAAAATCCCATTCTATCTTTAGTAGAAGACTTATAAGTCTTGCTGCCAACTTTAACTACTGGTAATACAGTAACTTTACCTAAGCTCAATGGTACTGTAGTAGATGTAACAGAACCTGCAACAGTTTTATATTTTACGAACTTATAATTATTTCCATTCTGAATAACTTTATAGATGCCATAGCTCTTAGCATGCTTAATAGGCTGCCAGCTAAATGTAGCATTGCTATCGCCTCTATAATATTCAGCTTTCATAATAGGCTGTGGCACAAATGCCTTAGCACCTGACCATGCACTATAAACCTTTAAATTCTTTCCAGGTCCCTTAGCATTAGTGATTGTATAATATGCTCGAATCTTTACCTTGAAACCAGCATTCTTAATCTTTGAAAGCTGCTTGTCACTGAAAGATGTAGTTTTTACAGTAAATGTCTTTATCTTCTTGTTACTAAGTGTAGTAATCTGAACCTGATATCCATCTGGATATAGAGCTCCAGTAGTATTTCCGTAATAACCTGCCCACTGAACAGAAGGTTTGCTTGTTCCTGGTTCCCAGCCTCTCAGATATACGTTCTTAGGCTTAGCTGGTGCAGCATATATAATCTTGTATGCAGGATAACTCTGACTACCATCAGAAGCTATAGAACTAACTTCAATTGAATACTTAAGTCCCGGATTTGACTTTATAATTATCTTGTTACTTTGAATATTGTTTGAACTAGCCAAATATGCAGAACTTCCATAAACTTTAAGTTTAACAGCATACTTGACAGCTCCCTGAACAGGTGTCCAGGCAACAACAATCTGAGTACCTTTAGCTGAGAGCTCATAAATAGCTGAAGGCGCTGAGATAGACGCAGCTTTTACGTCATAGTTTGGTACAGCCAATGCAGAAAGCATGACTAATAAACCAAGAATAAAACTAAATATCCTCTTCTTTGTTTTCATTATATAGAAAACCTCCTTGTAAAAATAAATATATCACTTTGTGTAGTTATTATATTATCCCAAAATAGCAATACAATTTCAACAAAAAAAAATGCACAAACTTAATTGTGCATTTTATTGGTGAATTATTTGTTCATTATATATTCATCCATAGCAGCAGCGGCCTTCTTTCCGGCACCCATTGCAAGGATTACTGTGGCTGCTCCTGTAACTGCATCTCCACCTGCGAAGACACCTTCTCTAGTAGTAGCTCCATTATCATCAGCTACGATACAACCACGTTTATTTGTATCAAGTCCTTCTGTTGTACTCTTGATGAGAGGGTTTGGAGATGTACCGATTGATACTATAAAGCAATCAGCCTCGATCTCATTTATCTTTCCTTCTACAGGAACAGGACTTCTACGGCCTGACTCATCAGGTTCTGAAAGCTCCATCTCCTGACAACGTATAGCCTTAACTCTTCCGTCCTCACCAACTACTTCGATAGGATTGTTGAGAAGCTTGAAGATGATTCCTTCTTCCATAGCATGCTCAACTTCTTCCTTACGTGCAGGAAGCTCTTCCATAGAACGTCTGTAAACGATAGTAACGTCAGCGCCAAGACGCTTAGCTGAACGAGCTGCATCCATAGCAACATTTCCACCACCAACGATAACAGCTTTCTTAGGATGCTCGATAGGTGTGTTTGATCCTTCTTTAAATGCCTTCATGAGGTTAATTCTTGTGAGGAACTCATTTGCAGAATAAACTCCATTAAGGTTCTCACCAGGAATATTCATGAAGCGTGGAAGACCAGCTCCTGATCCAACGAATACTGCTTCGTATCCAAACTCATCAAAAAGTTCATCTATAGTTATAGACTTACCGATTACAACATTTGTTTCTATCTTAACACCAAGTGCCTTAAGTCCATCAACTTCCTTCTGAACGATTGCCTTAGGAAGACGGAATTCAGGAATTCCATAAGCAAGAACTCCACCTGGTGTATGAAGTGCCTCGTAGATTGTTACATCATAACCCTTCTTTGCAAGATCAGATGCACAAGCAAGTCCTGAAGGACCACATCCGATAACTGCACACTTATGTCCATTTGGCTCAGGCTTAGCTGGAGCTTCTGTAACATTCTTATTGTGCCAGTCAGCTACGAATCTCTCAAGACGTCCGATAGCTACAGGCTCACCTTTGATTCCACGAACACATTTTGACTCACACTGTCTCTCCTGTGGACAAACTCGTCCGCAGACAGCTGGAAGTGAGCTTGAGCGATTAATAACCTGATAAGCTCCTTCAAAATCTTTTTCAGCTATCTTCTGGATAAACTCTGGAATTGAAATCTGAACAGGACATCCATCCATACATGGATGCTTTGGACAGTTAAGGCAGCGCTGTGCCTCATCGAGAGCCTGCTCTTCTGTGTATCCGAGAGCTACCTCATCAAAATTCTTATTTCTAACATTAGGATCCTGTGAAGGCATAGGATTCTTGTCCATTCTCATATTTGGCATCTTACTACACCTCCTTATTAAGCATGTTACATGCTTCTTCTCTGGCCTTCAGCTCAAATGGCTTATAGATTCCGCCTCTTGCCATAGCTTCATCAAAATCTACTTCAAATCCGTCAAAGTCCGGACCGTCAACACATGCGAACTTAGTCTCACCACCAACTGTAAGACGACAGCATCCGCACATACCTGTTCCGTCAACCATGATAGGGTTCATGCTGACAACAGTCTTTACATTATATTTCTTAGTAGTCATTACAACGAACTTCATCATGATAAGTGGTCCGATAGCAATAACTTCATCAAACTCTTCACCGTTCTTAATAAGCTCTTCAAGTGGTGCTGTTACAACACCCTTCTCTCCTGCAGATCCGTCATCTGTCATTAGAATATAGTTACTTGATGCTGCACGGAATTCATCCTCAAGGATTACAAGATCCTTATTACGGAATCCTACTATAGAAGTAACTTCACATCCGATATCATGAAGCTTCTTAGCAACAGGATATGCGATGGCACAACCAACACCACCACCAACTACTGCAACCTTCTTAAGACCTTCCGTCTCAGTTGCATTTCCGAGAGGTCCAACAAAATCATGAACACTATCCCCTACATTCAATGAGTTGAGGATCTCAGTTCCTGCTCCAACGATCTGGAATATAATAGTTACTGTTCCTTTTTCTCTGTCATAACCTGCAATGGTCAGAGGGATTCTCTCTCCATCTTCTGTTGCTCTGAAGATTATAAACTGTCCCGGCTCTGCCTTACGGGCAACAAGCGGAGCTTCAATCTCCATAAGGGTAACAGTAGGATTAAGAGATTCTTTTCTTACAATCTTATACATCTTCTCATAACTCCTTTGTACCTGGATTATTCGATGCCAACCATTCAGAATATAGCATATATAACAAAATAAGTAACTATTTTTAGCACCTACAATTCATTTCACTCTTATTCGGTTATATATGCCAACCTTCAAATAAGGTTGCTTCCTATTATATAAGGAAGCATTTCTGAATAGTGAACGAAATTACTCCACATTATAGAGTATAGATGCTTATGTTTCAACAGTTTTTTCTTATTTTTCGTTAACTTTTCTTTACTAGAATATATTCATATCTTGATTATTTTAAGTTTTTTTTATATAATACAAAAGCTGGTACAAACGTACCAGCTTATATATGGAGTCGTATCGAAGTGGTCATAACGGGGCGCACTCGAAATGCGTTTGCCCTCCGGGGCACGAGGGTTCGAATCCCTCCGACTCCGTTTTAAATCCGGGATAGAACCGGTTTTTTTTTATTCTGTTTCTTTCTTAAGCCATCCATTTTCAACAGCTCTTTCTATATTTTCCATAATCCATTTATATACTTCCGGCATGAATTCCTTGATCACTGCCATTCTTTTTTCAACACTTGCTCTATTAGTACCGCTTTCTACCCATGTAAAACCTTCTGTAAGAGTATTGTGGAGGAACGGCTGAAGACGGTCCATACATGAAGCATATTTTGCATCAGCAGTTTCCATAGCATCAAATTCTTCCCACAGTTCTCTTATCATCTTTCCCTGTTCTTCCGGAAGTTGTGAAAAAAGCTTATCTGCTGATTCTTTCTCACGCTTCGCTTTTCCTTCATTTGCTTTTGTATCATATGCGAAGGTATCTCCTGCATAAATCTCTATCAGATCGTGAACCACACACATCTTTACTGCACGATTTACATCAACAGGTTCAATTGCATATTCTTCAAAGAGCATTGCCATCACTGCAATATGCCATGAATGCTCTGCATCATTTTCTCTTCTGCTCTTATCTATCAGAGACGTTCTTCGAATAATGCTTGTCATCTTGTCAATCTCAGCAGTAAACTTAAGCTGCTGATCCAGACGGATATTTCCACTTGATAAAAAATCTGCAATTCCCATTAGTCCTGATTTCTCCAGTCTTCTTCTGATACGCTGTTATCTGTCCATTGCTGTTGCTGATACTGGATTTGATTATTTACAGTATCTACAGTCTTTTTATATACATGTTTAAATATAATAATAAATACTACTATCAAAATAATAAAAACTAAAAAAACAAGAGCTCCTATCAATGTCATTACACCGAGCGCATGAATTACCTTATCCTCTGAATGTCCGGCAGCTTTCGATGGATCCTTTGGATCAATATATATCTTTTCTTCCTTACCAATAGTGTCTTGAAGTTCATCCCAGTGTTCTTCTCTATTTTCTTCAGAATCTTTAATGCTATCTTCATCAGGTCCTTTTCCATCTGAAGAATAATGTCCACTAGCTTCTACAGAGTATTCAATCTTTGATTCATATTTCTGACCATTATATTCATAACTGACAGTCTGGTAGCTTATCAGGGTACTGCCTTTATAATCACGATCTACGTCCACAACTACAGCTGTTACTTCTTCTGTATATTTTCTTGCATTTTTCTTCTCTTTAAAATATTCAACACCTGCAGTACCAAGCAGGAATGAACCAAGCGAAAAAAGTGCCCCCAAAATAGGAACAGCAAAAACAATTAACACAATTATTAAACCTATTTTTCCACCTTCCCTGTTTACCCTTACATTCATACTCTACCCTCCATCATTATATAATCTCTCCACTGATTCAAGTATTCACTTAAAAATATGTTCTCTATTCTAACATTTCACCAAAATATTGTAAATAAAAGAGACGAATCAGAAAGGAATATGATTCGTCTCTTAACAAGGTGTATATAAAATTGAAAGGAAGAACTGATTAATTAAAACGACTCAGTGCTACTTCTATCATCGTTCTTATCTGGAGGTGTCATATTTCTGTTATCTGGCAAATCAGAATTCGGTCCAAAATCTCCGCCTGGACCTCCTCCGAAACCGCCACCAAAACCACCGGATACACCTGCTGATGTTGATACACTACTGACTTCGATTTCTTCTTCTGTATCTCCGGCTTTTATAGTATATGATCCATTCTTTATATCGGACGAGGAAATCACTATTGAACTTCCTGTCTTAGCAAAAATATGGTTAGCGATAACATTTCCATCACTATCCAGAAGCTGTACTTCTGTTCCTTCTGAGATTGTGTCAGTGAAATTATAAAGTATGCTGTACTGGGAAGACTCTTCCGAAAATGTCTCTGCCATTCCTGATGATCCTGCCGCAATGACCGTTCCACTGTATATAATTCCTTCATATCCTGTATCAAGGGGACCATTACCATCATTTGTTGGGCCGTCAACTACCACTGTTCCACCATATACATAGAGATATCCGTTGGAATCTATTCCATCACCATTGGCATTAACATATATGTCTCCTCCATTTATCGTTAGAACTGCATCTTCAACTGCGTCAAACATTCCACCGCCGCCCATTCCGCGACCAAACTTACCGTCAAAGTCCCACTCAACATCGTCCATTCCAGCAAAATCTTTTCCATTAAAATCTTTTCCCTCAAATTCTTCTTTGCCACTTTCAGTAGCTGCTGCAGTCTGGCTTGTTCCTGTTGCATTCATTCCGTCATCACTAGCCAGAATATCTATATCACCGCCATTAATTGTTATTGTTGCACCTTCTAGTCCTTCATAACTTTTAGCAACGTTTATTGTTCCACCATCTATCGTGAGATCCTTCTCAGCATGGATTCCATCATCATCCGAACTAAGATCAAAAGTACCACCAGCTATATAGATATAACCCTTACCTTCTTCTTCATTATTACTTGTATGAAGTGCATCGTCTTTACTTACTATCTCATAGCTTCCGTCAAGCACACGGATTGAGTCATTTGCCTTAATTCCTTTGCCTGTAGCAGTAATATTATATATTCCGCCGGTAAACTTTACGTCATCATTTCCTACTATTCCATGATTATATCCCGCACAGATCGTAAGGGATCCTTCACCATTAAATGTCACATCATCCTTACTGTATATAACTCCGTCAACTTTCTCATCGCCATCTTTTTCATATTCTGCACCCGTATCAGAAAGCTTATTCTCAGTTCCTTTTGTAAGTGTTACAAATGTCTTATCCGCATTTTTTACATATATACAGGCACTATTTGAACAGGTTATATCAACCCCATTCAATACTATCTGAACGTTCTCACTGCTATCAGCATCAACGATGATCTGACCATCAGATAGTGTTCCTGATAACACATAAACACCTTCTTTTTTTATTGTCACTATGCTTCCTTCAACACTTACCGATGAACTGTCACAGCTTATAGATGTTCCATTTAGCTTAATATCCACAGCTTCACTCTCATCATATGACGGATCCTGATCACGCTCTGTAAACATTTCCGAATTAATAGTCGATACTTCTTCAGCCTCTTTTTCGGCTGCACTTTCAGTACTACTTTCCACAGTGATCGTGGTATTTTTATCTGAATCTGTTGAAGAACTAACTTCTTTAGAATCACTACTTGTTCCTGATATATTACCACATCCGGCCATCGCCAGAGTCATTATCATCATACTTGTTATATATAGTCCACGTTTTCTCATAATTCTTCCTCCTCTCTAAAATGACATTAGAGTGTTTCCTGTGCAGTTACTGATCTTCCAAGGCTTATCTCAAGATTACCGTTTCTCTGTCTTATTTCATCCATCATTGCCTTAACGGATGAACCAGATTTAAGGATTACTTTAAGACTTATCTTGTAAAGACTTCCCATGTTTGTTGTCTTTACTTCATCATATGTATAACTATCCAGGTATTTTGTGAATATATCATCGAATCTTTCTTCAAAATCGAGGTTTTCTGGAACCATTATCTTTAATACTCTTTCTTCATTCTCTTTGCCACCGAATCCTGTTACATTCAATATCAGATTAATTCCCGCTATGATAATACTGAATACTATTGCAAGTCCTAAATATCCCATTCCCAGTACAAGACCTACTGCCATTGCGAGAAATATACTTGTGATTTCCTGTCCTCGTCCCGGTGCCGATCTGAATCTTACAAGACTAAATGCTCCTGCAACTGCAACTCCTGCCCCTATATTTCCATTTACAAGAACTATGATCAATGCCACTATGGAAGGCAGCAACGTAATAGTTACGACGAAACTCTTCGAGTATTTATTCTTGATCATGTATGCTCCTGCTATGATAAGACCGCATACTATCGCTGCAAAAAGTATTTCTCCAAATATTGCCGGTGTAAAATTACCCTCCGTAATGATTGAATTAAATAATGAATTAAGCATAAGCTACCTCCCCTTTCTTTATAAATCCCTTGTTATATGCAACATTATTTATTGTCTCGTAATCATATATCTTAATATTACTTTTCATCATCTGCTTTATCATATCCGTATATGCTCTTCCATACTTCGATATAGAAACCGGGAATATTCCAAGTTCACTCATCTTTCTCGATAGTTCTAATGGAAATGCATCCGGAATCTTTATCTCCATCAAGTGTTGTCCCGGTTTCAGAATCTGCCTTCCGTCCGTTCCTTTACGAAGATCTATATCCGTTGTTCTCCAAGTTATATTCGTGTCAAATGTAACTCTGAAATCTTTATCATTTATCCCTGCAAGGGCAATCCTGTCATAACCTATTATCATTGCAGGATGTAATCCTGTGTAGATATTCAGGAATTCATTTATCTCTTCTTTAACCTGACTTTCCGGTATACTGTCTCTTCCGGATTCTGAAGTAAGATAATCCATCGCATTTATATATTCTGCTGAAATCCTTCTTTTATAAACAACTCCTCTGTATTTCTTCTTAATCTCTATGAATGCATTTGTATCATCAGATGTATCTCCATATGTTCTAAGCCTCAGCTTCTCCTTATATACCGGCTTCTCAAGAGAAGTTCTAATTATTCTAAAACTTGGAGTATCGAAGTATATATTGTTAATTCTCGACTTTCCATACTGATCCTTCTCTGCTATCTTAAGTAATTCTGGAAGAAGCGCATGATACTGAATATCATTTAGTAGATATTTTATTTCTAATCTTTCAAATGTCTGCTCCTTTGCCATATCACTCACTCCTTTCTATGTTGTTTCTGCGCACATAATAATATGTCAATCTGAAATAAACATTAAAAAAACAATCGAGATAAAAAATTTCTCGATTGTTTTTTTATGATTACTTTTATTCTATTTAATGAAAACTCATTACTGATACATAACGACTTTCGTTCCCGAAGGAATATTGTCATATATCCACTTCGCATTGTTTATCTCAAGACGGATGCATCCCTGAGAAACTCTTGCTCCCAATGTTCCATCCATAATGTTTTCCTTGCTGTATGGATAATAAAGTACTGAATGGAACAGATAATTACCTGAAATCTGACTAGCATACCAACAGGTATAACCATGATCTTCTCCAAAATGCTCTATATGTACGCCTATAGTAAATATACCATTAGGTGTACTTTCACCATCCGAACATGTAAAAGACTTGATTTGAGCCCAGTTATTTACACTTCCCTCGTATATCGCTACTTTATGATCTGTGCGATTTACAAGAATAAGATACTTAGTAGAACTAGAATACTGCTGAGCCTTTGATAACATTGGATCTTCGATTGCGCCATCAGTACCAAAGTCATAAGTTTTTCCATCTACTTTACGAGTTCCAGTGGCCATCTTTCCATTTGATAAGAGATAATACCATTTTCCCTTCCAACAGATCCATGTGGATCTAGCCATTCTTCCATCATCATAAAAATAGTAATACTTTGACTTTTCCTTAAACCATCCTGTCATTACACTACCATTTTTAGTAATATAATAGAATTCATTTCTTATTTTTATCCAGCCCTTCTTAGGAAGAAGCCCATTTTTTTTCAAGTAATATCTATTTCCATTGTCAGATATCCACTCGCCCCTGACAAGTGAACCATCCTCTCTGAGATAATACCAACCCTTAGCAGTCTTTTTCCAACCGGTAATCATAACACCGTTCTTTTTCTTATCTAAGTAATACGTCTTACCATTGATATTTCTCCAACCATGAAGTCTATGACCTTTCTTGTTTGAGTAATACCATTTATTATTTATCTTAATCCAACCTGTTCTAAGATATCCGGTCTTGCCAAAATAATACCAGTAGCCATCAATCTTAACCCATTTACTCTTTGGATAATATCCATCTTCATACTCATACCATTTTCCCTGTGAATTAGTCTTCCATTCACCAGATCCATGTCGACCAGCTGCATTGATATTAAGTGTCGATATACTTATAGCAAGTAATATCGCAAGCGCAAGTACTGCAAAAAAATTCCTGATAATTCTACTTTTCTCTATCATATCTTCCCTTTCTACATTTTTGTTAATTCATATATTTTCATTGCCTCGCGCGCAACTTAAAGAAATATATCAGTAGAATGCATATAAAAGTCATCTATTTATAGGAATTATCAATATTTCTTTAATTATTATTTCATTTCCATGATTATTTCTCTTGCAGTGTCTTCCTCGATAGGAGTTGCAAATACTCCAGGCTCGAATTCTTTAATAGAACCAATGCCGTCCTGAAGAACAAAACGAAGCTTACCATCACGAACCTTCTTATCTGTATATAACTTCTTAACAAGTGCTTCTCTATCAATATAGGAAGGAATCTCTGTAGGAAGACCGGCCTTAGCAAGTAAAGCAACTACCCTGTCCCTTTCCTCCTGCTTTAGAAGTCCCATCTTTAAGGCAAGATCGACTTCTGCAACCATACCTATAGAAACTGCTTCTCCATGCATAAGCTCATAATCACTAACAGTTTCGATAGCACGGCCGACTGTATGTCCAAGATTAAGAACTTCTCGAAGACCTGACTCTCTCTCATCCTGCATTACTACATCGTATTTAATTCTGCAATTTGTCTCAGCGATATGCTCACATACCTCTGGATCAAGTGCAAGAATTTCATCCATATGCTCTTCAAGATAATAAAAAAACTTAGCATCTGCAAGACATGCATGCTTAATTGTTTCCGCAAGACCACTTATGATCTGTCTCTTAGGAAGAGTCTTCCAGGTAGCAATATCGATATATACTTTGGTTGGCTGATTAAACAGACCGATAAGATTTGTAGCAAGCGGTGTATCAACAGCTGTTTTACCTCCCACAGAAGCATCCGCAGCAGCTAGCAATGTCGTTGCATAATTGATAAAAGGTACACCTCTTCCAAATGTTCCTGCGAGGAAACCAGCAAGATCAGTTACAACGCCTCCTCCTACGGCTACTATGCAACAATCACGTCTAAAACCTGATGCAAGAAGTTCATCCTCAAGTTGTGATTTTACCTCTCTTGTCTTACTCTTCTCTCCTTCAGGGAATACAAAAAGATCTGCATGATAACCTGCATTATTAAGTCGATCAAAAATCTTTCGACCATACAGATCAACAACTATACTATCTGTAATAACTGCAAACTTATGAATCTTACCTACCATCCCATTCTTTAAATCTTCGATAAACTGGTCCATAAGATCATATCCAATAGTTACATCATAGCTGTCATCAACAACCTTTTTTAATTCTACTCTAAATATACTCATTATATAAACTCGTCTCCTATACTTTAAATCAATAAACAACTACAACGAATTAAATGCATTTAACTGTTCTTTAAGTATATACATGTTTTAAGAAAAAGTCTAGATGTAATACAGTATTTACTTATAACATAAAAGAGTGTCGTTTGCGACACTCTCCGCGCGAGGCGCGTATTGCCGCAGGCAACTATCTTCCTATCGCGCCGAGACGCATCTTCAGCGGAGCGTTTTTTGTGTAATAGGAGACGAAGTTTCCTATTATACAAAAAAACTCCCAACTTCTGTTAGGAGTGAACGTGGACGCTCGGGGACTCGAACCCAGGACCGTCCGGTTATGAGCCGGATGCTCTAACCAACTGAGCTAAGCGTCCTTTTTTAATAATAGTGACCCGGACGGGAATTGAACCCGTGTTACCGCCGTGAAAGGGCGATGTCTTAACCTCTTGACCACCGGGCCAGATCTCAACATAAAACTTATACAGTTATGTTAAAAAAACTCCCCGAGTTGGGCTCGAACCAACAACCCCTCGGTTAACAGCCGAGTGCTCTACCATTGAGCTATCGAGGAATAAAAAACTTCACACAGAATACAAAACATCAGTATCTTACCTAAACTAGGAAAAGCTCACGACCTATTAGTACACCTCAGCTAAACATGTTGCCATGCTTACACCCAGTGCCTATCAACCTCGTAGTCTTCGAGGGGTCTTAAGAGATATCTCATCTTGAGGTTGGC
>JAFYHN010000032.1 GCA_017539165.1 Eubacterium sp.
AAGTGATCTTGGTATCGCTTTCAGAAGAGATGCGGATGCTGTAAGAAAAGCAGGAAGAGCAACTGCATCTGAAAATGCGAATCTTCTCGCAGAGATGCTCCGTGAGCAGGGATATGAAGTTAAGTTTGTTCATGGACAGGCAGTATTTAAAGAACAGCAGGTTAAGTGGCTGACAGGTGCTTCTTCAATCGATAAAGGTGCAGACGTTTATAAGGAAAATGGCATTAAATACACAAAACTTCTTAGTGATGGAAAAACTATAGGTCTTATAGTCGAACATATCTGGGTAAGAGCATATCTCCCGGTGACTGATTATAGAGGTGCCAAGGATAATGCCGGAGAGTATGCTTGGATAGATCTTGATGCCTATGCAAAGAATCAGAACCTTTCACAGGTGGATACACTGACACTTCTCCCATTCAGTCTTCAGTTTGAGACAAGAGGACTTAACGGAAGTGGAGAACCAAAAGTAACTGATACAATACCTGAAGAGTTAAAGAAAGTAGATAATCAGAATCCGAGTGGAACCGGAAATCCAGGTGGCACAGGTTCCACAACAGAGACTCCAATTAATGAAGACAGTACAGGACTTACTGCACTTATGGAGTATCCTGAAGATGAAGATACGATAACGGCACTGACAGACATAGTCGGTACTGTTTGTTCTGATGCCGAAAATGTAGAATATACTCTGGGTTACAGACCTAATGGTAAAGGAGATTACAAAATCTTCTATGAAGGAAAAGAGAGTGTAAATAAGGGAAAACTTGGTGCATTTGATTCATCCCTTCTTGCAAATGGAAAGTACCAGATCAGACTATCTGTAAAAGATGGAAAAGGTCACTCTAAGACTGTAACCAGAAAAGTAAATATCGAAGGTGCACTTAAAGTCGGAAACATGCATATCGGATTTACAGATATAACATCCAAGATTACTGGTACTACAGTTAATGTCAACCGAATCTATGACAGCACTGTAAAAGAATCAGGCGACTTTGGATATGGCTGGTCCATGTCTGTCCAGGGACTTAAGATTTATGAAAGTGCTTCCCTTGCAGATGGTTATGGAATGGTTCAGTCAGGTTCCGGATTCTCTACAAGATATCAGATGGTAGAGAAGAAGGATCATGATGTGACCGTTACATATGGAGATGGAACAAGTGACAGATTTGAACTGACATTCAGCCCTGCTATGGGCGTACTTCGTCCGATTCAGGAAGTAACTCTCGGATATAAATGTGTAACAAATCAGAAGGTAAAACTTGAAATCCTCACAGATACCAGTGGTGCTGTATCAGGAGGGAATATCCTATTCTATGAGGATGGCGTTTATGACACTATAAACTATAGACTTACAACAGAGAATGGTGAGAAGCTCTATCTTAATAAGAATAAGGGTGTTTACAGGATAGAAGATTCTCTTGGTCACAAGATAACAGTAGATGCTAACGGATATCATGGTGAAGATGGCAGGAGTATCGAAGTAAAACGTGACTCAAAGAACCGTGTTACCGAAGCAACTGACGTAAATGGTAATAAGACCATCTACAAGTATGATGCTGCTGGTGACCTAGTCAGTGTAACAGACAGTGCGGACAGAACTGTATCTTATACTTACGATAAGAATCACAACCTTATCTCTATCATAGACCCGATGGGCGTTGCTGTATCCAGAAACGAGTATGACAGCGAAGGAAGACTCATAGCTACAATCGACGCAGATGGAAACAGGATGGAATTCAGCCATGATGTTGAAGGAAGACAGGAAATCGTCAAAGATAGACGAGGCAATTCAACTGTATATATATATGACGATAACGGAAATGTTCTTCAGACCATTGATGCACTGGGAAATAAAACAACAAATGAATACGACAATTATAATAATGTAATCAAAACCACAGATGCATTAGGCCATGTGACGACATTTAGATACGACAATGAAGGTAACATTCTTTCAAGAGTTAATGGTGCCGGGGAAGAAATCAGTGCAAATTATAACGATAACAAGATAACATCCATAGTGAAAGATGGCATTGTTTGCGCTGACATAAAGTATGATAATAATGACAATATCACATCAGTAGAAGACTCAGATCATAATGTTACTGAGTTTACTTATGATGCAAATGGAAACAATACTTCGGCTATAGATGCGTTGGGTACAATCGTATCATACAAGTACGATGAGAATAACAATGTTATTGAATCCAAAGATGGAGATGGAAATATAACCAAATTCGTTAGAAATGATGAAGGAAAGTGCACTCAGATTTCCAAGGTTCAGGTTGTAAATGGAGTCGAAACTACCGTAGATAGTTTCCTGTCCTATGATAATGCCGGAAATGTAACTGAAAAAGTTGATTCATTAGGAAACAAAGTGCATTACACATATGATGCAGTAGACAACGTTTCATCTATGACGGATATGCTTGGAAATGAAACCAAGTATGAATATGATGATCTTGGCAATCTGACTAAGATTCTTTACTCTGATGGAACTTCAGAATCATTTGCCTATGATGCAAATGGCAATACAATCACAGCAACTAATACATATGGTGTAAAAGTCAATATGACATATGATAAGCTGGATCGTATGACATCCAAGGAATATGTCGGTGGTGGAAAAGAAGTTTACACATATGATGCGGTTGGAAATGTAATCGCTAAAGCTGTAAACGGCAATACGACTAAATATGAATATGATGGCATCGGAAGAAATACAGCTGTAATCGATCCATATGGCAATAAAACTACATTTGAATATGATAATAAGTCTAATCTTATAAAGAAGATTGATGCGCTTGGAAACACCTGGTCATACACATATGACGCAAAAGGAAATCAGACATCTTTTGTCAGACCTGATGGAAATAAAGAAACATCAGAGTATGACGTACGTGGTCAGGTTAAAGTTAAAACAGATTTCGCAGGAAATCTCACCAGATATTCTTATGATGCTGCTGGACATCTGACTGAAGTTAAGGATGTTTATGGTAATACAACAACGTATGAGTATGATGGACTTGGAAATGTCACAAAAGTCACAGATGCTAATGGCCACTCATATAAGTATGAATATGATTCATTATCTAGGGTGACTAAGAAAACAAATGCGTTAGGCAAGAGCTGCACATACGAATATGATGCACTTGGAAATATCGTAAAGAACTCTGATTATGATGGAAATGTAACAGAGAATACTTATGATGGTCACGGACGAATCATCAAGTCTTCAGTTAGTGGAAATGTTACTACATACAGCTACGAAGATGCTTCAGGAAAAGACATTGACCGTCTGGCAAGTGTAACTAACAAGGAAGGCACAATAAAGTATCAGTATGATAATCAGGGTAGGATCATTTCCAAGATTGATACAAATAATATAAAGCTTGAATATGAATATACTCTCAATGGTAAACTGTCTAAGCTTTCAACTCCTTATGGTGCTACATCTTATGAGTATGATAAGATGGATCGAATTGTTAGAGTGGTTGATCATAATGGAAATGTAACCCTATATACATATGATAAGATTGGTAACAGAGAGACTCTGACGTATTCCAATGGGCTTCAGGCTAAGTATAAGTATGATAAGAATTCTTATCTTTCAAGGATTGACATAGTTGATTCTAAGAAAAATGTTATCAAGTCATACATATACCAAAGAAATAAAAAAGGTTACCCATCAACCATTCAAGAAACCGATTCAGAAGGAACTAAGAGAATTGAATATAGATATGATGGTCTTAACCGACTTTTATATGAGAGTACCTGGGATAATAATGGTAGAATAACTTATAATTACACATATGATAAAGTTGGTAACAGACTGTCAAAAACAGTTGATTTTTCAAATACTGTCAGTGGTCTGATAGATTCTTCATCAAACCTTAAAGCAGGAAAAACCACATATAAATATAATGAAAACAATCAGCTTGTATCAGAAGAGTGTAGTGGAGAAAAGACAGAATACAGTTATGATGATAATGGCAATCTGATCAGCGTTACTAACGGTAATACTGTACAGAGTTACGAATACAATTATCAGAATAAATTATCTGTGTATAAGAATTCAGCAGGTAAGGAATTCACTTATTCTTATGATGCTCAGGGTAACAGAATAAGCAAGAGTTCTGCTACAGGTGTAATAAAATACGTAGTTACAACATTTGACGACTTATCAAATGTAATCCTTGAACTTGATAAAGATAATAAACAGATCAAGCACTATACTATTGGTGAAGATCTTCTTGGTGTAGACATCTCAGGTACGGATTACAGCTATATTCAGGATGGTCATGGTAATGTTGCTTTTCTTACAGATAGTAACGGTGAATTTGTTAACAAATACACTTATGATGCATTTGGTAATTCACTTATATGTTCCGAGAAAGTATCAAACAGCTTCCGTTACAATAGCGAAAACTATGATGAGGAATCAGGATTATATTATCTCAGAGCAAGATACATGAATCCTGCAACCGGAACATTCACTCAGGAAGATACATATCAGGGAAATATCTATGATGCGATAAGCTTGCATAAGTACTTATTTGCGGCAGCAAATCCAGTGGTATTTGAAGATCCGAGTGGCAAGTTCTTTTTGACTCAATTATCATTAACTACTGCCATCGAAAAAATACTGAGTACTAGATCACAACTGTTTACGTTCCATAAAGGTATAGAAATTACTAAAAAAGCTGTTATTGCTACTAATTTAGTAAATATAGGGCTTGCATTTAAAGATTTACTATTAGATGCGGATAGTCCTTTAGATATACTGAAAGATGTTGCTGATATAGGCTTTTCACTTTTAACTATTTTTACTGTGTGTGGAATTGTTGAAGAAAGTAAGTTTATTATTATATTATCAGTAATGGGAGACTGGTATGGATTAGGAAGCGATATTGTTGAGTTGATAATGGCCATAAAAAATAAAGAGTGGCCAAAAGTTGCATGGTGTCTTATCTGTCTTTCTTTAGATATAACATTTTCGATTTTAGGTATTGGAGAAGCTAATGCCGATACCATAAATATCGTTAATGCAAGACAAATGAATAAAAACTATAGTAATACTGAGGCTATATTTGAATTGGCATATGAAGCAAAATGTAATGGTGGTTTAACCGATGATGTATGTGAAATATTATATGATTGGTCAAAGGAATATAATAGTTTTAATAAAGTGCGTCTCTTATTATATAATTTAATGAAAAAATAATATGAATTGATGATTTGAGGTATTGATATGGAAAATGCAGCAAATATTGGTGGAATGATTTTCAATATTATTATATTTTTTGTGGGAT
Source organism: Eubacterium sp. (assembly GCA_017539165.1). Lineage (GTDB taxonomy): Bacteria > Bacillota > Clostridia > Lachnospirales > Lachnospiraceae > Eubacterium_Q. The sequence continues at coordinate 5,316 of JAFYHN010000032.1, forward strand.
TTATTGCCATGGGAACTCTTGCGTATAATGAATATAAACAACTATATGAATTGACACGTTGTAAAGAACACGTAGAAACTAAAGGAATAATAAAAAAATTTAAATATTTAAATCCTGTAAAAAGGGTAAAACGATATCCAGTAATTGAAATAGATTATTTAAATCAAACACTTTTATTGTCTGACTATACATGTATAGACAATACTAAATACAGTAGAGAAGGATTAGAAGTTGTTGTTTTGTTTAATCTGGATAAATTTGCTGACCGATGTTATATAAAAAGAAAAGATATTTTTTCAATAAAATGGTTTTGGTATTTATTGGTGGCATTGTTTTTTGGGGCAGTATCTATTTGTTTAATATATAACTTAATTACTGGAAATGTTCTTGATATGGGGCATGCGTGGTAGTTTTTTGTTCATGCTATTCTTGCAGATGTTTCTTTATTTAATGGTGACAATGATATAAATGAATCATTGAGGAGAGATTTGTCATCCGTGGATATTGAAATATTAATATACATCTCTTGATGGCTTAGTGAGAATTATTATAGGATTTGTTGAGTTCATTATCTCTGGAACGTAGACAATTGATGGAATGGGCTGTAGACTTTGATTATTTAGATGAGTTGTTTTTAGTGTTTAGTAGACCATTTAAGAAATAATAATATTTTATATTTAGAAAAGCAGGTTGATATATGAAAAAATACTTAAGTTATAATCATTTTATTAGTCTCCTTATGCTTTATGTAGTTGCGGTAATAATTCTGGGATGTGATTTAAAAATCTTTAATGACTTATAATTACACATATGATAAAGTTGGTAACAGACTATCAAAATCAGTTGATCTTTCAAAGACTGTCAGTGGTCTGATAGATTCTTCATCAAATCTTAAAGCGGGAAAAACCACATATAAATATAATGAGAACAATCAGCTTGTATCAGAAGAGTGTAGTGGAGAAAAGACTGAATACAGTTATGATGATAATGGCAATCTGATCAGCGTTACTAACGGTAATACCGTTCAGAGTTACGAATACAATTATCAGAATAAATTATCTGTGTATAAGAATTCAG
>JAFYHN010000033.1 GCA_017539165.1 Eubacterium sp.
AATTGAAGATTTACGCAAACAATTTGGCATAGCAATGAGCGAGGCTTTTGAAGGGACAAAACCTGGGCTTGCCGAGGAAAATATTCAGGCCCGTCTTCGCGGAAGCATTCTGATGTGGACCGGGATGGACGGACCGCTGGTGTACCAGTTGTATTACCAAGTGCATAGCTGGGTAGCCAAGTCTGGAACGGATAAACGCTGAAGGCATCTAAGCGTGAAGCCAACCTCAAGATGAGATATCTCTTAAGACCCCTCGAAGACTACGAGGTTGATAGGCACTGGGTGTAAGCATGGCAACATGTTTAGCTGAGGTGTACTAATAGGTCGTGAGCTTTTCCAATAAATGGAAATAGATTGTAAGATACGCTAATCTGTGTGAAGTTTTGAATGAATAATCAATTTAAAATAATTATCTCGATTTGCTAAATGCAAATCGAGTTTTTATAGTAGGGGGTTGGTCTACCGGTATGATAGGGGTCTCCAAAACCTTTGGAAGGGGTTCGATTCCCTTACCCCCTGATAAAACTGAGCTCTGTAAACTAAATGTTTACAGAGCTTTTATTATAAGAAAGGAATAAAGATTATGCTTAAATATGATAGTCCTATAATGCAGACAATCGGTGAATTTACCGACTTTATGGTTTTGAATCTGCTTTTTGCATTATGTTGTATTCCTGTATTTACAATAGGCGCAGCATATTCTGCCAGATTTTATGTTGGTATGAAGCTTGTGTCAAATACAGATGAAGGTATAGTTAAGCCTTTTTTTAAATCATTTGTAAGTAATCTTAAACAGACTATTCCAATCAATATTGTTGCGGTTTTATTAATTGTATTTTTCGGTTTGGATTTTCATTATATATATGTGCTTCAGATGTCGACATCGTTTTATTACATAATAGGAGCTATTTTCGTAATCATACTTATGATATTATGGTTTGCTTTTGCTCTAATATCCAGATATGTTATGGGTACTAAGGCTGTATTAAAAAGCGCGATGCTTTTGACGATATCGCATCTTATCAGAGTATTTATAGCTGTTGCTATGGCGCTTGTACCTTTTATTCTCAGTTATTGGTTTTTTACTTGGTTCTGGCTTATCTGGCTTATTCTTGAAACGGTTATGCTTATGCCTAACTGCCGTTTTCTTGTAAAGACTTTTGATAAGATTGAAATTGCTCAAGGACTTAAGCCGGATCCTGACAAAGAAAAGGATGATGAAACTGATTCAATTGAAACTCAAGATGACACAGAGAAAGTTCTGAATAATAACAATAATCAGAATATGAATAAATCTAAGAATAAATCTACGAATAAAACAAAGAATATAAACAAAGAAAAAAACAAAGAAAAAAATAAAGAATAAAACTAAAAATTGGACTAAGAAAAAACTGAGTGTGCCTCACTCAGTTTTTTTAGTTGGTTTATGTCTTAGTAGTTCTATCTTGTATTCGTTAGGAGATATTCCATATTCATTTTTGAAGGCTCTGTAAAATGATGAATAATCATTAAAACCACAGTGAAGGTATGTAGGTGTTATCTCTCCATTTTCTATAAGGGCTTCTCTGAATAGAGCCAGCCTTTTTTTAGTTATATACTGATGTACGGATATTCCTGAATTTTTTTTGAATGTGTGCGATATATGAGCTTTACTTATATAGAATTCTCTGGCTAGATCGTCAATTAATATTGGTTCTGTCAGGTGAGTGTTTATGTATGTAAGGATGCTGCTGTATATATCGTTGTTTCGTACTGACTTTAATTGATTATCTCTTTCATATATGATTCGATTTATTGATAGGATCAGATCATCTATTACAATCTTTATTCTCGATGCACTTCCGTATCTTTCTCCTGTGTTCTCCTGAACAAGATCGAACAGTTTTTCTTCGATTGAACTGAAATTATGATAAATATATATATTATCTTTTGCAGCTTTCTTGAATGCATATTCATAATCAGTTGATTCGCTGACGAGTCTTTCGTAAAAACTTTCCTGAACCCAGAAAACTATCCTTTGATATCTATTGGAATTCTCACGTGCAACTGCGTGATGTTTGATTCCGGGAGGAATGATAACCATATCTCCTGGTATGAGATGATAAGAATTATTGCCTATAAGGAAGTCAATATCTCCATTGATAAAAAAATATAATTCATAATATGTATGTGAATGATTGTTTGATGGAGTAAAGGATTCGTCGCTATAATAATATATTTCGAATTCATCAGCAATCATATATTGGCGTGAAGTGAAATTCGTCCTAAGCCTTTCATGTAACTCGTTTTTCATTTTGTAACCCCTCCTGTAACGTTTATTAATATATCACATGAGTACATCTTTTGCAATGTAGTCTACAAGTTAAACAATGTTATTCCACATTTTTATAGTCTATAATGCATAATAGATTTGCGACAAAAAAACACATGTATATATATTGTAAAATATACAAAGTGCACTAAATATCGCAGAAAGAGTAAAGGGATGCTTTAAAAAGCAGTCTGAAACCTAAGGTAATTAAAGGAGTAGTTGAAATGGGTGGTACAAAGAAGAAGGCGGATTTTAAGGTTTATATGAAGAGGTATTGGCAGTTATATGCAATGTTGCTTTTACCAATGCTATATCTCCTTATTTTTAAGTATATTCCTATGCAGTATATTCAGATAGCATGGAAGGATTACAAGTTAAACATGAGTGTCTGGAAGATGCCTGTGGCTTCAGATAATGGTCTAAAGTATTTCAAACAGGCATTTAGTAACAGAGATTTCTGGTTATCAGTCAGGAATACACTTACTCTTAATCTGCTGGATCTCGTTTTAGGATTTCCGGCTCCTATCATTTTCGCTCTTATTCTAAATGAACTTAGATTAAAAAAGTTTAAGCGAGTTGTTCAGACTGTGGCATATATGCCTCATTTCCTTTCCTGGGTTATCATTTCCAGTCTTGCGCTTCAGCTTCTTGCACCAAGTACAGGTCTTGTAAATATGGTATTCAATAAGATGGGATTTGCTTCAGTGCCATTTCTGAATGATCCCAATCATTGGGTTCTCTCTTACATTTTCATAGGTATCTGGCAAAGCTTTGGATGGAATTCCATAGTTTATCTCGCCGCTATTACAGGTATTAATCCCGAACTTTATGAAGCAGCTTCTGTCGATGGAGCAGGAAGATTCAAGAAAATGTGGCATATCACACTTCCGGGTATCAGACCGACTATAATCGTTCTGCTTATCATGAATCTTGGTAACATTCTAGGATCAAGCTTTGATAGACCGTTTGCTTTACAGAATAAGACGGTTATGGATGTGGCAAATGTTATCTCAACCTTTGTTTATACAAATGGTATCAAGGGACTTAAATTTTCGATGACTACAGCTGTGGGATTATTTCAGTCAGTAATAGGCGTCATATTCCTTCTTATTGCTAACAGCTTAGCTAAGAAATTCGGCGAAAGAGGAATATGGTAGGAGGTGTAATGAAATGAGTAAGGACGTAATGGCGACAGCGAATGCGGTTGGTATCAGCCTTAATAAGAATAAAAAGACAAAACCTAGTGATATGGTTTTCATTGCTTTATGTGTTTTGGTTATCATCATATGTTTGCTTCCGATGGTGAATCTTTTATCAAAATCACTTTCAGGTGCTGACTATCTTGTAAAGAAACAAGTTTATCTGCTTCCCAAGGGACTGACATTTAACGCATATAAAACTGTCCTTTCGGATATGAAGTATGTAAGAGCATTTATATGGACTGCATTTCTTACATTGATATGTACACTTTTATCACTGACTATGACAACACTTTGTGCGTATCCGCTTATATTCGATAAGTTAAGGGGCAGAAGTGTGTTCAATATTATCATAACGATCACAATGTTTTTCAATGCCGGAACTATACCGAATTATCTTCTTATGAAGAGTATTGGTTTTCTTGATAGTCCTCTATCACTTATTGTTCCTTCATGTCTTTCAGTGTTCAATATGATCATAATGAGAAGTTTCTTTTATGGTATTCCTGAGTCACTTGCTGAATCAGCAATACTTGATGGAGCATCATACTTCCAGATACTCAGACATATTTATATTCCGCTATCAAAGCCGGTTATTGCGACACTGGCGCTGTTCTATGCGGTTGGAAGATGGAATGGATATTCAGATGCACTTATGTATGTAAAGGATTCAAAATTCTATCCGTTACAGCTGCTTCTCTACAATATCATCAACAACGTAAGCAATGTTGAAGTAGCTACTCAGGAAGGATTTACGACTCCGGGTCTTTCTGAATCACTTAAGGCTGCAGTCGTTATGTTTGCGACAATTCCTATTCTGTGTATCTATCCATGGCTCCAGAGATATTTTATTCACGGTGTTAGTGTTGGTGCTGTAAAGGGATAATAAAATCTGATAGAGAACTAATCCAGAACTTAATAAGCACAGAAGTGCTGAATTAATAAACAAACTATATAATAACAAGAAAGGGATTTTAAGAAATGAGAAAGAAGGTTTTATCTGTTGCTCTAGTGGGACTTATGTGCCTTCAGCTTGTAGCATGTGGTTCATCAGGAAAAGGCGGAAATGACACCGCTACTCAGAATGATACTCCAGCTGCAACAGCTGATACGGAGGGAACAGGGAGCGATGCTGCGGTATCAGGTGACAATGGGGAGCTTGTTGATGGAAAGTTCGCTGAGACAAAGCATATAACTGTTGAGGTATATGACAGAGGAAATGACGGCGGATCAGATCCTACCAACAACATGTATACAAAGTATATTCATGATGGAATGCTGGATGCTTACAATGTAGAAGTAGAGTTTAAGGCTGTTCCAAGATGGACAGAGGTTGATGAACTTAACAACCTCCTTGCGGCAGGAGATGCTCCTGATATTTGTGTAACTTATGATTATGCAACAATCCAGACATATGCGAATATGGGTGGTGTCATGGATCTTGCTCAGATAGTTGAAGACAACAAGTCAGTAACTCCGAATCTTTGGAACTGGCTTGGCGAAACAAACATGTACTGGGACAAGGATCCGTTTGATGGAACTCTCTGGGCTATAGAAGGAAAGAGAGCGACAACAAACAGAATAAATACATTTATCCGTCAGGACTGGCTTGACAAGCTTGAGCTTAAAGCTCCTACAACAAGAGAAGAATTCGAGAAAGTCCTGATTGCATTTAGAGATAATGCAGATACACTTCTTGGGGAAGATGCAGACAAGATGGTTCCTTATTCAGTGTCTTACGATGTAGGTTGGAGAGCAGGAACTCTTATTGAGTCATTTATAGATCCGGATATCTCAGAAAGAGAATTCTATGTAAATGGATTTGATGATAGAAAGCTTACACAAGAAGGAACAAAGGAAGCTTGCAGACTTCTTAACAAGTGGTATAACGATGGTCTTATGTGGAAGGATTTTGCACTTTATAAGAGTGGAGATACCACAGAAGATGATATGATGAAGGCGGGTTATGTAGGTGCATTTACACACAACTGGGATTATCCTTTCAGAAATGGTGATGATTCAATAAATGCAAACCTTAAGAGATTAGTTGGAGATGATGCTAAGTTTGTAGCTATCGATCCATTTGAAGACAGCAAGGGAACACATACAAAATACGTAACATCAACAGCAGGTGACAGAAAGATATTCTTCCCAGTAACAAATGATGAACCTCTTGCATCACTGCTTTACCTTGACTGGATTTCTGATCCTGAGCATATTCAGTATCTTCAGCTTGGTGATGAAGGAGTTACTCACGAGGTACTTGAAGACGGAGCTTATTCAGTTATTGCAGCAACAGGTGATCCTATCATGAACTCCGGTTTCAATATTGATTACACTATCACATGTAATGGTCTTAACCTTAAAGACGAAAACCTTACAAAGCTTTCAATATCACACAGTTATGCAGGTATAGAACCTGAGGTTGTAGCAGAGGCAGATAGAATTGCTAATGTTGATGCTGTTCAGGAGAGAAATGTAAATGTAGGTGTTATTGAAGCTGAAGAAGGAATGGGTACAACTCTTGGCGAAAAGAGAGATATAATGTACGACCAGTTACTTCTTGCTACACCAGATCAGTTTGATGCGGTATGGGATCAGTATATGTCTGATTATATGTCATCTGGTGGAGAGGCTATCAAGACAGAGAGAGATAGCAAGTGGGTTGCGCTCTTCGGAGATGTTCCAAATATGCCATAAGCTTCTTAAATATTTTTTCAGCTGCGGGGTTTCGGATTTTGTCCGGACCCCGCAATTTTTATGAATTGTAAATAGTAACAAAATTTCAAAAAATATAAAAAAAGACTTTGTATTCAATGCAATATCTGTTATTATAGGGAAAGCTATGGGAACCAAATCAGATTCTCATAAATATAGATATTCCTATCACAATAATTAAATAAGGAGGATCATATGACTTACTCAACAGAAGTTAAAAACATGTGCCCTGTAACACAGGGAGTACATCATGGTGCTGCTCCTATTCCGGAGGAAGCAAAGTGGGTACAGGCAAAGAAAGTTGAGGATATCTCAGGTTATACTCATGGTATAGGCTGGTGTGCACCTCAGCAGGGATGCTGCAAGCTTTCCCTCAACGTTAAAGACGGAATTATTCAGGAGGCTCTTGTAGAGACAGTTGGATGTTCAGGTATGACACATTCTGCAGCTATGGCAGCAGAAATTCTTCCTGGTCTTACTGTTATGGAAGCACTTAACACAGACCTTGTTTGTGATGCAATCAATACAGCAATGAGAGAGCTTTTCCTTCAGATCGTATATGGAAGAACTCAGAGTGCATTTTCTGAGGATGGACTTCAGATTGGTGCTGGTCTTGAGGACCTTGGTAAGGGAGCTCGTTCAATGGTTGGTACTACATATGGTACACTTGAGAAGGGACCTCGTTACCTTGAGCTTACTGATGGATATATTACAGAAGTTGCTCTTGATGAGAACGATGAGATCATCGGTTACAAGTACATCAACTTTGGTAAGATGATGGACTTCATCAAAGCAGGTGATGACACAGATACAGCATTTAAGAAGGCTTCAGGTCAGTATGGACGTGTTGCTGATGCTGTAAGATGTATCGACCCTAGAAAGCAGTAAGAAAAGGAGGAATAGAAAATGGCATTATTTGAATCATATGAAAGAAGAGAGCCTCAGATCCTTGCTGCACTTAAGGAGTATGGTATCTCATCTATTGAAGAGTGTAAAGAAATCACAGATGCAGCTGGTATCGATGTATATAACCTCATCGAAGGTATCCAGCCTATCTGCTTTGAAAATGCTAAGTGGGCTTACACAGTAGGTGCTGCTATAGCTATAAAGAAGGGCTGCAGAAAAGCAGCTGACGCTGCTGCAGCTATCGGAATCGGACTTCAGGCTTTCTGTATTCCTGGATCAGTTGCTGACAGACGTAAGGTTGGTCTTGGACATGGTAACCTTGGTAAGATGCTTCTTGAAGAGGATACAGAGTGTTTCGCATTCCTTGCAGGTCATGAGTCATTTGCTGCTGCTGAGGGTGCTATCGGTATCGCTGAGAAAGCTAACAAGGTTCGTCAGAAGCCACTTAGAGTTATCCTTAACGGACTTGGAAAGGATGCTGCTCAGATCATTTCACGTATAAATGGATTCACATACGTAGAGACAAAGTACAACTACTACACAGGAGAAGTTGAGGAAGTATTCAGAAAGTGCTACTCAAAGGATCCTGAGTCACCTCGTGCAAAGGTTAACTGCTACGGCGCTAACGATGTACAGGAAGGTGTTGCAATCATGTGGAAAGAGAACGTTGACGTATCTATCACAGGTAACTCAACAAACCCTACAAGATTCCAGCATCCAGTTGCAGGTACATACAAGAAGGAAAGAGTTGAAGCTGGTAAGAAGTACTTCTCAGTAGCTTCAGGTGGTGGTACAGGACGTACACTTCACCCAGATAACATGGCAGCTGGTCCTGCTTCTTATGGTATGACAGATACTATGGGACGTATGCACAGTGATGCTCAGTTCGCTGGTTCTTCATCAGTTCCTGCTCACGTAGAAATGATGGGTCTTATTGGTGCCGGAAACAACCCTATGGTTGGTATGACAGTTTCAACTGCAGTATCAATCGAAGAGGCTGCTAAGGCAGGTAAGTTCTAAATAAATATTTAACATTTAACAGCAGAAAAATCTTGTGTTTTTCTGCTGTTTTGTTTTCTGTTTTATAAGTCGCAATAATTGTTAATTATATCGCAATATTTGAAAAGAATTTTTAACATCACTATGATATCATTGGAATTAAGTTTTTGAACAATTTTAACAATGTGAGGGCTTAAAAATTCATGTATAACACATTTTTGAACAATGATTTCAGAGAAAAGGCCAAGGCTCTGGTAAGTCAGATGACAATTGAAGAGGCTGCAAGTCAGCTTAGATATGATAGTCCTGCTATCGAAAGGCTTGGTATTCCGTCTTATAACTGGTGGAATGAAGGCCTTCACGGACTTGCAAGAGCGGGTACAGCTACAGTATTTCCACAGGCTATAGCACTTGCCGCTATGTTTGATGAAAAAATGTTAAAAGAGATTGCAGATACAGTTGCCACAGAGGCGAGAGCAAAGTATAATGAATCTACTAGGCTCGAAGATCGGGATCTGTACAAAGGTATCACAATGTGGTCTCCGAACATCAATATCTTCAGAGATTCCAGATGGGGTAGAGGACAGGAAACTTACGGTGAGGATCCATTCCTGACATCCAGACTGGGAGCGGCATTTATCGAAGGACTTCAGGGCGATGGCAGATATATGAAGGTTGCTGCATGTGCAAAGCATTTTGCAGTTCATTCAGGACCTGAAGCAAGCAGACATGAATTTGACGCTAAGGCAACAGCGAAGGATCTGGAGGAAACATATCTTCCAGCATTCAAAACTGCAGTTACAGAGGCTGGTGTTGCCGGAGTGATGGGTGCATATAATAGAGTGAATGGTGAGCCTGCTTGTGCTCATTCGGATCTTGTTGAAAAAAGACTCAGAGAAGAATGGGGATTCGAAGGATATTTCGTATCTGATTTCCTGGCTCTGCTGGATTTCCATCAAGGTCATAAGGTTACTAAGGATGCTGTTGAGACAGCTGCTATGGCTCTTAAAGCATCATGTGATGTTAATGCCGGTATCGTATACCAGGAAGTTATGAAGGCATACGAGAAGGGCATGGTTTCTGAGGATGACATTAGAAAAGCTGCAGTTAATGCTTACACAGTAAGAGCTGCGCTTGGAATGTTCTCAGACGATTGTGAATACGACAGTCTTGGACTGGATGATATAGATACTGATGAATCTGCAGAATTAGCGTACAGATCTGGTATCAATTCCATAGTAATGTTGAAGAATGATGGCATACTTCCGTTGGATAAGAATTCTGTGAAGAAGATTGGAGTCATCGGACCTACAGCTACTTCACTTGAAGTTCTGAATGGTAATTATAACGGAACATCTTCCAGATACATTCATTACCTTGACGGTATTCGAGACGCCGTGAATAAGGATACTAAGGTATATTATTCTGAAGGTGCTCATCTTTTTGAAAATAAGGTACAGAATCTTGCTTTAGATGATGACAGACTCAGTGAAGCAGAGATGGTGGCAAGAAATAGTGACGTTGTAATCCTTTGCGTCGGACTTGATGCTACGATCGAGGGCGAGCAGGGAGATACAGGAAATGCATTTGCAGCCGGAGACAAGACTTCACTTTTTCTTCCTGATTCTCAGAGGAGACTTATTGAGAGAGTTGTCAAAACAGGAGCTAAGATAATTCTGGTTTGTAATACAGGTAGTGCGATAGATCTCAGTTTTGAACATGAGAATGTAAATGCAATACTACAGTGCTGGTACAGTGGCCAGGCGGGTGGAAAAGCGCTTGCTGATATAGTATTTGGTGATGCTGTTCCAAGTGGAAAACTTCCGGTAACATTCTATAAGAATGGAACGGAACCTGACATAAATGACTACAGTATGAAGGGCAGAACTTACAGATATCTTCCGGTCGAACCGGTTTATCCTTTTGGCTATGGTTTATCCTACAATAAATACAGCTATAAGGATTTAAGTGTTACTTCTTCCGGAGATAACTATGTATGTCATGTTACCGTACAGAACAATGGATCATATGCTGGTGATGAGATAGTGGAGGTTTATATTTCGAATGATCCTCAGGAAAAACTATCAAACGGAAAGAACGATTCTGTAGAGAATCTTTCATATTCACTCGATGCAGACAATCAGCCAAGATACAGTTTATGTGGTTTTGGAAGAGTAAGTCTCGGAGCGGGAGAAAGCAGGAACGTTGATATCACTCTTGGGAAAACGGCATTTGATACGGTTCTGGAGGATGGCAGAAGAGTTAAACTTGCGGGTGCCTACAGGATTTATGTGGGCGGACAGCAACCCGATGAAAGAAGTGCGACTCTGACAGGTCAGGGATGCCTTGAAACTGTTGTTAATATCGAAAGATAATAAATTATATAATGCGGAGGTAACTACAAAATGAAATTCTTTATTGACACAGCAAATGTGGACGAGATCAGACGCGCAAATGATATGGGTGTTATTTGCGGTGTAACAACTAATCCTTCACTTATTGCAAAAGAAGGAAGAGACTTTAAAGAGGTTATCAAAGAGATAACATCTATAGTTGATGGTCCTATCAGTGGTGAGGTTAAAGCAACAACTACTGATGCAGAAGGAATGATAGCAGAAGGTCGTGAGATTGCAGCTATCCACCCTAATATGGTTGTAAAGATTCCTATGACTGTTGAAGGACTTAAGGCTGTTAAGGTTCTCTCAAGCGAAGGAATAAAGACAAATGTAACACTTATCTTCTCAGCTAATCAGGCTCTGCTTGCTGCAAAAGCTGGTGCTACATATGTATCACCTTTCCTGGGAAGACTTGATGATATCAGCACTCCTGGAATAGATCTTATAGAGATGATTGTTCAGATATTCGACAACTATGGTATCGAAACTGAGATCATTGCTGCATCTGTACGTAATCCAATTCATGTAACAGACTGTGCACTTGCCGGTGCAGACATAGCTACAGTTCCTTACAAGGTTATAGAGCAGATGACAAAGCATCCTCTTACAGATCAGGGAATTGAGAAGTTTGTTCAGGATTACAAGGCAGTTTTCGGTGAGTAATTAACAGCTCACTTTTGGTAACCATAAATCCAGTAAATAGAAAAGGTGCTGAATATGAATACAGATAAGAAAACAATGCTTGAAGAAAAAGCAAAAGAAGTACGTCGTGGAATAGTTACAGCAGTTCACAGTGCGAAGTCCGGACATCCGGGTGGATCACTCTCTGCTGCTGACATTTTAACTTATTTATATTTTGAAGAGATGAACATTGATCCTCAGGATCCTAAGAAGGCTGACAGAGACAGGTTTGTTCTCTCTAAGGGACATATAGCTCCCGGACTTTATTCAGTTTTAGCGTCAAGAGGATATTTCCCAACCTCTGACCTGGAAACCCTCCGTCATACAGGATCTTACCTCCAGGGCCATCCAGACATGAAACACATTCCAGGTGTTGATATGTCATCAGGTTCCCTTGGTCAGGGTCTGTCAGCTGCAGTTGGTATGGCTCTTGCAGCAAAGCTTGACGGAAAGAGTTACAGAGTATTTGCAATGTGCGGTGATGGTGAGATCGAAGAAGGGCAGATCTGGGAAGCTGCTATGTTCGCCGGATTCAGAAAGCTTGACAATCTGACAGTTATCGTTGACAACAACAATCTTCAGATTGACGGTGCTATAGATGAGGTTTGTTCACCATATCCTATCGATGAGAAGTTCAAGGCTTTCGGATTTAACGTAATCAATATCGATGGTCACAACTTCGATGAGATAGAGAATGCATTCAATGAGGCAAAGGCTTCAAATGGAAAGCCTACAGCTATTGTTGCACATACTACAAAAGGTAAGGGCGTGTCCTTCATGGAGAATAACTGCGGATGGCATGGAAAAGCTCCAAATGATGACGAATATGCTCAGGCACTTGAGGACTTGAAGTAAGGTTTGAGTAAACTGCAAATAAATGATCGGTTTACCATATTATAATAGTATAGGAGTTTGGAAATGTCAGAGATAAAGAAAATCGCAACCAGAGACAGCTATGGTAATGCCTTAGTAGAACTGGGTAAAGAAAAAGATAATGTGGTTGTTCTTGATGCAGATCTTGCTGCAGCTACAAAGACAGCCGTTTTCAAAAAAGAATTTCCAGAGCGTCATATTGACTGTGGTATCGCAGAGGCAAATATGACAGGAATTGCAGCCGGACTTTCTACATGTGGTAAAGTTCCATATATAAGTACATTTGCAATGTTCGCAGCAGGACGTGCATTTGAGCAGGTTAGAAATTCAATAGGATATCCACACCTGAACGTAAAGATTGGTGCAACACATGCAGGTATCTCTGTAGGAGAGGATGGAGCTTCACATCAGTGTAACGAGGATATAGCTCTTATGAGAACTATCCCTGGAATGACAATCATCAATCCATCTGATGATATCGAAGCTAAGGCTGCTGTAAGAGCTGCATATGATATAGACGGAGCAGTATATATGAGATTCGGACGTCTTGCTGTTCCTGTAATAAATGACAATGCAGATTACAAGTTTGAGATTGGAAAGGGTGTTCTTCTTAAAGATGGAACTGACCTTACAATCTTTGCTACAGGACTTGAAGTTGCTGAGTCACTTAAGGCAGCAGAGATGCTTGCTGATAAGGGAATCAATGCAAGAGTTGTAAATATCCATACGATCAAACCTATTGATGAGGATATCATCGTAAAGGCTGCTCAGGAGACAGGAAGAATATTTACTGTTGAAGAGCACTCTATCATAGGTGGTCTTGGTGGAGCTGTTGCTGAGGTTCTTTCAGAGAAATGTCCTACAAAGCTTACAAGAATCGGAGTTAGGGATACATTTGGAGAATCCGGTCCTGCTGTTGAGCTTCTGCACAAGTATAAGCTTGATGCTGAAGGCATCTTTGAACAGATTACAGCCGCTCTGTAAAATAGTTTTAAAACAACTTGTAAAAAGGTATGTACAAGTTGGATAATTAATAATGCATGTTAAACATGCAAAATAAAAGAATCAAAGGAGGATATATTTATCATGAAGAATTTTCCACAGGTTAAACTTGGAATAGTTGCTGTTTCTAGAGACTGTTTCCCAATGAGTCTTTCAGAGAACAGAAGAAAGGCTGTTGTTGCAGCTTATACAAAGAAATATGGTGAGATTTACGAGAGCCCAGTAACAGTTGAGAATGAAGTAGATATGAGAAAGGCTCTTGATGATGTAAATAAAGCAGGAGTTAACGCTCTTGTTGTATATCTTGGTAACTTCGGACCAGAAACACCTGAGACACTTCTTGTTAAAGAGTTCCAGGGACCATCAGCTATCATCGCTGCAGCAGAGGAAGCTGGAGACAGACTTCTTGATGACAGAGGAGATGCTTACTGTGGTATGCTTAATGCAAGCTATAACCTTAAGCTTCGTAACCTTCGTGCATACATTCCAGAGTATCCTGTAGGCGATGCTGAAGAGTGTGCAGACATGATCAATGATTTCAAAGCTGTTGCAAGAGTAAGAGTTGCACTTAGCGACCTTAAGATCATCAGCTTTGGTCCAAGACCTCAGGACTTCCTTGCTTGTAACGCTCCTATCAAGCAGCTTTACAATCTTGGTGTTGAGATCGAAGAGAACTCAGAGCTTGACCTTTTCGAAGCTTTCAAGAAGCATGAAGGTGATGAGAGAATCCCTGCAGTAGTAGAAGATATGGCTGCAGAGCTTGGAGCAGGTAACAAGAAGCCTGAGATCCTTGCTACACTTGCTCAGTATGAGCTTACACTTCGTGACTGGATCGAAGCTCATAAGGGAAGCAGAGGAAATGTTATCGTAGCTGGTAAGTGCTGGCCTGCATTCCAGACGCAGTTCAAGTGCGTTCCTTGCTATGTAAACAGCCGTCTTGCAAAAGATGGAATTCCTGTTTCTTGTGAGGTTGATATCTACGGAGCTCTTTCAGAGTACATCGGTGAGCTTGTAAGTGAAGATACAGTAACACTTCTTGATATCAACAATACAGTTCCTAAGGATATGTATGAAGAAGAAATCAAGGGCAAGTTCTCATATGATTATAAGATTACTGATACATTCATGGGATTCCACTGCGGAAATACAGCTACAAACAAGCTTTCATTCTGCGAGATGAGAAACCAGAAGATCATGGCTCGTTCACTTCCTGTTGAAGTTACTAACGGAACACTTGAGGGAGATCTTATCCCAGGTGAAGCTACAATCTTCAGACTTCAGTCAACATCTGATGGAAAGCTTCGTGCTTACGTTGCAGAAGGTGAGATCCTTCCAGTAGCTACAAGATCATTCGGAGCTATCGGAATCTTCGCTATTCCAGAGATGGGACGTTTCTATCGTCACGTACTTGTTCAGAAGAACTATCCACATCATGCAGCTATCACATTCCATCACAATGGAAAGCTTCTCTATGATGTATTCAAGTTCCTCGGAGTTAAGTTCGACGAAATAGATTACAACCACCCAGCTGGAACACTTTACAAGTCAGAGAATCCATTTGCATAATTTGATTTGTGCTTGAAATTAGACGCCGGAGGAATAATCTTCCGGCGTTTATTTATGTAAACTAATGAGATTTTATTAGCAATATTTGTCAAATAATGCGCAAGATTTGAAAAGCATTTGTAGATTTTGTATGTTACTCTAAAGGAGCATATTGCAAAAATTTTAAGAAAAGGAGACGGTAAAGTATGTATTTAGGAGTAGATCTTGGTACATCAGCAGTTAAGCTTCTTGCTATGGACGCTGATGGAAATATCAAAAAGACTGTATCTGTTGAGTATCCTATTAGTTTTCCGAAGTCTGGTTGGTCAGAGCAGAATCCTGAGGACTGGTACAAGGGAACAATGGAAGGTATCAAACAGCTTTTAGCCGATGAGGCAGACAAAACTGTTGAAGGAATTGGAGTAGGAGGACAGATGCACGGTCTTGTTATACTTGATGAACAGGACAATGTAATCAGACCTGCTATACTTTGGAATGATGGTCGTACAACAAAGGAAACAGAGTACCTGAACACCGTGATCGGACAGGACAAGCTTTCTGAGTATACTGGAAATATTGCATTTGCAGGATTTACAGCTCCAAAGATTCTTTGGGTTCGTGATAATGAGCCAGAGAACTTTAAGAAGATTAAGAAGCTTATGCTTCCTAAGGATTATATCGTATACAGACTTACCGGTGCATATACATCTGATTATTCTGATGCATCCGGAATGCTCCTTCTTGATGTTAAGAACAAGAAGTGGTCATCTGAAATGCTCGAGATCTGTGGTATCTCTGATGTTGAGATGCCTGAGCTTCATGAGAGCTTTGATGTTGTTGGTGAACTTAAAGCCGAGATATCAGCTGAGCTTGGTATATCAGGAACAACTAAGGTTGTTGCAGGTGCAGGAGATAACGCTGCTGCAGCTATTGGAACAGGAACAGTAGGTGCCGGAAGATGTAATCTTTCACTCGGTACATCAGGAACTATCTTTATCTCAAATGATAAGTTCTCAGTTGATGATTATAACAGTCTTCATTCATTTGCTCATGCTGACGGTGGATTCCATCTTATGGGATGTATGCTTTCAGCTGCTTCATGTAATAAGTGGTGGATGGATGAAATCCTTCGTGATCAGGATTATGCAGGAAATCAGAAGGGTATCGATAATCTTGGAGAAAACAATGTATTCTTCATGCCTTATCTTATGGGTGAGAGATCACCTCATAACAATCCACTTGTAAGAGCTGGATTCCTCGGAATGAGCATGGATACTACAAGAGAAGATATGGTACTTGCAGTACTTGAAGGTGTTGCATTCGGCCTTAGAGATTCTCTTGAAGTAGCAAGAAGCCTTGGAGTAAAGATTGACACATCTAACATCTGTGGTGGTGGTGCTAAGAGTCCTCTTTGGAGAAGAATCATTGCAAATGTCATGAACCTCAATCTTGAGATCCAGGAAAATGATGAAGGACCAGCACTCGGTGGTGCTATACTTGCAGCTGTAGGATGTGGACAGTATAAGGATGTTGAAGAAGCTGCTCAGAAGCTTGTTAAGGTTAAAGAGGTTGTTAAGCCTGAGCCTGAACTTGTTGCAAAATATGAGGAGAAGTATCAGCATTTCAGAAAGCTGTATCCACTTATAAAAGATCTTTACAACTAAAGAGAGAAAAGGTGGGACTATGAAAGAGACATTTGGCGTAAATAAAAAAGGTCAGACAGTATCTTCATTTACTATAAAAAACAATAATGGAATGACAGCCAGTATTATTGATTTTGGGGCTACACTGACTAAACTTATCGTTCCGGATAAAACAGGAGCAATGCGAGATGTTGTTCTCGGATATGATGATGTAGAATCTTATGAAAACGGAGCTTGCTACTTCGGTACTATAATAGGAAGAAATGCTAACCGTATATGTGGAGGAAAGGTTACTCTGGATGGTAAAACATACCAGATGGACCAGAATGACAATGATAATAACCTTCACAGTGGTAATAACGGAGTAGATAAGAAGATGTGGACAGCACTTTCAGATTCTGATCCTTCGCAGGTTTCATTTATCTGCAAGTCAAATCATCTTGAACAGGGACTTCCTGGAAGCGTTACTATGACTGTTACATATAAGATTACTGATGATAATGAACTCATTGTTTCATATGATGCTGTTTCAGATATGAAGACTATCATCAATATGACAAATCATTCTTACTTTAATCTGAACGGTCATAACAGCGGAAGTGTTGAAAATCATCTGATCCAGATAGAGGCAGACTACTATAATCCGGTTATCGATTCAAAGGCAATCCCTACAGAGGAAAATGCTGATGTTACTGGAACAGTATTTGATTTCAGAAAACCTAAGGCAATCGGTAAGGACATCAATGCAGATGATATTCAGCTTAAATATGTAGGTGGTTATGATCATAACTATGTTATAAAAGGAAAGAGCGGAGAACTTAGACGTTTTGCTACAGTTGTATCTGAGGAGAGCGGAATAGTACTTGAACTTTCTTCTGACCTTACAGGAACTCAGTTCTACAGCGGAAACTTTGTTGGGGATCAGAAAGGTAAGGGTGGATATGACTATCATAACAGATCAGGATTCTGCCTTGAACCACAGTATATTCCAAATGCGATGAACTTCATTCCGGAGGGAAGTGTTGATTCTCCGGTATTTGATGCAGATGAACAATATCATACGCAGACAATATACAAATTTTCGACAAAATAAACATAATATATACAATTTCAACAATTTGTACATTATTGAGCTTGATATTACGTAGTTTATGTGCTTTTTGTACAAAATGCTGTAAAAAATTGAGGGCGTTGTTTCAAACGTCCTCTTTTCTTGCTCAACTTGCACAAAAAATTGCGCAAAATCAAGGAACCATAGCAATATATGTTAAATACATAGCAATTTTTGCAAAGTATTAAAGTTGTATATTTTGTATAATAGCCCATAGTTATTTAATAACTTTTTTTAGTATTTTAAGGAGGAAAAGTAACATGAGAAAAATCAAGCGAGTTGCTGCTCTTGCACTTAGTGCATGTATGGTAGCATCTATCGTATCTGGTTGTGGCTCAGCTAATACAGGTTCTGCTAACGATACAGAAGCTACAACAGCTGCTACAGCTGACGGAACAACAGGAGCTGACACAGCTACTGCAACAAACGCTGATGCATCAACAACAGCAGCTGCTGAAGGTAATGGGGAGACAATCAATCTTTGGACATTCACAGAGGAAGTTAAGAACATGGTTGAGAAGTTCAAAGAAACACACCCTGACTTCAAGTATGAGATTAACCCTACAATTATTGCAACAACAGAAGGTGCTTACCAGCCAGCACTTGATCAGGCACTTGCTGCAGGTGGTGCAGATGCTCCTGACATTTACTGTGCAGAGTCAGCATTCGTTCTTAAATATACACAGGGCGATATGTCATCATTTGCTTGCCCATATGATGATCTTGGAATCGATACTCAGGCTGAGATTGACAAGGCTAAGATTGCTCAGTACTCAGTAGATATCGGAACAAACCCAGAATCAGGTAAGGTTGTAGGTCTTGGATATCAGGCAACTGGTGGTGCATTCATCTACAGACGTTCAATCGCTAAAGAAGTATTCGGAACAGATGATCCAAAAGAAATCGCTGCAACTATCGGTGCAGGTTCACAGAACTGGGATAAGTTCTGGGAGGCAGCTGAAACTCTTAAGTCTAAGGGTTATGGAATCGTTTCTGGTGATGGTGATGTATGGCATGCTATCGAGAACAGCTCTGATCAGGGTTGGGTTGTAGACGGAAAGCTTACAATCGATCCTAAGAGAGAAGAGTTCCTTGATATATCTAAGAAACTTAAAGACAACGGATATCACAATGATACACAGGATTGGCAGGATGCTTGGTTCGCTGACATGAAGGGTGAAGGCGAGAAGGGAATCTTCGGATTCTTTGGACCAGCTTGGCTTATCAACTACACACTTGCTGATAACTGCGGTGGTAAAGCAGTAGGCGAAGGTACATACGGTGACTGGGCAGTTTGTGCTCCTCCAGTTGGTTTCTTCTGGGGTGGTACATGGCTTCTTGCAAACAAGGATTCAGAGAAGAAGGAAGCTATCGGACAGATCATCGAGTGGATCACACTTGATTGTACAGAGAACGGTCTTCAGTATATGTGGGCTAATGGTACAATGAACGGTGAAGGTGGTACAAAGGACTGCGTAGCTTCATCTACAGTTATGGATATGTCAGATGGAACACTTGACTTCCTTGGCGGACAGAATATGTTCGAAGTATTCGGTGAGGCAAACTCATACGCAAATGGTAAGAACCTTACACAGTATGATGAGACAATCAACTCTTACTGGAGAGATCAGGCTCGTCAGTACTCAGCTGGTGAGAAAGATAGAGATCAGGCAATCGCTGACTTCAAGCAGCAGGTACAGGATAACCTTGCTGTAACAGTTGAGTAATATTTCTGAACCGAGATTAATTTAACATTAAACTTAGATTGTCATGCCGACGAGCGAAGCAGTAGAGTAGTAATACTTCGCTTCGCTCGGGATGACAATTCTTTGTGAATAGGATTATATGCCTATATATTGAAAATTATGATAATATTTTTTGATTGAAATCATCATTCAATGGAGGTTGTGATGAAGAATAAGAAAAAAGGAGTGGTGAGATACGGTAAGTTCGGATACATCTTCAGTCTTCCTTTCGTAATTGCCTTCTGTATCTTCTCCCTGTATCCGATTATTTATACTCTTGTAATCGGATTTACAAACATGCAGGGTGTTGTTACACCAGATGTGCATATTTTGGATAAACCATTGGCAAACTTTCAGCAGGTGCTTTCCAGTCCTTCATTTAAGACTGCACTTAAGAACACATTCATTATCTGGATGTTAAACTTTCTTCCCCAGATTGCACTTGCGCTTCTTCTTACAGCATGGTTTACAGATAGAAGATGGAAGATTAAGGGAATGGGACTTTACAAAGTTCTCATATATATGCCGAATATTATAACAGCAGCAACTATAGCTATTCTTTTCAGAGCGCTTTTTGCATATCCTACAAGTCCTGCTAATGACATACTTATGAAGTTACATCTCGTATCAGCACCGATTAACTTCCCGATATCAAAAACATTTGCAAAGAATGCAGTTGCATTTATTCAGTTCTGGATGTGGTATGGATATACAATGCTCATCCTTATTGCTGGTGTACTCGGAATTAGTCCTGACATTTTTGATGCTGCAGAAGTTGATGGAGCAAACAGATGGGAGATATTCTGGAAGATCACTATTCCGAATATTAAAACAATCATGCTCTTTACTCTTGTAACGAGTCTTATCGGTGGTCTTAACATGTTCGATATTCCTAAGCTTTTCCTTCTTGGAGGACCGGACAATGCTACAACCACTACAAGTGTATTTATATACAATCAGGCTTTCAGTGGAAGTTATATGTATAACAGAGCTGCCGCTGCAAGTATGATCATGTTTATTATCATTATGTTCTTCTCTTCGATACTGTTCCTGCTTCTGAGAGAGAAGGATGCTGATGGCTATGGTTCAGCATCGGCTAAGAAACAGAAGAAGTTAAGTCGAAAAGGAGGTATGTG
Source organism: Eubacterium sp. (assembly GCA_017539165.1). Taxonomy (GTDB): domain Bacteria; phylum Bacillota; class Clostridia; order Lachnospirales; family Lachnospiraceae; genus Eubacterium_Q. The sequence goes on from JAFYHN010000033.1 coordinate 20,266, forward strand.
ATAATGGCAGAAGAAGTAAAAACATTATCTTATGATGATGTTCCAAAGGAAAACAGAGGCAAGTCATTTGTTGGAACACAGGCTACTATACATATCGTATGTATTATCCTTTCGATAGTAAGTATACTGCCTTTCTGGGTAATGATCGTAAATGCTACAAGATCTACAACGGAGATCCAGCAGCATGCACTTTCACTTATCCCATCATCGCATATAGTTGATAACTTTAAGATACTGACAGGTAAATCATTCAACCCTATGGTTGGTCTTAAGAACTCAGTGATCATCGCTGCGTTCGCGACTATACTTAATATCTATTTCTCTTCACTTACAGCATATGCACTTGTGGCATATCAGTGGAAACTCAGAGATGGATTTTTCAAGTTCATAGTTGGTATTATGATGATACCTGCACAGGTAACAATGATCGGATTCTATCAGATGGTTTATAAGGTACATCTTACAAATAATCTGATCATGCTTATCCTGCCATCTATCGCAGCACCAGCTACTGTATTCTTCATGAGACAGTATCTGTATCCAACACTTTCTATGGAAATGGTAGAGGCAGCAAGAATAGATGGTGCCGGAGAGTTCAGAATCTTCAACACCATAGTGCTTCCTATTATGAAGCCAGCACTTGCTACACAGGCTATATTTGGTTTTGTTAGTAAATGGAATGATCTCTTTACACCACTTGTTCTTCTTACAAAACAGGACAAGTACACAATGCCTATAATGGTCAGCCTGCTTAATGGTGATATATATAAGACAGAGTACGGTTCAGTATATATGGGACTTACACTTACAGTCCTTCCACTGATCATCGTATATCTCGTTCTTTCGAAATACATTATTGCCGGAGTGGCACTCGGAGGAGTTAAGGGTTAAATAATCATTATATATATGTATTGAGGGTACAAAATATGACAGTTGAAATCAGATTTCAACTGTCATATTTTTGTATTATATGTTCTTGTGATCGTCGTTCTTATTAGAAAGGCGTATTTTTTTATACTCACTTGGTGTGTGGCTTGTATATTTTTTGAATGCCCTGCAGAAGGATGGAAGTGTGTTGAATCCTGTCTGGAAAGCTATATCTGTGATAGGTATATCCTTTATAAGCATTTCTTCGGCTACGCTGATCCTCTTTAGTGTCAGGTAATCGTGGAATGTATACCCTGTCTGAGCTTTGAAAACTCTTAAGAAGTGATACTTTGAAAAGCCGGTATATTCAGCGGCCTGTTCAGTGGAAATATCCTCTGCGTAGTTTATATTAACATACTTAAGAAGGGCATTTATCCTGCTTATAGTCTGAGATGAATTAATGGTTTCAGATTTGACTGCATTTTCAGAATGCTTTGCTATATCTATAAAAACCTGATACATCTTGTCGTATATGATCGTTTCCCAGAAATTTATATGCTTGAAGTAAGCAGCATTCATGTCCATGAATAGATTGTATACATTCTCATATATGTCAGGACATGTTTCCTGGTTACACAGAAATGCATCGAAGAACAGTGGTTCGATGGTTTTATAATCATGTGTATTAAAAAACTGATTCATCTCTATAAGGTAGATAAATCTGACTCCGTATTGATTATTTATATATTCATGAAGCATATGAGGAGGGATGATAAGTATATCCCCTTCATTTAGAAGATACTTCTTGTTGTTAGCATGAATCTCGTAGTTATTCTGGATACACAAAAAAACTTCAAGTGCATCGTGTGAATGAAGTTCATATCCTATAGGCTGGTTGTTATACCATATTCTAACGTGAGAAGAAGAGGTATAGGTTACCAGCTCTCTGTTATTACGTACTATTCGTCCCTCATATCCGTCCGGCTGTTTGTATTTATCCGGTACCACTCTTGACTCTTTAGCGGCCAATTTATTATCCTCCCGGTTTTCTGAAATGGACTGTATTGCCTATAATAACAAAAATTGTTACTTTTTTCTAGTATGTACTACATTTTTATAAAAAAGTGTAAATTATAAACAAATTTTTATAAATGTCTGGTTGCTTTAAATCGTTAAAATTAGTATAATTGAATCTGTTGTTTTTATTAGAGATAAAAAAGAAACTATTGTTTTAGAAAGGAAATATTGCAGTGATAGAAGATGCTATGAAGGCTGTTGAATCTGCCGAAGCTGCTGCTTCTGAGTTGATACAGAAGGCTAAGACTGAGGCTGACGAGATTCGCAGATCCTCTGATAAAGAATGTGAGGATATAAATGCCAAAGCAGTTCAGGATATGAAGTCAGCTGAAACGGCTCTCATTAAGGAACTTGAAGATAAGAGAGAGTCTTCTGCTGCAGATGCTGAAAAGTCAGCACAAGCTAAAGCTGAGGAACTTAAGAGTAGCCTCAGTTCAAAGCAGGCTGATGCTGTTAAGGCTGTATTGGAAAGACTAGTCTAAAACAAGGTCAGTGTAACTGACATAATAATAAAGAAAGGCGGGATTTCACATTGGCAATTGTTGAAATGCGAAAGCTCGGAGTATACGGCACAAAAAAACACAGAAAAGCCGTACTTGAGTTTTTGCAGGAAATGGGTGCCGTGGAGGTGGATTCCCCGGATTCCAAGGAAGTGCCTTTTGAAAAAATGGATACTTCCGGACAGAGAATCAGATTCCAGAAGATAGCCGATGAGTTCGACTATGTCATTGATTATCTGAAAAAATATGACACAGGCGGATCGGGTGGATTACTTAATCTGGAGAATACTCTGATATCTAAAGAGGAATTCGAGGAGATTGAAAAGAATAGACGAAGCTACTATTCAAAGGTTACTGAAGTACTCGAACTTGAGAAGAGCATCATAGAAAGTCGTGCTACGATAACCAGAAAAGAGAATAAGATAGCAACTCTTTCTCCATGGACAAAGCTCGATATTCCACTGAATACCGAGAAGACCAAGAAGACTAAAGTTTTCATAGGTACATTTCCGGAAAAGATAACAGAAGAAGATCTTTACCGGATTGCTACAGAGGGATTGGAAGAACCGATACCGGTTACAGCTGAGATTCTGTATGATGAGAATCAGATAACAAATGTCTGCGTCATAGCAACCAACAGAGTTGCCGGCAAGGTTGAAGAGAATATGAGAGCGCATGGCTACAGTAAGCTTCCGTTCTTGTCTCATAGAATTCCTGATGTAGCTATCGATAAGAGAAAACAAGACATAGTCGTAGAAAAAGATAAGATACATGAAGCTGAGGAAAAGCTTGCAACATATGTTGAATATATTCCTCAGTTTAAGATAGCAGCTGACTATTTCAGAACAAGATCTGAGAAGTATAGAATTCTCGGAACTCTTCCACAGTCCGACAAAGTATTCTTTATACAGGGCTGGACTGATGCAGATAAGGCAGATGCCATTAAAAATGCATTGGAAGAGAAGTTCGATGTTGTTGTAGAGATAGAACAGGATGACGAACATGCACCGATCAAGCTGAAGAACAATCATTTTTCAGAAGCTTCGGAGGGAGTTCTGGAATCCTATGGACTTCCTACTCACGGAAGAGTAGATCCTACAACGGTTATGTCACTATTCTATGTATTCTTCTTCGGAATGATGCTTTCGGATGCCGGATACGGAATAGTAATGGCCATCGTTTGTGCGGTTGTTTTAAAGAAGTTCCCAAGAATGGAAAAGGGACTTAACAAGATGCTGAGACTCTTTTTCTGGTGTGGACTTTCGACTGCATTCTGGGGATTCATGTATGGTGGATTCTTCGGAGATGCGATAGATGTTATAGCTCATACATTCTGTGGCGTGCCTGCAGATCAGCAGGTTCTTAAGCCGATATGGTTTGCACCGCTTGAGAATCCTATGAAGCTTCTTATCTATTGTATGCTATTTGGTCTTATTCACCTTTTTGCCGGACTTGGCATGAAGGGATATGAATACCTGAAACAAAAAGACTGGGTAGGCTTTATCTCAGATGTTGTTGCGTGGTATATGTTCATAACAGGACTTGTACTTATGCTTCTTCCTACAAGTATATTTGCTTCTATAGCAGGTACTCAGATTACATTTTCACCTGCAATGGTGACATTTTCAAAGGTGCTTACTATCGCAGGCGTAGTTATCATACTTCTTATGTCAGGAAGAGCGAACAAGAACTGGGGACTCAGAATAGCACTGGGTGCATATGATATATATGGAATAACTGGCTGGCTTTCAGATGTTCTTTCATATTCAAGACTTCTGGCACTCGGACTTGCTACCGGTGTTATAGCAAATGTTATCAACATGATGGCAAGCATGAACGGGAATATAATAGTTTTTGTAATAGTATTTATTCTGGGACATACCCTTAATATACTGATAAATCTTCTTGGTGCATACGTGCACACAAATCGTCTTCAGTATGTAGAGTTTTTCGGAAAGTTTTACGATGGAGGAGGCAAGGCCTTCGAACCATTTAAAATTATTAACAGATATATAGAATTCAAGGAGGATTAATAAAAATGTCATTTGGAGTTGTTATTGCAATAGTAGGAGCAGGACTTGCAACAATTTTAGCCGGTATAGGTTCTGCACTTGGAGTAGCTATGGGTGGTCAGGCTGCAGCAGGAGTAGTTAGTGAAGATCCAGCACAGTTTGCTAAGGTTCTTATCCTTCAGCTTCTTCCTGGTACACAGGGTATCTACGGTCTTCTTGTTACATTTATCGGTCTTTCACAGCTCGGAGTTCTTGGTGGAAGCATCGCAAATGTATCAACTGAGCAGGGATGGGCTTTCTTCACAGCTTGCCTTCCAATCGCAATCGTAGGATTTATCTCAGCTATTCACCAGGGTAAGACATCTGTAGCTTCTATAGCACTTGTAGCAAAGAAGCCAGACCAGTTCGGTAAAGCTATGCTCTTCCCAGCAATGGTTGAGACATACGCTATCCTTGCACTGCTTATTTCTATTTTGGCTGTTACAAACGTATTGAAATAGCATCGTCGAAAGTAAGTAAGCAGACAAGCTTGCTTGTGCTGATTACTTACTTTATGACGATCAAAACAGCATGAGTGCGTAGTAGGTTTCTTGAAGAGAAACCTACGGAGTACGAATAGCTGTAGGAATTGTGAGAGCGAAGCGGAACAATTCCGTGCTATTTCAATAAATAAAGGTTGAAATTGCAGGAATTGATGGAGCGAAGCGGAACAATTCCGTGCTATTTCAATAAATAAAGGTTGAAATTGCAGGAATTGATGGGGCGAAGCGGAACAATTCCGTGCTATTTCAATATATATCATAGAAAGGAGCCAATATGGCAGGCATTGAAAAGATTACAAATGAGATTCAGCTCGATGCTGAAAAAGAAGCTGCCGGAATAATAGAAGCTGCTGAAAATGCAGCAAAAAAGGCTCGTGAAGATGCTATCCGTGAAAGTGAAGCATATATTAGTTCAGCTAATGAAAAGCTGGATAAGAAAAGAGCGGCAGAAGAAAAGAAAATCCTGTCACAGTGTGAACATATAGAGAAGCTTAAAATGCTTGAGACCAGACAGGAGATAATAGAAGATACACTTCTTAAGGCAAAGAATCAGATTCTTGATATGGATGCAAAGGAATACTTTGATCTAATCCTGTCTCTTCTGGAGAAGAGAGTACTGCCTGAGAAAGGTTTATTCGCAATGAACAGTGCTGATCTGAAACGTGTACCTGCGGATTTTGCTTCCAAGATCAATGCTATTGCTTCAAAAGATGGAGGAGAGCTTAGAATCTCAGATTCAGCAGCAAATATAAATGGTGGATTCATACTGAAGTATGGAAATATCGAGATCAATTCATCTGTTGATGCGCTCTTTGATGAGCATAGAGATGAATTCGTTGATATAGTTAATAAAGTATTATTTTTATAGATAAAGCGATGATAGGAGACAGAAAATGAGAGATGTAGATTACATCTACGCAGTTGCATGTATACGTGCAAAGGAAAAAACTCTGTTATCTGATTCAGACATTCAGACTATGGTCGGAATGAAGAGCGAAAAGGAAGTGCTGTCATATCTGAAGGAACGTGGCTGGGGCGATGGCTCAAGCAGTGAAGATATGGAAACTATCCTTAGCATTGAAGAAGAGGTTCAGATGAAACTTCTCACAACTCTCGGAGTAAGTGAAGATATTATCGATGTTCTCTTCCTTCAGGAGCTTTATCACAATCTTAAGGCGGCAATCAAAGAAATATGTACCGGAAGAGATGATGTTGAAGCTTTCTACGAGAATGAAAAGTATGGAAAGGATTCTATGCTTAGAATTATCAGAGAGAAAGAATTCGATAAGCTTCCAGAGCATATGCAGGAGATAGCTCCAAAAGCACTTGAAGTCATGCTTTCTACCCGTGACGGACAAAAGCTTGATATCATGCTTGACCGAGCTTGTCTTGATGCAACTGAGAAGGCTGCGGTTTCAACAAAAGACAGATTCCTGTCTGAATATGCAGAGACCAAGGTTGTTATAGCTGATATAAAGATAGCGGTAAGAGCTGCAAATACGAAAAAACCGCTTAAGGTTATAGAGGAAGCACTGGCACCAAATCGTGAATTCGATGTAAAGGGGCTTGCCAAGGCTGCTTCAGAGGGAACCAAAAGCGTATACGAATATCTGGAAAAGACAAAATACAAAGAAGCAGTGGATGCGCTTAGAGATTCATTCTCCGCTTTTGAAAAGTGGTGTGATGACTATGTTATGGGTAAGCTTATGAACCAGAAGACGAATATTCAGTCAAGCGGACCTATAGTTGCATTCTATCTTGCTAAGCAAAATGAGATAAGAACCGCAAGAATCATAATGACTGCAAAGGCTAATGGATTTGATGAGGAATCTATCTCGGAAAGGGTAAGGAAGATGTATGGATGACGATAACAAGATAGCAGTTATCGGTGATTATGACAGTATCTATGGATTTGCCGCCCTGGGACTTAGCACATTTCCGGTGGAAGGTGAAGAAGATGCTGCAAGGATTCTTCGTAATCTGACAAGCAGTGGATATGGAATAATATATATCACCGAAGAACTGGCTGCGATATTAAAGAAACAGATTGAAAAATATAAGGAATCGATGACTCCAGCAATCATTCAGATTCCGGGCGTTAAGGGGAATACAGGCGACGGAATCATGGCTGTACGCCGTTCAGTAGAACAGGCTGTTGGATCTGATATCCTCTTCAGTGGAAACTAGAAGTTAGAAAGGAGATACAGGCTCCATGGGAGTAGTAGGTAAGATTAAGAAAGTTGCCGGACCTCTTGTTATAGCTACAGGAATGCGAGATGCAGATATGTTCGACGTTGTTCGTGTTAGTGATGAGAGACTTATCGGTGAGATTATAGAGATGCATGGAGACGAGGCATCTATACAGGTTTATGAGGAGACTGCAGGACTTGGACCAGGAGAACCGGTTGAGTCAACAGAGGTACCTCTTTCTGTAGAACTCGGACCTGGACTTATGGGTTCCATCTATGACGGAATCCAGAGACCTCTTACAAAGATTATGGAGATTACAGGTGGTAATCTTCTTGCGAGAGGTGTAGAAGTTCCATCACTTGACAGAGAGAAAAAATGGGACTTTGTAGCAACTGCCAAGGTCGGTGATAAGGTTGTTGCCGGAGATATCATCGGAACTGTTCAGGAAACAGAAGTTGTTACACAGAGAATAATGATTCCTTACGGAATAGAAGGAACAATAAAGTCAATCAATAGTGGTTCATTTACAGTTACAGAAACAGTAGCAGTGGTTGAAACTTCAACTGGTGATAAGGAGATCTGCATGATGCAGAAATGGCCAGTTCGTAAAGGCCGTCCTTACAGCAAGAAGCTTCCACCTCGTCAGCCACTTATCACAGGACAGAGAGTTGTAGATACATTCTTCCCTATAGCAAAGGGTGGTGTTGCTGCAGTTCCGGGACCATTCGGTTCAGGTAAGACAGTTATACAGCATCAGCTTGCTAAATGGGCAGATGCTGAGATAGTTGTATATATCGGATGTGGAGAGCGTGGAAATGAGATGACAGACGTTCTGAATGAGTTCCCTGAACTTAAGGATCCTCGTACAGGCGAGTCACTTATGAAGAGAACTATCCTTATCGCTAATACATCAGACATGCCTGTTGCTGCCCGTGAGGCATCTATCTATACAGGTATTACTCTTGCTGAATACTTCAGAGATATGGGATACTCAGTTGCTCTTATGGCTGATTCAACATCACGTTGGGCAGAGGCTCTTCGAGAGATGTCTGGACGTCTCGAGGAAATGCCTGGTGAGGAAGGTTATCCTGCTTACCTTGCATCTCGTCTTGCGCAGTTCTACGAGAGAGCAGGACATGTTGTATGTCTTGGTAGTGATGAGAGACAGGGTGCTCTTTCTGCTATCGGTGCTGTATCACCTCCTGGTGGAGATATTTCAGAACCTGTATCACAGGCAACACTTCGTATTGTTAAGGTATTCTGGTCGCTGGATGCACAGCTGGCATATCAGAGACATTTCCCAGCTATCAACTGGCTTAACAGTTACAGTAACTACCTTGATGAGATGAAGGGCTGGTTTGATGAAAATGTAAATGAAGAATGGATGATTCTGAGACAGGAACTTATGAGTCTGCTTCAGGAAGAGGCATCACTTAATGAAATCGTTAAGATGGTAGGTATGGATGCTCTTTCTCCTCAGGACAGACTTAAGATGGAGGCCGCTCGTTCAATCAGAGAGGACTTCCTGCACCAGAATTCATTTGACGAGATAGATACTTACACTTCAATGCAGAAGCAGTTCTATATGCAGAAGCTCGTTTATCTGTTCTATTCAGAGAGTGTAAAGGCTCTCAAAGATGGCGCAAATATCAATGACATCGTTGCAATGAAGTCACGTGAGGATATTGGTAGATATAAGTATACATTAGAAGATAATATAGAGGATCAGTATAACAAGGTACATGATGCGTTGATCCGTGAGATATCAAGTCTTATCGGAAAGGAGGAAGAGTAATGGCTAAGGAATATCGTACTATACAGGAAGTGGCTGGACCACTTATGCTTGTAAAGGATGTAGAGAATGTAAAGTATGATGAACTTGGAGAAATCGAGCTTAGCTCCGGCGAGAAGCGTCGTTGCAAAGTTCTCGAGATAGATGGTTCTAATGCCCTGGTACAGCTCTTCGAAAATGCAACAGGTATCAACCTTGAAAGCAGTAAAGTAAAGTTCCTGGGACGTTCCCTCGAGCTTGGTGTTTCAGGTGATATGCTTGGACGTGTCTTCGACGGACTTGGACGTACAATAGATGGAGGCCCTGAGATTATCCCTGATGCTAGAATGGATATAAATGGTCTTCCTATGAACCCTGCTGCCAGAGCTTATCCGGAAGAGTTCATCGAGACAGGAGTTTCAGCAATCGATGGACTGAATACACTTGTTCGTGGACAGAAGCTTCCTATATTCTCAGCTTCAGGTCTTCCACATGCAAGACTTGCTGCTCAGATAGCTCGTCAGGCAAAGGTTAAAGGAACAAATGATGATTTCGCCGTTGTATTTGCTGCAATGGGTATCACATTCGAGGAGGCAAACTTCTTCGAGGAGTCATTCCGTGAGAGTGGAGCTATCGATAGAACAGTCCTCTTTATAAATCTTGCAAATGACCCTGCCGTTGAGCGTATATTAACACCTCGTATGGCACTTACAGCTGCTGAGTACCTTGCATTTGAAAAGGGTATGCATGTACTCGTTATCATGACAGATATTACAAACTACGCAGATGCTCTTCGTGAGATTTCTGCTGCTCGTAAAGAGGTTCCTGGACGTCGTGGATATCCAGGATACATGTACACTGACCTTGCTACAATGTATGAGAGAGCAGGACGTCAGCGTGGAAAGAACGGATCTATAACTATGATTCCTATCCTTACCATGCCTGAGGATGATAAGACTCATCCTATCCCTGACCTTACAGGTTACATCACTGAGGGACAGATCATCCTTTCTCGTGAGCTTTACAGAAAGGGCATCACACCTCCAATCGATGTTCTTCCTTCACTTTCACGTCTGAAAGATAAGGGTATCGGTGAAGGAAAGACTAGAGCAGATCATGCTGCTACTATGAATCAGCTGTTCTCAGCTTATGCTCGTGGTAAGGAAGCTAAGGAGCTTATGGTTATCCTTGGTGAGGCAGCTCTTACAGAGATTGACCTTCAGTATGCTAAGTTTGCTGAGGAGTTTGAGAAGAAGTATGTATCTCAGGGATATGAGGCTGACAGAGATATTCAGGAGACACTGGATATTGGATGGGAGCTGCTGAGGATACTTCCTCGATCAGAGCTTAAGAGAATTAGTGATAAGTTCCTTGATCAGTATTATTAAAATCTTTTAGAAGTATACTTTAATGAACAACCTTATCCGCGGCAAATATGACGGGCACGTATAAAATATGATTGCTCAACTCTACTCGCGTACGATGCGGGCCTCCCCTAGCGGACGCCAGATTGATTTCTTCGAAAACAATCTTTGGCTTGCTAAGCTCTTACTTCGCCTAAAGGCTCGTAAATCGCTAAGCACCGAGACCCGCAACGGTCTCGCAATCATATTTTATTCGTTTGCCTGCGTCATTTTGCTCGCGAGCAAGTTGGCACAAGCGAGATCACATACTATCGTGTGAGCGTGTCAAACTTGCCGTGGAATTACATCCGATAAAGTATACTATGTGGAATATGGAGATTGGATATGGCAACACAAAACATAATTCCTACACGAATGGAATTAACTCGTTTGAAAAAGAAATTGAATACTGCCGTAAAAGGTCATAGACTCCTCAAGGATAAGAGAGATGAGCTGATGCGTGAGTTCCTCGAGCTTGTTAAGGTCAATATGGAACTTCGTGAGAAGGTTGAAAAGGGTATCGATGCTGCAAACAAGAATTTTGTTCTTGCTAAGGCGGGAATGTCTGAACAGACTCTCAGAACTGCGCTTATGGCGCCTAAGCAGGAGGTTTCTCTTGTTCAGGATAAGAAGAATGTCATGAGTGTTGATATACCTGTATTTGATTTTAAGACACGTACGGCTGATGAGAATGATATTTATTCGTATGGTTTTGCATTTACTTCAGGAGATCTTGATGGAGCGGTATCATCACTTTCAAATGTTTTTCCTGATATGCTTAAGCTTGCTGAGGTTGAGAAGTCCTGTCAGCTTATGGCTGCAGAGATTGAGAAAACCAGAAGAAGAGTTAATGCCCTTGAGCATGTAATCATTCCTGAGACACAGGAAAGTATAAAGTATATTACTATGAAGTTGGATGAAAATGAACGTTCAACTCAGGTAAGGCTTATGAAAGTCAAATCAATGATGCTTGAAGAGGCCCATCACTATAAAGAAAAATAATGATTTAGTCTTTCAGAGAGGTAGTTTTCTTAGGCTGCCTCTTTTATATGCTGATATGATGGCACATATGAGTATATTTGTCTAAGTAAAAATTGAAAGAGATGTTAGGTACAGTGACATCTAAGGGAAGGAAACAATGTACAAGATACTTGATTTAAAAGATGAAAAACAAACAAAGGATTTTAAAGAATTTTTAGAAGGGCATCCAAGATGTAATTTCCAGCAGTCTTTGGAATGGGGGAACGTAAAAACTTTTTGGATTAAAGAAGTTGTTGTTTCTTGTTCGGATGACGGTAAAATCCGTGGAAGTTTAACTATCTGGGTTCGTAAGATGCCTATATTCGGATATATGATGTATGTTGCGCGTGGACCAGTTTGCGATATACATGATAAAGCAGTATTAAAAGATCTGAAAGACGGTAGTGATGAAATAGCTAAAAAGTATAAGGCTTTTGTTCTGAGAATGGAGCCTGATGTAGAAAAAGAAGACAAAGAGTATCGTAAGATTGTAGAAGAATTAGGCTATAAAGTTAAAGACGACAGTAAGGATTTTAAGGATGAGATTCAGCCAAGATTTGTATTCCAGCTTGATCTGAGAGGTAAAGATAAGGATACTATCTTCAGTGAGTTTCATCAAAAAACAAGATATAACACAAGATTGGCTACTAAAAAGGGTGTTGAGGTTAAGGAAGGAACCAGAGATGACCTGAAGATCTTCCATAACATTATGATTGAAACAGGAAAGAGAGATGATTTCCTGGCTCGTCCTTTAAGTTATTTTGAGAAAATGTATGATGAACTCGTTCCGGGTGGACATATGAAGCTTCTTATGGCTTATCATGAAGGACAGCCTATCAGTGGAATCATTCCAATCATGTATGGAAATAAAACCTGGTATCTTTATGGAGCCAGCAGTAACTCGAAAAGAAATGTGATGCCTAACTATTTATTACAGTGGACATCAATTCAGGAAGCAATAGATGCCGGTCATGAGATGTATGACTTCAGAGGTGTAAGTGGTGTCGTTGATGAAAACCACCCTCAGTATGGTCTGTATCGTTTCAAGAAAGGTTTCAATGCTCGTTTTGTAGAGTTCATAGGAGAGGTATATCTTCCATACAAACCTTTTGTATATAAGATGTATAAGTTTGCAGAAAAAACCTTCAGAACAATACGCGGAATTAAGAGCAGACTGAATCAGAAGGTGTAAATTCAATAATTGATGATCATGGAGAGGCAGCGGTTGCTGCCTCTTTTTACATCGGGGGATATGGAAACTCTTGAATTATCGGTTACATCATGTTATCCTTTTGAATGCTTGATTTTTACGCATAAGAAGAAGGGTTTTGGTATTTAGGTGCTGAAGTTTTTTGTGTTACTTATAATTAATTTAGCTCTTACATGTTTGATGGTAAGCCGACTTCGTATAGGTACTTTTCTTGGACTCTTGTCAATCTTGACATCACACTCATTTATGCTAAAATATAACTTACTAAAACATATTTTAGTAAATTGTAATTTAGTAAAGGGGTGATATCGTGTTTGTCGGAAGGGAAAATGAATTAAATATTCTCGAAGAAACATATAAAAAAACGGGCTTTAAGATGACTGTAATTTATGGGCGTAGAAGAATAGGAAAATCAAGACTTATAACGAAGTTTTTAGAAGGTAAGAAAGCTTCATATTATGTGGCAAGTCAGAGCAGTTTAGATGATAATGTAAGAAAATGGTCTGCTCAGGTCATAAGTGATCTTGTGCCGGATATGGAAGGCGTTACCTTTGATAATCTGGAAAGTTTTTTTACATTTGTAGGTAATCTCAGTAATAAAGAGAAGATAATAATCGCTCTTGATGAGATTCCCTATATGGCAGAAGCAGATGATTCATTCTTATCCAGATTCCAAGTGGCTGTAGATACAATATTTGAAAAAAAGGATATATATTTAATCATCTGTGGTTCTGCAATCAGTTTTATGGAAAAGGAAATACTTAGTGAAAAGAGTCCTTTGTTCGGAAGGAGAACCAATCAGATATTTTTAAAGCCTTTTGATTATTTGGATTCTGCAGAGTTTGTTCCTAAATACTCATATGAAGATAAAGCGATAGTTTATGGTGTGACGGGAGGGGTAGCAAAGTATCTTACTTTGTTTGATGATGATTTATCGATTGATGAAAACATAATAAACAATTTCTTTAAGACATCCGGATATCTCTATGAAGAACCAGTTAATCTTTTGACTCAGGAATTTAGAACAATAAATACATATAATACGGTTATTGAGGTATGTGCCGGTGGTGCAAATAAAGTAAATGAAATAGCTGATAAAGCTCATATTTCTACATCTACGCTTTCATACATCTTAAAGGGTCTCAGTACTATAGGGGTTATATCAAAAGTGATTCCGATGACAGAGATGGAAAATAAACGTAAAATGGCATATGTGATTTCAGACGGAATGTATCGTTTCTGGTACAACTTTATTCCAAGAGCTAAGGCTGCAATCGAAATGAATAAGGGAGAAGTTTTTTACTACAGTTATGTAAAGGATAAGCTTCATCTATTTATGGGAAGCGTTTTTGAAGAAATGTGCAGATATTATACATTATCAAGAGGACTGGAGGGCGGACTTAATTGTCTTGTCACCAATGTTGGAAACTGGTGGGGACCTGGACATGATCATACGCCGACAGATATAGGTGTTGTTGGGATTGATGATGCAGATAAGAAAGCTGTAATTGGAGAATGTAAATTCAAAAATGAATTGCTTGATAAAGACGTTTATGAAGCCCTTATGGATAGAAGAGGACTGATAGATAAAAAGTATGAAGAAGTAGAGTTTCTATTCTTTTCGCTTTCAGGATATTCTAAATGGGTTAAAGAAAACGCTGACTCTAATAGGGTAAAATTGTTGAAAATAGATGATATATATGCTGTTGCTAAATAATTTGTTATGACAGTTGAAATCTGATTTCAACTGTCATATTTTTCTTGTACTGGTACATAAACTCAATTGAAATTTTGTAAGCGTCAAATCACTCGCCTTGTTTAATTTAAACAAGAGCTTCAGTCCTACACAGGGCTGAAGCTCTTAACATTCTACCAACCTAATTCATCTAATATCTCGAAGCAGCTGTTACTCTGGATTTCTTCCAGGCGATTCTGAATAACAGCTCTTTCCTGGTCGCGATTCTTAACCAGATAGTCTATAGCATCCATCCAAGGTTTATCATTAAAACTCTCTGATAGGATATCTATGAAATAGTTTTCCTGATTCATTAGTTTTGCTAATTCTCTGTATCTTACTGTTGATCCGAGGACCAATCCTGGAATCAGATTCTTATATGCATGAACACATCCGTGATAACGTGAGCATACAACAAAATCAAAATATCTGATGATAAAATCATATTCAATACTATCGAATTCCTGTTCTATCAGATGTACATGATCATTATACGGGAACATAGCAGCTATCTTCTTGCATATTTCCAGATCTGAAGAAGAAAAACAGAATAGATATACTTCTTTTTTAGATTCGATCAGTTTTTCTATCAATCTGAAATAAAATGCATAACTGTGGTTCAAAAGTTTTTTTGTAAAATAATGATTATTTGGAATTACAGCTACGTTATTGCCTTCTTTTATATCTGGAATGTTTGGTGTATATAAAGGCGAACATACATTTGTTATATTTAGGTCTTTAGTCTGTAATACAAGGTCTGCTGAACGTCTCAGGTTATCAAGACCAAAATATCCCATCAATTCATCGTAGCCATCTTCCTCACGTGCATAAACGGCTTTTGGATAGAATAGAAGATCCATCATTTCTTTTACGATATCCATGTTATCCAAGGAGTAATCCTTGAACGGACCAAATGACTGTGGCATAAGTATCATAGGTATATTGAACTTTTTCGCTATTCTGATAGTATCCAGATAAGATTTGTGTTCTGCTAAGGTGCTTCTGTCTGTCAGGATCAGATCACTTATATCTATTATCAGATCTAACAGCGAGAATAGCTTTCGAATATCAATAGTTGAACCATCATCCTTCTTGCGGATCATCTGGGATATGTTAGTAAGAATACTAGTACCTTTTCCCAGTATCAGATCCTGATATTGTCTTGTATATGGCACTTTAATGAATCTGTAATCTGATTCATTGTACTGTTCGCCATTACAAGCAAAATAAACCTGACAATCATTGAATCGTTTCTTTAACATATCGGTCACAACAAAAAGCTTTGATTGAGATCCTTTATCTTTGAAACTGCCCCCTACTACAAGTATTTTCTTTCCCATAAGTCGTACCTCGTAATAAAATATGTAACATTGTGAAATTATTTTTCGGTGTTAGGTATTATGTCAAATTCATTATACCATAAAAAAATAGATTATGCCTTGTTTTTATTAGATAACGTTATATATAAACACAACACTAAAAGTTTGCAATATCATGAGAAAAAATGCAATAGTTAAAATTGCAAAAAAGTGGGTCGAAATTTGGTGGAAATAACCCTGCCAGTTTCTTGCATTGACTATGCGAATATGTTAAAATCAAGGAAACTAATACTAATGTATTAGTTTCCTTTAAGTTTGTGCGAAAATAGAAAGGAAGTACGAAATTGGAACTAAGAAATCGAATTCTTGAAGGAACTCTTCAGGTATTTAACAATAAGGGTATGAAATTCACGATGGATGATATAGCTCGTACCCTTGGTATTAGTAAGAAAACTATTTATACAGTCTTTCATGATAAGAACGAGATGCTTCTTGCTCTTGTGGATTATCTGTTTGATCAGATAAAGGAAGAAGAGATTAAAATTTATAATGATGATAATCTTACAACAGTTGAAAAGATTAGATCAGTACTTGGCGTTCTTCCAACAGGATATAAGGAGATCGACTTCAGGCAGCTTTACATTTTGAAGGAAAAGTTTCCAGATATCTATGCTAAGGTTGAAGAGAGACTTGAGAATGGATGGGAGATAACAATTGAACTTATAGAGAAAGGAATCAAAGAAGGTGTTATAAGACCGATTAAGATTCCAATCCTGAAGTTGATGATGGAGTCATCCCTGGAGCAGTTTTTCCGCAGAGACATTCTTGTCAAAAACAAGATAACTTATCAGGAAGGATTAGATGAAGTAGTAGCGATACTTATTGATGGCATTACAATTTAAGCGAGTCGGAGGTTATGCGATGGGTAGAGTTTATCTGGACAATGACTGGAAATTTACTGAGAATTTTACAGAAGAGATAACAAAGGAAACATATAACGATGATGGGATGGCGAGCGTTCGTATTCCTCATACAGTAAAGGAACTTCCGTTCCACTATTTTGATGAATCTGAATATCAGATGGTCAGCGGCTACAGAAGGATTCTTGATGCACCTAAGTCATGGAAGGGTAAGACAATACTCCTTACATTTGAAGCTGTAGCTCACGAAGCAGTTGTGTATGTAAATGGCGCGAAAGTCGGAGAACATCACAGTGGTTATACTGCATTTACAATAGACATCTCAGGTAATCTGAAGTATGGTGAGCAGAATGTTATAGCAGTCAGATGTGACAGCAGGGAATCTCTGAATATCCCTCCGTTTGGTTTTGTTATAGACTATATGACCTATGGTGGAATCTACAGAGATGTGTATATAGAAGTAAAGGATAAGACATATATCAAGGATATATTTGTCACAACAAAGCTTGCTGACAGATACGAAGAAGAAGGAATACTGAAAGTTAAGTCTTCTCAGACTAAGTCAATGATAGAGCTGGCAAAGCGTGAAGGTGATGATAAGTCGTATTCTATCCGTCAGTCCATAAGAAAAGTTGGTGATAAAGACTATAAAGTTGTTACTACAACAGATCTTAAAAATGGAGCTGAAAATGAAGCAGGAACAGATTCTAATACCTACGAGGTAAATGCATTTACAGGAAATGTAGAACTCTGGGATGTCGACAATCCTGCAAGATATGAGATAAAGACCGAACTTCTTAAGGTTACAGCTGATAAAGCAGATACTGCTAAGACGAAAGATATCGCTGATGTTGTTGTGACTACGATCGGTTTCAGACGTGCTCAGTTTAAGGTCAGCGGATTCTTCCTGAACGGACGTAAGGTTAAGATAAGAGGACTCAACCGTCATCAGAGTTATGCATATGTCGGCTATGCTATGCCGGAAAGTATGCAGAAACTTGATGCTGATATCCTCAAGAACGAGCTTGGGCTCAATGCGGTTCGTACGTCGCATTATCCTCAGTCACAGAGTTTTATCGATAGATGTGACGAGCTTGGACTTATGGTATTTACCGAGATTCCGGGCTGGCAGCATATAGGTAACGCTGAGTGGAAGGATCAGGCGGTTGAAAATGTCAGAGAGATGGTAACTCAGTACAGAAATCATCCTTCAATCATTCTCTGGGGAGTTCGTATCAATGAGTCTGTTGATGATGATGAATTCTATAAGAGGACAAATGCCCTCTGCCATGAACTCGATCCAAGTCGTCAGACGGGTGGTGTAAGATGCTACAAGAAGAGCAACCTCCTCGAAGATGTTTATACATATAATGATTTTGTACATTGCGGAGAGAACAAGGGCTGCGACAAGAAGTCTGATGTTACTTCGAATGTAGATAAACCATATCTTGTTACAGAATATGGCGGACATATGTATCCTACGAAGTCATTTGACTGGGAAGAGCACAGAATGGAGCATATGAAACGTCATGCAAATGTTCTGGATGAAGTTTCAAAGCATTCAGATATCTCCGGTTCATTTGGCTGGTGTATGTTTGATTACAATACTCACAGGGATTTCGGAAGCGGAGACCGTATATGTTATCACGGAGTTATGGATATGTTCCGTAATCCGAAGTTTGCTGCGGCGCTGTATGCTATCCAGCAGGAAAAAACTCCGATACTTGAGATCAGTTCAACTATGGACATAGGTGAACATCCGGGAAGTAACAGAGGAGAGGTTTATATCCTTACAAATGCTGACAGCGTTAAGATGTATAAAAATGACAGATTCCTAAAGGAATATAGGGATAACGATTCGCAGTATGGATACCTTCCTCATGGACCTATTCAGGTTGATGATTATATAGGAGATGCCCTTCTTGAAGGTGAACCTGAGATGGGCAAAAAGCAGGCAGATGATCTGAAAGAGCTCCTGAATGAAGTTGCAAAAGTTGGACTCTTCGGTATGTCGAAGAAGATGATGGCCAAGGCAGGATATATAAGTGTTAAGTATCGTATGTCCATGACAGAGGCTGTTGAGAAGTTTAACAAGTACATAGGTGACTGGGGCGGTAAGTCAACTGAATATAGATTTGAAGCGATCAAGGATGGAGAAGTTGTCAAGGTTGTAACTATTTCGCCTATGACAAAACATGAACTTCATATAGACGCAGATCATACTACACTTAAAGATGGTCATACATATGATGTCGCATCTATCAGGATTACTGACAGAGATGAGAATGGAAATGTACTTCATTTCTCAAATGACCCGATCAGCTTTTCAACTGTTGGACCTATCGAGGTGATAGGACCATCCATAGTATCACTCCAGGGTGGAATGGGTGGAACATATATCAGAACAACTGGCAAGGCGGGGGATGCCAAGCTGATAATAACACCTTCAGTAGGACCATCAAAGACTATAGAATTCAAAGTAGAAGTAGAAAAATAATCTTATAAATGGGGTGACAAACATGAAACTTGGATTTAAAGAAAAGCTTTCATACGGACTCGGAGCTATCGGTAAAGATATGGTCTATATGCTCAGTGCAAGTTACGTTCTGTATTATTTTCAGGATGTACTCGGGGTAAATGCCATAGCTATGGGAATCATTCTTATGGCAGCGAGAGTTTTTGATGCATTTAATGATCCGATCATGGGAATAGTAGTTGCAAAGACTAAGACGAGATGGGGTAAGTTCAGACCCTGGCTTATGATAGGAACGCTTACGAATGCGGTTATCCTGTTTCTGATGTTTGCCTGCCCGCCATCTCTTACACCGAGTGGGCTTGTCGCTTATGCAGCGATAACATACATCCTGTGGGGCGTTACATACACAATGATGGATATACCATACTGGTCAATGATCCCTGCATTTACAAGCACTGGAAAAGAACGTGAAGGTCTTACGACACTCGCACGTTCGTGTGCAGGTGTCGGAGCGGCATTGGTTACAATATTTACTGTAATGATAGTAAATGCCATCGGAACCGCTATAGCCGGTGTAGAAGCTACGGCTACACAGGTAGAGATAGCAGGTTTCAAATGGTTTGCGGCTATTGTGGCGATACTGTTTGTTGTCTTCATTGTGATAACTTGTGTGAATATCAAGGAACAGGCAACGGTCGATATGGAGACTCCGTCTGTTGGACAGATGTTCAAAGCACTTATATCAAATGATCAGGCCATGATCATAGTTATCGCAATAGTGCTTATCAACTCGTCAATCTATATAACATCGAACCTTGTAATCTACTTCTTCAAATATGATTTTGGAGGAGAGGGCTGGAAGAACAGCTATACATTATTCAACATGTTTGGTGGAGCGGTTCAGATCATTTCAATGATGCTGTTTTATCCGGTGCTCCGTAAGTTTGTCAGCAACATAAGGGTATTCTATATATGCCTCTTAAGTGCGATAATAGGATACGGAGTGCTTTTGGGAATTACATTTACCAGTATGACAAATGTATTCATACTTTTCGTTCCTGGATTCTTTATCTTCGCAGCAAATGGAGTACTTTCAGTTCTGACCACTGTATTTCTTGCGAATACAGTTGATTACGGAGATCTTAAAAATGGACGAAGAGATGAATCGGTCATATTCTCGATGCAGACATTTGTTGTAAAACTAGCATCCGGTGTGGCAGCGCTTATCGCTTCGATATGTCTTTCACTCAATAATCTCAAATCAGAGACGGGCGATGAGGTTGATCAGGCGTATGATTTTGCAAAAGATGTTGCTCAGTCTTCTAAGATTGGTCTGAGAATGACTATGACGATCATTCCGGTCGTTGGGCTTTTTGTAGCGATAGTCATATTCAAGAAGAAGTTTATCCTTACGGAAGAGAAGATGGAAGAGATTGCAGATGAACTTAAAGCCAGAAACTGATTCAATGGGTAGGATGGAATCAAAGAGGGAACATATATGATCATAGATGGAAAGAAGTATTTTATACTGAATACGGACGAAACCAGTTATGTAATAAGGATAAAAGATAC
The DNA here is from genome assembly GCA_017539165.1 of Eubacterium sp. Taxonomy (GTDB): domain Bacteria; phylum Bacillota; class Clostridia; order Lachnospirales; family Lachnospiraceae; genus Eubacterium_Q. Next base: position 40,880 of record JAFYHN010000033.1, read on the forward strand.
AGGTCAACCGGAACATCTGTATTATGGAAAACGTATCCGGGTAACGGATAGCCTGGGTGGACTTACAGAACAGCAGGCTTTTCCGATAGGAAATAACAACTCATATAACGGAGATAACTTCTGTCTCACTCTGAATAACCTTTGTCTGGAGACTTCATTTGAGGGAAAGACGGACAATAGGGAGGCGATGATCGTTACTGAGAATTCAGAGGGCATTCGTACATCCGATTATGTATTTGAATCATATAGTATTGATAAGAAAAAGGAAACCCTGAAAGGGCTTCCTTCTTCCTATGTAGAGGGGGATGAAGTTGATCATCTTCAGCTCGTTCTGTTTGAGAGATATGATAAGCTGAGACTTTATCTTGATTACTATACATTCGATAAGGAAAATGTGATCACAAGAACTGCAAGACTCGTAAATGAAGGTGATGCACCTGTTAATATCGAACAGTTTTATTCTGCTCAGCTGGATCTTCCGGACTTCGGATATGTTATGAGTACATTTAACGGAGCATGGGCAAGGGAGATGTCGAGACGTGATATCCCGCTTCTTTCCGGAAAACATATTAACTCTAGCTTTACAGGTACTTCTTCAAGTAACGCTAATCCATTCTTTATGTTATCGACTCCGAGTACTACAGAGGATAGCGGAATAGCGTACGGAATGAATCTTATATACAGCGGAAATCATGCTGAGTCTGCAGAGGTAAATGAATTCGGAAGGACCAGGATACTCTGGGGTATCAATCCGAGAGCGTTCAGATGGCGTCTTGATTCGGGAGAAGAGTTTGAAACACCAGAGGCGGTGATGACATTTACCGATAAGGGATTCAATGCTATGAGTGCCCATATGCACAGCTTTGTCCGTAATCACGTCGTAAGAAAAGAGTGGGCTAAGAAGGATAGACCTGTACTTCTGAACAGCTGGGAGGCTGCGTACTTCGATATAAATGAGAAGAAGCTTCTGAGGCTTGCCAAGGCTGGAAGAGATCTTGGAATCGAGCTTTTCGTGATGGATGACGGATGGTTTGGGAAACGCGATGATGACTCTTCTTCGCTTGGTGACTGGAATGCAAATAGGAAGAAGCTTCCTAATGGTGTAAAGGGAATCTGTGACAAGATAAATCAGCTCGGAATGTCATTTGGAATATGGGTTGAACCGGAAATGGTAAACTGTGATTCTGACCTCTACAGAGCACATCCTGACTGGGCTATACAGATACCGGGAAGGGCGCATTCAGAGGGACGTAATCAGAGGATTCTGGATCTTGGAAGGACAGAGGTTCAGGATTTTATCATAGAATCGATGACGAAAGTGTTCGAATCTGCTAATATAGAGTATGTTAAGTGGGACATGAACAGGACATTTACCGATATTTATTCGGAAGCTCTGGCTGCAGATGAGAGCGGAGCGGGGCATAGACAGGGCGAACTGACTCATAGATATGTCCTTGGTCTTTATAGATGTATGAAGACTCTGACAGAGAAGTTCCCTGATATTCTTTTTGAAGGATGTTCGGCTGGTGGTAACAGGTTCGATCTTGGTATCCTAAGTTACTTCCCACAGATATGGGGAAGTGATGATACAGATGCTCTGGTAAGGGCTGAGGTTCAGACTGGATACAGTTACGGTTATCCTCAGAGCTGCTGGGGATCGCATGTTTCCGGAGTTCCAAATCATCAGACACTTAGAGTGACACCGCTTGAAACAAGATTCGATATAGCTTCATTTGGAAGTCTTGGTTATGAGTGTAATCTCTGTGATATGAGCAGGGATGACCTTGCGAAGATTAAGGAACAGATTAAGATCTATAAGGAATACAGAAGCGTATTTCAGCATGGAAGCATGAAGAGAGGTAGAAGCTTTACCGGTTCTACAATGTATGCCGGTATCAATTCTACGGCAGGATGCTTCGGAGGGGCTTCGGCAAGTGTGCTTACCAGAACTGATTCAAATGTAACCGAATGGACTATTGTTTCAGATGATAAGAAACTTGCTATCGGCTGTATCTTGCAGAAGAATGTTGTTCCGAATATGGCATACCAGTGTTACAGACCAGTGGGACTGGATGAAGACAAACTCTATCATCTCTATAGCAGAGAATTAAAAGTTAATATAAAAGAATTCGGTGATCTCGTAAATACGGTATCACCGATTCATATAAAACATGGCTCGCTGACTCAGGATTTCATCTCGAGGTTTTATAAGTTGAACGGCGATAAGGAAGATATCGAAGCATACGGTAGTGCTATGATGTATGCTGGTGTAAAAATGAATCCGGCATATTCCGGTACAGGCTTTAATGATAGCACCAGGGTATTTTCTGATTTTGCTTCCAGACTTTACTTCATAGAGGAATCGGAGCGGTAGACTAGAAAAAATGACAAAGAGAGGTTTATGGTTTTGGAGGAAAAAAGAAATTCGTTTTCCAGTTCATTAGGATTTGTACTGGCGGCGGCAGGTAGTGCAGTAGGTCTGGGTAATATATGGAGATTTCCATATCTGGCAGCTAAGGATGGAGGCGGACTCTTCCTTGTAGTATATCTGGTACTTGCGATAACATTTGGATTTACGCTTCTTATGACTGAGGTTTCCATCGGTAGAAAGACTAAGCAGAGTTCACTTACAGCATACGGAAAGCTTAGTAAGAGATGGGGATGGATAGGTGGATTTTCCGCGCTTGTTCCATTTATGATACTTCCATACTACTGTATCATCGGTGGATGGGTTCTCAAGTATTGTACAGCTTATCTGACAGGACGTGGTAATCTTGCGGCAGAAGATGGATACTTTACAGGTTTCATAACAAGCCAGATATCACCTATCGTATTTGATGCTATCTTCCTTGGAGTAACTGCCTTCGTAGTATTCAGAGGAGTTAACAAAGGTATCGAAACACTTTCAAGAATACTTATGCCTATACTGCTTATTATGGTTATAGGTATAGCAATCTTCTCAGTTACTATTAAGGGTGGAGATGCAGGTCGTACAGGTTTTGATGGACTTAAGGTTTATCTTATACCGAACTTTAAAGGAATCGGACTTAAGGATTATTTCGTAGTAGTAATGGATGCTATGGGACAGCTGTTCTACAGTATCAGTGTAGCTATGGGTATCATGGTTACTTACGGATCATATTATAAGGACGATTCAAACCTTGTTAAGTCTGTAAATCAGATTGAAGTATTTGATACACTCGTTGCATTTCTTGCAGGAGTCATGATCATTCCTGCTGTATATGTCTTTATGGGAGCTGAAGGAATGACAGGCGGTCCGGGACTTATGTTTGTAGCGCTTCCGAAGGTATTTGCCGAGATGGGAGTTGTTGGTAAGGTTGTAGGCCCACTGTTCTTCATCATGGTTCTCTTTGCAGCTCTTACAAGTTCTATATCAGTTCTTGAAGCAGTTGTAGCCGGACTTATTGATAAGTTTGGAATGAAAAGAAAGACAGCTGTTATAGTTGAGACTGTAATAGCTCTTGTACTTGGAATCATCATCTGTCTTGGATACAATGTTCTCTACTTTGAGGCTAAACTTCCAAATACTGCACCTGGTGGTTCTGCACAGATACTTGATATATTCGATTATCTCTCGAACAATATCTTCATGCCGGTTGTTGCTATAGGTACATGTATACTCATCGGCTGGGTAGTTAAACCGCTTACGGTTATTGAAGAAGCTACAAAGAATGGAGAAAGATTCGGAAGAAGACTACTTTATATAGCTATGGTAAAGGTTATCGCACCTATACTGCTTTTCGTACTTCTTCTTGGTTCACTTGGTCTTATATAAGACTTGACTCAGAGATTTAACAGAATATAATTATTACATGAGCGTGGCTTTTCGGTTGCGTTAAGATTGAGTGATAAGTAAAAGAAAGGGGAAAGCTATGTACGAAAACTATAAGAACGTAGTAGTTATGGATCATCCGCTCATAAAACACAAGATTTCACTTCTCAGAGACAAGAATACAGGAACTAATGAGTTCAGAAGTCTCGTTGAAGAGATTGCAATGCTCGAAGCATTCGAGGCATTCAGAGACCTTCCACTTAAAGATGTGGAAGTAGAGACACCTATTGAAACATGTCATACACCAATGATAGATGGAAAGAAGCTTGCTATCGTTCCAATCCTCAGAGCAGGACTTGGTATGGTAAATGGAATCACAGCGCTGGTTCCTTCAGCTAAAGTAGGTCATGTGGGACTGTACCGTGATCCTGAAACTCATGAGCCTCATGAGTATTATTGTAAGCTTCCTGATCCAATAGATCAGAGATTGATAACTGTACTTGATCCTATGCTTGCAACAGGCGGTTCAGCCGTTGCCGCAGTTGATTTCATAAAGAAGAGTGGTGGTAAGAACATCAAGTTCATGTGCATCATCGCTGCTCCGGAAGGGTTAAAGAGACTAGCTGAAACACATCCTGATATAGAAATATATGTTGGAAATGTAGACAGATGTCTTAATGAGAATGCATACATATGTCCGGGACTTGGAGATGCGGGAGACCGTATATTCGGAACCAAATAATAAAAAAGGTGACAGTTGAAATCTGATTTCAACTGTCATATTTTTTATTATCAATTGTTTAATTGTGATTTATTCTAAACCGAATGGCTTGTCATTTCCTGTATTTGGTTCCTGACCATAGAATGCATCAGGATTTGTATTCTGCTGAGGAGCAACCGGCTGACCGTATGGATCCTGAGGAGCAGTAGGCTGTCCGTATGGATCCTGAGGAGCAACTGGCTGACCGTATGGATCTTGCTGAGGAGCAACTGGCTGACCGTATGGATCTTGCTGAGGAGCAACTGGCTGACCATATGTATTCTGCTGAGGAGTATATGGCTGGCCGTATCCATTTGGCTGCTGATATCCGGCAGGCTGACCATATCCAGTAGCCTGAGGGTTGTAACCGCCTGGCTGTGCATATCCGGTAGCCTGAGGATTATAACCACCTGGCTGACCGCCGAAGTTTCCATATCCACCTGCAAATCGTACCTGATGATATGGTGGAACTCCAGGTCCGAAATGCTTACCTCTAATATCGAGGAAAAGCTCAGCCTCTGTAGCATACATATATGGAGTGACATAGAGCAGAAGAAGAAGTCCACATGTGAATAAACCAGCGATAATCCATCCGATGAATGAAAGCTCAAGAATAAATGTATCCATCTTGTAGCCATCCATCATCTGTTTGCTCTGATCAAGAGCCTCCTGCCAGGTAAGTGTTGGATCTTCAGAAAGTATATACTCAACCAAGTAGTACTGATACGCTTTTATGATACCCGGTATAATAAGTAAAAGACTCCAGAGGAATATAAAAAGGTTCTTCATGAACATAACCTTAACGATGTTAATGTAACGTCCTTCTTTAAATGCATATCCCAGTTCACCGAAGTCGGCCCTTTCAAAAGAATTGACTGAAAAAAATCTTTTACTGCCAACAATAAGAGGATTAACAACGAAAATACTAAAAATTATAACAAAAATTGAAGCTATCATTAATATCATAGCCATTGCAGCAGTCATCGGAGTATAATGTAGCCCATATCCATAATGGAATATACCTGAACCTCCACTATAGTCATAAGTTTCTTGTCCGCTTTGTGAGATACGGCTCGTAAAGCTGGATCCGCTGCTGACTAATCCGATGATAAAAGTAACAGCAACACATAGCCAGTAATTATTTTTAAAGGCGGCAAGTCCTCGAGCCTTTAATTCCGGTCTGTTAATCATACTAATTAACCTCCTTTTAAATACATTAATAGTTTAACCATATGCATATGGTTACCGTTAAATATATTACTCTAATAATGCATTTTTGTAAAGAAGAGTTAAAACTCTATTGACAATTACTTCCTTATGGTTGACAATCATAATTGGTGAGATTAAATCATAAAAAATCATTGGTGGAGGGATACAGATGAAAGAGAAAAAAGCAACAAATGCTCAACCAATTTATGATGCAAAAAAACTGGGAAAAGGAAGACTTCTGGTTCTGGGGGCGCAACACATGTTTGCGATGTTTGGTGCAACGGTTCTTGTACCTGCACTTACCGGACTGGATGTATCTACGACACTTCTTTTTGCAGGTCTCGGAACACTATTGTTCCACTTTATATCTAAGAGAAAAGTACCTGCATTCTTAGGTTCATCATTTGCATTTCTTGCGGGATACGCAGCAATAGCTCCAAACGGTGAAAAGGAACTTCTTCCATATGCTTGTTTCGGAGTAGCGTGTGCCGGACTTGTCTATCTGTTACTGGCAATCCTTATAAAAGCTTTCGGAGTTGCCAAGGTCATGCAATTCTTCCCACCGATAGTTACGGGACCGATAATCATAGCAATAGGTCTTACATTGTCACAATCAGCGGTTGATAACTGTGCTGTTAACTGGCTGCTGGCAATTATTGCCATTTTGATAATAATTCTGTGTAATGTATATGGAAGAGGAATGATTCAGATCATCCCCATAATTCTTGGAATCATCGGAGCTACTCTTGTAGCGATATTCCTTGCGGCGGTAGCAGGCAATACATTCATGGATGAAAGTGGTGCAGAGTTTATAGTTCTGGAACATGACAGAGCACTTGTGCTTTTCAACTCACAGAGCATTCAGAATATTAAAGATGCTGCATGGATAGGCTTACCTATTCATTATAAAGAAACAGTATTTTCTATATTTGAGAATCTGGATAAAAAGCTTCTTGTCACAGCTGTTATAACGATCATGCCGATAGCATTTGCTACAATAGTAGAGCATATCGGTGACATTTCCGCTATATCATCAACAGTTGGCAGAAACTATATCAAAGATCCGGGACTTCACAGAACACTTACAGGTGATGGACTTGCGACAGTATTTGCATCTCTCTTCGGTGCACCTGCCAACACAACTTATGGCGAGAACACAGGAGTTCTCTCACTTTCAAAGGTTTATGATCCGCTTGTTATAAGAATAGCAGCAGTATTTGCAATCCTGTTCTCATTTTCACCGAAGATAGCAGCTTGTATATCTGCCATTCCTACTGCAGTTGTCGGAGGAATATCATTGGTGCTTTATGGAATGATATCGGCTGTCGGAGTTAGAAATATCGTTGAGAACAAGGTTGATTTCAGCAAGACGAGAAATGTCATCATAGCCGCTCTTATTCTCGTTCTTTCTATCGGAATCAAGTACAGCTCGGCCGGAGCAATCATCGTTCCTCTGGGCGGTATGAATATATCTCTTACAGGACTTGCAGTTGGTTCTCTTGTGGGAATTATCATGAATGCCATACTTCCGGGCAAAGATTATAAGATCGAAGATGTCTCGGAAGAAGAGAAAAAATAGGAGAAAGAAACCGTATGTATTATTTTATTGTTAACTATATGGGTGGCGGCGGAAAAGCCAGAAAAACATGGAATAGAGTTCACCATCTACTGAAGGAAAAACAGATTGAATATAAGGCCTACGTGACAAAGTATCCGGGACATGCAGGAGAGCTTGCCGCTAAGATATCTAGTCTTGAAGAAGATGATATAAGACTTATCGTAGTAGGTGGAGATGGCAGTATCAATGAGGTACTCAACGGAATAGTAGATTTTGAAAAGATAAGATTCGGAGTAATCCCAACTGGTTCGGGAAATGATTTCGCCAGAGGACTTGGTATAACTAAGGATCCTGATAAGGCACTAGATAACATACTTTCTTCTGTCGAGGGAAGAACTATAGATCTTGGAGTTGTTACTACAGGTTCTGGAATAAGAAGAATATTCGGAATCAGTTCAGGAATCGGCCTGGATGCGATTGTATGTAAGAAGGCTCTGACATCAAAGCTTAAGAAGGCTATGAATAAACTCGGAATGGGAAGCCTTACTTATATACTTCTTACTGTAGCTACTTTATTCTCTATGGAAACATATGATGTAAGAGTTAGAATGAGTGCAGATGAGGGAAGTCTTGGTGATATCAATTATTTTGATAAGCTCATATTCTTTGCGGCTATGAATACATTTGCAGAGGGTGGCGGAGTTCCAATGAATCCTAAGGCCAGACCGGATGACGGACGTCTTTCAACCTGTGCAGTTTCAGGAATACCGAAATGGAGAACATTCTTTATGCTTCCTGTCCTTGTGAAAGCTAAGCATGAGGGAAAGAAAGGATTCTATCTGGGAGAGGTCAGCAGCGTGACCTTCGATGCAGACAGACCGATGGTACTGCATGCGGATGGAGAGTACATCGATGATACAACTCATATTGATGTAGATATTCTTAAAGGTGTTTTGAATGTTATGATATAAAAAATATGACAGTTGAAATCTGATTTCAACTGTCATATTTTTCTTATCGAGCAAATTACTTTGCATTAGAGAGTACCTGAGCCGTATAAGCAGAGGTATTGAACTGTCTCCAGCTTCTATTCTTGTAGAATGATTTGCAGTTTTTGAAGTATTCATCTGCCCACTCTTCATTATGCTTTGCGATGATCGGAGCAGCATCTGTTGAAAGACGTGTCAGATAATCGTAATCCTGTACAGCTACAGATGATTCTATGGTATTCATATATTTCAGATTATAATCAGCGATTATATAATCAGGGCGAATGAATCCGATCAATACATATAGCAGACTGACAACTATGATGCTGTACTTGAAAAGCGGGAAGTTGTGCTTGTATATGGAAATGATCACAGCTGCGAATAGTAGTGAAAGCACAGTAAGTCCCCAGAGAACCCATATTCTTAAGTTAGTAAGAAGACAGGCATCAATGTAAAGCTTAATTCTAAAGTAACTTGATGCAATCATTATATATGTGCAAAGAGAGATTACAGTCATAAGTATCTTCAGTACAAGGTTTTCCTTAAAGTGGTTATTGATAAAGAGAACCATAAAGAAGTTTATTATGCTGACGGCGAGAAGCTGGAAGAATCCTTCTCTTGCATACTGAGAATATGTGTATCCTCCCGGTACGACGCCATTTCCCATAAAAAGATATACAATCTGAATTACTGAGAACAAAAGATAGATTACTGATACGATTGAAAGTACAGTAATAGCGATCACTGGTTCCATATTTCGTTTTTCAGTTACTTCTTCTTTGATTGATTTCTTTGAAAAGAATCTCATGATGCAGTAAGCAGAGAAGAATATGATTGTAAATGTAATAGTTATACCTATAATATTTTCGATATCAAATAAATCGTTCGAAAAAACTGCTTTAAATATTTGATCAGCCAGATTACTGAATACAAGATCTGCTGCCGAAAGAAGGGAAAGCAGAATTATAACTAAAGGAATAGCTATAAGAATACCTATCAGAACATATTTAATAGTTCTTTTTTTCTCGTTATCTGAAGATATGGACCTTCTCTGATTTAAAACATGCATATCTTTACTGAAATCATCCATTGAACTTATTGAGCAGAATAGAGATTCACAGATAGCTAACGTTGTTTTAGAGAAGTTCCAGCGGCTGTCATCATATACATTATGAAGTAGAAATACAAACAGCATTAAGACGATTCCTATGTTATTAAAGAAAAGAATAGTAATATTTCCGGTCAGAAAGTTTGATATTGTAAGTGCTAAAAGCACAGTACCGTAAAACCAGCTTGTTTTCTTCATTTTCACATCATACTGTTTAAAACCGTAGATCATATATATCAAGGTGGCAATGCCGAAGAACGGCATTGTTACACCTGTCAGGTTTTTATAGAGACAGAATGTGGAGAAGATTGCGTATATAAGAGATGCAAGGCCCAGCTTTCTGCCCATTTTCTCTCTGAAATCTAATTCTTCTTCTGTTTCAAGAATTAGTGGGACAGCAGGTGTCTCATTGTTGTATGTAGGAACACTTGTTGAAGTGTTTCTATATATAGAGTTAATTGGATAGTTTGGATAGTTTGAATTATACATTGTTTCCTCCTGTTAAATGATTTTTCCCTCCACTAAAGTTTTATGTGTTATCTATGTTCCAGAATGTCTCCAGGTTGACATTCGAGAATTTCGCATATTTTATCAAGTGTTTCAAATCGTACTGCTTTAGCTTTACCATTTTTTAGAATTGAAATGTTAGCCAGCGTGATTCCAACCTGTTCTGCCAGATCAGAAACTTTCATCTTACGCTTTGCCAGCATAACATCGAGATTAACTATTATCATGCCGACACCTCCTAGATTGTAAGTTCATTTTCTTGCTTGATTTCGTAAGCGTTTTGTACCAGCCTAGACATCGCATAGCAAAGAATGACAAATATAATAAAAACAACAATTTTAAGTAAAGTATATGAAAGTTGGATAAATCCCATTTCGTTTTTAAATAACCATACAAAGATTGATATGATATTCTCGATAATGATGAGAACTCCGCATATACCAATGTTTTTAAAGTTCTTTGCATTTTCCATGGAAAATGAATTCTCGTTGCCAATCTCTTTTACTATTCTCCAGAAGAAGTAGAGAATTACGTAACAGATGATTGCGGTTATCCAGAGGCCTATAATGTTCTGCCTTAGATAAACTGGAAGCGGGTCATTATAGTCTGGCTTGAAATAGAAGCCATAGGCGGTTGCGCCGCCGAAGAATGCCAGGCCAAGCAGTCCGATAGAAACAACTACTGCCTTAAGCCAGTAAGTAATTGAGTTTTCTTTCATGACATTTCCCTCGTTTCTTTGTTTGATGAGGTGATTATATTACACCTAAAATTGAATGTCAAGAAAAATATATCGCAAAACGATAAAAAATATTTGAAAAGCAGAAAAAGATTATTGTTTTTATCTTGGTTTTGACTTTTAGCATGGCGTAGTTTATACTTGTTAGAGATGTTTAACGCATAGGCGCTAATGCTGCTGATCACAGGCTTTATGAGATAAGAATAAATGAAAAAATATGAGATAACAGGTATGAGCTGTGCTGCTTGTCAGGCCAGAGTAGAGAAGGCTGTTTCCAAAGTCGAAGGCGTAGAAAGCTGTTCGGTAAGTCTTCTTACGAACTCGATGGGCGTGAATGGCACGGCTGATGATAAAGATATAATAGAAGCAGTTGAAAAGGCGGGCTACGGCGCGTCTGTTTTTGGTGGTGCTGAAAGATCAAAGAATGGTTTGAATGGAATAGAAGACATGGAAGAAGCTCTTAGGGATAAGGATTCGCCTGTCATTGTTAAACGTCTTATCAGTTCCGTTGTTGTTCTTGTGATTCTTATGTACTATTCAATGGGACATATGATGCTGGGATGGCCGGTTATATTTCCTGTCTTCGAAAATCATGTTGCTTTGGCGACACTTGAGATGCTTCTGGCCATAATAGTAATGGTCATAAATAAAAAGTTTTTTAACAGTGGATTTACTTCGCTGATTCACGGATTTCCTAATATGGATACACTTGTGGCTTTAGGAAGTACAGCTTCTTTTGGTTATAGTCTTGTAGTTCTATTTCTCATGATAGAAGCTATGGGACGACATGACATGGATATGGTCATGCGATACTCTATGAATCTATATTTTGAATCTGCTGCAATGATTCCTACTCTTATTACAGTAGGAAAACTTCTTGAAGCTAAATCAAAAGGCAGGACTACAGATGCTCTTAAGAGTCTTATGAAACTTGCGCCTAAAGAGGCTGTTCTTGAAAGTGAAGATTTTGAAACACTTGTTCCGATTGAGGATGTAAAGCCCGGGGATATCTATATCCTGAAGGCGGGAGATATAGTTCCAGTAGATGGTGTGATCATAAGTGGAAGTTCTGCTCTCAATGAGGCGGCGCTTACGGGAGAGAGTATCCCCGTTGATAAGACAGAGGGAGATACAGTTTCTGCCGGTACCATAAATACAAATGGATATCTCAGATGCAGGGCTACGAGAGTAGGAGAAGATACAACACTTTCGCAGATTATTCAGATGGTCGGTGATGCAGCGGCAACAAAAGCACCGCTTGCAAGGATAGCAGATAAGGTTTCTGCAGTATTTGTTCCGGCTGTAATCGCTCTGGCTGTTATTACATTTGCCGTGTGGATGGTGATAGGGAAGGATGTCAGTTTCTCAATCGCGAGGGCCATCTCGGTTCTGGTGATCAGCTGTCCTTGTGCGCTTGGACTTGCGACTCCTGTAGCAATAATGGTTGGAAATGGAATGGGAGCGAAGCATGGTATCCTATATAAGACGGCAGAAGTTTTGGAAGAAGCCGGAAGAGTTGGCGTGGTTGTTCTGGATAAAACGGGAACTATTACTAAAGGAACCCCGGGAGTTACAGATATAGAAAAGGCGGAAGGTATCTCGCAGGATGATTTTCTGCAAATGGCTTATAGTCTGGAGAAAAGATCGGAACATCCATTGGCAAAGGCGATAGTGGAGTATTCTGAAGATGGTATTGCTGGTTTACATAATACCAAGCTGGAGGCGGGCGAACTGGTTGATTTTGAAACATTACCCGGGGCTGGTGTTAGAGGCAAAGACTCATCCGGAAGATTTTTGGAGGCCGGAAGCTTTTCATATATGATGAGTGTATTAAATATTGAAGATGATCAGGAAAGCTATATCCAGGAAAAGTGTGAAGAGCTTGCATCTGAAGGAAAGACGCCGCTTGTATTTGCATCTGATAAGAAGTTTATGGGGATTATTGCTGTAGCTGATCTGATTAAAGAGGACAGCGCAGATTCGATAGAAGAACTCAGGGGAATGGGCATCAGAACAGTTATGCTGACCGGAGATAATGAGATAACAGCCAAAGCGGTGGCTCAGAAAGCTGGAGTTGACGATGTGATAGCCGGAGTTATGCCGGAAGATAAGGAAAATGTCATCTCAAAACTCCAGGAAGTGACATTTGGTAAAAAGAAACTTAAGGTGGCTATGGTAGGTGATGGTATCAATGATGCACCTGCATTGACAAGAGCTGATATCGGAATTGCAATCGGAGCAGGGACCGATGTCGCTATTGATGCAGCGGGTGTGGTTCTGATGAAGAGCAGTCTGAAGGATGTGGCCGGTGCGATAAGAATGAGTCGGGCAACTATCAGGAATATTCATGAGAATCTGTTCTGGGCATTTTTCTATAATGCTCTATGTATACCCCTTGCTATGGGAGTATATGGTATAGCGATGAAACCTATGTATGGAGCTGCAGCGATGGCCTTATCGAGCTTCTTTGTATGTATGAATGCACTGAGGTTGAATCTGGTAAATATTCATGATTCAGGAAGAGATAGAGCTCCGTCAGAACTCAGAACAAGTGAATTAAAAGAAAGTATTGATAACGTAATCGAAACAATAAAACTGAAAAAACAGGAAAAGCTGGAAAAACAAGAACAAAACGAAAAAGGAGACAAAATGATGACAAAGACACTTAAGATTGAAGGTATGATGTGTGGACACTGTGAGGCTACTGTTAAGAAGGCTCTTGAGAAGATAGATGGAGTAACTGAAGCGGTGGTAAGCCATGAACAGGGAACAGCAGTGGTTACATTTGATAGTGAAGTAGCTGATGAAGTTTTAAAAACAGCTGTAGAGGATAAAGATTACACAGTTCTCTCTATTGAATAAACTCAGCGAAACAAGTATAATAAACCCGTTGTGATCAACAAATAAATCTAGAAGGAGAATGCACATGGTAAATAAGATAACAGATAGCATAGTATATGTCGGAGTTGATGACAGAGATATCGATCTCTTTGAAAGTCAGTATATAGTACCAGAAGGTGTTTCATACAATTCATATGTTGTTCTTGATGAGAAGACAGCAGTATTTGATACAGTTGACGCTCATAAGACAGATGAATGGCTTGCAAATGTCAAGGAAGCTCTTGGAGGAAGAGAACTTGACTATATTATCGTACAGCATATCGAGCCTGATCATTCTGGATCTTTTGAAGCGGCTGTAAATGAATTTCCTAATGCCAAGATCGTTGGAAATGCCAAGACATTTTCACTGCTTCCACAGTTCTTTGATGTAGATATCGAAGATAGAAAGGTTGTTGTAAAAGAAGGAGATGAACTGTCTCTTGGTTCTCATACATTTCAGTTCATACTTGCTCCAATGGTTCATTGGCCAGAAGTAATGGTAACATATGAGAAGAGTGAGAAGATTCTTTTCTCAGCTGATGGATTCGGTAAGTTTGGAGCACTCGACTTTGATGATCCGGAAGGATGGGCATGTGAGGCAAGAAGATATTACTTCGGAATCGTTGGAAAGTACGGAATGCCTGTACAGACACTACTTAAGAAAGCAGCTACTCTTGATATAGAGAAGATACTTCCACTTCACGGACCAGTACTTCCTATGCCAGGAGATGATCTCTCATATTATATTGAGACATACAATACATGGAGCAGCTATGAGCCTGAGACACATGGAGTTTTTGTAGCATATGCTTCAATCCATGGCAATACTGGTGTAGCGGCTAAGAAGCTTGCTGAGATGCTCGAGGCAAAGGGTGAGAAAGTTGCTATAGCGGATCTCTGTCGTGAGGACATCGCTGAATGTGTAGAGGATGCTTTCAGATATGACAGAATGGTACTTTGTGCATCAAGTTATGACGGTGGAGTATTCCTTCCGATGCATGACTTCCTCACACATCTTACATACAAGACATATCAGAACAGAAAGGTTGCACTTCTCGAGAATGGAACTTGGGGACCTACTGCAGCCAGAACTATGAAAGGTATCATCGAGAACTGGAAGAACGTTGAGATTCTTGATCCTGTTGTGACTATAAAATCCAAGATGAAAGACAGCGATATACCTAATATCGCAGCTTTAGCAGATGCAGTAGTAGCAGCAGGAAAGTAAGATTTATAAGGCTTTTAAGTACCAGGGGAAATGTCCCTGGTACTTTTATGTTGTGCTATTTTCACAGTATTTTTTGGATTATTTTTTTTCTTTTTTACTTTTTTTAATCGGGTACTTGTGTTACTATGTTTTTCTGGAATGAATTTTCCTATAGATAGTTATAACTGACGTTTATACGTAAAATAAATAATTAGGAGTATAACAATGGGCGGATTTTTTGCTACGGCACTTAAAGGAGATGCAGTCTTTGATCTCTTCTACGGAACTGATTATCATTCACACCTTGGTACAAGAAGAGCAGGTATGGTAGTGCACGGAAGAGAAGGTTTCAATCGTGCGATACACAATATCGAAAATGCTCCATTTAGAAGCAAGTTTGGCGCTGATGTACATGAGATGGAAGGAAACCTTGGAATCGGATGTATATCGGATTATGATCCACAGCCGCTCCTTGTTCGATCACATCATGGTACATATGCCATAACATGTGTAGGTAAGATTAACAATACTGATGAACTGATTGCTGAAGTATTTAAAAATGGCGGATCACATTTTCAGATGATGAGCTCAGGTGAAGTGAATAAGACTGAGCTTACAGCAGCACTCATTAATCAGGAAGACAATCTCATCGAAGGTATCAAGCATGCGCAGGATAGAATCGATGGTTCTATGACGATAATTCTTCTCACACAGGATGCTATATATCTTGCACGTGATAAGTATGGTCGTACTCCTATCATTATCGGAAAGAAAGATGGAGAGGGATATTGTGCGGCATTTGAATCTTTCTCTTATCTGAATCTTGGATATAAAGATTATAAAGAACTTGGTCCCGGGGAGATAGACGTTATGACTCCGGAAGCTGTAACAGTTATGGAAAAACCGGGAGAGAAGATGCGTATATGTACATTTCTCTGGGTGTACTATGGTTATCCTTCAGCAAGATACGAGGGTGTTTCAGTTGAGGAAATGCGTTACAGATGCGGTGAGGCTCTTGCTAGAAGAGATGGTTTCGGACGTAATGATATCGATGCAGTTGCAGGTGTTCCTGATTCAGGTACAGCACATGCTATGGGATATGCAAATGAATCCGGAGTTCCGTTCTCCAGACCATTTATTAAGTATACACCAACATGGCCTAGATCATTCATGCCAACACATCAGGATAAGAGAAATCTCATCGCAAAGATGAAGCTTATCCCGGTTCATGAATTGATCGACGGAAAGAAGCTCCTTCTTATTGATGATTCAATCGTCAGAGGTACACAGCTTCGTGAAACAACAGAATTCTTATACGAAAGTGGTGCAAAAGAGGTACATATCAGACCGGCATGTCCTCCATTACTTTTTGGATGTAAGTATATTAACTTCTCCAGATCTAATTCTGATATGGAACTTATAGCAAGACGTGTGATAGCTGAGGAAGAGGGAGAGCAGGTTGAGAGAACAGTTCTTGATGACTATGCAAATCCAGATTCTGACAGATACCATCTCATGCTTGAGAAGATCAGACAGAAGCTGAACTTCACTTCGCTTGCATTCAATAGACTTGATGATATGATAGAAGCTACAGGAATAGACAGAGATAAGCTCTGTACATATTGCTGGGACGGAAGAGAATAAAAAAGATGACAGTTGAAATCTGATTTCAACTGTCATCTTTTTTATAGGTGACTTTCTGATGCTGTTTTCATGAGGTTTTGTATCTCGCCATCGGACAGCATCAGCTCGCGTTTTAACATTTCGAATTCATTTGCAACATCAGTATTCAGTGCGATCATATAGTCTGAGTTGATAGTTGCCTTGATACCGTACTGCATCAGTAGTCTGAGTGGGTATCTGTCTATTGATTCGACGGCACCGGACATAAGTTCGGCTGTAGGGCAAAGTTCCAGAATAGTGCCTCTATCAACCAGTTCATTCATGAGACGACTGTCCTTGACAGCACTGATTCCGTGTCCTATTCGTGAGGCGCCTACGCGGATTGCATCCCATATGCCTTTAGGATTACCGTTTTCTCCTGCATGAATAGTGAAAGGTATATGATACTTTCTGGCAGCTCCGAAGAAATCCATATAGTCATCTATCGGATAAACACCTTCGGAACCTTCCAGGTCAAGACCAGCGATCAGATAATTGTTTTCACTCATAAAGTGTCTTGCAATCTCCACTGTTTCCATATTCATTTCGTATAACTTTGGATCTCTCATATTCCCACGGATAAGAGAAAGGATAAAGCGGATATGTGGATATTCAGGCCTTTTATTAAGACCTAGATCTATTCCAGTAGCATTTTCGTATTTCATGAGCTTCAACTTCAGGGAACTCGACATGTCCTCGCCGGTAAAGTCAAGTCTTTGAGTATAACCATCGAGAATAGATTCTACTACGGCCATCTGTGTCATACCTCGTTTGGTATGATACTGAGGCGTTATCCTTATTTCAGCATATGATATGTTTCTGCTCTTTAATCTCTTCGCAAGAGCATCGATAGCATAGTTAAGATTCTCTTCAGTCTGAAGAAGAGATATAGGTAAGCTTAAATGATTGGAATTCTTATAGTTGATCAGACGTTCAACTTCTTCGTCATCATAAGGAAGCTCTATCTCTGCCTCGCTGTCAAGCCAGGATAGAAGTTTTAAATCTTCCAGTGATTGTGACCCTTCCAAGTGTAAATGTAAATCTGTGTATTCCATTTTGTTATCCCCCAATTAAAAAACACCCTCGTGCTTACTATTTACAGTAACCAACTATTCTATTTTAACATTTATCTGGATTATTGCAAGTCTGGTTGCTATTTACAGCTACTTATGATAAGGCTCGTGGTTTATGATCCTGAACGAACGATATATCTGCTCCAAAAGTATTACACGCATAAGCTGGTGTGGAAATGTCATCGGAGAGAAACTTAAGTGATAGTCAGCTCTCTTTGTCACATCTGGATGAAGCCCCAGAGAACCGCCTATTACGAATATGATATGACTTACTCCGCTAACGTTTAGATCAGCAATCTTGTCAGCCAGTTTTTCACTTGATATCTCTTTGCCATTTATTTCAAGAGTTATCACATAAGTATCATTCTGCCCCTTGTCAGGGATATACTTTTGAAGACGTGAGCCTTCTTTATCGAGAATATCCATGATGACATTTTCGCTCGCATTATCAGGAGTCTTTTCATCAGAAACTTCGATAATATTCATGCTCGCATATCTCCCCAGACGCTTCGTGTATTCAGCTATGGCATCTCTGAAGAATTTTTCTTTTATCTTTCCAACACAGAGTATATCTATCTTCATGTATTATTATCCTTTCATGTGTTAATGTTCATAAGGTTGATTTTCATATTATTTATCTGTAAAATGTGATTCTTGTAGGATTACCTAATATCTTATAAAGGATAAGACATCTATGAATGATACCACATCTAAAAAATTAAATAAACGTAAACTGTTTTTCTGGATCCTGTCAATCCTCTGTATGATCACGATTTTTTATTTTTCTTCCCAGGATTCGGATGAATCTACGCAGGAAAGCCATAAGATCGGCAGGGCGATAGGTCATATTGTAAAAAAGGACTTTGATAGTTGGACATTTGAGGAACAGGAAGAGTTTGCTGCAAAGATTGATTTTCCTGTTCGAAAGGCGGCACATTTTCTGGAATATGCTACACTGGGAACACTCCTTGCTCTTGCATGGTTTGATGAACTGAGAAAGAAGAGGGGGAATATACTTGTTCCTTTTGCAGTAGGAGCAGCTTATTCTGTAACAGATGAACTACACCAGCTTATAGTGTCCGGAAGAGCGGGGCAGATAAGAGATGTCCTGATTGACAGTTCAGGGGTATTTACGGGAGTATTGATTACGACTGTGATTATAAGTTGCGTAAAAAAGATAAGCAAATAGTAACTGTTATTTTAGAATGTTACAAAAAGTTTACAAAAGTATTAAAAAATGCTATACTACAAAAGTTGTTGCTTTTTAGGGCAAAAATGTATAGAAAGGTTATTGGGTATTTAAATGGATAATGATTCTCGCAAAGGTTTGGCTATATTTCTAAGGGTTATAATAGTATTGCTTATATTGGCAGTACTCGGTGTTGCCGGATTCATATATGTTCAGATAATGGATCAAAAAAAGGAAAGAGATCAGCGCAGAGCTGCTGCGCAGGAGATAGAAGTTGATAAAGCTACTGCTACGGATTCTGATCGAGGAAAGATTATCGCAGAAGTTGCGACACCAACAGTTGCGACGCCGACAGTTGCTACTCCTGTAGAACCTGACAGAGAACCTAAGAGCTGGTTTGATGAAGTGGTGATACATAAACCGCATATGACTAAAAACACTATATCTTTACAGAAAGCTGATATGAGTGTTTTCTCTGAGCCGGCTTCTGGAGAAGGCTCAGAAGAAGGAAAGACAAATGATCCATGGGCTAGTGTTACACTTAGACTTAATTCAGTTGAAGGTTCCATCAATCTTCATACGCCTGATGAACCATCCAGGTCACAGGAACTTATGAGTACATATATGATCCTCGTGGATCTGGATACTGATGAGATTATAGCAGAGAGAGACTGTGAAAAGCCTGTAAGTCCGGCCTCTATGACTAAGATTCTCACGGTTCTCACAGCCAGAGATTTTATATCCAAAGATAAACTGGATGATAAGTTTGAGATCACTTCAGATATAATAGAGTACGCTGATGCGACGGATTGTTCATGTGTTGGATTCAGACCGGGAGATAAGGTTACGGTACGAGATCTTCTATATGGTACTATACTTCGTTCAGGTGCGGATGCAGCTATTGGTCTTGCAAGATACTGCTGTGGAGATGAGCAGAAGTTTGTTGACCTGATGAATGAAAAAGCAAAGAAGATGGGACTTGCTGAGACAACACATTTCACTAATGTTGTCGGACTTTATGACGATGAGCTTCGTTGTTCCATGAAGGATATGGCAGTCATTCTTGCGACTGCAGTTCAGGATGATCTGCTTCGCGATGCGCTATCCAGGAGAGTATATACGACTGATACTAAGTATGTATTTGATGAAAATGGATATATCGTAGATGATGAAGATAAAAAAGATGATGAAAAAGGAACAGAGGGTGACGCTGAAGAGGTAGAGCCTACTGGAATAGAGATAGTAAATCTTTTCCTTTATAGAATAGACGATAGAGAATTTGATGGAAAAGTAGTAGCTGCAAAGACAGGATATGTAAGTCAGGCAGGATGCTGCTGTGCAAGTTACTATGAAGCAAATGATGGAAAAAAATATGTCTGTGTTACAGGAAATTCGATAAGTACGTGGAAATCGATATTTGATCATGCGTCTGTATACAGATCATATACTCCATAATTATTTGATCATAATTGAATTGATCATAAACATGATTATATACATGAAAGGGTAAATTTCGATAATGAAGTTTACCCTTTTTAGTTTGCGCGCCATGGGCGCGCTCTAATGGGTGTAAGTCCCGAACACGCCCAGATAGTGGGAAGTGTATAGCCGAACAGCAAGGGTGTCCATCGTGAGGTGGAATCTGAAGGAAGCTGTAAGCAAATCTCTGGTCC
>JAFYHN010000034.1 GCA_017539165.1 Eubacterium sp.
CTAGGAAAAGGAACGAGGTTAAAAAGACTACAAAAACAGAAATTGGAGAAAGAATACAGTCCGTTACCCCGTCAAATAATCTTGAGGTTATGTCTGGAAGGGAGAAGACTTTCCTCGGCAGAACCCTAGTAAAATATATTTCTAATATTGCAGATAAGCTTGCAGAGGGCGACATTGAACTTAAAAGGCAAATATTTGGCGGTGAAGATAGCGGATATAAAGATGATTGTTTTATTGATAAGCGAGACACTATGATGACACCAGATGTGTTCTCTGCGATAAAAAACTATATCTCCATATCTCAAGATTTCTTCGACTATACGCCATTTAGAAAAGACGACCCAATGAGAGCGAAGATTATATGGGCTCAAGACCATATAGATTCTCTCATAGCAAGAGCTTTTGCAGAACTTATTCAGCTCGAAGGTATAATTGTAAACAATGAAGGTAATACCGAGAGGGTTGAAGTAGATGAAGATATTCTCGCACTATATGAACAGGCCGAACAGGCTGTTGAGGAAAGAGCTGCATATACAATAGATTCCAGAACAATAAGCTATATGGGTTCCGTGAGTCAGCAGATGAAGCGTAAGTTCTCGAAACTCATGGACTATAAATATGACGATAACGGGAATATTGTAACTGATGAAAATGGAGACCCCGAATATAATGAAGATGAATTTGGTTGGCGCATTCCTAAATTCATTCCACAAGGCGAGGTTATAAATAAGCTCTTCGATTCGTGCCATGGATACGGGGATGTTAACCAAATGATAGCTGCTCTTGAGAGAGAAAAATCTGATACTCCTTGGCTACAGCAAGTAATCAATATAATAAACAATGATGCTGTTATAAAAGACCAGTTCTTTACTGTTTTCAGAAAGAACGAATCTTCTTATATGAAGACATATGTTGAGGTTAACTGGGAAAAAGGTGAAGACGGAAAATATCATAAAGTAGAACGATGGATAAGCAAACCACTTGCAGATAACAATATAGTCAATAAGATTGTTACCGGTGTTACATCGCAACTCAATGCTGGAGAAGTTGTTATTCTTGATAAAAACAATAATCTACCTGCTGGTGTATATATACCATCTCAATATGGAATAGACTCTCTTCGTGATGATATAGACGCTTTAAAATCCAAGAAATCTGGAATGACAAAAATGCGTCGAATTCACAAGCTTGAAGATATTCTTTCTGATATCGGCATAACGACAGTTGACAATCTTGCATCAATAAGATATAGCGAGCTTAACGGTGTTATAAATAATATAACTACTTATATACGCAATCTCCTTGATGCTATAGACGGCAAGAGCAAAGTATCGTTCCCGGCCGTTCTCAACGATTATTATTATAAGATTGCAACAGCTCTTGCTCCATTTACTAAAAATCCAGCAGAAAGAAGTCAATTCGATGGAGATAAAACCAGAATGACGTTCACCGAGCCCACGCAGATGCAAACAATCATAGGCAGGCTCAATATGACCGAAACGATTCCGAATCTTTCTAATGAACCGATGACTGAAGACGAGCTGTATGACAAGCTGTTCAGTGAAAAATATGATAAATATTGGCAGTTCGGGTATCAAGATGATGCTACTGGTGAGAAAATATATCGTAACTTCTGGCTTAAAGAATTAAGAGACAATCCTGATATTAGACCGCTTCTCAAACATTATATAAAAACAACTACTGCAAAAACAGACTTCCAAGAGCAGGGAGACATTGCATATGGAAGAGGTCTTTTCTTGGATTTCTTATCTGCTTCTCACAAGGTCAAGGGCAGAGTGAGATTCTATACCGGACATAAGAATACTGCAATATACAGAATCCCTACAATGTCTGATAAGAATGCAGATGAGAGAATCCAATTCTTGAAGATTACTGGTCGCAATATGAAGGAGGAGATAAGTGCACATGCTTATGAATATCTCCTACTTGAGCTTGCTAGAATTCAGACCATTATAGCAAATGTCAACGAGGCTACATCGATAGAGAACTTCTCTCTTCCGAAAACAACTAAATGGAAACAGATTGCCAGTGGAAAGAGAAAGATAACACTTGATGATTTGATTGAGGTTCTTGGTGAAGAGAAGAACGGTATTGAGTTCGATTATCTTCCAATGGTTGAAGATGAGATTAGGAACAAGACTGTATTTGCTGAGCTCATTGTAGATTATCTCAATGGCAACAAATCTATCGCCCTTGAACTTCAGGAAGGTCTATCTGAAATCTTTCAAAGAGAACTCGACAATATGGTCGGGGCGAAAATAATTGAATTTGAGCAAGATGGAACCAAAGATATTGTAATGAATTCTGTTGATGATATTGAAACAGATGAAGATTTCAATAGTGCAG
>JAFYHN010000035.1 GCA_017539165.1 Eubacterium sp.
ATCATCATTCGACATATAGCCTGATTCTTCCGGATATTTGTCCATACATTTTTTGCTTTCTCTATCGAAAAAAGCACTGATATATGAAGATGCAGAAAGACATAACGGACCGCTTACTCCAAAATGAGTGAAAAGCATTTCTCCAAGCTCTTCATATAGGATCTTACTCTTCTTCAGAGTCTTATATGAATCTTTTGATGCAATAACCTTCAGGGATACATTCTTCAGAGAAAGACCCATCAGTTCTTTCACAAATGATTCTCTTGTCTCAATCGGTACAAGAGCACATCTTACAGGACTAATAGTGACACCTCTTTTACGAAGCATTTCGTAACCCTTACCAGTTGAACCAGTAGCCTGATAAGAATATCCTCCTGTTGTAATTACGACAACATCTGCATAAAGCTTTTCTATCTTACTCCTGCCATTCTGAACATATTCAACACCAACTACAGTCTGGATAGGTTCATTTTCTTCGCCGATATATTCGTCACCTTCATCAACGATAAGATCTTTCACTTCCCGATTATAAAGAATCTTAACTCCGCATTTATTTAGTTTATTCGAAAGAGCCTTTATAACATCCGATGAATGATCTGACAATGGAAATACACGATTCCCTCTCTCAATCTTAAGCCTTACTCCCCAGCTTTCAAAATCAGATATAACTCGACTCTGATTGTAACTGTAGATCGCACTATATAGGAACTTAGGATTAGTGACCACATTCTTAAGAAATGTTTCCTCATCGGATGCATTTGTTACGTTGCATCTTCCCTTACCAGTTATATAGAGTTTCTTACCAGGACGGTCATTCTTTTCTATTATCGTTACATCATAATTCTCGGATGCATGGATTGCAGTCATCATTCCAGCTGCTCCAGCTCCGATTATAATCATCCTCTTCATACAATTCCCTTTTATCAATACTCTGTTTTTATTTTATCAAGGTTATATATCTCTTTAAATCTCTGTTCATCTTCAGGCGTCCTGATCAGCATAACATCAACAAAATGACCATCATCCTTATTCTTGAAGCCGGCAACTTTTTCACCTGTACAGATGGAACTCCTGATGACCGCATACTGTTTTTCCGGATTAAAAGCTATATCATCTGCCAGACGTTTTTCAAAATGGGGGATATTTCCATTATCCTGATGCATTTCGATTGCAAAAAGAATAAAAAACGCAAGCAGGATTACCCCTCCAAGTATAACGAGAGACCAGATGACCTTTTCGAAGGCAAGCCAGATGATACCCGGAATAACTATGCCGATCACAAGACCAGTGAGAATCCATTTCCCACCATAATGAACTGAGTTTATCTTGGGAATACCCTTCTTTTTATCGTTCATAAGCATAACCTCAATACATTTCAAACGCCCATAACAAAACCCTTCTAACTATAACAAAAATCAGCACCTTCCACAATGGAAAAGTGCTGATTTAATAGCATCTGTTATTTATGCAGGGTATGTCTTGTTAGCTGTATCAGCCTTTGACATATCTACGCCAGTCTGCTGAGCTTCTCTATACTTGAAGAAGTCTGTAGCAACCTGTGGGAAGAGTGCATATGAAAGCACGTCCTCATCCTGCTGAATGTACTGAGAGATCTCAGATCTAAGCTTATCAAGCTCAGGCTCAAGATCATCTGCAGGTCTATGTGTGATAGGCTTTGTATCACCGATAGCTTTCTTCTGAACTTCAGGGTTGAATGGCTTGATTGTCTGACCATACTTACCTGAAAGAAGGTCTTTAGACTCTTTAGTAACCATCTTGTATCTCTCACCCATGAGAACGTTAAGAACAGCCTGTGTACCAACGATCTGCGATGAAGGTGTAACAAGTGGTGGCTCACCGAAGTCTTTACGTACGCGAGGAACTTCCTCAAGAACTTCCTGAAGCTTGTCATCCTGCTTAGCTTCCTTAAGCTGTGAAACTAGGTTTGAAAGCATTCCACCAGGTACCTGGTAAAGAAGTGTCTTAATGTTAACACCAAGAATCTTTGTGCTCATAAGTCCAGACTCAAGGCACTCTTCTCTGTATGGTCTGAAGTACTCTGCGATCTCAGCAAGAAGCTTCTGATCAAGCCCTGTATCTCTGTCTGTACCCTTGAATGTCTCAACCATAACTTCTGTAGCTGGCTGTGAAGTACCAAGAGCGAATGGAGATATAGCTGTATCGATTACATCAACACCAGCCTCTGCTGCCTTGAGGTATGTCATAGCAGCAACACCTGATGTGTAATGTGTATGAAGCTGAATTGGAAGTTTTGAACCTTCCTTGAGAGCCTTAACAAGTCTCTCTGCCTCGTAAGGAACAAGAAGACCTGACATATCCTTGATACAGATTGAGTCAGCACCCATCTCTTCGATCTTTCTAGCTGTCTCTTTCCAGTAATCAAGTGTATAAGCATCTCCAAGTGTATATGAAAGGGCGATCTGTGCATGACCACCTTCCTTATTTGTAGCCTTAACTGCTGTCTCAAGGTTACGAAGGTCATTGAGGCAGTCGAAGATACGAATGATATCGATACCATTTGCGATAGACTTCTGTACGAAGTACTCTACAACGTCATCAGCATATGGTCTGTAACCAAGGATGTTCTGACCTCTGAAGAGCATCTGAAGCTTTGTGTTCTTGAATCCATCCTTAAGCTTACGAAGTCTGTCCCATGGATCTTCCTTAAGGAATCTGAGACATGAATCAAATGTAGCACCACCCCAGCACTCTACTGAATGGTAGCCGACTTTATCCATCTTATCTATGATTGGAAGCATTTCTTCGGTTGGCATACGAGTTGCGATCAGTGACTGATGAGCGTCACGGAGGACAGTCTCAGTAATGCCAAGCTTCTTAATTTCTGACATTTTTTTAATTTCCTTTCTGTTATATATTCAAATACTGTTTGCAGGCCGCCCACAATTCATTCGGGACGTCCGCACTCGAAACTCGATTTTTATTCAGCAAGCTGATAAAAATCTTCTTTCGGTGCTCTATCGTCTGCTCCGCAGACACCTCCCTCATGTATTTTGAGCATCCTTGCTTCGCAAGGTATACCCAGCCCAAAGTATTGCCTCTTCGCAAGCAAGCTTGCACGAGTCAAACTTTTGTCTGTGTACCTGCTAAACAGTTGCCCTTTTAGTGCACGTTGAAAATAGCCATAAATGTTCCGGCAGCAACGGCGGTTCCGATAACTCCGGCAACGTTAGGTCCCATCGCATTCATGAGAAGGAAGTTTGTAGGATCATACTCTGCTGCAACCTTCTGTGAAACTCTGGCAGCCATAGGTACAGCTGAAACTCCGGCTGATCCGATAAGCGGATTAACCTTACCCTTTGTGACAAAGCACATGAGTTTTCCAAACAGAACTCCCATCGTGGTACCAAGACTGAATGCAATAAGTCCAAGAATAACAATCTTGATAGTTGTCATCTGAAGGAATGCTTCTGCACTTGTTGTAGCTCCTACTGAAGTACCAAGAAGGATAACAACGATGTACATCATAGCATTTGAAGCAGTCTCTGTAAGCTGCTTAACAACACCTGACTCTCTAAAGAGGTTACCAAGCATAAGCATACCTACAAGAGGCGCTGTTGTAGGAAGTATCATAACTACAACCAGTGTAACAACGATAGGAAAAACTATCTTCTCAAGCTTAGTAACTTTACGAAGCTGAGGCATCTTGATAAGTCTTTCCTTCTTAGTTGTAAAAAGCTTCATAAATGGAGGCTGTATAACAGGTACAAGTGACATATATGAATACGCCGCAACTGCTATAGGTCCGAGAAGTGTATCGCCCATTCCAAGCTTTCCGGCAAGGAAGATTGATGTAGGACCATCAGCACCACCGATGATTGAAATAGCTGCAGCTTCCTTTCCTGTGAATCCAAGAGCGATTGCAAGGAAATAAGCTCCGTAAATACCAAACTGTGCCGCCGCACCCAATATGAAACTCGGCGGGTAGGCTATAAGTGGACCAAAGTCCGTCATGGCGCCTACACCCATGAATATAAGTGAAGGAAGGATACTCCATTCATCAAGTTTATAGAAGTAATGCAGAAGTCCACCTTCCTGTATAATACTTGGAAACATGTTTACCAGAAACATACCGAATGATATCGGCACGAGCAGGAGTGGCTCAAATCCCTTGGCTATAGCAAGATACATGAAGAGAAATGCAACAAGTATCATGATATAATTCTTCCAGTCAAGGGTAGCAAAACCTGTCTGTCCGGCAAGATTTAGAATAATATCTTTCATTTTTACCTCCTCAGGTTCTTAGTAAGAACACACTAGTATAGTGTTTCTTAATTAACTGGATTATAAACACAGAATGTTTTTCTGAGAGTCCAGTTAATTAGAAATCTCTATACTAATTTAATGTAACAAGTGTATCTCCTGATTCAACTGAGGCTCCAACTGTAGCGTTTACAGATGCAACTGTACCATCCTCAGGTGCCACGATCTCATTTTCCATCTTCATTGCTTCAAGAACAAGAAGTACATCACCCTTCTTAACTGACTTACCAACTTCAGTCTTTACTCCAAGGATCTTACCAGGCATAGGTGCAGATACTACAATGCTTCCCTGTGATCCAGATGCTGCAGGTGCTGCTGCGGCTGGTGCTGCTGCAGGTGCTGCCGGAGCTGCTACAGGCGCAGATGCTACTGCTGCAGGTGCTGCTCCTCCACCAATTTCTTCAACTGCTACGTCATATACGCTTCCATTAACTGTTATTCTATAATTCTTCATTTCTATTCTCCTTATACCAAATGTATTCTTATAAAAGAATCACCTAACGTACTCTTCTTATAGATCTTACAACAAGCTTATCATTACTTGCAGTGTAAGCAGGTCCTCTGACACCGCTTCCGGATGCCGCATATATAGCAGCAGTGATAACTGCAACAAGTTCAGAATCATTTACCAGATTCTCACCTGTGCTTGCCGCAGGCTTCTCAGCAGAAACTTCAGCCTTTTCACTGTCTTCTGCAGCCTTAGTTCCAATAATCTGTTCCTCTGTCTTCTTCTTTGCAGCTTCTTCAGCAGCTTTCTTTTCAGCTCTCTGCTTTCTGATATCAGCATCAAAGAGCATTGGAAGATATTTCAGAAGACTGATGATAAATGATATGAATATAAGAACAGCGAAAACTACGCCCATTCCTATGATTGTATTCTTTCCTGCCTGTGAGATAAGTTCTTTCTTTGAATAAACAGCACTTACTTCACACTCTTCTGGATTATAACGTAACTCATTATACTGAAGAGCAAGAAAACTCTCTATAAATGCATCTACAGATGACCCATCCAATCTAGCGTCATTCAAACATGTCTGAGAAACAATTGTATCTACATCTACGCCAAACTGTGCTGCCTGATTTTTGATATTCTTTTCAACAGCATCTGCATCAAGTTCGTATTTTCTATTCTGTGTATAAGAAACAGTAATTCTTACGTCTCTCTCTTTATATTCGCATAATACAGAACAGTTAACCTTTCCATTGGCACCGTTCGTAATCTCTGCAGTACTATCATCTTTGAATGCCACAAACTCACCTACATGGTCTGTAGTCTGAGCCGCAATAAAACCGCTGACAGCTGATTTCTCAAGCTCAGTTCCGTCATTTATGAAGTACTCCTGTTCGGTCTCATCTGTATCATAAAACCTTGATATGATATCTTTTGTAGATTTGATCATAGAATCTCTGTTAACTTCGAAAAACAGATCTTCCTTCTTCTCACAACCGGCAAGAGCAAAAATGAATGAAAGTAACATGCAAAGAAGCAAACTCTTCTTTAAGCTTTTT
This sequence comes from Eubacterium sp., assembly GCA_017539165.1. Lineage (GTDB taxonomy): Bacteria > Bacillota > Clostridia > Lachnospirales > Lachnospiraceae > Eubacterium_Q. Next base: position 5,812 of record JAFYHN010000035.1, read on the forward strand.
TTCATTTGTTAACTCCTCCTTAGAAAGCCATATGTTTTCTATATGGTCTATCCTCTCTTTTAGTTGCAAGCATATCAAATACTGCAATAAGTCTCTTTCTAGTAGCATCAGGCTCGATTATGTCATCAACATAACCTCTCTTAGCTGCTGCAAGTGCACTTGACTGTGCCTCTGTGATCTTAGCGGCAGCATCCTTTATAGCCTGCTCTTTATCTGAAGCAGCCGCAATGTCATCTGCATACATGATCTCAGCAGCAGTCTTAGGATCAGTAAGACCGATCTTAGCTGTTGGCCATGCATATACAACATCTGCTCCGATTGATTTTGAGTTCATAACAATATATGCTGATCCGAACGCATCACCGATGATGACATTTACCTTCGGAACAGTTGCTTCTGTAAGTGCAACTGTAAGCTTAGCTGAAGCCTTAGCAACGAACTTCTCACTTTCAAATGTTGCCTCAAAACCTTTTGCAGCTGTAAGTGTAAGTACAGGAATGTTAAATGAATCTGCAAAGCTTACGAACTCTGCAGCTTTCTCAGCTCCATCCGGTGTGATAAGACCGTTAGACTCACTAACCTGATTAGCAACAACTGCAATGGTTGCTCCATCAAGTTTGATGAATCCTGTAACGATATCTTTACCGAATGCAGGCTTTGTCTCGATGAAAAGATTATCATCAGATATGCTCTGGGCGATGCTTCTTGCATCATCCTTGGATGCATCTATTCCAGGAATAGTTCTGTTAAGATCATCCTCGCATACAGATACTGCATCTTCCATGTTATTTGATGGAAGTACAGATACAAGATTTCTGATACCGTATAATGCATCAGCATCTGACTCGTAAACTCCATCAACAAGTGATGTATTCTCGCTTACGTAATCAGCTGAAGAAGTATCACACTTCTCCTCATAGTTTCCCTTTATAGCATTTGGACTGTTAACGAAGAGCTTAGCTCCCTTAACCATGAATGTAAAATCAGAAAGTGATGCAAGAATTCCTGCTCCACCACCACAGTTACCAAAGATAGCTGTAACCTGAGGTATAACTCCTGATGCTATTGATGACTTCTTGAAAAGTGCACCAAAGCTGTGAAGCGCATCTGTTGCTTCCTGAAGTCTGAGTCCTGCGCAATCAATAAGTCCTATGACAGGTGCTCCAACCTTCATAGCCAGATTGTATATAGCTGCGATCTTCTTAGCATGCATCTCACCGATTGCACCGCCAAGAACAGAAGCGTCCTGACTATATACATAAACAAGTCTCCCATCGATCAAACCATATCCAGTGATAACACCGTCTTTTGGAGTATCAAGAAGACCTTCGTTGAAATCAGTTGTTCTCGCTGTTACCTGAGATCCGATCTCAACAAAACTTGAGTCATCAAGAAGAGTAGCAATTCTCTCACTTGCTGACAGGGTAAGCTTGTCGCTCATCATAATGTCCTCCTAAGATAAATAATTTATATCCTGCAGTCGCACGTTTAATGCGACACATAAAAGATAAGATATAACACGATGCCATAAATTACCGTGTTATATCTTATCTTTTATGATACACGTGTAACCGCAACTTTTGCCTTTTATACTATACTTCTTTTTATGTTCCATTTCAAGTAAATCATACAAAAAATGCGCCCCAAAGCGCATTTTTTTGTTTACATTATTTATTTAAATGTAGAGATAACATCTCTGTTCTTGGATATATAATCATATAAAGAAATAACAGTCAGGATCATCGCAGCATATATGAGAATAAGTTCAAAAACATGTATAACTCCTGCAAGAGCCGGAACTGATGGTCCAAGGTCAGCAATAAGAACGATGACCATGATCATCTGAACAGTTGTCTTAACCTTTCCCCACATGCTGGCAGCTATAACTTTACCATTATCTGCTGCAACAAGTCTAAATCCACTTATAGTGAATTCACGGGCAATGATTATGATAACGACCCAAGCCATTATCCTTCCCATAGATATAAGTGCTATCATCGCTGAGCATACAAGAAGTTTATCTGCCAGCGGATCCATAAACTTTCCAAAATCCGTTACAAGATTATTCTTTCTAGCTATCTTTCCATCTGCCATATCAGATAATGATGCTACGATGAAAAGCACAAGTGCTATCCACTTTCCTCCCGGTATAGAAGGCACCATAAGTGCTATTAAGAAAAATGGAATAAGTACTACTCTGAAAAGTGTTATTTTGTTTGGTAGATTCATGTTTTTTGTCCTTTTATATTATTTTGGCTTCCAGATCGTATATATCAGAATCAGTAACTTCAACTCTTACCATCTCACCTGATATCAGTTCTCTGTCACCATCTATAAAAATCATTCCATCGATATCCGGCGCATCCATATATGATCTGCCTACATAAACATCTTCATCAGGAAGATATCCATCTATTATAACATCAAGCTCTCTTCCTATATTTTTTTGAAGGATTTCACTTGATATATGCTGCTGAAGAAGCATTACATCTTCAAATCTCTGAACTTTAATACTTTCTTCTATCTGATTCTCAAACTGAGCCGCAGGTGTACCTTGTTCTCGCGAATATGCAAATGCACCAACATGCTCAAGCCTAAGCTCTTCAAGAGTTTTAAGCATAGCTTCGTGATCATCTTGAGTTTCACCCGGAAATCCATTTATGATCGTTGATCTTATAACTATGTCAGGCATAGCCTGCCTAAGTTCTCCCACAACTTTCTTGATTCCTTCATTATCTATTCTTCTTGCCATACGTCTCAGCACTTCATCCTGAGTATGCTGAATAGGCATATCAATATAATGAAGAACTTTAGGATTCGAAGCCATCTCATCTATCAGTTCAGGATATATTTCTTCAGGATATGCATAGAGAAGACGTATCCACTCTATACCATCAATCTTCGAAAGTTCTCTGAGAAGAATATGAAGTCTCTTCTCATTATAGAGATCAATACCATAACATGTAGTTTCCTGTGCTACAAGTATAAGTTCTTTCACTCCTGAATCAGCAAGCACCTTCGCCTCTTCGACTACATTTTCCATAGGGATACTTTTATAAGAACCCTTGAAATACGGAATGGCACAATATGTACATCTCTTGTCGCATCCATCTGCGATTTTAAGATATTCCATATATGGACGTTCTGTAAGAATACGTCCTATATTCTCCCTATTCGGATAAGGGGTATCAAGTTCATCGTACTTCATGATGGTCTCCGCGGAATCTGCTCTCAGCTCATCCAGAATGTCAGCAACGCTGTCAAGACTCATCGTACCGAGAAATGCATCAACTTCAGGAAGTTCCTCACTTATTTCATCTTTATATCTCTGTGCCATACAACCGGCACATACAAGATATGAAAGCCTGCCGCTCTTGTACGCTGCAAGTTCAAGTAGTTTTTCAATACTCTCCTGAGTAGCGCTCTGAATGAAACAGCATGTATTTACTATAGCTGCATCAGCCTCTTCTATATCTGAAGTCAGGTTATAACCTCTTTTCTGAAGCACACCGAGCATTCTTTCACTATCGGCAGTATTCTTATCACAACCAAGTGTGACGAGACAAACATTAAACATATTTTTTCCTTTATAATCCATTCTGCATAAGAGCTGCCTGGTAGCAGTTGTTCATAAGACCAGCAATGGTCATAGGTCCAACACCACCCGGAACAGGCGTGATCTTTCCAGCAACTTCTGCAGCACTGTCATAATCAACGTCTCCACAGAGTTTCTTCGTTCCTTCAATTCTGTGAATTCCGACATCGATGACTGTAGCTCCCTCTTTTACAAAAGAACCATCTATAAACTTAGGCTTTCCAATAGCTACAACAAGGATATCAGCCTCTTTACAGATTTCTTTAAGGTTCTTTGTATGTGAATGGCAGATCGTAACTGTAGCATTTTCACGAAGAAGAAGGATTCCCATAGGTTTTCCAACTATATTGCTTCTTCCTACTACTACAGCATTTGCACCATCTATCTGAACATTACTTCTCTTAAGGAGCTCAATAACCCCGGCAGGAGTACAAGATACAAAACCTCTCATGCCGATACTAAGACGTCCAACACTCTCCGGATGGAATCCGTCTACATCTTTATCAGGATTGATTCTTCTAAGAACCGTCTCTTCATTTATATGCTTAGGAAGAGGAAGCTGAACAAGAATTCCATTAACCTCTTTATCAGCATTGAGTTTATCAATAAGTTCCAGAAGCTCTTCTTCTGTCGTTTCTTCCGGAAGCTCATATGACTGCGAATTTATTCCTGTATATTCACAGGCTTTCTTCTTATTTCCTACATAAACTGTAGATGCAGGGTCATTTCCAACAAGAATAACTGCAAGTGTCGTCTCGATACCCTTAGCTTTGAGGGCAGCAACATTTGCTTTAACTTCATCTTTAAGTTCTGTGGATATTTTCTTTCCGTCGATTATCTCTGCCATGTTATCTCCTTTTCTATTAGAACAGACCTACTATCTCGCCTGATTCAAGAACATCTATTCTTTCTGCAGCAGGACTCTTTGGAAGTCCTGGCATAGTCATGATCGCACCAGCTATCGCAACTACGAAACCAGCTCCAGCAGAAACATATACCTCACGGATATTTACATTGAATCCTGTAGGACGTCCGAGAAGCTTCTGATCATCAGAAAGCGAATACTGAGTCTTAGCCATACAAACAGGAAGATTACCGAATCCGAGAGATTCAATCCTCTTGAGTGCATTTGTTGCTTCAGCAGTATATTCAACTCCGTCAGCACCATAGATTTCTTTCGAAATAGTCTCAATCTTTTCTTTAAGTGAAAGGCTGTCCTCGTAAAGTAACTTGAAGTCATCTGAGCCCTCTTCAATAGCATCAAGAACCTGAGCGGCAAGTGCCTCTCCGCCTTCTCCACCTTTTGCCCAGACTTCAGAAACTGCAAATCTGCAGCCACTATCTTCTACGAAGCTCTTGATAGCCTCAACTTCTGCATCTGTATCTGAAACGAACTTGTTGATAGTAACAACAACAGGAACATTATACTTCTTAAGGTTCTCTATATGTTTTCCAAGATTAACGATACCCTTCTTAAGAGCATCAACATTCTCATTTGAAAGGTCTTCTTTTGCAACTCCACCGTTATACTTAAGTGCTCTTGCTGTAGCAACAAGAACAACAACATCAGGCTTGATACCTGCTTTTCTGCACTTAATATCAAGGAACTTCTCAGCACCAAGATCAGCACCGAATCCTGCCTCTGTGATAACATAATCAGCAACTTTAAGCGCTGTCTTTGTAGCACGGACCGAGTTACATCCATGTGCGATATTTGCGAAAGGACCACCATGTACAAAAACAGGGTTTCCTTCAAGTGACTGAATAAGATTTGGCTGAATAGCATCTTTAAGAAGAACTGCCATAGCGCCTACACACTTAAGTTCTGCAGCTGTAACTGGCTCATTGTCATAATTGTATGCAACAACAATCTTGCCAAGTCTATCCTTGAGATCCTCAAGGTTCTCAGCAAGACAGAGAATAGCCATAACCTCTGTAGCAACAGTTATGCAGAAATGATCTTCTCTCACTACTCCGTCAAGTCTCTTACCAAGACCAATTGTTATATTTCTGAGAGTACGATCGTTCATATCGAGACATCTCTTAACAACGACTCTCTTAGGATCTATTCTGAGTGCATTCCCCTGAAGCATATGATTATCCAGCATTGCGCACATCAGATTATTAGCTGAAGTAATGGCATGAAAATCACCTGTGAAGTGAAGGTTCAGTTTATCCATAGGAACAGCCTGTGCATATCCACCGCCGGCTGCACCACCTTTTATACCAAAGCAAGGTCCAAGGGAAGGCTCACGGATTGCCATAACAGTATTCTTTCCGATTCTGTTAAGCGCATCACCGAGACCAAGAGTAACTGTTGTCTTTCCTTCACCTGCAGGAGTCGGATTGATCGCTGTTACAAGAACAAGTTTGCCATCCTGCTTACCTTCCAGACGAGAGATACATTCATTATTGATCTTAGCCATATAACGACCATACATATCGATGTCATCTTCACCAAAACCAACCTTTGCTGCCACTTCGCTGATCTTCAGCATTTTTGCACCCTGTGCGATTTCAATATCTGTTTTCATACCGTACTCCTTTTTTATTTTATCTTTTACTTACCGAACGCTTCCAACGCAGACTCGAACTCGTCAATCGTCATCAGAACCTTTCTAGGTTTTGTTCCCTCTTCAGGTCCGACTACACCGAATTCTTCAAGCTGATCCATAATACGGGCAGCTCTGTTGAATCCAATACGAAGCATTCTCTGAAGATATCCTATAGAAGCTCTGTCTTTTTCGATAACGAATCTGGCAGCCTCATCAAAGTATTCATCGTATCTGTCTCCATCGCCAGCTGAATCACCTGAATCTGATGAAGAACCTCCTGCTCCAGATGATTCTATTGACTGAGATATTGTCTCATCATATGTTGTCTCTCCGTAGTTTGACTTTATGAAGTTAACTACAGACAATATTTCATCATCTGACAGATATGCGCCCTGAACTCTGATTGGCTTAGTATATCCTGTCGGATAGAACAACATATCTCCATTTCCGAGAAGTTTCTCAGCACCATTCATATCTATAATAGTTCTTGAATCAACAGCTGATGAAACTGAAAGAGCTATACGTGAAGGTACATTTGCCTTAATAAGACCGGTGATAACATCTACAGAAGGTCTCTGAGTCGCTATTATAAGATGGATACCGGCAGCTCTGGCAAGCTGACACAGTCTTACGATTGAATCTTCCACCTCTTTGTGTGCAACCATCATGAGGTCTGCAAGCTCGTCGACGATAACCACAATCTGTGGCAAATGTCTGAACTGTGGATCATCATTAGGACTTTCCGACTTAACCTTCTTGTTAAAGCCTTCTATATTTCTAACGTTATACTTCTCAAAGAGCTGATAACGTTTCGTCATCTCATCCACTGCCCAGTTAAGAGCACCGGCGGCCTTCTTTGCATCGGTAACGACCGGAATAAGAAGATGAGGTATATCGTTGTACATTGAAAACTCGACACGTTTAGGGTCGATCATGATCATCTTAACGTCTTCAGGACCAGCCTTATAAAGAATACTCATGATAAGAGTATTGATACATACAGACTTACCGGAACCTGTAGCACCTGCAACAAGAAGGTGCGGCATCTTCGCTACATCCGAGATAATGATCTGTCCACTTATATCTTTACCAACTGCAAACGCAAGCTTGGACTTAAATCTTTCATATATATCATTGTCGATAAGATCTCTGAAATATACCGACTGTTTATCTTTGTTAGGTATCTCGATACCAATCGAAGATTTGCCCGGTATCGGAGCTTCGATACGTATATCAGTAGCTGCGAGTGCAAGTTTGATATCATTTTCAAGTGAAAGAATCTTATTAACTCTTACCCCCTGCTCAGGCTGAAGCTCATATCTTGTGATGGCAGGACCGACACTACAGTTAGTTATAGTGACATTTACGCCAAAGCTTTCAAGTGATGACTTAAGAGCGATAGCCGTTTCTCTTACTGTAGCACTTCCGGTCTTACTGAAGCCGTTTCTTCCTCCAGACTTAAGAAGTTTCATAGGCGGTTTCACATACTGCTTCTTTACTTCTTTATGTCCTTCTATCTCCTGGCCTATCTCCTTGGTAGCCTGTTCCTTATCCTGTCTTGTAACCTTTTCTGCTTCTTCTGTCTGAGCAGACGCAGGTTCAACAGTTTCCTTAGGAACCTCCTGACGAGTAACTACACTTTCAGTTTTTTCTTTTTTGGATTTAGGTCCTGTATAATCCGGAGAAACTTTTCCTGTAGCATCATTATATCTTTCAGGACCACCAAGTGGATCATCATAAGTTTTCGGATCAAGCTCAAGTTCAAAGAAATCCTTCGGCTTATAATCCGGAGCTATCGTATCTGATGGCTTACCGGAATTGTAAAGAGCATTTACACTATTTATCTCAGATAAAAGATCTGTTCCTGCTGTAGATACAGCCTTACGAGGTCCCATATCACCGGGCATCATAATCTCACTTTCTGCTTTCGGAAGATATGTCTTCGGTGTTGCTGTATGAGTGTCATTTAAATCTACATCCGGAAGGATCTCATGTATCTCTTCCTCTGGAACTATCTTATTAGACTTCCTTCTTACCTTCTTCTTTGTAGCCGCAGAAGACTTACCCTGCTTATCCAGAACTCTTATATCATTCAGGATATCTTTGTTAGACGCAACCTTCTTCTCCAGATTACGGTTAAGTTTTGCAGGTTCCTTATATTCATAGGAAATGTCATCTTCGTCGTCATATTCATCATCATCGTAGTCATATTTTTCGACTTCACCAGGATTCAGATTGAATATAAGTCCAAATATATCTGCAATCTTGACATTCGTAACCATTATTATCGAGATAATAATAAGAACTATGGATACGATAACTGCTCCTACTCTGCTTATAACCTTCGCAATAAGAGTTACAAGTCCACCGAATAACACACCACCACCGCGATGATTATTGAATCCGTCAAAATAAAGAGACTTAACGGTCACACCTTTTGTTCCGGCAACGAGCTGACATATACAGCCAACAGCAAGAACAAGAACAAATATCCATATAAGTTTTTTAATAAGTTTACGCTTAGGGCCGTTAGCAAGTATAAAACAATAACCTATAAAAAATATTATAGGAAGAACATAGAACGTTCCTCCGAATAAACCAAAGAAAAATCCACTCGCCGCAAGTCCGGCTTTCCCGCAAATGCCATAAGTACCGAGAACCAGAAGTAGCGTTAACGTAAAACAAACTATGGCATAAATCTCACGCAGATTTTCAGGCGGAGTTTTAGCCTCTTCTCTTTCAAGAGCCCTCTGCCTCTCATATGCTTTTGTATTCTTTCTCGGAGTTTTACCGGTTCTTTTAGCAGTAGTCGTTGTTCTTTTTCTAGTTCCGGTACTGCTATTTCTCTTGCCGGTCGTACTCTTCTTTGCCGCCATCTTCTTACCACCTTTAAAACCCTCCGCAGGTCGTGCGGAGGGAAATATATATCTACATTTCGACTAAGATATCATTCTTATCTTTTAACTTATCTGCCGGAATATAGTTAGATTCTAATTTCTCTCCATTAAGTGTTACCGACTTAACTCCAGATTCGGAACCGTTCGGATTCTCGAACTTAATAGACAGATGCTTTCCGCGGAAATTCTTTGATATCTCAAAGTTCTTCCACTCAGAAGGTATAGCAGGATCTATCTTCAAGCCGTAGAAATCAGGTCTCATTCCCATCATTCCTTCAACGCAGCCAACCATAACTGTTGATGCTGTACCTGTAAGCCAATGCACATGTGCACGTCCATGTCTTGGACTATCCTTACCTTCAACAAACTGACCATAACAATATGGTTCCAGTTTTCTAATCTCTGCCTTATCGTTCATAGCTGCAGGAGCATTCTCCATAAAGTATTCAAATGCTCTGTTACCATGTCCCATAAGAGACTCAGCAAGTATTATCCAGCCCTGTGGCTGAGAGAAAATACCGCCATTTTCTTTCGTAGATGCATTGAAGAGAAGCATAAGTGCTCCATCAAATGCATGCTCCTTATATGCAGGAGCCATAAGCATAACACCATAGTCAGTATTAAGCTCTCTATTAACACTTTCAAGTGCCTTCTCTGCCTGATCCTTTGTAGCAAGTCCACTTATTACAGACCAGCTCTGAGGATTAAGCCACATGGATGCTTCAGGATCTGACTTCTGTCCAATAACCTGTCCACTCTCCATGAAACCTCTAATGAATCTATCTCCATCCCAGCACTTGTCATTCAAAATATCGCCCAGCTTTTTCTGCTGTTCGTCTATATAAGATATATAATCGGAATCCTTTTTGTATTCCGCGAATTTTCTAATTATTGTAAATGCATAATACAGCTGAAAAGCAACAAATGTTGATTCGCCTTTCTTACCAAGTCTTAAGCAGTCATTCCAATCCGCATGAAGCCCGGCTGGCATACCGTGAGTTCCGAGTCTGTTCATCGAAAAATCAATAGCTCTCTTCAGATGATCATATACAGTTCCTTCATCTCTGTTTGCATAAACGATAACTTCATCTATGAAATCAAGATTACCGGATTCGGATATATACTTGAATACAGTAGGGAAAAGCCACAGTGCATCATCTGCTCTATAAGCAGGATGTCCAGTTTCTTTAGCATAAACCGAATTCTCGTCATTCTCATCAGGGCATGTCTCATGACCTGCATTATGTGTAAATTTAACGAGCGGAAGTCCACCGCCGTTATCAACCTGTGCTGAAAGCATGAATCTTATCTTATCAGCAGCAGCTTCAGGATCAAGATGGATAACACCCTGAATATCCTGAACAGTGTCTCTGTATCCATATCCATTTCTCAGACCGCAATATGTAAATGATGCGGCTCTGGACCAGATAAATGTCATGAAACAGTTAAATGCATTCCATGTATTTATCATTGAATTGAATTCAGGACTTGGCGTCTTAACCTGGAAGTTCTCCAGCTTACCATGCCAGTATTCAATAAGTTCATCTACTTCTGACTGAACCTTTGCTTCCGGATCATCACTGTACTGAGCAAGGATTTTCTCAGCCTCATCATCTTCTTTCATTCCGACGATGTAAACAAGTGTCTTCGACTCTCCCGGTGCAAGTGTTATCTTGCTTGAAAGAGCTCCGCAGCTGTTTAGATTATAATTAAGCTCTCCGCCAAGATCTCCAGTTTCAACTCCCACAGGATTTGAATAATTTCTGTAGTTGCCAAGAAATGCCTCTTTATCACCACAGTAAGAAGAAACATCAGCCCCTGCAAGACCAATAAATCTGGTCTTGACAGTGCTTCCGTTTATAGCAGATTTGCTTACATTTTCATTTATTATCTGTTTAATACGGTTTCCCGTGAAATACGTTCTTGTAATGAAAAGTGTGTACTGAAGATTAACCTGATCCTGCTCATAGTTACCCTCGTTTGTAAACTCAGCATAACTTGTAACAGTAAGGTCCTTAGGCTTGTCGGATACATTTGTCACTCTCATACTCCAGACTTCATAAGTCTTGTTTAGAGGTACATAGTATGTAGCCTCACCTCTTACGCCGGAATACTGTGAACGTATAACGGTATAAGCAGTTCCATGTTTTACCTCGCTCTTGAACTGATCAAGAGGCTTACCAACAGGCATCCATGAATTAGACCAATAATCTCCCGTTTCATTGTCGCGAAGATAGATATATCTTCCAGGTTGATCAAAGCTGTTGAATACATATCTCAGAATTCGTCCGTCTGCTCCGGACTTCTCAAAGCTGTATCCTCCAGCATTATTGGAAATGATTGCACCGTACTCCGGCGAGCCAAGGTAATTGGCCCATGGTGCCGGTGTATCAGGTTTCGTAATGATATATTCCTTATGTTCTTCATCAAAGTATCCGTATCTCATAGAAACCCCCGAGTTATTTTTTACTGTTCAGCGTCCTTAAGTGAAAGGCTGATCTTGCCCATTCTGTCAACATCAAGAACCTTTACCTTAACAACGTCTCCGATGTTTACAACATCTTCAACTTTTTCTACTCTTTCCTGAGCGAGTTTTGATATATGGATCATTCCGTCCTTATTAGGAGCAAGCTGTACAAATGCACCGAATGGCATAATTCTAACAACTTCACCTTCATATGTCTTTCCAACTTCGATTGGATCAACTATTGAACGGATTGTCTTAATAGCTTTCTCGATACCTTCTTTGTCAGTACCGCATACAGAGATATTTCCATCATCATCGATATCAATCTTAACACCTGTCTCTTCGATGATAGAGTTGATTGTCTTACCACGCTGTCCGATAACTTCACCAATCTTCTCTGGATCGATTGTGATGAACTTGATCTTAGGAGCGTACTCATTAACTTCCTCACGTGGAGCAGGGATAGCTTTGAGCATGCACTCATCAAGTATGAAGAATCTAGCCTGTCTTGTACGCTCGATAGCACCCTTGATGATTTCATCAGTAAGACCGTGAATCTTGATATCCATCTGGATAGCTGTGATACCTTCTTTTGTACCTGCTACCTTGAAGTCCATATCTCCGAAGAAGTCCTCGAGACCCTGGATATCTGTAAGAAGTACGAAATCGTCATCTGTCTCACCAGTTACAAGTCCGCAGCTGATACCAGCTACAGGAGCTTTGATAGGTACACCTGCTGCCATAAGTGACATACATGATGCACATGTTGAACCCATTGATGTAGATCCGTTTGACTCAAATGTCTCGGATACGGCACGGATTGCATATGGGAAATCTTCCTTTGAAGGAATAACTGGAAGGAGTGCTCTCTCTGCAAGTGCTCCATGTCCAATCTCACGACGTCCTGGACCACGACTTACCTTTGTCTCACCTACTGAGTATGAAGGGAAGTTGTAGTGATGCATATATCTCTTCTCTGTGATATAGTCATCAAGTCCGTCGATTCTCTGTGCCTCTGAAAGAGGTGCAAGTGTAACGATGTCACAGATCTGTGTCTGTCCTCTTGTGAACATAGCTGATCCATGAACTCTAGGGATTATATCTACTTCAGCCGCAAGTGGTCTGATCTGGTCAAGTGCACGACCATCTGGACGCTTGTGATCCTTGAGAATCATCTTACGTACTGTCTTCTTCTGATACTGATAGAGAGCATCACCGAGGAATGCAAGCCACTCTTCGTTCTCTGCATATCTTTCCTTAAGCATATCCTTGAATGCATCGATGTTCTTCTCTCTTGTCTGCTTATCATCTGTAAATACTGCTTCTTCCATCTGCGCTGGTGGGATAACTGACTTGATATCCTCAAAGAGCTCTTCAGGAACTGCATAACTCTTATATTCGAACTTAGGCTTTCCACAATCAGCTACGATCTTCTCGATGAACTCGATAACCTTCTGGTTAACCTTGTGAGCCTCAAATATTGCCTCAAGCATTTTATCTTCAGGAACCTGGTTAGCACCAGCCTCGATCATGATAACCTTATACTTTGTTGATGCAACTGTAAGGTTCATATCTGATACTGAAAGCTGTGCAGCGCTTGGGTTGAATACAAGGTGATCATTGATAAGACCAACCTGTGTAGTAGCACATGGACCATCAAATGGGATATCTGATATAGATGTTGCGATAGCTGAACCAAGCATAGCTGTAAGCTCTGGTCTGCAATCAGGATCTACTGAAAGAACTAAGCTCTCAAGTGTAACATCATTTCTGAAATCCTTTGGGAAAAGAGGACGCATAGGACGGTCGATAACACGACATGTAAGAACGGCATTTTCTGATGCCTTACCCTCTCTCTTGTTGAATCCTCCAGGAATCTTACCAACAGAATACATCTTCTCATTGTACTCAACTGAGAGTGGGAAGAAGTCGATTCCATCTCTTGGCTCCTTGGAAGCTGTAGCTGTTGAAAGAACTACAGTATCACCATAGTGAATAAGAACTGCTCCGTTAGCCTGCTTACCAACTCTGTCTACATCTACTCTGAGAGTCTTTCCGGCAAGCTCCATTTCATACTTCTTGTACATTTCGTTTCTCCTTTGCATTATTAAGGCAGTACACGCCTTTTTGTTTTAACAATGCGAGGACTTTCCGAAACGACTGAAAAGCTATGAAGCAGATAAAGCTCTGCACTATGATAATCACTTCATGGCTTTTCAGTAGTCTCGGCCGTGGGACGTCTAAATAACGCTTACGTCCAGCCTCGCAAAGTCCACTAGAGTTTATCATAATACAGAGCTCTATTCAAGGTATTTTTATATTTTGTTTGATTTTATGTAAACCTGTTACAGGCATGCAGATTTTATTACCTCATCTACTATCTCATCGATATTTTTCTTATTTGTATCAATAAAGAAATCAGCTGACAGTTCATAGTATCCGCGGCGCTGTCCTATCATGGTTTCAATCCTGTTCTTCAGTTCTTCTTCATCGTTTGAACTGAGAAGCGGTCTGTTTGAATCGCCCTTCACGCGATTAAATGTAGTCTCAACATCTGCAAAGAGATAAAATACATTTCCCATATCTTTGAGAATCTCTCTATTTTCCTGTTTCAGGACCACACCACCACCTGTCGCTATGATGGCATTTCCAAAATACTTATTATGAATTTCGCGAAGTGCTCGGGTTTCTATCATTCTGAATCCTTCTTCTCCAGCCTCTTCAAATATCTGTGGAATGGACTTCTTCTCTGATTCAACAATATATTCGTCAACGTCAATATATATTCTTTCAAGTTTCTCAGCAAGTTTCCTGCCAACAGTAGACTTACCCGAACCCATATATCCGGTCAGGACTATGTTGTCGCAACCTCTGTATACTTTCTTGAAAAGCGCTCTTCTTGCCTTCTCACATATTTCTTCCGGAATCTTAACATCAAACCATAATTCATAAGCTATAACAGCCTGATAGAGAAGCATAGTAAGTCCATTATTATATGGAATTCCAAGGCTCTTTAGTTTTAAAGTAAACGGAGTCTCTGCAGGATTATATATCAGATCGTATCCATAGCTGATCTTCTTATAGAAGTCGTCATCATCAATCAGAAGCGGGTCGCCTGCCCGAAGACCGAGCGAAGTACACTGAAATGCAATATACTCTCCCTCTGGAATATCCTTATAAGAACCAACTGAATCATTTTCAGTTATGCCAAGTGGAACAATCTTTTCAGAAAGACTGGCTATATCCTGAGCCTTATCTATACTTCTGTTGATCAGATATATCTTCTCTGCCCCGTAATGAACGAGCATTGCACAAACAGCACGTGATGCACCACCAGCACCAATAACGACTATCTCCTTCCCTTCAAGACACACTCCATGAAATGTAAGCGCCCTGAAAAGTCCCGGCATATCAGTATTGTATCCCTTAAAACCATCACTTGCCGGAACAAGCGTATTAACTGCTCCGATTTTTTCTGCAAGCTCGTCCACTTCAACAAGGGATTTCATTACGTCCTGCTTATATGGAACAGTTATATTCAGACCACCAAAGCCCATCGCTTCAGCACCCTGAACAGCCTTTTCAATGTCGTATTCAACCTTGATCGGAACATATATAGCATTTATTCCCATCTTCTCGCTTATTGTATTATGTATAACCGGTGAAAGGGTATGCTCGATCGGATTCCCTATAACGCCAAGTACTGTAGTTTTTCCATCAATTCTCATAATCGTATGTCCTTATAAAAATGTCCTCAAAAATCATTCTGTATTTTATCATTTACAGAAACTTATCACAAGTTAGTTTTTACGAAACAAAGGAAAGGACCGACGCACACGTGAGTTAATCTCCAAGTGCGTCAGCCCTTCCAAATCAACATTATTTATTTAACTTTGACCTTTTTAACAGGTGAATATTTGCTGTAATACTTTTTACCATTTACCTTAACAAAAGCACGAACTTTATAATAATAAACCTTTTTCGACTTTGTCTTTTTATCTGTAAATGTAGTTTTCTTTCCTGTTATAGTTCCAATCTTCTTAAAACCAGCTTTAGGTTTTGTAGAACGATAAACTTCATATCCTGAAGCATAGCTAATCTTCTTATAAGTTATGACAGTTTTCTTCTCAACCGGTTTAACCTTGGTAATCTTTTCTGTCTGTTTAACTATAAGTTTGGAATATCCATTATAGTTAACAGAGAAATCATATACCATTCCAGATGGACAGAAATAATCGCCCTTTGAATTAGCCTGAATCTTGATATAGTAAACACCTTTTTTCAGAGCAACCTTTGCAGAATTCTGAGTAGCTGTCATCTTCTTTATGGAACAAACCTCTTTCTTCATATTCGAAGTATAAACGGTCATATCCCAACCCCATTTGAAGTCATTTGAAGTATTCAGTTCGAGATCCGGGCTAAATGAAAATGAATGAAGTCCATCCTCATTAACCGTGTACTTAAAGAAGTCTATATCTTCACTACTATAAACAGTTCCTCTGTAATCTTGATTAACACTGATAACGTCAGCATCTTTGATAAGATTGTTATCTTCTGATTCCCAGAAGTTACTCTTAATAAATTCCACCCTCAGATCAAACGATGAATCCTTTGGAGCCATGACCTTAAAACTCGACTCATTTTGAACCTTTATATAAAAGGTGTCCTTATCATATGCATACCACTGTGTCTGCTTATTTTCCGAAACCCTTTCTAGCTTTCCAATCTCAGCGGTCAGATTACCTTTTCTAAAAAGCTGCGCCTGCCAGCCCCAATTAACTTCTTTCGCCTCAGAATTTGGTCCCAAGCATATTCTGAAATAACCAGGCTCTGTAATAGTAAACTTATACCAAAGCGAGCCATCAAGTTCAGAGATGAGACCTGTTTTTGTTTGATTCAAGATAAGTTCCGGAGAACCATCTGCTTCAGCCTGACTGATTGCAAATGAATCATTGGTTTTACCGAAAACCGCAAAAATTGCAATCATAACAACAAGAACATAAGTAATTGATAATCGTTTTTTCACTTTATTACCCCCTTTAAAAAACGCACAACTCCAACATGTTCATTTTATCATCTGTATAAAATAATAACAACAGAATTTTCAATAGTTTAGTGTATAAAGAAAAAATGACAGTCGGAGAATCCTCTCCAACTGTCATCATTAGCTTTTTAGAATTACTTTCTGAGTCCAAGCTTCTGAACGATAGCTCTGTAACGCTCAATATCTCTTTCCTTTAGATAAGCGAGAAGGTTTCTTCTCTGACCTACCATCTTAAGAAGACCTCTTCTTGAGTGGAAATCATTTGGATGAGCCTTGAAATGCTCATTCAGATCGTTGATTCTAGCTGTAAGAATAGCAATCTGTACCTCAGGTGAACCTGTGTCACCAGCCTTTGTACCATACTTAGCAGCGATTTCAGCCTTTTGTTCCTTAGAAATCATTGTTTCTACCTCCTATAATTTTATAATTCTCCCTGTACCGGGTTCAGGTCGGAGTGTCCATAAAACGCAGTACGGGAACTATTTTATTACATCGAAAAAGAGTATCCTTTTCCGAAGTCACACGTATTCTATAACATTTGTATCTGCATGTCAAGCCTTAGAAGATTTATTCATCAGAAGTAGATCTGCTATAGTTATAGCCGTCATCGCCTCAACGACAACCACCGCTCTAGGAGCTATGATAGGATCATGTCTTCCCTGAATCTCAATCTCTACTTCTTTTCCATTTCTATCAACAGTATTCTGCTTCTGATAGATTGACGGAGTCGGTTTAAACGCAGCTCTGAAAATGACATCAGCGCCGTCAGACATTCCGCCCAGAATACCGCCGGAGTGATTTGTCTTCTTGCAGACTCTATCTCCATCCATAAAGAATTCATCATTATTCTCTGAACCCCGGCTGCTAACAACATCGAATCCATCTCCGAATTCAATTCCCTTTACAGCACCAATTGACATTATAGCTCCTGCAAGTCTGGCATCAAGCTTATCAAAAACAGGTTCTCCTATTCCTACAGGCATTCCTGTAACTACACATTCAACCATCGCGCCACTAGAGTCTTTCTCACTAATAAGCCTCTTAAGATACTCTGAAGCTTTCTCGGCAGCAACCTTATCAGGCATACAGAGTGCATTCTTAGCCTCTTCCATGTCAAATGCATTCCTGTCGATAGCTATATCACCAATCTGTGTAACATAGGCATTTATCTCAATGCCATATCCTTTAAGAAGTTTCATTGCGATAGCTCCTGCAGCAACACGACCTGCAGTTTCTCTTCCAGATGATCTTCCTCCGCCACGATAGTCTCTGAATCCGTACTTTGTGTCAAATCCAAAATCAGCATGTCCCGGACGATATACATCTTTGATATTAGAATAATCCTTACTAATCTGAGATGTATTCTCAATCACAAGGGATATAGGTGTTCCGGTAGTCTTACCTTCAAATACTCCAGACATTATCTTAACTGCATCAGCTTCGGAACGTTTAGTAGTAAATTCAGACTGCCCCGGCTTTCTTCTGTCCAGATAGCTTTGTATAAATTCTTCATCTATTTCAATTCCTGCAGGACAGCCGTCAACTACAGCTCCAAGCCCTGCGCCATGTGACTCTCCCCAGGTAGTTACCTTGAAAAGATTTCCAAATGATGAACCTGCCATAATATTATCCTCACTTCTCTCATAAACGGCGTATGGACCGGGAAACGGTCCCCGGCCCATACACTCTCTCACCCTATATCATACGTCAGGCTCTTGGATGAGCCATGTCATATACTTCTTTAAGCTTGCTGGACTTTCCTCTCAGATAAATCTGAGTAGTAGATATATCCGAATGTCCAAGCATTTCCTGAAGACTGATCAGATCAGCTCCATTATTTACCATATGAGATGCAAATGAATGCCTTATCATATGTGGTGTTATATCCTTGTTGATGCCAGCTTTCTTTGCATAAGATTTGATCAGCTTCCAGAATCCCTGTCTAGACATCTCTTCACCTTTTATATTAGTGAACAGATATTCAGAGTTGTGACACATAGCCGGGCGAACTTCTACAAGATATCTTGTAAGAGCTGACTTAGCTGCATTCTCTATAGGAATAACTCTGCTTTTATTTCTATCGTGACACTCTATATAACTGAGTGACAGATTTATATCCGATGCCTTAAGCGATACCAGTTCAGATACTCTGAGACCAGTAGCATACAGAAGTTCAAGCATAGCTTTATCACGAACTTCTTTCGGTGTATCACCTGAAGGTTGATCGAGAAGTACATTTACTTCTTCGATAGTAAGTGTCTCTGGAATCCTCTTCTCAACCTTAGGAGGTTTTATTCCTTCAGTCGGATTTCCAGACACAATTCCCCTTTCAAGAAGATAGATAAAAAAAGACCTGATACTTGCTATACTTCTGGATACAGTTGCAGAACTCATCTTCTCATCTTCCATATACAGGACATAAGAACGAACCAATGTAGAGTTCACTTCCGATACACTCTTAATACCGTTTGTATCGAAATAATTCTGCATCTTAACAAGATCACGTCTATAAGATTGAACAGTATTCTGACTACTGCCCTTAACATCAACTAAATATGTGATATACTTATCAATCTCTTGTTTCACTACACCATACCCACCGCTTATGTATTGATCCGAACTAACATACCTTCACATTTATTATGATACATTACAAAAATTTTACGAATCGTCAGTGCTTTTAGTATAGTGATAAATTAACATAAAATCAACTATAAATTTTTATGTAAAGCTCAGTAAAAGCCCAGTTTCCATGATATTTTACGCAATATAACGTGGTAACATAACGCTATGTCACTAAATATTGCGGAAAAAATTTTTTTAAATTTTTGATAATATTTTCCGGTCCCACATAACATTTTTGAAACCAAAATGTAACATTTTAATCAGGCAGTTAATAACATTGTTACAAAACATTTTTCGCTAAAACGCAAATAAATCAAAGGATTCCGCGTTCTTTCAGGTCCTTATATGCAAGGATTGAAAGTATGGTTTTGCTGTCATTTATCTTTCCATCATATATATATGCTAGAGCCTCGTCCAAAGTAAGCTTTATAATGTCAATATACTCATCATCGTCAGGACACTGCTCTCCTTTTTTCAGTTTAGTTCCGATATAAACCGCAGTCCTCTCGCTGAAAAGACCAACTGCTGCGATTATATAATTTACAAAATACAGTTCATCAGGAATCAGACCAGTTTCTTCTTCAGCCTCTCTTACAGCACATATATAATAAGGATTCTCAGGATTTTCAAAATCCTCTCTTGTATATCCCGATGCATTTACAGCTCTTACATCTGTAGGCTTGGTGGCATCATCACTCGTTCCCTTCATCGAAGGATTTGAAGGAACATCAGAAAAGTCATTTATCTCAGCACAGCCCGCCGGTATCTCGATATCCATATCATTGATACAGTTCCTATACTGCTTAACGAAAAGAAGCCTTTCTTCATCATCAATAAGAAGAACCCCCGAACCATTCCTATTCTCTACGAAATCATAAAAAACAGTCTCCCCATCAGGAGTAGTAAGCTTATCCTCATACACCTTAACCCTGTGTGCCTTATATTTTAACTTTCTCTCAATCAGATCCATATCAAATCACCTTTTTAACTCTCTAACATGCCAAACTTAACAATTTATTTTTTTATACATCTCATTTCACTCTATTCATTTTATCTCTCGTAAGCCTGTATAGCAAGTGATATATATGCCTGCGAGACCACACTGTATAAGTAGTTTATTCAGCCAAATACTTTTCGTTCACCACTCTTTTAAAGAAGACATATTTCTTCTACAAATTAAATTACCACCCATCTCTCCATAAGGAAAGATAGGTGGTATTCTCAATTACTTCGCGTAATCAGTAATTCTGGACTCACGGATCAAACTAACCTTGATCTGTCCAGGATACTCTAGCTCATCTTCAATCTGTTTTGAGATATCACGAGCAAGAAGCACCATATCTGCATCACTGATCTTTTCAGGAACAACTGATACCCTGATTTCTCTACCTGCCTGAATGGCAAAGGATTTGTCTACCCCATCGAAACCATTTGCTATATCCTCAAGCTTTGTAAGTCTTGTGGTATAAGTTTCTAGAGTCTCTCTTCTAGCACCTGGACGTGCAGCTGATATAGCATCAGCAGCCTGTACAATACTAGCTATAAGAGATTCAGCTTCACAATCTCCGTGATGTGAAGCAACCGCATTGATGACCGTATTATTCTCTTTGTATTTTTTGCAAAGATCAACACCGATAGTAACATGTGAACCTTCCATCTCATGATCGATTGATTTACCGATATCATGAAGCAGGCCGGCTCTCTTGGCAAGTTTTACATCCTCACCTAATTCTCCCGCCAGAAGACCGCTCAGATGAGCAACCTCCACAGAATGCTTAAGCACGTTCTGACCATAACTTGTTCTAAACTTCATTCTACCCAGAAGCTTGATAAGTTCTGGATGAAGTCCATGTACTCCAACTTCAAGGGCGGCAGCTTCTCCGTCTTCTTTCATCTTAGCTTCGACTTCTTTCTTAGCCTTTTCGACCATCTCTTCAATTCTGGCCGGATGGATACGTCCATCTACGATGAGCTTCTCAAGAGCAATACGTGCAACTTCACGTCTTACTGCGTCAAAGCTTGAAAGAACTACTGCCTCAGGTGTATCGTCAATAATAAGATCAACACCTGTAAGAGTTTCAAGTGTACGTATGTTTCGACCCTCTCGTCCGATAATACGTCCTTTCATCTCATCACTTGGAAGCTGTACTAATGAAACTGTAGATTCCGATACTACATCGGCTGCGCACTTCTGAATTGCACCAACTACACATTCCTTAGCTTTCTTATCTGCTTCCTCCTTGGCTCTGGATTCCATTTCCTTGATCATAATCGCGGTTTCATGTTTTACATCATCTTCAACGGTTCTAAGCAAATATTCCTTAGCCTGTTCAGAGGTAAGTCCGGATATTCTCTCCAGTTCCTGTTGTCTCTTCTCAGATAATTCCTCAACTTCAGCCTGTTTCTTGGCAAGATTTGCTTCCTTAGATGAGAGTGACTGTTCTCTTCTTTCAAGAGTCTCACTCTTCTTGTCAAGATTCTCCTCACGTTGAAGAACTCTCTTCTCCATATGCTGAATCTCTGATCTTCTGTCCTTGACTTCCTTCTCAATGTCGTTCTTAGTTTTAAGAGCTTCTTCTTTGGCAGTCAGGAGAATATCTCTCTTCTTCGACTCAGCTGACTTAAGTGCATCATCGATAATGTCCTTAGCCTTATCCTCTGCTTTCCCGATCTTAGCTTCTGCTATATTCTTACGATAAGCATTTCCAGCCATAAATCCAATAATGGATGCGAGAATAAAGACGGCAACCACGATGATCACGCATACTAGAGTTGACACAGGAGTACCTCCTTTATTAAATTGTTATTGAAACGTTCAGTCCATACTTTATGAATAAAAGTTACATATCATAAGTAACTTGAACTTTAACGTAAACATAGTGGTGTGCGGCTAAACCGTACACCACTATATAGTATACTTATTCTAAAATTATGTCAAGTAATTGTTGATTTTGTCGAAAGAAAACCCATGCCTGACCAGGAGGTTCATAGCGCGTCTTTTCTCCCTCTCATCACTCAGATCTCTATCCTTGAACTTCTTCTCCAGAAGAGACCTTATAGCATCGTCTTCAGACATATCTTCATCCTCATAAACCGTATCGAGTATATGTTCGATATCATCGACTTTGATATTCTTCATATCCAGTTCTTTTTTTATGAGCGACCTGCTTTTCTTCTGAAAATAACACCTGATATAGCTTTCTGCGTATCTTTCATCGTTCAGGTAGTTATATTCATACATCATTTCAATCGTTTCCGCTATTGCATACTCTGGGAACTCTTTTTTCTGAAGCTTAAGTCTTACATCGTATGCACAACATTCAGAAACCGAAGCATATGACACTGCCTTATCAAACGCTCTGTCCCTGACAACGTTCATGATCCGAACCAAATAATCGTCAGTAATATCTAAGTTCAGCTCTTCTGAATCCTGATCATCTCTAGTCTTCATCTTAATACCAATCTTCTCAAAATCCGAACGATAAAGCATCCCTACGTATTCATCATTTATAAACGTCTGAAAACTCTTGTTTCTTTTTTTTATTCTCAGATGATTCATACATTTATACTTTTATTCTTCAACTGGAACTGCGTTTTTATCTGATGCTTCTGCACCATCCTCATCCTTACTGAGATAGATCTTTCTTACCTGGTCTTCAATCTCCTTCATAACATCAGGATTCTCTCTGAGATATGCCTTTGCATTCTCACGTCCCTGACCTATCTTCTCGCCAAGGTATGCATACCATGCACCTGATTTGTTAACTACATCGCATTTAGCAGCCAGATCGAGAATATCTCCTTCTCTGGAAATGCCCTCTCCGAACATAATATCGAATTCTGCCTCTTTGAACGGAGGTGCAACCTTATTCTTAACTACTTTAACTCTTGTTCTGTTTCCTACTCCTTCTCCACCTGTCTTAATGGTTTCAATTCTTCTTACTTCCATTCTGACTGATGCATAGAACTTAAGAGCTCTACCACCTGTAGTTGTCTCCGGATTACCAAACATAACACCAACTTTCTCACGAAGCTGGTTGATGAAGATAACTACGCAGTTTGTCTTACTGATTACGGCCGTAAGTTTTCTGAGCGCCTGTGACATAAGTCTTGCATGAAGACCCACATGGCTGTCTCCCATCTCACCATCTATCTCAGCCTTAGGAACAAGTGCAGCAACAGAGTCAATAATCAGCACATCGATAGCACCTGATCTTACCATAGTCTCTGTGATCTCAAGAGCCTGCTCACCACTATCAGGCTGAGAAATATAAAGGTTATCTATATCAACACCGATATTCTTAGCATATACAGGATCAAGAGCATGCTCTGCATCTATAAAACCTGCTATTCCTCCACGCTTCTGAACTTCAGCTACAACATGAAGCGCAACTGTTGTCTTACCACTTGATTCAGGACCATAAACTTCAATGATACGTCCTCTAGGCATACCGCCGATTCCGAGTGCTATATCAAGACTGAGTGATCCTGTTGGTACTGCTTCTATATTCATATACTTGGTATTGTCACCAAGTTTCATTACTGAACCCTTACCATACTGTTTTTCGATCTGCGCAAGAGCTGCGTCCAACGCTTTGAGTTTTTCTTCGTTTGCCATATCGACTCCTTTCATCGTCAATCAGACCGACCCCTCATCGTTCTGAAAATCCATTTAAAAAAATTCTTAAAAATGCTCTGACGAACAAAACTTAGTATAGCATAATGGTTCTAAAAATGCTATTCTTAAGTTCAGAGAATAGCAGTTGTTTTTTTGTAACCTTAAAGGAGACTTTGATATGTCCATCGTTGCTGTAATAGCCGAATATAATCCATTTCACAATGGTCATAAATACTTGATAGAACAGGCAAAAAAGCTTACTGATGCAGACAAAGTTATCGCCATTATGAGTGGAGACTTCACACAGCGCGGCGTACCCGCCATGGCTGATAAGTATGCTCGCGCCGAGTCCGCAATAATAGGAGGAGTCGACGCTGTATTTGAGCTTCCGTGTCTCTATGCAACCGGAAGCGCCAGAGACTTTGCTATAGGTGCAGTCGGAATCATTAACAGACTCAACTGTGTTGATTATCTTGTTTTCGGTGCCGAGAATCCTGAACAGGAAATATTCGAAACGATAGCAGAAATTCTGGCAACCGAACCAGAGGAATATAAAACATGTCTCAGCAAACAACTTGCCAAGGGACTATCTTATCCTGCTGCAAGCCAGAACAGTATACAGGAATATATGAATCATCATATGCCCGAAGGTATATCTGGCAAAAAAGACATTCATGATATAATCCTTAAACCGAACAACATTCTGGCTATCTCATATCTGACAGCACTCAGAATGAATAAGTCAAAAATAAAACCAATAATCGTCCAGAGAAGTGATGAAGGCTATCTGAATGTTTCACTCTCCGGAAAGTATTCCAGTGCTGCATCTATCAGAATGGCTCTTGAAGGCGGCGAAGATGTATCCACTTATGTTCCGTCCAAATGTCTGAAGCCATTTAAGAAGTACCAGAATCTTCCCCTTCCGTCACCTGACTGGATGAGTCCATATATAGCTTCAAGACTTATATATGACAGGAATCTCACTTCAGAAGAAAATGGTCTTGAGAATATAATGGACATGACACCGGAACTTCTAAACAGACTCAGGAAGGCACCTCTTCCTATCAAACATCTGGAACTTTCAGACTTTCTTAAAACGAGAAATGTAACTATGACAAGAGTGAGCAGAGTAATACTCCACCTGCTTCTTGGAATCACCGTTGAAGATAGAGAGATGGCAAAGAGTCAGGGATATTCCGAGTACATAAATCTTCTGGCACTCAGAAAAACCAGTTCAGAGGTGATAAATATTATTAAAGAGTCATCCAATCTCACCATCATTAATAAGAAATCTGAATATCAGCCAGCAACTGATCTTGGAGAAAGAATGTGGCAGATAGATAAGCTGGCAACAGATTTCTACAACCAGCTGATATATGAAAATATCAATCTCAGACTACACAATGAACTTACAAGTTCTGTAAAAACTGTATAAATCAAATATAAAGCATAAGATACAGGAAAAGCCCCAGACGTAACTGGGGCTTTTAAAATCCGTTTTTCATTTTTAACTGATCTCCTATGTGGATATATTAGTTGAGTAGTTCGATTAGTTTAAACTTGAATATACATCATATCTTAAATCATCATCGTAAGGTCCACAACCATTTAATCCACACATCATTACTGCATAAGATACACGTAACGCAATCTTTAAGATTCTTAAAAGTTCATTTTCCTTATTTTCCATAGCAATTTCTCCTTTCATATTTGCTTTGTTTTCTTTGTATGTACAAATAATAAGATATAAACCTTAACAATAATAATCTGAGAAATTAAAAAATGTTCACGGCAATCTTAAAAAATTATTAAGACCGCAGCGAACTATGTCAAAAGAGCCCCGGTCACCCGGAGCTCTTCTAAAATAATATATCAAAATGTCTTATGACTATTTTCTTAGTCATCTAAGAAATCATCATCGTCATCATAATCATCGTAGTCGTCATCATCATCGTAGTCATCATCGTCTACAGATGCAGCACTCGGACCAGCCTTCGGCTCATCATAATCATCATAACCTTCATCGTAATCATCATATGAAGCTGTTGCTCCCATAGAAGCAGCCGCTTTAGGATCATTGTTGATGAGAGAAAGACTTGTCTCAACCTCGTTAAGATTTGTCTCCATTGTATAGATACCATTCTCAAGACTGTCAATGATGCTGTGATAATTCTCCTGCTCTGATTCAAGTGTAGCCTGAAGGAACTGCTTGATATCTGTTACCTTCTGCTTTGTATAGAGCATAGCGCCCATACGTACTTCAGTAGCTTCAGCTGTCGCATCGTCAACAATCTGCTGAGCCTCTGAACGAGCTGACTCAAGAATCTCATTTGCTCTTGCATTTGCAAGTTCTGTTATATGATTGGAATCAACAAGACGATTTGCCTCGTTTACAGATTCAGAGATAATAGCATCTGATCTTGTTCTAGCTGAAGCAAGTATAGCCTCTTTATTTCGCATTATCTTCTTACATCTTTCAATTTCGCTAGGAAGCTTGAGCTTAAGTTCATTAAGCATACGTTCCAGCTCATCTTTAGGCACTACGATCTTGTTTGATGAAAGAGGCTGATATTTACAACTTTCAATAAAAACCTCTATCTCCTCGATCATTTCTTCAACGCCCTGTTTACCCATGTTAAAGTCCTCCTGTACTTTTTTTAAAGACTGTTCTTTACCTTCTCTTCTATATATGGTAGTACGGCTTTTGGTACGAGACACTCAACGGATCGACCGTATGACGCTATCTCCCTCACCATACTCGAACTTATAAAAGATAACTTTGGATCTGTTGCTAAAAACAACGTGTCAATATCAGGTGACACCTGATGAATGCCCTGAGCCATCTGAATCTCCGGCCCTGCATCAGTTGCACCCCTGAGTCCTCTGATAATAACTCCGGCACCTTGTTCCTTCACATAATCAACCAGCAGACCCTGATATGAATCCACATATACGTTGTCTAACTCTCCGACAACATCTTTTAACATATTAACACGTTCATCGTGAGAAAACAACGGAGTTTTTTTAGACGCATTATTCAGAATGCACACTATAACTTTATCAAATATTTTTGATGATCTTCTAATAATATCTACATGTCCCAGGGTAACCGGATCAAAGCTCCCCGGATAAACTGCTGTAATCACTCTGTCTCCTTCAAGCATAAGAATACATGCTTATTTGTTTTATAGTTTTTAGTCTTGTATATCCTGAACTGGGTATCGGAAATGTACTCCAGATCCTCTTCCAGTTTAGCCTCAACTATTATGATAACATCCTGATTCTTGAACTTCTTGGTATCAAGAATCTCGATAGCCTGTTTTTCAAGTCCCATGCTGTATGGTGGATCGATAAATATAATGTCGAAATCTATCATTGGAAGCCTCCTGAGATAACTCAGTGCATCACCTCTGATAATATCGGATTCATTTTCAAACTTAGTAAAATGAACATTCTGCTTAACTATATCGAGTGCCTCTCTGCTATTCTCAATAAATACAGCATGTTTAGCACCTCTGGACAAAGCCTCTATACCAACAGCCCCGCTCCCCGCAAAGAGATCCAGAAATCTGCTGTTAGGAACATCCATCTGTATACAGTTGAATAATGTTTCTTTATATTTATCTGCCGTAGGACGGGTAGCATCTCCTTCTAATGTCTTAAGAGGAAGACTCCGTCTTGAACCCGCGATTACTCTCATAATATCATTTCCTTATGTATGATCATGATTCTCATTGTGATATCACAACAAAAACCACCCCATACTATACCACAAAACGCTCTTTCATTTCAAGTCGTTGTTGCTTTACTGACTCATCTCAGACTTAAGCCAGATTCCGGTTTCTGAAAGATCATCATCCTTCCATCCTGAAGTCTTATCACAGGATGGATCAATCAGAGAAGAAGTCTCATTCTTATTTGCCAGGTTCCAACCAGCATATGACATATTGCATTCATCAATCATGTCAAACCATTCATCCGCAGAATCATAATCGATACCACCGTTTCCAGAAGCATCACAGATACTGAACTCGGAAATGAACACGCATAGTCCCTTGTCTCTGGCTGCCTTTACTTTATCTCGTATATTGTCCTTATGCGTAGCCGCATAGAAATGTACAGCATAGCATATATTATACTGATCTGTTATAGGATCTTCAGCAGCTATATCAACATCCTGCGACCAGGTCGGTGTACCAACTATGATCACAGCGTCTTTATCATTTGCTCTTATCACAGGAATTATCTTCTCAGCATATTCTTTGATGTCCGCCCACGAAGTACTTCCATTAGGTTCATTACATATCTCGTAGAGAACATTTTCATAATTTGCATACTTAGATGACATTTCATCGAAGAACGAAACAGCTTCATCCTCATTGATCTGAGGATTATTATCACTCAGTATATGCCAATCGATTATTGCATACATCCCAAGATCAGAAGCATATTCAACACCGTCACTGACGAGCTTCTTCAACTTATCCTTGTCACCATCCTGGCAGTAACCACCCGACTCGCCTGTATACATAGCAAGTCTTATCAGATTGGCGCCCCATTCATCTCTTAGTGTCCTGAAGCCTTCCTTATCTACATACTGAGGGAACCACGCAAGGCCATGTGTACTGACACCTTTAAGCTGATAAGGTTTTCCATCCTTATCAACGATATCAGTTTCCTTAACCGAAAGTGATCCGTGATTAGCCAGAGGAGTTCCCGTTTCTGCTTCCTTCTTCTCCTTCTTTGTCTTTTCCTTCTCTTCCTTCGATCTAGTAGTAGGCTCTTCCTTTTCTGTAGTATAGAGCTTTCCGTCTATATACACTTCTGCAGTCTTATCAGAAGTGCCAGCATCCTGACTTTTGAACTTGGCCTGAAATCCGAAATTTATCGTAGACTTTGCAGCCAATGTCTCATTATAGTCAACAGCGGTACAATATAACGTGTCTCCTTTTATATTATACTTTGCATTCCATCCATCTCCCATCTTTGCACCTTCGAAGCCGGATATCCTTATCTCCCAGTCTTTCAGGTCTTCAGATGAAGTGTTATGAATATCAACGTTGTACTGATATACAAAGTCATTTCCATCCTGCCAGTTATTTTCAGGTGAAATAGTCACATAGCACGCATATTTCTTAGAATCAGAAGCCTTATTCTCGTCTTTCTTACCGTCATCCGTTTTATCTTCTTTAGCTTCTTTTTCGTCATCAGTTTCTTTATTATCTTCCTCTGTTACCTCTTCGGTATTCTTCTCTGTTTCTTCCTCTGTTTTTACCTCAGTTGTAGCAGTAGTTTTTTCCTCTGCCTTTTCTGACTTATTTATATTTTCATTTATTATGATATACGCCACAAGTACCAGAATGATAAATGCCATAAAGGCGATTACAACTTTAAAATTTAACTTATCCATCTAAAGAACAATCCTTCCTTCTATTTCATCTCCGATTTCAAGTGATATATCCTGAGCAAGTTTCAGCATATCGGCATGCTTATATATATCAGCTATCTGAAAATCCATATCTCCGCTCTGCCTTATCCCAAAGAAGTCACCGGGACCGCGAAGTCTTAGATCTTCGGAAGCTATATAGAATCCATCATTTGATTCTTCAAGTACCTTAAGACGTTTAACACTGTCTTCAGTCTTTTTTACATTTATAAATATGCAGTAGCTCTGAGCCTCTCCTCTTCCAACACGCCCTCTCAGCTGATGAAGCTGGGCAAGACCGAAGCGTTCTGCATTCTCTATCATCATCACTGTTGAATTAGGATTATTTATCCCAACCTCTATAACAGTTGTAGAAACAAGCACATCTATCTCTCGGTTTACATAACTCCGAAAAATATCTGCTTTTTCCAGTTCTTTCATCTTACCGTGGAGATACGATATCCTTATATCAGGACCAAGATTATCGCGAAGTTCCTCAGTATAATTAATGACATCTTCCGCATCAGTTTTATCACTTTCTTCAACCATCGGACATATAACATATGCCTGATGTCCCTCAGCTACCTGCTGTCTTATAAAACTATATGCTGAATGTCTGTAATCCGTTCCAACCACGCAGTTCTTGATCCGCTTCCTCTCCGCCGGCAGTTCCTTAATGACCGATATATCCATATCAGCATACAGTATTATAGCCAGAGTCCTAGGAATAGGAGTAGCACTCATTACAAGTGTATTAGGACATATGCCCTTCTCCGACAGATTCTCTCTCTGCTTCACTCCAAACCTGTGCTGTTCATCAGTTACTACCAGTCCCAGATCTTTATATTCAGCCTTTTCCTGAATCAGAGCATGAGTACCTATCACTATATCGCAGCTCCCATCCTTCAACCGCTCATAAACAGTTCTCTTCTCTTTTGCAGTCATGGATCCAGTCAGGAGCTCCACATTCAGTTTATATGGTTTAAGTACTCGGCTCAGTTCCTCATAATGCTGAAGCGCCAGCACTTCTGTCGGAACCATGAGCGCCCCCTGATACCCGGATAAGGAATTCATTAAAAGTGCTACTGTTGCAACAACAGTCTTACCTGAACCCACATCTCCCTGAACAAGGCGGTTCATCATATATTCTGAACTCATATCGTGAACTATGTCTTCTATTGCAGAGAGCTGCCCTTCCGTCAGGCTAAAAGGAAGTCCACTGATAAATGCATTTTTCTTAAGTACAGCCTCTTTATTGATTATATGCTCATTCGGAATTGTAACAGTAGTTTCTCTTAGCTTCTTAACCTTGATCAGGAAAAGCAAAAATTCGTCAAATGCAATCCTGCTGAGAGCCCGTCTCAGATTCTCTTCATTCTCCGGGAAATGTATCTGCATAAGAGCCTGACTTCTGGTCATAAGCCCCTTAGCCCGCATAACATCCTCCGGAAGATATTCATCAAGCCCAACTATAACATCCTTAACGGATGCAACCGCTCTTGTTATGGCATTATTAGTAATCCCCGCCTTAAGCGGATATACTGGCTGCATAGTAGAAAGCATTTCCTGATATTTAAACTGAGTAAAGTATTCAGGCATTTCCATAACACGCATATTACCGGAATATTTCACCGTACCGTAAAAGATGTAGGATTCCCCTTTATGAAATGTACTCCTGAGAAAAGGCATGTTGAACCATACCATCCTGATAGTGCCGGAATCATCCGACGCCGAAAGACTTGTAATGTTATAACGTTTTCCTTTATGAGACTCGACATAGGTAACTACCTTGCAAAACACAGCAACCCTGTCCCCTTCAGACACACTGCTGACGGGAACAGGTTCGCTATAAGTCTTATATGTTCTGGGATAGTAAAAAACCAGGTCCTTCACAGTGTGAATCCCAAGCTTAGAAAAAGCCGTCCTGGTTTTATCACCTATACCTTTAATACTGATAATGTCATCACTTAGTTTCATAAGTTCTTGTCCATCTATTCAACTGACAACAGATAGTAATAGATCGGCTGTCCTCCGGATCTTATCTCAACTTCAAGATCCTCGTATTTCTCGGATAATCTGGCCTGAACTTCACCGGCCTTATCCTCACTTATATCTTCACCATAATAGAGACTGATAAGTCCCGAATCTTCATCCACAAGACTTTCCACAAGTTCATCGAGAACCGCATCAACATCTGTACCAACACTGGCAAGTCCTGAGTCTGCAAGTCCCATGATATCATCCTTGTGAATTTCTTTTCCATCTATAGATGTATCTCTGACTGCATATGTAATCTCTCCAGATTTAACATCCTTCATCGCAGCAGTCATTCCCTCAAGATTCTTCTCTGGCTCAATAGCTTCATTGAAACTGAGAAGCGCAGCTATCCCCTGCGGAATAGTTTTTGAAGGCACTACAAATATCTTCTTATCTTTGGATATAGCCGAAGCCTGGTTAGCAGCCAGAATGATATTCGAATTATTAGGCAGGATGAATACATTTTCAGCATTCACCTTATCCGCCGCATCAAGAATATCCTGCGTACTTGGATTCATAGTCTGTCCACCACTCACTACGTAGCTTGCACCGATCTCCTTAAAAAGTTCTGTAAGACCGTCACCGGTAGAGATAGCGATGAATCCATATTTATCCTTAGGAGCTGATTTTTCTGCCTTAAGCTGTTTAAATGCTTCTTCCTGCTCAGCAGCCTTCTGCTTCTCGCTCTCCATTATAACTCGTTCCGAGTGTTCTTCTCTCATGTTATCGACTTTACATCTGGTCAGCTGACCGTATTCCAGCCCCTTCTCAAATGCACGACCAGGATGATTTGTATGAACATGTATCTTAACAAGTTCTTCATCAGCCACACAGACAAGAGAATCGCCGATAGAAAGAAGGTATTCCTTTATTCCTTCTACCTGTTTATCAGTAAGTTCTTTCTCAAGCAGAATGATGAATTCAGTACAATAACCGAACTTAATATCAGCAGTAGAGATATCTTCCTTACCACTTCCCTTGGCCTTTGGTATATCTTCAAGTACTCCGGCACCTCTCGCCAGCTTTTGAGGCTGTGCATCAAGAAGAGCCACAGGTTCATCTTTGAGTCCAAGAAGAAGCCCCTTCATTACTTCAATAAGCCCCTGTCCACCTGAATCGACCACTCCGGCTT
Source organism: Eubacterium sp. (assembly GCA_017539165.1). Lineage (GTDB taxonomy): Bacteria > Bacillota > Clostridia > Lachnospirales > Lachnospiraceae > Eubacterium_Q. The sequence continues at coordinate 38,207 of JAFYHN010000035.1, forward strand.
CTTTAAGTACCGGAAGCATATCAGGTGTCTTAGCGAGCACTGCCTCGCCATGCTCAATAACCTGCTCAAGAAAAAGTATTATATCATTTTCAACATCTATTATATCAGCAGCTTTCTGTGACATTCCTCTTGCAACAGTAAGGATTGTTCCTTCTTTAGGCTTCATAACAGCCTTATATGCAGTCTCAACACCTCTTGCAAAACCCGATGCCAGATCTTCTACTCCAAGTGACTTCTTGCCCTTTACATCTTTACAGAACCCTCTAAAGAGCTGGGAAAGGATAACTCCTGAGTTACCTCTCGCACCACGGAGAGAACCGCCTGATATAGCCTTAGCTATAAGATCAATAGTAGGCTCCTGCAGAGCTTCAACCTCTGAAGCAGCCGTCATGATCGTTAGTGACATATTCGTTCCTGTATCTCCGTCGGGGACCGGAAATACATTTAATTCATTTATATATTCCTTATTATTACTAATATTATTCGCACCAGATATAAATGCTTTCTGCATTGATTTAGCATCAATAGTGGTTAGTGACATTTCAAATATTCCTCCTGATCAACAGTTTACTTAGTCGATAACTCTTACACCTTCGACGTAAACATTTATAGCCTTAACCTTCATGGATGTATAGTCTTCAACCTGATACTTTACAGTACTTATAAGATTCTTAACAACGGTTTTGATATTTACCCCATAAGCCATGATAATATGGAAGTTGATGGTAAGCTCGTCATCCGAATCTCTGACAACACTTACACCCTTACTGACATTATCACCCTTAAGAAGTTTTGCCAGACCATCTTTCACACTTATAGTCGCCATTCCGACAATACCGAAACAGTCAAGTGCAGCATGACCGGCAAACTGTGCTATAACTTCTGTGTCTATATAAATCTTACCCTGTGCATCACTATAGTATTCTGACATACGAAACCTCCTATCACATGTGAACAGTAACATAAATCATTCCCGTCTAATATATCACATTAAAGCATACAAATCAAAAAAATGTAGCAAACACCCGAAGGCATTTGCTACATTTTCTAACTCTCTCACACAAATTAAAAAGACTTATGCTCTCTCTACCTTACCGGATCTGAGGCACTTTGTACATACGTAGATAGTCTTTGGTGATCCATCTACCTTAGCCTTTACTCTCTTTATGTTAGCTTTCATTATACGATTGGATCTTCTATGTGAATGACTCACATTATTTCCAAAATGAACTGACTTATCACAATAAAAACACTTAGCCATCTCCAGGCACCTCCTTTAACCAGATACTTGGACTTCTCCAGCCCGCAACATTTGGTATACTATCATATTTCATAAAGCAATGCAAGTAGTTTTTTAAAATTTTACTTTACTTTTTTTGCCACAACAACGTAGCGTCCTTCATCAGCATGATATGCACATGTAGAAAGCGTTAACAGCTTTTCTCCATATTCTGCAGATTTGTTAATATGATACGGCGTCAAACTCTTTGCTTTCTCAACAAACAAGGCAAATGCCTCTTTTGAATCTGCATTGTAGAAGTCATAATACTTAAAACTTCCATCATCATCACTGATCTCAGTTCTGAAAGCGGCTATGACTTCATATGTTCCATCTCCTTCAAGAGTATCAAAATGTATTATATGATGCTCCTGGTAAAAATCTTCCTTCTCATAGTCGAGAAGAAGATTGAACATAGTTCCCGCTTTCATATTATGTCCATATATAAGTACATTATCAGAAGGACTCCGAAAATCCGACTTAGCTGACAGGAATAAAGTTCCAGAAGTACTATCTTCTTTATTAAAATCCTTGTGAAGATAGTATTCTTCATCTTCCTTGGTCTGCATCACAGGATAATCAACCTTTGTACCAGGTATACTGAGCCAACCAACAAAATCCTTGTTAGTTGTGTAGATCTTCTCAAACTTCTCCTGAACTGTTATACCATCAATATCAAGGAACTTGGCTACATCTTTGGTAGAATCCGTACCTGCACCAGACTTTTTTTCACTCTTTCCAGAAGCAGTTCCTGATGAAATCATACTCTTAACACTGTCAAATCCTTTCTCAGCTTTTCTGATCTTAAGATAATATCTCAGAAGATAACCACCACATCCGATAAATGCGACTATACAGATGCCCAGTACAACATTCATAATCATGTTGACTACTCTTCTCTTCCTCTGCTTCTTAGCTTGTTCTATAGCATCTCTTTTATTCTGTTCCCTCTGTTCTCTCTTCTTAGAAATGATTCTGTCTTCAAGAGACTGGGGCTTTGCCATCCTCTGACCATACGATCCAGTTTTCGAATATTTTTCCAAAAGAGAATCTAATTCATCAGAATCTAGTAATACTTTTTCTTTCCCCATAATCCTTCCTTCTTAAGCGCCAAATATTCACTATATGCCTCATCCAGTATCTGCTTTTCATTTGGGAACTTCAACAGATGATATGCCTCATGAAACTTATAGTACCCGGAATCACAAAAGTATTCTTCTCTCTGAGGTTTACTATAGAAACTGTTAGCCATCATCAGATACCAATGAACATTCTTTGATACCGTATCCTGAGTAGTATTAAAAGTATAACTGCTTCTCCCCACATACTTTATAATCGTCGCATCTACGCCAGACTCTTCCTTCACCTCTCTGAGTGCCGTTTCCGAATGTTTCTCTCCATCCTCTACTGTACCTTTCGGAAGTACCCATCCTTCATACCTGTTTCTGTAATTCTTATAAAGGACAAGTATTTTCCCTCTGAAGATCACCACGCCACCACAACTAACTGCTTCGACCATTGACAGTTCCTCCCTTCGGTGTGCGAGTTTGCATTAATCAATGCAATATCAGTTCCGAAATCTTGATCCGGACCTCTTCCTCTGACCTTATCATTATGAATAGTATAAATCTTGTCTTAGAAATACAGTATACTCTTTTACTCATTATTTGTATAGTATGCATCTAATATTTTTGATGCAACATATGCACCTGATATTTCATATGTTGTGTAATCCTCTACAACAACGCTTACTACGATATCCGGATTTTCAACATTACTGAATCCTACAAACCATGAATTACAGTTTCCGTTATTATCATATTCAGCTGTTCCAGTCTTACCTGCAACGGTATATTCTTTATCAGACATATTCTGAGCAGCCGTACCATAGTTACATACTTCATGAAGCATAGGGACAAGTATCTTAGTGAGTTCAGGATCAACAACAGTTCCATATGCACGAGTTCTCGTCGAACTTAACTTGACTCCATCTGCATTATCAATCTCCGATACAAGACGCGGACGCATCATTACTCCGCCATTTGCGATGGCCTGCATGATCATCGCATTGTGGAGCGGAGTTATAAGAGTATCTCCCTGTCCTATAACCGTCTGTGGAATCATATTTCTATCAGTTGAACCATCCATAACGAATTCCGATTGATTATATTCACATGCATCAAACGGTAATTCTTTATTGAACAGAAGAGTTTCCGCTGTATCATGGAGCTTATCCATGTCGATCTCATTAACACCTATATTCGCAAAACTTGTATTACATGAATATGCAAGAGACTCAGTCAGACCCACTTCTCCGTGTACATTTCCATGACTACAGCTTATATCGACATCGCCAAATGTAGCTTCACCTAAACATTCATAATTATAGTTCTCATAATCAGGATGCTCTTTAAGGAATTCAATACTGGTTACAACTTTAAATGTCGAACCTGGAGCATAGAGTCCCTGTGTAGCTCTATTAAGCAGAACTGTACTTTCGCTTCCTTCTTCAGAATGGATCTCATCCCATACATAATCAATCTCATTAGGATCATATGTGGGGCTTGAATACATAGTCAGGATATCACCTGTGTCGACATCAAGAACTACCGCAGCACCATTCATATCCCCTATCGCTTCAGCTGCCGCATTCTGCAGTTTATAGTTTAGCGTGGTTACAATAGTATCACCTGGATTCTTTTTGTCTGCGAGGTCATTTCCTACCTTTTCTACAACATTCACATGTGATCTCATAAGATCGAAGTTGTACGCAAGTTCGATTCCTGATCTTCCGTAATCATTATATCCTACCGTATGTGCAAAAAGACCGCCATACGGATAAACTCTGGTCTCATTTCCCTCTTCATCTGTCTCTGATGTTGCTATAACAACATCATCAGATGTAATGATATCTCCTCTTTGAACAAACTTCGAAAAGCTGTCCTGTCTCTTGTTCGATGAATTCGCAACGATAGAATCTGATTTGGTCAATACAAAATAAACGACATAACCGAACATCGAAAGAAATGTCAGGACCATAACATAGGTCATGAACACAATAGGACGATTCTTTATTCTGTTTCTTCTAGCCTTTTCACGTTCCTTATCCAGGAACATTTCCATATCCGTTGGCATTCTCTCGGATATGTCTTTCGATTTCTTCTTTCTCTCTTTCAAATTCGTCTGCCTCTTTACCAACTAAAATATATGAATACTGAACTATTGAGAACATTATAAGTGTACTAAACACGCTGCTGACACCATAACTTATAAGTGGCAATGTAACACCCGTAGACGGGATAAACTTAGTTGCACCGCCAATATTCAGGAATACCTGGAATATATAAACTATGGCTATTCCAAATGTTATGTACTTATAAAATGGTGTATGCAGTTTCATCGCAATATTCTGCATAGCTATAAAACTGCTCAAATATATAAGAATAAGTGAAAGTCCAAAGACCACACCTAGTTCTTCACAAAGAGCTGAGAATATAAAATCACTTTCTGCAACAGGTATCAGATAAGGCATTCCATTTCCAAGTCCGCTTCCACCAAATCCTCCAGTACCTATAGCAAAGAGGGATTCACAAACCTGATATCCTCCCGTCTGCTGAAACTTAAACGGATCCTGCCAGGCTTGTACTCTGACCATAATATGCGCAAATAACGAATTCCGCAGCAGCAGGTACCCCATTAGACAAGCCAGTACCATGAGACCTAATCCTATGAATACAAATCTTGTTCTGGATGTAGCAAGATAAACCATCATAAAGTAACATATGTAGAATAAGACAACAGCACCAAAGTCCTTTTCAAGAACAAGGATCAGCATAAATGCCGCCGCGATACTCGCATTTACCACGAGCTCTTTCATACTGTTAATCTTAACAAGTGAACTCGCCACAAAAAATATAAATACGATCTTAACGAATTCCATCGGCTGGAGTGTTACACCGGCAATACTTATCCAGTTTCGGGAACCATTTATTTCTTGTCCGATTCCCGGGATAAAAACAGATGCAAGTAAGATCATTCCAGTAACACCATAGAAGATGTTCCAGTTCTTCGCATTTTTAAGCTTACCTAATATATATGGTATAAAAAGTGTAAATATCAGTCCTACTGTAGCAAGAATAAACTGTCTGATAGCATAGCTTTTATTGATTCTAAGAAGCATCGTATAACCAATAAGCATAAGGAATGCTACGTTATTCGTCAAAAGGCGCGACGAATTTTTATAGACTAGTCTGAAAGCCACAATATACACAACCGCAATACATATCTCAACCAGATAGTAAAGCAGTATTTTCGGGTCACGCATATTGATCAAAAGACATACGTGACACAGAAAATGTATCATAAATATGTAAAAAACCTGTTTATTAAGATTGCTGTTCCTCTTCTCTCTGTCTTTAGCCGTAAAATACGTATAACAAATAATCGTATAAAGGGCCATAAATATCAAGACAAGATATCTGGCAATCACGCATATAAGATTCAGCATTACAATATACCCTTTCTGTAATGTCCTCTTGTGAAGAATTTATTATTTATATACTGAGGGCTACCTGACAGCACATTTTTTACCACATCTTTCTTCTCGGTAGTAAAATCATATCTGGCTATCGGTATCTCATAAACGTACTCATGAAGACTGAGCGGTCTGTCGCTCAATAGGAGACTATAACACAAATCTTTAGTCGAAATGGCATCAACCGATCTATGTTGATCATCCGACAAATGAATATCTTTTTCTCCCAGTGCATCAGTAACCATAAGAGGCAGTCTTCCATATATATCACGAACTATTTTAACGCCTTCCGGATACCTGATAAGCGACTGCTCAGCCGACGTCAGTTCAAGAGATGCATCCATGATGATCTTTAAATCCATCATCTCTCGAGCCGTACTGATCATGTCCATCAACTCAGATACCGCTTCTGAATTATATGCATATAACGAAGACGCAAGGATAAGTGTCTTTCCGAATAGAAATCTCTTTGAGCTCTGTTCTTCAGCTATATCTATAAATTCAGCCAGGTCATCAATACATCTGATATAGATGCCATCCACTTCTTTCAAGATATCTTCATAATCAGATATAGAATAAGTGCTTCTATTAATATACGGAAGTGCAAGAACAATACCAGATGAAGCATTTTCCTTTATCAGCTTGCAAGCTGTCTTTAGATCATTTCTCGATATTCTCTCCAGAGCGATATCAAGATACAGATACTCCGGCTTCACATCAGTCTCAAGCACCGCCTTTAACTGTTCCATATCTGATACAGATATATGTACTTGGGTAGATGTTTGTTCATCTAATGCTTTTTTCTGTGTTTCGTCTCCCGATTTATATGTCGACACTCTTCTGTAAGATTTAAGGATAAGATCTTCAAGTTCTTCTATAGCCTGACGCCTAAGTCCTTTAAGGACGGACGCAGGTACAAATGAATTATCATCTATATACACTTCAAAATTATCGAATACATAATGGGTATTTCCAAGAGCGGTCATTTTATCTCGAACCACTTCTTCTGTAACCGGTTTCGATGACGCCGCCTGAACAGTGTCTCCCTTAACAGAAATGGTCGTATCGGAATCTTTAATTCCCAGACTAAGTTCTATCTGTTTTCCGGCTCTTATCTTTACACGCCCTTCCAAACCAATCTTTCGTCCAGCTTTAATCTGTTCATCTATCTCATCAAGAAGTTTTCTGCATCTTGTCCTGTATATTGCTGTACCTCTTTTTATCTTCCTTGTTTCGGGAGCATTAAGAGATATAGTACTTCCCTTCTGTGCCCTCTTGTTAGATGTTATGTTAACTGGCGCATCTGAATCTATCAAGAATTCATCACCTTCAAATATATCCGTTACAGCCTTAAAAGATATCTTTCCATTACCGACTTCAGATACATTTCCGACCAAAACTCCACGTCTGCCAGACATGCTGTTATCTATTAGCTTTTCAGTTCTGTTCTTATCCTGTTTCGGGAGTACAAGATATCCATCTGTAAATCCGCCTCTGTTAAATGTATCAAGAAGACGTTTTTCATACTTCTCTGCTCTAGCCTCCGAGAAACAGCCTCTCAGATAGTCATCCACCATCTGCTTATAAGCATCTACTGCAGCCGCAGTATAATACTCATTCTTCATACGGCCTTCAATCTTGAGGGAATCAACACCCGCCTCGATAAGTTCAGGAACGTGTCTAAGCGTACACATATCACGCATTGACATCTCATACTTTCCGTTATATCTCTGCCTGCACGGCTGCGCACATCTTCCTCTGTTGCCGCTTCTGCCACCAACCATTGAGCTGAAGTAACATCTTCCACTGTAACAGAAACACATCGCACCGTGAACAAATGCCTCAAGTTCTATATCTACCTCACGTTTTATGGCCGCCATCTCCTCAAGCGTCATTTCGCGAGCTGCAACAACACGCTCTGCGCCGAGTTTAAGCGCAAGTTTCGCACCTGCAGGGGTTGTGATATTCATCTGAGTACTTGTGTGTATCGGAAGTCCGGGAAAATCACGTCTTATCATTCTAAGTACACCATAATCCTGAACGAGGACCGCATCAAGACCAGCCTCATACAAAGGTACCAGACTTTCTCTAAGCATATTCATTTCATTTTCTTTTACGAGAGTATTCGCAGTAAGATATATCTTAACTCCGTAAAGATGAGCAAAATCTATAGCCTCGACTAATTCTTTTTCAGAAAAATTCTCCGCATATGCTCTTGCTCCAAAAGAATTCCCCGCCAGGTAGCATGCATCTGCGCCGGCGGCTAATGCCGCCTTAAGAGATGTCATATTACCACACGGGGCTAATACTTCAGGTTTATTTCCTGTCATGTGACTTTTCCTTTTCGGTCTCAAGCTGTACTATCTTTCGCTGAAGCTGACTAACCTGTTCTTTATATTCCTCAACAAGTTTAAGTGCCGCTTCATGTTTTATCTGCGATTCGATAACTTCATGTCTAAGTTCATACAACTGCTGCTCTTTATCACTGTTATCGCCCGCCATGTCATCCGCTATGGATTTAGCCTTGAAATAATCGTCAGCTATATTTAAAGCAAGTAGGACACCCTGATATTCTGAATTCATTCTTCTGTATTCTTCAGATGTCTTACATTCTGCTATCTTGCCATTAATATATGTGGCAACATTCTGCAGATAATCTTCACCTTCATATCCACTGAGAGTATATACCTTGTTGTTGATAACTACGGGAATATCTATCTTCTTACCCATTTCGCACCCCTTTATTATTCTTCATTCATCAGACTTTCAAGTCCAAGATGTCGATATGCTTTTTCTGTAGCTGTACGGCCCTTTGGAGTTCTGTTTATAAGACCGTTCTTTATAAGATATGGTTCATAAACATCTTCTATGGTCCCTGCATCCTCTCCGATTGCAGCAGCCAAGACCTTAAGTCCGACAGGTCCTCCACCAAAATTACGAATAATGGTATTGAGTATATTCTTGTCAGTATCATCAAGTCCAAAGCCATCTACGTCCAGCTTGTCCAGAGCACTTCTTGCTACATTATAATCAATTTCGCCTTCATGTTCAACCTCTGCAAAATCTCGAACTCTTTTCAGAAGTCTGTTTGCTAGTCTTGGCGTACCTCGTGACCTTAATGCTATCTCATGAGCACCCTCTTCGTCTATCTTAACGCCAAGAACCTGAGACGATCTCATTATAATGCTCATCAAATCAACAGTATTATAAAACTCAAGTCTGTTAACAACTCCGAATCTGTCTCTTAGAGGAGCGGATAACATACCAGCTCTTGTTGTTGCACCAATTAGAGTAAACTTCGGAAGCTCAATTCTGAGAGACTTTGCCTGTTCACCTTTTCCAATGACTATATCGATAGCAAAATCTTCCATAGCAGGATAGAGAACCTCTTCAACCTGCTTATTCAGACGATGGATCTCATCTATGAAAAGTACATCATTTTCTGAAAGCTGACTGAGTATCGCAGCTATCTCTCCAGGTTTTTCGATAGCCGGACCTGATGTAACCTTTATATTTACTCCCATTTCCTCTGCGACTATAGTAGCAAGAGTTGTCTTACCAAGACCCGGAGGTCCATATAAGAGAACATGATCAAGCGGTTCTTTCCTGTTAAGTGCAGCCTTAATATATACAGTAAGGTTTTCCTTAACCTTGTTTTGTCCTATATATTCACTGAGACTCTTTGGTCGAAGACTTTTGTCGATTGACTCATCTTCGAATGTCTCATCAGTTGTTATTATCTTATTCCTCATGAAAACCTCAATAACCTAATAGTTATAATAATCGCAGAGCTTTACTTACTATAGCCTCTGCTTTAAGTGAAGCAGCATCTTCAATCTTTCTCACTGCTTTCATTGCATCACTTCTGCTGTATCCTAGTGCACAAAGTGCTTCGATAGCTTCACCTATAACACCTGAATCTGAATCATCTTCAAAAACAGCTGAATCAGAATACTTTTCATAGATGGTTCCTTCAAGACTCACCTTATCCTTAAGCTCCAGACATACCTTCTGAGCTGTCTTGCCACCTATTCCATTTGCCTTAGATATAGACTTAGAATCTGATGCTATGATAGCAGCCACAAGACTGTCTGGACCAAGCTCATTAAGAATGGATAAAGCTCCTTTAGGTCCAACACCACTTACAGTAAGAAGCTGCCTGAAAAGCTTCTTTTCCTGGACGGATAAAAATCCAAATAACCTTATATCATCTTCTTTAACATCCATATAGGTAACTATCTTTACTTCACTTCCAAGATCTGGAAGATGATCTATAACAGATGCATATGTCAAAATCTCAAATCCGACTCCTCCCGATTCAACAACGATATAATCCGTATCTACCTCGGCAAGAGTACCACTAATATATGATATCATTCCATGCTCCGATATATCTATTCTAACTGCGAAAGGGAGTGCCACGCTTATGCAGCACTCCCTTTAATAACCTCACAAATGTTCGATTTAAAGGAACTCGAAGTCGTCTGCTCCTTCTTCCTCTCCATCACCAATCATTACCTTGTTTGGCTTTCTGTTATCTTCAATCTCACCAACGAATACATCATCGCCATCATCTCCGAAAACAGTATCACTCGAAGAATCCTTGAAGAACTGAGATGTAGCAGAAGAAGAATCACCTGACATTTTAAGCTTAGAACTATCATCCTTAGCTCCTGATTCTGCAGAATCAACTCCAGCTATTGAATCACTATGTTCTTTTGCATTTGCAATAATCTCAGCTGCAGCTTTTCTAGCTTCAGCGATAATACGCTCGCTCTCTTTCTCAGCTGCACTTGTATCAATTACGCCGTCTGCCTTGCTCTGAAGCTCAAATACTTTAACATTAGCTTCTTCTACAGCCTTATTCAGTCTATCTTTCTCATCACGAAGATTTTTATTCTCTGAAAAAAGTTCATCATAAGCTCTGTAGACTGTATCAACGTACTGATCAACATCAGACTTCTTGTATCCAAAAAGACCGGTTCCAAAGCTCTGTGACTTAATATCCATAGGTTGCATCATGATTACTATCACCCTCCAAATAGAATAATCGTCAATAAATCAAGACGTAGTTTTATTTGATTATAACACATTTTTAGACAGTTTCAATACATAAAATAGAATTTTATATCATAAAAGACCATAAAACAAGTATTTTCTACTTTACCGCTTTCCTCGGTCAGCCATCACCTGATTGATTACCGAAGATACATATTTCTTAACAAAGTCAGGATTACCGAGAAATTCATCATTAAGCATAACATATCCTCTCTTATCCCTGGCTTTATCTTTATAGCATGGGATTGTATCCGAAAGGTCAGAAATACAAAGAGCCGGAACAAAGTATCCCTCTCTTTCCTCATATCCAGACTTCTCATCACATCCATAATAGAACTTATGTTTTTCGGTAGATATAGGGATCCTGACACTGGCAGAATCTTTTTCAGCGTCAAAATCTATACCGCATCCCATCGTACAGATTGGTTTGATAAGCGGATAATCGAGCTTGCATTCAACTACTAGGCTAAGTGAATTACCTTCTTCAGTATGCTTCATCCTGCTTTCGGTTCTTATGTCATTTACAGAAAGACATCCCTCACACATCGCTTCAATACTCAGGATAGATGAAAGGAAGATCATACCTTCCATATCATCACGATTATGACGAAGAACAAGTTTTCTACTCTTCTCATCATGCGCGCCAAGATATCCAAGATACACATCAATCAACTGACCGCCATTATACATATCCACTCTGTCGATTCCAAGGTACTTCTCAACAGTCTTCTGCTTTACATTCGGAAGACCAAGCGAAAACTTATACTTTCTAATCATCTTCAGAAGATCATACGGTTCCAGATTGCCAAAATTATCAGTCAGACTGATATGATACTTCTTCTCTATGGTATTCATACGTTTTCTGATATACGGAATATCAAATGTATCTCCGTTAAACTCTATCAGAACATCCGCATCAGAGATAATATTGTGAAACTCTCTGATCATATCAGGTTCTGACTTACCATCATCATTAAACAGCTGAATGATCTGCCAGTTTTCGTCTTTGAATACATTCACACCGATAATATATGTAAACGAAGAAATAGGTGACAGACCGGTAGTTTCAATATCAAACATCATAACGGTTCTGTCACCAAAATACTTCGTAACCATGTCATATTCAGTTATCTTACTGCCTGAGACAGTTTCTACGATTTTTTCCATATATTATTCTCATATATTTAAACATGGAGTAGAGGGGAATTGAACCCCTGTCCGAAAGCTCTTCCATCAAGGTGTCTTCCATCATAGTAAGTGTTTTAACATTCCCTACGTCACACGTCCACTTACAGACTTATGATTTCAGTAGCTTGTTATTCTTCCCGAGCCTACAAGCTTTGGCAAGGAAGTACTCCGCCTCTTTGATGCCAGTACCCCACGCAGCGGATGACGCAGGACTGACAGCTGCACTTAGGCAGCGAGTGCTAATTTATTATCAGCGTTTATATTTAATAGATGTTTTTACGAGGTCACCCGCCTCGGATGGCTGCCCTAATTTCTAAACCCCCGTCGAAACCTTTACTACCCCAGATAACGATTTTCTTTGAAAATCGTTGTCATTAGCAATCTCGAAGAGATTGCGTAGTAAGCGACAGTGCATGACTTGCATTATCATGCAAGTCTTGGCAGGTCGCGTTAACTTCATATAAAAAAGTTAGAAAATATAGTAGTAAGTCACAGCTTGGGCTTGCACCAACGTGCAAGTCCAAGCAGGTGACGTTAACTTCATCAGTTCGTTAGAAAACAATTCCAATCTACAAATGATATTCTTTAGTCATCTTCTTCCATCTGCAGATCATCAAGATTGATCTCTTCATCACCGTCTTCGATATCACCATAATCGATATCAACTCCGTTGTCATCAACCTCCATAGCATCTGCATCTGTTGCTGTAGCTGCATTAAGCTGATCAAGTATATCATTAACTCCATTTGGATTCAAAGCGTCTGAGTAATTCTTACCCCAGTATTCTTCAAACCATGTATCAAGATTAGCAGTAGCTATAGTTCTATGCCTTGCTTCCTCTGCTTTTCTTTCGTTATATATATATTTACCAAGTGGAATTCCGATAATTGCTCCAACACCAAGTGCTGCGACAAGAACTCCAACTACTTTAGCAATCTTCTGACGTTTGATAGTCTTTGCTCTGTTCTTTTTTTCCTCTTTGTATTTATCAACTTTTGCCTGACTCATGTCATATTACCTCTGTCTCTAAATCTATTTGGATGAACTAAAACATTCAACCACCAAGTAGTAATAATAACTAAAAATGCCGCTAAAATCAATAATAAATTGAAATTTATATATAAAACGTTATCATCTCAGTTTTACTTTAAAATCTCTCTCGGCTTCTCTTTTTTGGTCTCTCTTCGCAAGATCATCTCTTTTATCGTAGAGTTTTTTACCTCGAGCCAGACCTATTTCAACTTTAACAAGACTTCCGCTGAAATACACTTTAAGCGGTACAACGGTATAACCCTTCTCTTTCGTCTTACCAATCAGCTTATTGATCTCCGACTTATGAAGAAGCAGTTTTCTCTTTCTAAGAGGATCCTTATTAAATATATTTCCCTTCTCATAAGGATTGATATGCATATGAATTATGTAAACCTCACCTTTATCTATGGAAATGTAACTCTCTTTGATACTGCACTGCCCCATTCTGAGTGACTTAACCTCAGTTCCTGCCAGTTCAATACCAGCTTCATACGTCTCATCTATAAAATAATCATGATATGCTTTTTTGTTATTTGCTATCAGTTTAGTTCCACTATCTTTTGCCATTATTATATTCCTTTATGTTATTACATTCACTATTTCATATTCACAGCAACTCACAATTCACTCTTAAGTCCACCCTGCTTACAAGTCTGTTCTTAAGCAAGCTTAAACAGAATTGCAAGCAGTTTTTTTCTTACTTTTATCATGAGCTGTGAATAGAAACTATTTATACAAATTCAAAATCAATCACTCTGTCTATCTTATCTGCATTTATAACCTTGATCCTGCACTTATCGCCAAGTTTCAGAACCTTTCCGCTGTCTCTTCCAACCATCTCATACTTATCTTCATAGTAGGTGTAATAATCATCTGTGAGTTCAGAAACCCTAACAGCTCCTTCAACAGTTGATTCCAATTCGACAAATATATTCTGATTAGTAAAGCCAGAAATAATTCCGTCAAACTCCTCACCGATATGCATAGACATATATTCTATCTGCTTAAGTCTGACAACATCACGCTCAGCATCAACCGCTCTTCTTTCCTTAGCAGAGTTATCCTCAGCCACTTTAGGAAGAAGTTTTGAATAATGCCTGATTCTATCTTCATTCAGCTGACCATGCAGGTTTTCTTTTATGATTCTATGAATCTGTAAATCAGGATATCTTCTGATAGGAGAAGTGAAATGGCAATAATACTTACATGCCAGTCCAAAATGTCCTATACACTCAGTAGCATATCTCGCCTGCTGCATCGAACGAAGCGTCATCCTGGTAACAAGAGCCTCATACGGTTCACCTGTTATCTGATTCAAAAGCTTCTGATATTCCTTCGGATGAATCCTGTCAGTACTCACTTTGAAGTATATTCCAAAATTCCTTATAGCATCTCTAAGCATATCAACCTTTTCCTGAATAGGAGTTTCATGCACTCTGTATTCAAATGGAATCTCTGCCCAGTAGTACTCTTCAGCTACCGTTTCGTTCGCCATAAGCATAAAGTCTTCTATGATCTTTGTAGCACAGTTTCTATCATAAGGATGAATATCTATAGGCTTTCCATCTTCATCAACTATGATCTTCGTCTCAGCCACATCAAAATCTATAGAACCTCTCTTCTCTCTTGCTGCTCTGATTATGTCAGAAAGCTCTTTCATTCTTTCGAAAAGAGGAATCAGAGACTTATATCTCTCAACCGGTGCATCATCCTTTTTATCAAGGATAGCTGCCACATCAGTATAATTCATTCGTTCATTTACATTTATCAGACCTTCGACTATCTCATGTCCAATAACCTTACCCTTCTCATCGATATCCATAAGACATGAAAGCGTAAGTCTGTCCACACCCATATTAAGGGAGCAGATACCGTTCGAAAGTTTGTGAGGAAGCATAGGAATAACACTATCTACGAGATAGTTACTCGTTCCCCTCTTCAGCGCTTCTTTATCAAGCGGACTTCCTTCACGGACATAATTCGACACATCAGCTATATGAACACCCAGATGGTAAATGCCATCTTCATATTCAAGTGTAATAGCGTCATCCAGATCCTTCGCATCTTCGCCATCTATAGTAACAGTATCAAGATGTCTCAGATCTCTTCTGCCGACCTTATCTTCCTCAGCTACTTCTTCCGGAATCGATTCAAGCTGTACATTAACATCATC
The DNA here is from genome assembly GCA_017539165.1 of Eubacterium sp. Taxonomy (GTDB): domain Bacteria; phylum Bacillota; class Clostridia; order Lachnospirales; family Lachnospiraceae; genus Eubacterium_Q. The sequence goes on from JAFYHN010000035.1 coordinate 53,471, forward strand.
AGGGAATTCAACCGGAATTCCGTAAGTCTTCACAACCTGCAAAATATCGGTTCCCGGATCATCTATATGTCCGATAACCTCAGACACATAACCCTCTGGTGATTTTTTATCATCACCATAGTTCTTCAGTTCTACTATGACCAGACTTCCGGTAACAGCGCCCATAGAAGATCCCTTAGGGATAAATATATCATCAGCTATTTTTTTATTATTCGGAATAACAAAACCATATCCATCACACTGCTGAAATACACCTATAAGCTGTTCTGTATTTCTCGAAAGAATTCTTGTTATAACAGCTTCTTTTCTAGGACCTCTTGCACTGCTATTTACATTTATAAGAACCTTGTCTCCATGAAATGCATTCAGCGTATCTTTTGCAGCAACAAAGAAATCCTCTTCATAACCTTCAACAGTTACAAAACCGAATCCTCTCTTAGTTCCACTGTATATTCCAACCAGAACACCCTTTGGCGGAAGCATATATCTGTTATTCTTTGTTTTTACGATTCTCACTTCATCACACAAGGTATTCAACATTTCAAGAAACTTCTGTTTCTCCTCCTCGTCAGAAACATCAAGAAGATAACAGAGTTCCTTAAACTTAAGCGGTCTATAATCATTTTTCCCCATCAATTCATTGAAGAACATCATTAGTTCTTCTATATCATAATATTTAGTATCCATACTTCTCCCTCTTTACATTAAAAAATCCTTTTATAATCTCCATAATACAAAAGGGTGCTTATACAAAGCACCCTGATAAATTCACATATAAAACTAAGGGAATAATTAGCCCATCCACTTAGAACTAAGTATAGCGGCAATTATGATGAATGCAGCACCAAGTACAGCAGTAAGTCTCTGAATACGTGCTTCCTTAGAATGCTTCTTATTCTTTCCCCAATATGAATCAACTGAACCTGTAAAGGAAGCATTAAATCCATTGTCTTTACCTTCCTGGCTAAGTACAAGTACAGCAAGTGCTATTCCAATTATTATAAATACGATTGTAAGTACAGTTTTCACTTTATTTTCCTCCGAAAAAATCCACTAAATGTTCGTTTTTCCAAAACATACTCAGTGATAATACCATATCGCCATATGAAATGCAACAACTTTTTCAATCAATAATTAATTGATAAAGATTATTCTTTAAAATGCGTCTTTATAAAGAAATCAATATGTTTTTCAACAAGTTCCATCGCTTCTTCTTTTCTCTCAGGCTGCCTGTCACAAAGTTGTATAAGAACCGAGGTAGGAGACATATATTCCAGTGCAAGAATCTTTGGATCAGCTTCAGTTACAGCCCCGATCTTAACCAGCTTCTCAAATATCTTGGTAAATAGATTTACAAGACTGTCATACTGATACTCAGATGTATTACTTGCAAACTCAGCATCACGAAACTGTTCAATAGTTCCCATCTTCCTCAGCTTGATAACCATCGGATCATTAATGGTACGTTCAATCTGTTTCATGCTGAACATCTTTAATTCTTCGCTATTATGTATCCATACAGGAGTTTCAGGATCTATTCCGAATCTCTTAATATAGGGATTATCATAATTATTCTTAAGAACTTCGAGAATATCTTCCTTCTTCTTAAAGTACTTATATATGTTCGGCCCCTGCATGCCTATGGACTTAGCGATCTCATCAACGCTTGTGGCATCATATCCTTTCTGAGAAAAAAGCTCCAATGCGCCATAAACGATTCTTTGTCTAACAGATAATTCTTTCATGAGCATCACCCTTTCAATGCAGAGATTATATCAATTTTTTCTCATTTTATCGTAATATACCGGCCACTATAAGTCAACCGAAATACGATTATAAATTTCCTTTTTTTCAGCTCCTTCAACTATCGAATTACGACAGCCCTTAACATCCAGCAGAAGGTCGTTTGCCGACATGAGTTTTGAGTTCTCGCCTCGGATGATGAGCTGAATTAATCCATCCGATGTTGCTACCGTGATATCCATGTTTTTAGTGTTCTGGATTGTAAATCTTGCGATATACTGATCAGCCGTTTCAGCCTCTTTAGTATAGACCACATGAACACCCATATAGTCGAGTTTTTCTGTAAAATGTCCTCTTACGTTATAGGCATCGAAGACAACGATAACTTCCGTATCTCTCATAACCCTGTATTCGGACATTATATCCAGTAGTCTGTATCTGGCGCCTTCCAGTTCAATAGAATCCTGATTAGATCTTCTTCCTGAAGCCCCTTCAGGATTAGAAAGAAGACTTTTAAGTTCGTCCCATGCATGGATTATATTGTAACCATCGACGAGAAGATACTTTGGCTTAATTTTTGTAACCTTATTTCCCGTTATCGACTTACCAGATTCTGTTGTACTGTTTTCTGACTGACATAATTCAGTAACGCGAGAACTATAACTTGCTCTGTCACGAGCAATACTTGTATTCTTCCTCAGATAAACTCTCTTACCATTCCTCTTCTCTTTACCGGCATTGGCATGAGTTGTGCTCATAAGGATGGAATCGATCTCATCTGTACCTATAGCTTCAAGTCCTGATTCAACCAAGGTCTGTCTATTTCTTGCCTGGGCAGCATTTCTTACTCTTTCAGCTTCCCTTTCCAGCGCTTCATCATCACTCTCAGTGATAACGTCGAAATACTCATCTTCCTTTGAATCCAGGTGCATCAACTCTTCACATTCGAACCAAGGAACATAGTATCCTGCCCCATGAGATATAAATATACTTCCAGACGGATTCTTTGCATCTGTATCCGGATCATATGTAACGCCTAAACTCTCAACATATTCATGAGAACATGCTCTGTACGCACCAGGCTGAAGGCTTATCCTGCCCCTTCCCGATGTATACTTTGTAAGTTCAGCCTGATAATTCTTCAGATGTCGTGCAGGAGCCGAGCCCGTTATGACAGCAACTTCATCAGTCTGACTTTCAAGAGAACAATTACCCTCCATCTGATTAATGTCTGTCATAGCTCTCCCCATAGAAAGCGCAGGAAGGGTTATCCTGAAATCAAAGTAAGGTTCAAGAAGGACATTTTCAGTCTTCATCAGAGCCTGTCTGACAGCCCTTCTGGTCGCCTCCTTAAAGTCCTGACTATCACTGTGTTTTATATGACTCTTACCGGCAACAAGTGTAATCCTGATATCAGTCAGCTCAGAACCAGTGATCACTCCCGGAGGGAGATCATTTTCAAGAGTAGACAGTATCGTCTTCTGCCAGTTTATTCCGAGTTCACTCACGCTCAGATTACTTGCAATCTCTATTCCACGTCCTTCATCAAGCGGTTCAATCAGAAGCTGAACCTCGCTGTAATGCCTTAATGGTTCAAAATGCCCATAACCCATAACAGGAGAAGCAATAGTCTCTTTATAGATCAGGCTTCCTTCATCAAATGTCACTTTAACGCCATATCTTTCAAAAATCATAGCAGCAAGTATCTCAAGCTGAAACTCGCCCATAACAGAAACGTGGATTTCCTGACTATCCGGGTCTGATTCAATATTAAGCAAAGGATCTTCTGATATCATCTCTCGAAGTTTAGGCATAAATGTTATAACCGGTGTATCTATTGGAAGAATCATGTTATACCTAAGAACAGGACGTGACATAGTTTTATCATCATCTGATTCATCTCCAAGACCCATTCCTATAAATGCATCCTCCAGACCAAGCAGAGTTACAACATCGCCAGAAGCAGCAGTTTTTATACTCTCATACTTCCCGCCACTATAGAGACGTATCTGACTTATCTTAGCTCCTTTAAGTCTTTCATCATCAGGAATATCTCTTACAGATATCTCTCCACCCGCGATTTTTGCAAAGCAAAGCTTGTGACCATCTTCAAAGCTGATCTTAAATATCTTTGCTGACGGATTCTGTCTATACTTAAATTCGGTCGTATAACCAGTAAGCAATCTAACCAAACTGTCAGTTCCTGTATTCTTCAAAGCACTTCCAAACAGGACCGGATGGAACAATCCTTTATATAAGAGTTCTGCTATCCTTTCATCGGTTATATCTCCATCTTCAAGAAATTCTTCGATAGAGTCTTCAGATAAAGAAGCTATCTCCTCTTTTATCTCCATCAAATCATCTGTAGATGAAACGCCGGTAGAAACGCCTCTAGAATCATCACCAAAGCCTTCAACATGACCTTCAGCAGAACCACACACAAGAAGCTCCGACGATATCATTCCGGAACCAAATGTATCTTTTAGTTCTGAAAGAACATCTTCATGACTCCTCTCGCACATATCCATCTTGTTTACATACACGATATAAGGAACACGGTAAACGCCAAGAAGTGCAGCAAGTCTCTTAGTACTTTCTGTAACACCATCAGGTCCACTCACAACCAGAACAGCCATATCCATAACAGACATAGCCCTCTCCGTCTCTCCTATAAAATCCACATGTCCGGGAGTATCAATTATTGTAATTCTGATATCGTCGTCAGACATATTAAGAGGACCGCCCTTAGGACAGTCTATTATAGCCTGTTTAGAAACTATGGTAACTCCACGCTTCTTTTCAAGAAGTTCTGTATCCAGAAATGCATTTCCATTATCCACACGACCAGCTCTTCTGATCATACCCGTTTCCAGAAGCAGACTTTCTGTAAGTGTTGTTTTTCCGGCATCTACATGCGCCAGGATTCCAAGAGTAATCTTTTTCATCTGTATCCTTTATAAACCAACACAGCTGCCGATAAACGGCAGCTGCTAGTATTTAGATATTTAATTCAACGTACCTCAAAAAGCAAAATCACTCTTTGATATCGCTTGTACAATGAGGACACTTCGTAGCGTGAATATCAATCTCTGAACAGCAGTACGGACACTTCTTTGTTGTAGGTTCTGCTTCAGCCTCTTCCTTCTTACGAAGGTTCATAAGCTTGTTCATAGCTTTTAACATCGAGAACAGTATCAAAGCAACAATTACAAAATTAATTATCGCTGATATAAAATCACCCCAGAGGATCGCATTTCCTTCAGGACCGGGAAGTGGAATCTTTCCACCAAATTCTGTTCCGCCAAAGATGCTGATGATTGGTGTGATAAAGTCATCTGTAAACGCTGTAACGATCGCTGTGAACGCACCACCGATGATAACACCGATTGCCATGTCCATAACATTGCCCTTAAGTGCAAACTCTTTGAATTCCTCTAAAAACTTTTTCATGCCTTGTACCATTCCTTTCTAGATATTAATGATAAACACCTAGTCGATTGTATCATCTATGGCACAAAAAATCAACATGTTAAGGGTCGTTAATCAGACACCTCTAAACTCAAATCCGAAGACTACAGGACCACTTACATCGATATGATATTCATCATGCACAGGCGCTCCCCAACTGTCATCTCCACCTATACCAAGCTGCTGCTTTGAAACTCTCACAACTGTATAATGCACAGCAGGAAGTTCATAATCATGCATAGCATTTTCTATCTCATGAGGAGTATAAGGAAGTGCTGAGAAGTTGATATTATCTCCCGAGAAGTATATTCCTCTTCCCTTCATATCAGTAAGCTTAGCATATCTTACCTCAGTCTTGTTACCACATTCCTGAGGAACAAGATACTTAGCCATGTTATCTTCAACTTTATTCGAATAGATTCCTATCTTGCCACCATGTTTTCTGTCTTCATACGTCTCGGCAGGTCCATTACCGTACCACTCAACATTATCATAGTCAGCATCAAACTTAAACATAACACCGAATTCCGGCATATCTCCAAGTCCGGATATAGGATCATACGACATAACAACCTGTATTCGTCCATCACCATGAACCTTATATTCAAGCTTACATTCAGCTTCAGGAGTAGTCGGAAGCGTATACGTATATGTAATACTTGCGTAATCAGCTTCTTCTTTAATCACAGGATCTTTAGTATACGAATAAAGACTTGCAAGTTTCCACTGTCCCATCTTCGCAGGCATATTATTACCCCTGTCATTATCTACAGGAGCACGCCAGAAGTTTGGCTTAGGAACTGCTTTAAGCATCTCTTTACCAGCATACTTGTATGAAACAAGTCCACCTGCGATAAATGAAAATAAGGCTTCAAAGCTTTCACCCTTAACACCGATGTTATAATCACCCTTGGTTACTTTATAAGGCTTCTCTTTTATCTCAGCCTTAGCAGTCTTGGCAATCACGCCCTGACCAAATGCAATCTCATATCCAGCCTTAGCCCAGATAGTATCGGTCTTAAGTCTAAATGATATAGTAACAATATATTCGCCAGCAAACTCAGGCTTTTCAAATGGAATATCAAAAGTTTTAGAGCTGCAAGCTTCTACGCTGACACCACTAATAACTTTCGAATCAATAAGAACACCATCTCTCAGAAGTTCAGCAACACATTCAAACTTGTCTACATTTACAAAAAGGTTCTTATTTACTACCGTAAAACTCTCTGAACCAACTTCAACGGAAATGTTCTGATATACGAACTTTACTTCCTGCATCTTTGGTGATTCATTTCTCTCACCACCATAGGCGATACCGTTACCACTGAAGTTAAAGTCGGTCGGTCTTTCATCAAAATCACCGCCATATGCCTGGAACCACTTTCCATATCTATCCTTCTTATAAATGGACTGATCGATATAATCCCATATGAATCCACCCTGATAAGCAGAATTCTCTTTATCAGCGAGCTCTGTATACTTATGGATAGCTCCGCACGAATTACCCATAGCATGTGAATACTCACAGCATATGAAAGGACGATCATCATCACCTTCTATATACTCAATAATATCCGTAACCTTTGGATACATACGACTTTCCATATCAGATGTTTCGTTATAGCTTCTGTCATTGAAAACACCTTCGTAATGAACTAGTCTCGAAGGATCTTTTTTTCTGACATAATCCGCTACATCACGAAGTACACTTCCACCAAAGGATTCATTTCCAACAGACCATATAAGAACTGCCGGATGATTCTTATCTCTCTGATAAGTAGAATTCATTCGGTCAATAAGCATAGGTCTCCATTCGTCTTTATCCTTAGGAACCACATATTCCAGAGGCTCTTTTCCCTCAAGATACGGCATCCATGAACCATGACTTTCAATATTACACTCTGCTATCATGTACAGACCATATTTATCGCACAGGTCGTAAACAGCTTCCGAGTCAGGATAATGACAAGTACGGATGGCATTGATATTATTCCTCTTCATGGAAATAATATCCTTCTCAAGTTCCTTGAAAGAAACCACTCTTCCTGATATAGAACTGAATTCATGGCGATTAACACCTTTGAATACAATTCTCTTACCATTAAGAAGCATTCTGTTATCCTTCATTTCGAACTTTCTGAAGCCAACATACTGCGGTATATATTCCACAATCTCGTTATCAGAATTATAAATCTCAATATCGAGACGATAAAGATAAGGTTCTTCTGCACTCCAAAGCTTAGGCGATTCTATCACCTGTTCGATAACAAGATTACCATCAGCTTCACACGAAGTGTTCATTACTTCTTCACAGCCATCATAAAGCCTTGCAACAACTTTACCATTGCCATTAACAGCCATATTGATTGAGAGTGTTGATTTAGAAAAATCATTTCCCTCAAATAAAGTTTTGATCAGCATATCTTCAACATGAACTTCCGGTACCATATATATAAATACATCTCTGAAAATCCCTGAAAATCTGAAGAAATCCTGATCCTCGCACCAGCTTGAAGATGTCCATTTAAATACCTGGACTGCAAGCTTATTTATTCCATCTTTTACATATTTTGTTATATCGAATTCTGAAGGTGTAAATGTATCCTCACTATAACCGACATATTCTCCGTTCAGCCACAGCGCCATGCCGCTTTCAACACCCTGAAATACTATACGAACTTCCTTACCCATCATCTGGTCAGGAAGTTCGAAGTGTTTTACATATGAAGCCACAGGATTAAAAAACTCCGGAATCTCACCGGGGTTTATTCTCTCATGGCCATCCCATGGATACTGTGTATTTGCATATTGTGGAGAATCGTATCCTTCAAGCTGAATATGCGCTGGGACTCTTATATCGTCCCAAGCGCATACATCATATTCAACTTGTTCAAATCCTTTTATTACGGAATCATAATTCTTTGCATATGCAAACTTCCAGATTCCGTTAAGGCAATATCTTAGTGAGTTTTCCTTCGAATTCGCTTCTGCTTTACATCCATAGATCTTAAGATCTGAATGAGCAGGTAAAACATTCTCCTTGAAAAACAAGGGATCTTTTACTTTATTAAAATCGAAAGAACTCATTTTTTGCTCCTTATTTAACAGCGCCTGTGATACCCTCTGTAAAGTGTCTCTGTAATACAAAGAATATAATGATTGTAGGTATCGAACAGAACAGAACACCCATCATAAGCACACCGTAATCAACTGCGTAACCAGCTGACAGGTTAGCGATAAGCATAGGCATTGTCTGTGCTCTGTTGTCAAGCATAACAACCTTTGGCCACATGTATGAATTCCAAGCATTCATGAATGTGATAACGGCAGCAGCCGTGTATGTTGACTTCATGACAGGCATATACATTCTAAAGAATATCTGTACCTCATTTAATCCATCAATTCTGGCCGACTCAAGAATATCTACAGGGAAGTTTCTTGAGTTATTTCTGAACATCATTATAAGGAATGGTGTTGAAATCGATGGAAGTATAAATCCCCATACTGAGTTAAGAAGTTTCATAGAAGAAATCATCTTGAACAGAGGAATCATAGTAGCAACCTGAGGAACCATCATTCCCAGAAGTAATATTCTGAAAAGTCTATCCTTAAATCTATCATGGTTAATCTCAAATCCATAACCAGCCAAAGAACATATCAGAAGCGCAATCAATGTCTGAATTGTTGCGTATAAGAACGAATTGAACAATGAACGTCCAAGGTTCTGAGCCTGAATCAGCCCCTTAAAGTTTTCTAATGCATATGAACCGAATGAAAGCTTTCCTCTTGATACATCAACAGTCGCATTTGTAGCTGATGATATCATCCAAAAAAGTGGAAATACAGAGAAAAACGATGCAATGATCAGAAATACATAAGCAGCGATTCCGCGTAATCTATAATTTGAAATACCTCTATTTGCTGAATCTTTAATCACGTTTATCACCTACTCCCATATTAATATTTGATAAGATAGCTACCATCAAAAATACTACGAATGATAAGGCTGTTGAATAACCGAAGTTAGCAACACCTTCACCAAATGAATTATTGTAGATATAATGTGACATGGTGATCGTTGAGTTTGCTGGTCCACCACTTGTAAGGTTAACAGATTCATCGAACAGCTGAAGAGTACCGTTGATAGACATAACAACTGTCATAACGATAACCGGCTTAAGAAGCGGAACCGTTATACGCCAGAATGTCTGGAATGCATTAGCACCATCAATCTTAGCTGCTTCATATATAGAATATTCAATATTCTGAAGTCCTGCGAGGTAGAATACCATGTTGTATCCTGTCCATCTCCAAATAAGAGCAATGATAATAACCATTCTCGCAGTTCCTGTCTGTCCAAGAAAGTTAATGTTCTCAGATATTAATCCCATCTTCAAGAGAATAGAATTAACAAGACCATTTGTTGCAAACATCGCCTTAAAGATCAGCGAATATGAAACCAGAGATGTTGCACAAGGAAGGAATATGCATGTACGGAAGAGACCTTTCAACTTAAGATCCTTCTGATTCAAAAGATTCGCCAGTACCAATGCCAGAACAAGCATTATAGGAACCTGAACAATCAGATACAGGAATGTATTGAAAAGAGATCTCTTAAACAGGTTGTCCTGGAACATTCTCTGATAATTAAATATAAATGGATCTGCCCAATGCATATTCGCACTTGATCCGGACTTAAAAGACATGATCAAAGCGTTTATGATCGGATAGAAGCTCATAACAAATATGAGTATTGATGCCGGCGCTAAAAATATCCAACCTGAGATATTTCTTTTCAGCGTGACTCTTTTTGATTTATTCTTCATTTTGTGCCCTCTCTCATCTGATAACAAGGCAGGAAGATTTCTCACTTCCTGCCGTTGTAATCATATGTCACTACATTTTAATTTTTTTATTCAGATTCCATAGCGAACTTAAGGTTATCTTCTGCTGTCTTAAGCTCTGTCTTAAGGTCTGAACCCTGAACTGCATTGATAATAGCAGCTGCCATCTGTGTTCTACACTTATAGTGATAATCACTCTGCTCAACAACTGGAACATGAGATCCCATCTCAACTATCTTAGTATAAATAGGATCATTCTCAAAATATGGAACACCCTTGTTGTAAACTTCAGACTTACCTGCTGAGATACAGCATGTGATAACTCCACCGTCCTGAAGTGCAGCATCATAAGTTACTGTACTACCACCAAATGTGTAAGCAAGGAACTTCTTAGCAAGATCAGCATTCTTGCAGTTTCCTGTAATATAAAGTGAAGATCCACCATTAGAAGCATATCCTTCGCCACCACCAAGTGTAGGCATTGTAGTAATCTTCCACTTTCCTTCATTTTCTTTAACCTGCTCGATTGTAGGAATGATCCAGTTACCATTCATAACACCAGCCACCATGTCGCCAATGATTGTCTGGTCTGTATAATCGCCCCAGTCATTTGCAAGATAGCATGCCTTTCTCTGGCACATTTCTACGATCTTCTCACAAACCTTAACACATGTTTCATTTTCAGTAATGTAAGGTTTTCCATCCTTGAACTGTGAAGAACCTTCAGCCTGAAGCATCATGTAAATAAGGTCATTTCCATCACCATCCATTGAAAGGAGATATTTACCTGTCTTGTTGTAAACATCCTCACCAATGTCGATCCATCTGTCCCATGTGATTCCTGTTACATCATCGATTGTGTATCCACACTCTTTAAGTATATCAGTTCTGTATGCAAAGATTGCAGTACCGTTATCAACAGGGAAACCATAATGGATATTGTTAACTGTTGAGTATGAAAGTTTTTCCTGTCCAAAATCTTCCCAGTTAACATCAGCATCGTTTGCATCTATGAATGCATCTGGATAATCATGCTGGAATCTCTGGAACCAGTGATCCTGGAAAAGAACGATATCTGGAAGATTTGAATAATCTCCTGAAGAACCAGCGAGTGTAATCGCATCTTCGATATCTGCAGCCTGTGACTGCTCACGAATCTCGAGTTTGAAATTAGGGTCTACATTTTCCTGATAATCTTTCTCAGCCGCTTTAAGTGCAGGAATGTTAAAGTTAAGATCCCAAGCTGCTACAGATAAAGTGTTACTATCACTTGATCCTTCGTCTTTAGCTTCTGTTGCTTCTTCTTTGTCAGCTGCAGGAGCCTCTGTTGCCTGAGTGTCGCTAGGCGCACTAGTTGTTGATCCTGAATCAGATCCTGAACCGCCACATCCAACTAACATGGATGCAACCATTACAAGTGCTAAACCAGTTGATAAAAACTTCTTTTTCATTCGCTTACCTCCCAAATGAGTTTTACTTAGAATTTAGAAAGAAACCCCCTCTTTCATATCTCCGTGATTATTATATCATATGTATACCTATTATTTGTTTTCAAATAATGTCTAAAAAAGAGCAAAATCGACCATTTTTGTCAATTTTGCTCAGTCTTTATCCTGGATATTTGTCCATCCCTTCTTTGCCGTCACATTATAGTCAAGAAGCACACCTTTGTAACTTTTTATATTTTTTCGATATTGAAACGGACTTATTCCCAAAATTTTTTTGAAATTTCTGTTAAAAGTAGACACAGTCGGATAACCAACCCTATAAGCGACCTCACTCATCGAATATCTTGTAGTTCGAATTAACTCATTTGCATTTTCGATTCTAACGAGTGTTATATACTCAATCGGAGACATTCCAACACTGTCTTTAAACACTCTTCTGAAATGTGTTTCACTTAGTCCACATTCATTAGCAAGCATCTTAACACTTATATCATCCTTGAAGTTATTGTGTATATAATCGAGTGCAACAGTTATATGCTCCAGATTTGTGTATCCGGTCTTTTCATGGAATTCACCTTCGGATTCATTTTCCCTGGCTATCGAAACAACAAGCGCAAGAAGAAGTCCTCTTATAACCTCATTGGAATACTCTTTCTTATTACGACATTCATCAAGGATTGATCTTACAAGTTTGAAAACCTCCATATTCTGCGCATCATGGAAGCAGTTCGCCGCTCTGTTGACTTTGTTAAGGAGCGATTTCGTAAATACTTTATCACCCGGATAAATGCTCTGAAGAATTACCTCAGGATCAAAGAATAAATATTCCCAGTAATTTGTTGTTCCTTCTTCACCTTTTGTAAGATGCGGAAAATGTCTCGGAATAATCGTAAGTGTATTCTCGGAATAATCAACTTTTCCATCGGTAAATGTCATCACACCTTTACCATCTACACATATTCCGATTTCAAGAAGGTTATGAAAATGCAGCGGTTCCTTTTTTTGACCATATATTCCTCTCCAGTTATCACCAAACAACGGAAGAACAAGATCACCTTCTGGAACCTTATAATACCTGAACTCTACATTTTTTTCCTTTTTACTACTCATATTTTACCCTTCGCTAATTTATTTAAAGAGGTATAAACCGAGTTATGGCTTATACCTCTTAAATAAGCATAAACGTATTACTTTCCAGCAGCTACAATCTTTCCGAAGTCAGCTTTAAGCGAAGCACCACCAACAAGACCACCATCAATGTCAGGCTGTGCAAAAAGCTCATCAGCATTTCCTGCATTAACAGATCCGCCGTACTGAATACGAACAGCTTCTGCAGTTGCAACATCATAGATCTCAGCGATGCAATCTCTGATACCCTTACAAACTTCCTGAGCCTGCTCTGTAGTAGCAGTCTTACCAGTTCCGATAGCCCAGATTGGTTCGTAAGCGATAACAAGATTCTTAACATCATCAGCAGCTACTCCCTGAAGATCTGACTTAATCTGAAGTCTGATCCAGTCCATAGTAACTCCCATCTCTCTCTGCTCTAAGCTCTCGCCGCAACAAAGAATAGGTGTAAGTCCAGCTTCGATAGCCTTCTTAACCTTCTTGTTAAGTGTGCAGTCGCACTCTTTGAAGTAATCTCTTCTCTCAGAATGTCCGATGATTACATACTTAACTCCTGCATCAACAAGCATCTCTGCAGAAATCTCACCTGTGTAAGCACCCTTATCTTCGAAGTACATATTCTCAGCACCAACTTCAACGTTAGTACCTTTAACAGCCTCAACAACAGGAATGATATCGATTGCTGGTACGCAGTAAACTACGTCTGCAGCATCATTTTTAACAAGATCCTTAAGCTCTGCGCAAAGTGCAACAGCCTGTGAAGGAGTCATGTTCATCTTCCAGTTGCCGGCGATAATCTTACGTCTAGACATTTTAATTCTCCTTAATACGCTCATTTGATATTTTGTTTTCTCAACTCAGCTCTCGCACGGTGCGGGATACCCCCAGCGGATGCTAAGCTCTCACTTCGCATTAATGCTCGTGAATCGCTAAGCACCGGGACCCGCAACGGTCTCGAAAACAAAATTCAAACTCGATTTATTCATCATATTATAATATTAATAATTCAAAATGAATCTAAATATTTACTTGTCATTAGCTGCAGCAACACCCGGAAGTTCTTTACCCTCAAGGAACTCGAGTGAAGCTCCACCACCTGTTGAGATGTGGCTCATCTTGTCACCGAATCCAAGCTGGTTACAAGCTGCTGCAGAGTCACCACCACCGATGATTGTTGTAGCATCTGTCTCAGCAAGCGCCTCAGCTACTGCGATAGTACCTGCAGCAAGTGTAGGGTTCTCAAATACACCCATAGGTCCGTTCCAAACAACTGTCTTAGCTGTCTTAGCAGCATCAGCGAAGAGAGCTCTTGTCTTCTCACCGATATCAAGACCTTCTTTGTCAGCTGGAATAGCATCTGATGAAACTGTCTCTACAGCGATTGGTCCATCGATTGGATCAGGGAATCCATCAGCTACTACTGTATCTACAGGAAGGAGAAGTTTCTTGCCAAGTGACTCTGCCTTAGCAAGCATTTCCTTACAATAATCAATCTTTGAATCGTCAACGAGTGACTTTCCAACCTCTTTACCCTGAGCTTTAAGGAATGTGTAAGCCATACCACCACCGATGATAAGAGTATCACACTTCTCAAGAAGGTTAGAGATAACATTTAACTTATCAGCAACCTTAGCACCACCAAGAATTGCTACGAATGGGCGAACTGGATTCTCAACTGCATTTCCGAGGAAGTCGATCTCCTTCTGCATAAGGTATCCAACTACAGCAGTATCAACATACTGTGTAACACCTACGTTTGAGCAGTGAGCTCTGTGAGCTGTACCGAAAGCATCATTTACGAAAACGTCAGCAAGTGAAGCAAGATCCTTAGAGAATGCCTCTCCGTTCTTTGTCTCCTCAGCACGGAATCTTGTATTCTCAAGAAGTATTACTTCACCATCGTTCATAGCATTAACAGCTTCAACAACGTTTGGTCCAACAACTTCAGGATTAGCTACAAACTTAACTTCCTGTCCGAGAAGCTCTGAAAGACGAACTGCTACAGGCGCAAGAGTCTTTGTAAGCTTATCCTCTTCTGTCTTAACCTTTCCAAGGTGTGAACAGAGGATGATCTTACCGCCATCAGCGATAAGCTTCTTGATTGTAGGAAGAGCAGCTACAAGTCTGTTCTCATCTGTGATCTTTCCATCTTTAAGAGGAACGTTAAAGTCGCATCTTACAAGGACACGCTGTCCTTTTACATTAATATCGTCAACTGATTTCTTATTGAGTGACATTGTATTACCTCCTAGTAATTTATTGAAATACAATTTTGTTTAATTTTGAAAAAAAGGGTCCGGCCCAAATAGACCGGACCCGATTCTTAGTAGTCCTTATACACAGTGGTGACTTATAAGGCACCCCTGTGCGCATTAACTTTACTTATGCAAGCTCAGCGAAGTACTTGATTGTTCTTACCATCTGTGATGTGTAAGAATTCTCGTTGTCATACCATGAAACAACCTGTACTTCATAAAGATCATCAGCGATCTTTGAAACCATAGTCTGTGTAGCATCGAAGAGTGAACCGAACTTCATACCGATAACGTCTGAAGAAACGATTGGATCTTCGTTGTATCCGAATGACTCGCTTGCAGCAGCCTTCATTGCAGCGTTGATACCATCAACTGTTACGTCAGCACCCTTAACTACAGCTGTAAGGATTGTTGTAGAACCTGTTGGTACAGGAACTCTCTGAGCTGATCCGATGAGCTTTCCGTTAAGCTCTGGGATAACAAGACCGATAGCCTTAGCAGCACCTGTTGAGTTAGGAACGATGTTAGCAGCACCTGCTCTAGCACGTCTAAGATCACCCTTTCTGTGAGGTCCGTCAAGGATCATCTGATCTCCTGTGTAAGCATGGATTGTGCTCATGATACCGCTCTGGATTGGAGCATAATCATTAAGTGCCTTAGCCATAGGTGCAAGACAGTTTGTTGTACAAGAAGCAGCTGAGATGATCTGATCATCTGCTGTAAGTGTATCATTGTTTACTGAGAATACGATAGTCTTAAGATCATTTCCAGCAGGAGCTGAGATAACAACCTTCTTAGCACCAGCATTGATATGTGCCATTGACTTATCCTTTGAGCAGTAGAAACCTGTACACTCAAGTACTACGTCAACACCGATCTCTCCCCAAGGAAGCTCGTTAGCGTCAGCCTTAGCATAGATCTGAAGAGTCTTTCCATCAACTGTGATTGTGTTAGCTTCATCATCAGCTGAAACTGTGTGAAGGTTCTCACCAACTTTACCACAGTATCCCCCCTGTGCTGTATCATACTTAAGAAGATGTGCAAGCATTGAAGGCTTTGTAAGATCGTTGATAGCAACTACCTCATATCCTTCAGCACCAAACATCTGTCTGAATGCAAGACGACCGATACGTCCAAATCCGTTAATCGCAACTTTTACTGCCATTTTGTAATTCCTCCTAAGAAAATATATTGATGAATGCCAATCTGATTCAAATTGACAAAACATTCTGCCCATATATGATAACTTTTTTATTTTCAAATTTCAAGACTGGATTTTCCAAATAAAGAAGTATTTTATAAGTTTTTTTGTATATATTATAATATTATTATTTATGTAAACCTATATTTATATATATCTGTTCACACGAAAAGTTTTATGTAAACAGAATGTGTTTTGTGTTCTTGAAAAATAAAAAGAATTAGAGTAAGATGTCTCTAATTGAATTTTAGTCGAACATAAGTATACAAAATTAATCAGATGAAAAGGACGAATAAATGAGCAGAATATTTGCAGACTATCACCTTCACAGTGAGTTCTCCGATGATTGCGAGACAAAGATTGAAGAATTGATTAAATCAGTCAGATCCAAGGGATTAACATCAATGTGTCTCACCGATCATTACGATATGGATTTTCCAAAAGATAAATACAATATAGAATTCTATCTTGATATAGATAAATATCTCGATACATTAAAAAATCTCAGAGAAAAATATTTACCGGATTTCGACCTTCGAATCGGAGTTGAACAGGGACTTATGCCGTCAACATGCGAAAAGCTCGGTTCATACAGTAAGGATCATCCAGGAATAGATTTTATCATATGCTCTTCTCACGTAGTCGAAGGACTTGATCCATACTATCCCGAAACATTTAAAAATCCTGATGGAACAGACCGCGACCCGATGGATGTATATAGAGCATACTTTGAAGAAATGCTTTATATAGTGAAGCATTTCCATGATTATAATGTTTATGGGCATCTAGATTATGTGTTCCGTTACGGACCTGATCATATTGAAAAAATCACTTCAGATAATTATGAAGAAAGAATCTTTAATACATTTAAAGATCTGTTCTATGAGATCTTAAAAACTATTATTGATGATGGAAAAGGAATTGAGATCAATACAGGAAGTCTTTATAGAAAAATGGACTTCGCACATCCACATCATCTTCTACTTAAAATGTATAAAGAACTGGGAGGAGAAATCCTGACATTCGGAAGCGATGCACACGATCTCGAACATCCCGGATTTGGATTTGAGGAAGCAAGAGAACTTGCAATTGAAAATGGATTCAAATACTTCTGTACATTTAAAGATATGAAGCCTGAATTTAACAATCTTGTGTAATAAAATAGCCGCTTGGATATACATCTAAGCGGCTTATATTTTTGATATTTATTTCTTTGAACTAAAGAGTGTCGAGAAGATTCCTCTACCAAGGCTTGCGCCAACGTTTCCACCAAGGGTCTGTCCGAACTTTCCAAACTGTTTTCCGACAGTTTTTCCGACTTCACGTCCGACAGTACCTGTTACGGCGTTTCCGACTGCCTTTGCAGCACGGCGTTTCTCAGCATCTTTCTTATCCTGCTCTCTCTGAGCAGCCTTAGCTTCTGCTTCCGCTTTTCTCTGTGCTTCACGTTCAGCTCTTGCAGCTTCTGCAGCAGCAGCTTTTTCTTCACGTTCACGCTGTCTTTCAGAAGCTTTCTCTTCTTTAAGTCTTTCCTTCTCTGCTTCTGCTTCTTCCTTGGCACGCTGCTTCTCAGCTTCAACTTCAAGTCTCAGTTTTTCTGCAGCCTCAGCTTCTTCTATTCCTCTTCTTACAAGGAATTCATAAGCAGAATCAGGATCAACTGATTCGAAATACTTACTATAGCATATACTGCTCTTAATAAGTGTATCTCTTCTTCCATCATCTATAGCTCCAAACTTGGACTGAGGCGGAAGTATATATGTCTTTTCAGCAACACCAGGAGTCCCATCCTCACCGAGGAATGATATAACAGCCTCTCCTGTTCCGAGCGAAAGAATTGTATCATACGTATCAAATGCCGGATTCGCTCTAAATGAATCAGCAGCTGCTTTTACAGCCTTCTGATCAGCAGGTGTATAAGCATGAAGTGCATGCTCTACTTTATTACCGAGCTGAGCCAGAACTCCATCAGGAATATCACGAGGATTCTGAGTACAGAAATAAACTCCAACACCCTTTGAACGAATAAGCTTTACAACCTGTTCTATCTTCTCAAGAAGTGCCTTCGGTGCATCGTTAAACAGAAGATGCGCCTCATCGAAGAAGAAGACCATCTTAGGTTTATCCATATCTCCTACTTCCGGAAGTCTCTCGAAAAGTTCTGATAACAGATAAAGCAGGAATGTTGAATAAAGCTTCGAATTATTTATCAGACTTGAGCTGTCAAGAACATTTATCATGCCCTTGCCCATGTCACCAAATGAAAAGAAATCCATTATATTAAGAGCAGGTTCACCGAAGAACTTATCTCCACCAGCAACCTCAAGTGCAACAAGCGCTCTTACTATAGCTGCTATAGACTGCGGGCTCATCTTTCCGTACTGAGCCTCGAATTCCTTACAATGATCGGAAACGTAGTTAAGCATGGACTTCAGATCCTTAGTGTCAAGGAGAAGCAATCCACTATCGTCAGCTATCTTAAATACAATCGAAAGGATGTCAGCCTGAAGGTCATTTAACTCCATAAGGCGTGCCAGAAGAAGTGGTCCCATCTCAGAGATTGTTGTTCTCAGAGTTACACCTTTCTCACCATATATATCCCACAGAGTCACTGGATATCCTCTAAAACCAAAACCTGTATCAGCAAGGCCGAAACGCTCTATTCTTTTCTGCATATCCTCGCTGTCAGAGCCGGCATCTGCAAGGCCTGCTATATCACCCTTTACATCGGCTATAAAAACAGGAACGCCCATATCTGAGAAACTCTCGGCAAGCACCTTGAGTGTAACCGTTTTACCTGTTCCGGTAGCACCTGCTACGAGCCCGTGGCGATTCGCCATCTTCGGAAGAAGACATATCTTCTCACCCGCATCATTTACCCCCAACCAAACTTTGCTGTCATTGTACATAGTAAACCTCCTCTTATAACAAGTTAGTTATTGCTTTATGATAAATGTCATCTATGATGTCATTTACAAAACTATCTTATCTACACCTAATTCTGTACTAAGTTTCCCCAAAAGATCATCCAATCCTTTAAACTGGATTGCTGTCATACCGTAACTGTTAGCAGCGTCGATATTTACCTGACGATCATCGACAAATATACATTCTTTCAGATCTATTCCAAATCTAGATTCAAGCAGTCTGTAGATTCCCTCATCCGGCTTTGTCACCTTCTCATACGCTGAGATAATATGTCCATCCGTATGTGGAAGGAACTTGAACTTAGGCCAGTGTCTCTCTGCTGTTTCAATCGGATAATTCGAGAGAATGTATACTCCATATCCAAGCTCTTTCAGCTTCAATACAAGCGGCTCAGCATATGGATATTCTTCAACTATGAATTCAATCTGATCCCAGAACTTGATTATTTCATCCTTATACTGTGGGTATTTCTTTGTAAATGTCTCCACAGCCTCTGCCTCTGTTCTGACACCAAGATCA
Organism: Eubacterium sp.; assembly: GCA_017539165.1. Taxonomy (GTDB): domain Bacteria; phylum Bacillota; class Clostridia; order Lachnospirales; family Lachnospiraceae; genus Eubacterium_Q. Next base: position 73,005 of record JAFYHN010000035.1, read on the forward strand.
AGCTCATGCCAGAATTCTGTAAGCACCATGTTTTCAGAAAGAAAATCAACCGTCTCCTCATCAAATCCAAGGTCCTGCATATATCTGCGGTAACCAAAATCAACTAGTACATCACCTACGTCAAAAACTATATTTTTAATCATTGTTCCTCCATTTTGATCATATAACGATCACATATCCTCAAAAAATAACTTAGAGAATATTTTAACACTATAGCACCCAAATTAAAAGTAAAAGTAACATGGACTTTCATATGAATCAGATGATATAATAAATGTCGACACATAGATGAAAAAGATATTCTTTTTCCACTGTTACAAAGGAGGTTACATATGGATAAAAAAGCTATGTATAAGCTTTCTTACGGACTTTTCGTCCTGACAACCAAGCTTGGAGACAAGATAAACGGATGTATAACCAATACAGCGATTCAGGTAACTACCGAGCCGAATCAGATTGCATTTGCCGTAAACAAACTTAACCTGACCCATGATATGTTACTGGAATCCAAGGTTTTCAATATATCAATAATAAGTGAAGAGGCCGAATTCAGTATATTTAAAAGATTTGGCTTCCAATCCGGAAGAGACGTTGACAAGTTTGCAGACTACAGTGCATATAGATTAAATGATAGCGGAATTCCGATCGTAACTGAAGGAACAAATGCTTACATTTCCGGAAATGTTACAAACACTGTCGACCTTGGAACTCACACACTCTTCATCTGTGCAGTAACAGATATGGATATTTTGAGCGATGCATCTTCCGCTACTTACGAATATTACCAGAACAATATCAAACCAAAACCTGAAGCGGTTGGAACAACGCCTACAGGACAGACTGTATGGCGCTGCAAGATCTGTGGATACGAATATGTCGGAGAAGAACTTCCTGATGACTTCATATGTCCATGGTGCAAGCATCCGGCTTCTGATTTTGAGAAAGTTGTTAAATAGTTCACAGTTGAAATAATATTTTAGTTTATATAGTTTCACATCGTTATATAACATTATGTAAACCAAGAGACTCTAGCCTTTCAAATAGCCAGAGTCTCTTTTAGTTTACATAACATTTGTGTGGTTGTATTATTCAAAACACCTGATTAGTTCATTCAGATGGGTGTTAAATTCATCCCTTGAAATACCTGAAGTTTGAAGTAAGAAACCAACTCCACTTATCTCGAAGTATGCACAAGATTTTCCTCCTTCACTGTTGCCACCAATATAAACTTCTCTTCCGCTTATATATGAAGGTGTACCATTCAGAAGTTCCTGTGGTCTGATAGGATCACTCTTCGATATTAATATCTCAGCATTTCCACTTTCCTCAGCCAGTTTGATAGAACATAGGTCATGTTCCTGGTCATCTGAATCTGTTGAAATATTAACAATCTCATCTTCTACATTCATCCTATCGATTATCTTGTTCAGATCAAGGCCAATACGTACAGAATAATCAGCGATGGAAAGAGTTCTAAATGCACCTGCAGTATCAGCATTAAGTGACATACCCGATTCAGTTCCTAAAGAATATGTTGCATTATTCTCTGGACTCTCCGTTGCATCTATATATTCTTCTGCTCTTACGGTCTTACTCTCTGTTTTAATATCTATTGCATTTTCTGTCTCAGTCGTTTCTGCGGATTCCGCAACTGCTGTTTCAGCTTTCGAATCTTCATATGAGCTATCAGCCATATCACTGTCTTCAGCTACCGCTTCTGTAGCTGATTGAGAAGAAGGGGCATCTGACTGCATTGTAGAATTATTTCCATGCATCGAGTTCATATTAAGTGCGATTATCAGAATTATCGCAGCAGCTGCAAGTGATGATGCAGTTAATACAAACTTGCGATACTTCTGAATAAAGTTTACCTTTTTTACTTTTCCCGTTGTTTCTTCATTTGAGGTATCTTCTTTTACAGCAGTATCAATTGTATTTACCTCAGTTTTCTTCTCATATGCAGTTTTTTTCTCTTCCTCAACTTTTTTCTCTTCCTCATGAACCTTTGCGAGGGTTTTCATGATCAGAGCCTCAGGGGCATGTATGTCATTTAATTCTTCTTTATATTTATCCATAATCATATACCCCCTTTCAAAGTTTTTTCGAGTATCTCTTTGGCTCGCCTCAGCCTGGTTTTTACTGTTGCTTCATTGATATCCAGAATGTTGGATATCTCAGTTATCTTCATTTCCTCGTAGTAAAACAAATGTATTACTTCCCGATACTTTTGAGGTAGCGCTCTAACTCGCTGCAATATACTTTCGCGCCTCTCGTCAGCTATATAAGATTCTTCCGGTCCTGTCTCTTCTTCCTGTTCAGCCGAGATGCCATCCTGCATCTCATCCGGAACTTCTAGACTGACATTCTTCTTCCAACCACTTCCTTCAAGACGCCTGGCCTCATTTATCGTTACTCTAATGAGCCAGGCTTTCAGGTGTTCTTCATTTTCAATCGTGTCTTTATACCTTACCAGCTTTACAAAAACCTCCTGGAAAACATCTTCTGCATCCTGGGTGACTTTTGTATTCGACACGGCAAGCCGGTAAACCATATCCGCGAACTTTTGAACAACTTCGTCAACGTTCACGGTAAACCCATTTCCGTCCATATCTTCTCCATATTTTTTTAATTTATTTAGGTGTCAGTTTTACCACTGATTGACCGATCATCCAGAAGATATGATACCCCATCCACGTCTACTTTGTAAAGCGCCCACCGTTTCCGGCGGGCGTATGTTTTACTGGCTTACTATAATATATTTAAATCATTTAATTAGCATCGATCACAGTTACATCTGACTCGTCATCTGATGAATATTCGTAACTTTCGTAATCGTCATAATCTTCAATTTCATTGTAGTAGTATGAACCATCGTAGAGTCTTGATGCATTATTCAGTAATGACAGATATTCTACTCTTAGTGCATCATCTGCATAGCTTGTCTGAAGAGCGAGTTTCTGAGCCATACTTATTGAGCACATTCCAGCATAATCACTACGCTTAAGAAGCATTCCGAAGCAGGCTACTGATTCTGCCCAAAGCATGTTATCACTTGCTTCATTTTCAAATCCATCTATTGAATAGTTGCATGTATACTTGAGAAGCTTAGAATCATCTTCCTTAGGTTCCTTATATCTGATTGAAAGATCGAGTATATGATTCTTTCCTGATCCCGTGTAAATGTCCGCATCCTTTGTAGGAACTATCTCGTAAAGTGCTGTTACTTCATGGCCTGAACCTATCTCACCACCATCAACTGTATCATCATCAAAGTCTTCTTTTGCAAGCATTCTATTTTCATAACCTATAAGTCTGTACTTTTCTACCACTTCGTTGTCAAATGTAGCCTGAAGCTTTACATCTTTTGCAACTGTTTCGAGCGTTGAACCCATTTCCTCTACAAGGACTCTTTTAGCCTCATATACGCTGTCGATAAATGAATAGTTTCCGTTTCCATTATCAGCAAGGGCTTCAAGCTTGTTATCCTTTAAGTTGTCATTTCCGAATCCAAGAACACTGAGGAATATGCCGGATTCTTTCTTCTCTTTAATAAGTTCAATAAGTCCATCTTCACTTGTTACACCAACGTTAAGGTCGCCATCTGTCGCAAGGATAACGTGATTATTACCATTCTTCTTGAAGTACTTCTCAGCTATCTTGTAAGCTGTGTTGATACCTGCAGAACCGTTAGTACATCCTGAAGCATCAAGATTCTCTATTGCATTTGCAATCTTGTCTGTATTAGCACCATTTTCACCCTTGAGAACCACCTCGTCACTTCCTGCGTAAGTAACTATCGATACGGTGTCATTTTCATTCAGCTCGCTGAGAAGCTTGACATATGCACACTTTACAAGCGGAAGTTTGTCCGGCTCATCCATAGAACCTGATGTATCGATGAGGAATACAAAGTTTGTCGGCTTTCTATCGGTATTCTTGATTGCCTTAGACTTAAGACCGATCATTACAAGCTGATGATTTGGATTCCATGGACAGCCGTCAACTTCCATATTAACTGAAAATGGTTCGCCGGCTTCCGGCTCCTTGTAATCATAGTGGAAATAATTGATCATCTCCTCTATTCTTACTGCATCTTCCGGAACCATGGCATTACTGTTGATATAGCCTCTGATATTTGAATATGATGCTGTATCAACATCCGCGGAAAATGTTGAAACATTTTCAGATTTTGTCGCTATGAAGTCATTTTCAGAAACGTGATTATACTGTCTTGAATCTGATCTTTTGGTTGTATCATCGTAACCTGGGACGATGCATCCATTATAGACTTTCTCATTCGACATATCACTACTTAAAGAGTTATACGACTCAACAGCTGACATGTCACTCTGACTTTCCGTATACTCAGCAGAAGCAGCAGTTGATTCCTGTTTGCATGTATCATCGCCATATTCATACTCAGCCACTGGATCTGTGTAATTACTGTCCGGCTTAGCTGTTTCAGCCGGAGCTTCACTCGTTGTTCCGCACCCTGCAAGAGATGTCATCATAAGACCTGCTGCCATTATCATTCCTATAGATTTTTTAAAAATATTCTTTCTCATACTAAAACCCTCCTACTAATAATTTTGTATGATTTTTGCCTTTCTATAAACAATACCCGGCAGGTCACAAAAAAGTTTCAAAAATTTTTAGTTTTTTAAAAATATGACAGTTGAAATCAGATTTCAACTGTCATATTTTCAACTGTTATATAAAATGATGACAGCTGAAATCAGATTTCAGCTGTCATCAAATAGTTATCTTGTATTATTTTTGAAGCGAATTTACACATCCGATGAATACCGGTGTGTTGTTCTTAGTATCAATGATTGCGTAAACGAATGCGTGATCGAGATTGATCTCAAGCGGCTCTTTAAACGGCTGTACAGAAGTCGCTTTAACCATGATGATCGCAGTTGCAGCTGCAGCCTTGGTTCCATTTTTATCAACTTCAATATGCGTCTTGTGAATCACTTTGTCGAAGTAATAATTCGAGCCCGGATCTTTCACGAACATGTTATAGAGATCTGCGCGATTCTTATCAAATGCATCCGTAATTCCCATCTTTTTGAGTGTGTCGCTCATCTCGATATCATAATCAAGCTGATATTCCGGCATCTTAATCCTTACATCCTTATCATACTGGACATTCGAAAGTGCCTTGTTAAAGCTTGAAGGATTTTTCGATAATTTGGAAATGTAATCCGCCGTCGACACGCCCTTTGGCATCTCTATTCCAACGAAAGCATATTCTCCACCTTTGTAGTACTTTTTGAATCCGTTAGCTCCATTCAGATTGAAGTAACCAGATTCTTTGCCACAAAGCATATTCACTTTGGAAATGGTTCCATCTGAATTTATGAAGTCAGAATCTTTTGCAATCTGATAATCATTGAATGGCTCCGCCCAGGAACCTTCAAATGCGATGGCATTTATCAAACAAGCAACAGCTGACTTATCAAGTTCTTCTATGATCTTAGGGATCATTTCATTTGTATTCTTATTAACCCAGCCGTTTATATCCTCTACCGTACTTGGGTCAAATGGAGCCTTAAAGATATCAGCGTCATAAAAAGCTCCTGCTGTTCTAAGATAAGAATCCTTGACCTTTACATCATTACGGTCCCTGATCCATATCGAATTTGCGACATTCCACTTAACCTCTTCATCTGACTCCATATCCCTCATCAGTTTACATAATATCTGATTGTCGTCAGCTGTTTTTAGGCCGCCGTTTATTACTTTTTCCATCTGACTTCTGGTCCTGCCCCTTGCTGCATTCTCAGCGAGACCAAATGCAAACATGATTGATGTCGGCGATATGAGGACATTTTTATCCTTCTCATCATTCTTGATAGTACCATCGAGAAGTTTGATAGATGCAGAAGTAATCTTCTTAGCCTCAGCCGCATTCATGTTCCTGCCAGATTCTGGCACAATCTTCAAAGACGACGTCAGATTCTTGGTTCCTCCGGTCGGTTCAGCCGCATTTGCCCCAAATGAACTAAAAAGGAAAACCAATACAAACAACAGTGCCAATACATTTTTCTTCTTCATGTAACCCTATACCTCCTTGTAAAACTACCTGTCCATCAGTTTACCTACCGCTGTGATGATCGGACCAAGGAATAACGCCATAAGCATGATCCCTACGACTGGCACTCCCCCACATAACACACCAATCAGGATAGCCGATCCATCCCAGACAATCCTTATTATAGTCTTTAAAGACCTCCCTGTCACCCTTTCTATGAAATTTGTTATAATAATCGGTAACGCATCATACGGAGCAACCCCTGTATCCGAATTTATGTAAACCGATGCACATACAATAAAGCAGAATAAAACAACAATGAAAATGCCCCACCTGCTCACTGGGTTCGTCCAGGCTGTCTCCGGTATATACTTCTTCCAAATGAACGTAAAAAAGTCAACATAGTAGCCTATCAGTACCATATTAAATATAGTTCCGAATCCGATCAGCTTTCTGTCAAATATAATAACAAAGATAAACATTGTCACATTCAGTATCAGCTGCCAGTTACCAAATGAAAGCCCGACCTTTGACGAAACTGACTGGTTCATAAATGTGCAGGGATCCGTTCCCAGATTGCACATGATCAAAAGTGAAACAAAAAATCCCATTCCAAAAACTGCTGCAAAACAAAGTAAGATTCTTTTCTTATCCTTAACCATTTTTTCAAACAAATCTTTTAACATATTTTATCTCTTCTTTCCTCTAAATAGCCCGGTTCAACGCATAGGCGAAAATCCAGACAGAAGTAGATTTTATATCAGATGTAGATTTATGTCCATATACATAGTGCACATAAAGTTGACTTAAATCGCGTTTTAATTTATAACTGCAAGTATAGTGTTTCATTATAGTTGCAAGTATAGTATTTCTATAATAAACGCCATAACAGACTAAGGAGGTTAGAATAATGAATAAGACACTTATCGTAATAGATATGCAGAACGACTTCATTGACGGAGCTCTCGGTACAGCCGAAGCAGTTGCCATCGTTCCAAATGTAGTGAAAAAGATTAAAGAATATAAAAATGAAAAAATCATCTTCACAAGAGATACCCATGGAGATGATTATATGAATACTCAGGAAGGACACAACCTTCCGGTTCCTCACTGTATCAAAGGAACAGAAGGCTGGGAGATCCGAGCTGAACTGAATGCAGACAAAGTTGCATCCGAGATTATAGATAAAGACAGATTCGGCTACGACGGATGGACCCGTTTCACCGCAGAAGAACTGGGTGATATCGAGCTTGTCGGTATCTGCACTGATATCTGCGTGGTATCAAATGCCATCATCCTCAAAGCTCTCTTCCCAGAAAACAAGATAAGCGTAGACTCATCCTGCTGTGCAGGTGTTACACCTGAAGCACATGACGCTGCTCTTGCAACCATGAAGAGCTGCCAGATTGAGATCAGATAGACTGTTTTCCGACACTATTTAATGTCACTACTATCAGCACGATCGATATAACTATCAGGATAACTCCGATAATTATCATCGGCGTGCTGTTATTAAATGTCCTGTTCTGAATATATAACTTAGAGCAGTACTGTTCAATCTCATTATCGGTATAGCCCAGTCCGTTCATACCTCTCTTAAAGTAATCATAATCCTCATTACTGAGTTTTGAAACCTTACCTTTAAAATGTACTGTTGTATTCGTACTCTCAGCATTACCCTTATACACTTCATAAGTTTCTTTGGTCATTTTATCCATTTCAGCAACAACCTTAGGATCTGAAAGATCTATCCCTATAAAATCTTTTTCACCAACAGGGATTATATATCTGTATCGAACTGATGTAGTTGAGCCGGATCTCTTTGTTTCTATCGATTCGTATACACCAAAGTTCATGGAAATGTCCCCTTCGATAACATCACCCTTCTTTATATTCGCAAGACCACTTACCGAATTATAATCAACCGGTACCTTATTTGAATCGATGTACTCTCCTATAGCAACAACGATAAGAAGGATACCACCTACAAGGCATATAACTATCGCCTGAAATAATCTCGAATTATATATTTTCTTCACTATCCCTAACATCTTCATAACCTCTATAAAACTGATCTCTTCTTTCATCAACAGCTCTTACGATATCACCAAATCTACCGTTATCTGCTGCATTTGCAATATCTTCATTGTAACCCATCATAAAGTACGGTGCGCGGGCATGGATCTCATCAAGAATCCTGTAACCTCTTTCCTCATCCTTAACATCAACGGTATTCTTCTTTTGATTGTTATCCCAGAAAACCATCTTATATGACTTAGAAGTTCCGGTCTTGATACCGTATGTTCTATGCTGAGTTCTCGTAATCTCCACATAGGCCCAAATGAGGCAATTGTACGGAATAACGTATCCTCCGACCGACGTTGCAAATGCAACATATTTCTCACCGATATATGCTACATCGTCTTGCTGAGCACGCATCATATCCATATCAAGTGATTCCGGCAGGATTCCATAATCCTTCATAGCTTTATCAAACGGCTTCTTATATCCGCCCACAATGAAATAAATGATCATTACTATACCGACAAGAGCGATCACAAGACCAAACCATGTATAGATATCTGAATTTCCATTATCATCAGTCAGAAGTTTCCATGGAGTTACCAATCTAAATGTATAATAAGTAACTTTATATTCATCTATACTTTTTCCATCATATTCAAAGAATTCAGTAAAATATCTTTCCTCGGTAGGTTCCATCTTTGCAAGATATCCCTTTCCCGAAAGGAACTGTGATGACATAGAATCCGACTTTCCTTCCATATAATCATATGTGGCGTTAGCTATCTGATCGGCAATATCCGTCTTATTCTTATACACAAAAAATCCCATATATTCACCATCTTTTGTGGTGGTTATATAGTATCTGCCTGAATTATCCGAACAATAGTAATCCAGAAGAACGTTGTTATCGCACTTATACCAGTTTCCCTCCTTAAACTCAGAACTACTGGTCTGAAAAAGATCAGGTGCCTTAGCAAAAAAATAAGGAAAGAAGTGCGGACTTGAATACCAAGTGAGACCTATCCCGACTAAAAGTAAAAGCAATCCACCCAATACATCGAGTTTGAATGCCCTGTTTTTAATGTCTTTTAAAATCTGATTCATAATAATAAAACTCCCTTCAACAATAGTTGGAATTATATCATTATATTCAACCATACACAAATTATTTTTATAGTTCACGTTATAAGTTTTTATAATATCCATTGGGGGGCATATTAAAAGAGCAATGTTGGGGTAACATTGCTCTTTTCCAGGATGGCTGTTCTTTTCTTAGCCTATGCAATTACTAAATGTCGGATCAATGATATGATTCCAACAATTACTAATAAGATAATTGAAATATATATAAAACCTGTGAACGCAAGTCCTACAAGTATAACTGGGAAGAAAACTATAGCGAATAACACTTTAGTCACGCCCCAAGCAAGTCTGAAAGCCATATGAACCAGGCTTCCACAAACTGAAAACATTAATATTATAAATAGTAATGTCAACATCGCTCTCTCACTCCCTTCGTATGAATTTAAGTTATTTAACAACGTTTTTTAATTAATTTACATGCAAGATTTTATCAATTATCTTATTATTATTCTATACGTGATTGAGAGAGTTAATTTGACTTATTTCTCCAAATCAGCGAAATATTATAAAGTCTCAAGAAATGCATTGATCTCCTGCACTATTCTGTCCTTTTCGAACCTATAAACATAATGCGTACAATCAAGTTCTACAAGCTTTCCATTTGAAGACGCAGACACAAGCTCTTGATGTGTCGCCTTCCACGCCTCTACTTCCTCCGCAGTACGTTTCTGCATAGCAACAAACTGTAAAGTAGGAACTGTAGGAAGAGGTTTTTCGTTAATCATATCACATGCAGCATCTATATGAGATAATTCATTGATGATCGTCTTATTTGAAAGCGTCTTGCACTGAATAGCGTGCTCCATCTTCATTTCTTCCGTAGCGTCATCTGGAAATGGTAACAGTCTATAGAGTCCCGTTGCTCTGATAGCTCCGATAAGCCTTAGCATTGGAATGCTCATTTCATTATCACCTTTTATAGATGTATCTGACATATCCATTCCTACGATAGCTTCAACTTCATCAGGATAATTCTGTGCCCATATAAGTGATTCAAGTCCTGACAAAGAATGAGGGCAAAGCACATAAGGTCCCTTTATACCAAGTTTCTCAAGTGCCTCTCTGTCCTGATCGACTAACTTGTCAAAGCTTCTTTCGCCACCGACAACATCACTGATACCATAACCAAATCTCTCGATTATGACCACTTTATTATTTTTCGCAAGGTCCTTACATAATGGTAAAAGATTCAGATAAGGGCTCGGGCTGCTGACAGACCATCCACTCATTAACAGGATAGTGTGCTCGCCTTCGCCCTCTGTGTAAATATGCATCTTGTGACCATCTACTTCCACCATTTCTCCCGGTGGATTCTTCCAATAAACATCATCCTTTTTGATCATTAACTGATTATATATAGTTGCACCTATAAGCAGAATAGCTGTAATAGCTATCATCCCTACAAATATATTTCTCAGTACTTTTAAAAATTTCTTCATTTTAATATCCTCCATATTATTAATTTAACAATATGAAATGCGCTCATACAAAATGTTAGTTAATAATAAAAGTAGAATATTGAAAATAGGCTAAGATAATAAGTTTATGCTGTCTTTCCGGCATCAAGACGTACTATCCTGTCACCGTACTCGGCACATTTTTCTGAATGAGTAACCTGAAGGATGCTGATTCCTTTTTCCTTATTGATCCTCCTGAAAAGATCCATGATCTCATCTCCGGATTTCTTATCAAGGTTACCTGTTGCCTCATCGGCAAGGATCAGCTCCGGATCACCCATAACAGCTCTTGCTATAGCAACTCTCTGTTGCTGTCCTCCTGAGAGTCTTGAAGGGAATTCTTTTCTCTTCTCTGTAAGACCTGTAATTCTCAGGATCTCATCAAGTTTCTTCTTAAGACTTGCCTTGCTCTTACCTGCTACAAGGGACGGAAGCATGATATTATCTTCTACGTTAAGGTTCTGAACAAGGTTATAGAACTGGAATATGAATCCAATCTTATTAAGTCTGATGGCTGACAGCTCTTTCTCCTTGATGTTAGTAATATTCTTGCCACATACGAAGATATCTCCCGTATAATCCCTGTCAAGACCACCTATAAGATACAACAGTGTTGATTTACCGGTTCCCGAAGGCCCCATTAATGATACAAATTCTCCTTTCTTTACATTCATATTTGCTCCGTCCAGCACTTTAGTTCTAACAGTCTTTGCTGTACCAAACTCTTTTTTAACTCCACGAACTTCGATTATATTTTCCATTATGTCATTCTCCTTATTCATACTTTAACTGTTCTGCGATCTTCATCTTCTTAATGTTACTCATTGTCTTAAAGATTGTAATACTAAATGTTATAAACAGAATTGCAAGGAATCCGCCTGTAACAACGTAATTTACAATTATTGGAAGTGCTATCATCTTTGAGAGAGCACCAAATATAAGTATTGTTTCAATAACTCCAAATGCTGTTCCAAGAAGTATAGCAATTATACTTGATGCGAAGTTCTCACACATGAACAGCTTTACAAGTTTTTCTCTGTTAATTGCTGTAGATATAAGCACTGCACTTTCTCTTCTTCTGTTCTCAAAACCAACAATCTGGTTACAGAATACACCGATAAGTGCAAGTCCTATTCCCATTACCATGATCAAAGCTATGAGTGTTATAGCACCTGCTCCCTGCTGTCTTATATCCTGTACATATTCATCCATAGTCTTCACTTCAGATACTCTGCTTGAAGAATAGCTCTGGATCAGATCTTTTGTTTTTTCAGGATTTGATGTTTTAATATATGCTTTTGAAGGATTATTGTAATAAATCTTTCCATAGTTATTAAGATTCATGGCTATAGCTTTATTTGTATAGTCATTTGCTGAGGAATTGAAGAATCCTGCTATCTTAAATGTCTGTCTGAAAGGAACTACTCCGTCTCCATTAAGAAGGAATTCCACTTCATCACCAACTTTCACCTGAAGCTCTTCAGCTGTTTTTTCTGTAATATAAACTTCGTCATCGCCTATCTGCTCTGGAAGTCCTTTGATAGTTTTGCAAAGCTTAAAGTCTCCGTCTGTACCAATGATATTTGTATTTGTAAGAAGTTTCTCACTGTTTTTCTCATATTTCTTTTCAATATAATTATCAATGTTATCTGTTCCTGCTGTTACCTTATCACTCTTATCATAGAAGTATTCAACATCAGATACTCCTTCGAGTGTCTTGAAGTACTCATACGAATCAGCATTTTCAGTAAGACCGTTTACAACTACGTCTGCATCAGCAGGCTTTCCAGTTAATGCTCCATCATATGAAGTAATAAGAACAAGAAGACAGATACTAACTGAAGTTGCAATAAATGTAAGCTTTGAACTACCTATTGAAGTCTTCTTTGATCTTAAGTTTGTAGCTGCAAGTCCCATGATAGGATTTCCAGACTTAAAACTGATCTTCTCAACAACAGATGAGATAGCTCTGAGAATAAATGGGTATCCGATATAAAGTGCTACAATGATTACAACGAAATCAAGAACACATAAAAATCCATTTTTATTGAATACGAACATACCAAGTACGAAAAGTACTGCTGCAAGAATTCCAAGTATGATTGACATTACAAGATACTTCTTCTTGTATTTGTAATCTGTATCCTTGTTATCAAATATGAGGTCTCTTATAGGACGATTAGTTGCCTTAAGGAGTTCTCTAAGTGGGCAAAGCATTTCAATTATAATCGCACCTATTATTACAACGATCATAGCCAAAATTGATACTTTTCCAAGATCAAGTACAACTGGGATGTCATTATTCATGTTAACCTGTAACATTCCGTTAAAGATTGTTTCTCTTGTAGAAGCGTACAGGATTGCTCCGACAATACCTCCAAAAAGTCCGTAGAACATATTTTCTATAAGTATTACTCTTGCTGTTATTCCTGGAGAAACGCCAAGGCTTCGAAGTGTTCCGACCGTAGACATTCGCTCGATCATAATTCTCTCAGAAAGTGTTATAGTTACAAATATAACAAGCATAAGTGTTATAAGGAAAAGTCCAACGAAAAGCATCGTATTCTGCCTGATCTGTTCCTGAACCATTTCTCCATTAATGACGTCCTGAATATCAGCTGTAGGGTCATTTTCCTTCAAACGATCAACTGTTTCTGCACTCTTGATTTTGTCAGCCACATGTATATATGCGGTAGTAGGTCTGAGCTGTTCATTATATATAAGTTTTTTCATTCCGCCTTCTGTAACAAGCGCAGAACTGTTTTTGCTAAGAACTCCGTATACCGGAAGTATATCCTTGACTTTATAATCAACTTTTACATAATTATCACCAAATATGGTAAATGTATCACCAATTTCGAGATTAAGATCTTCAGCTACTTTCTTAGTGACGACACATTCATCATCATTTAATTCAACCTTATCAGAGATTAGTTTATTTCTTTTTGCATCATCGATATTTACGCCATATGTAGTAAGATTCTTTTCATTGTAGAATGCATACATGTTATCATTTCTTACACAGATTTTAGAATTCTTCGATGATATATAAACGATATCTTCTCTAGGTATATCTGTAAGGTTTTCTTCATTTATACCTTCATCTGTCTCATATATAATATTGGCCTTACCAAACTGATTGGCAAAAAGTGACTTAAGAACATTCTCCAGAGAATTGGTCATATCCATTGCAAGCATTCCTGTAAATGAACAGACCGCAATACTCAGAACGAGAAAAATCATTATCAAAGGTTTCGCAAATATATTTCTGATTGTATGTTTTAAAATAGTACTCATATTACCACCTTTTCACTCTTTCTTCTGGAGACACGTACATTCCGTCTCCCTCTTTTACGTCAAATGCTTCATAGAATTTATCACATGATGAAAGCGGTGCATTAACCCTGACTATAGCCGGAGAATGCTCATCAGATGCTAAGGCTTGAAGGCTCTCAACATCGCTTGCGAATCTTCTCCAGATTAATCCGAAACTCTTATACATCGTCTGCAGGTCTTCTTTTTTCTGAGCAATATTAGAGATACATTCAAGAGCTCCAATATCTGCATAATTCTCACCAAGCGTAAGTACACCATCTACGTGATATACGTCCATGATCGTATATTTTGAATAGTAATCTATACACATATTTGCACGCTCTGTAAGAGCATTTCTATCTTCCTCATTGAGCCACTCAGGATTTAAGTTACCATCGGCATCCCATTTCATACAGTTTGAATCAAATGCATGACCAACTTCATGTGCTATAACCATTCCGAGCCCACCGAGATTTGAGTAATAATCTCCATTTTCATCAAAGAAAACTCCGTTCTGAATTCCAGCTGGAATAACAACAACATTATCAACCCAATAGCATGCATTTACAGTCTGCGGGGTCATTACTGATCCCTCTTTCTCTCTCTTTGTCTTTAGTTTTTCAATTCTGTGATCCCATCTAAACTTCAATATATTTTTATGGGTTTCATATAAATCTGCTCCGATAAGACTTTCTGAGCTCAGACCGTCATCGCCAAACTGTCCACCTGTTCTGTATTCTATATTCTCAAGTTTTTTCAAAAGCTTATCTCTACCATCCTGTGTAAGCCAGTCTGCATTTCCAATAAGTTCTCTGTAAGACTGTCTGATATCTTCACACATAGCTCTGATCTTGTCATCTTTTTCCTTTGGATAATAAGCCGCTTTATAAAGTCTTCCAAGAGGATCTTCAAGATCTTTCATAATAAGATTCTTTGCAAGCAAATCACCCTCTTCGGTCACTTCACCGAAAATAAGTTTTAAATCATTATATTTATCTGATAAATAATAGTTATATTTGTCCGCATATTCCAGGAGGAGCCATATTTTAAAATTCTCTAGATTTTTTTCATCAGAAAGATTAGCAGATATAGTTTTAAATGATTCTGGATGAAATACTGCCCATACGTCATATGGATTTTCTACTCCCATGCCTTTTGAAAAGCTCTCAGTATCAAATCCCATCTCTTTCATTTCTTTACCATTAAGAGTCAGTACGTTATCATATATAAGTCTTTCATCAAGACTATGATAGGCTATATCAACTGCCATTGCAGTAAAATCATCTGCTTTTTTTCTTGCCTCTGAGTTGTCATATCCGATATGAATCAGAACATTTTTGACTTTATTTCTGAGGTCAGTCCTGCCATCTTCTGTATTTGCAATAGTTTTATTTGAATATCCGAGTATAGTTCTGGATAGTTCAAATTCAAATGAATACTGATCTGCTCTCGTATATCCATTTGATATACTGAATTTTGCTAATGGAAATACACTGTAATCATGTTCATACTTTCCAAACATTTCCATCATCTCAGTCATGGAGCTTATACTGCTTATTTCATTAATAGCATTTTCAAAATCTGAATCAGCGTTACTGTTATTTCCCGAATAATTGATTACCTGATCATAATAATCAGCTATAAGTTTTGCATCGGTTGATGTGTGTGTGCTGCTCTTCATAACATTATCTATGAGTGCACGCTGCTGTTGATCAGAATAAATATTACATTCGGCAAATTTGCCGTATCCAAATTTAGGATCTACTTCAGCATCTCTCAGGTCAGCTTCATTCATATATCCGTAGAAATCATCCTGAGGTCTTATCTCCGTTTCCTGTTTCTCTGGTTCAGTTCCGGCCTCTTCCGCTTTCACGAAACTGGTGCCGATTGGAGAAACTATCATAGAGATAAGAGTTGTCCCTATTACAAAGTTTCTAAATCCTTTCTTCATACAAAATCTCCTTAATAATTTCTAATCGTATGTTGCGCACTCATACTATTTTTACGCCAATATTATACGTCATATATTATTGTATGGGCATATTATATTCCGTATAATATTATTTGTCAATATATATTTTGGAAAATTTTTTCATTCTTATTTTTTCTATATTTTCAAGTATTTTCCAAAGCCGTAATATCTCTAAAAGCAAAAATATGACAACTGAAATCAGATTTCAGTTGTCATATTTTGATTTTTACTCTGTCCTGCCTCCATCAAGACGCACTATTCTGTCACCGTATTCAGCACATTTCTCAGAATGGGTAACCTGCAATATACTGATTCCCTTTTCCTTATTTATCTTTTTAAAGAGTTCCCCCAGTCCACCAAGGTTAGCATACTCACTTCGGTTCTCGTCAAAGAAAGGTCCATCCTGAATCGCCGCAGGAATAACCACTACATTATCTACCCAGAAATCAGCATTTACTTGCTGAGACGGCATTGCATCTCCACACTTAGGTCTTTTTGTTTTCAGAAGTTCCTTTAAATAATTCCACTCAGATCTGATAAGATTTTTACCTGTTTCATATGCGTCAGCACCAAGAAGATTCAGATCGATCATTCCGCCATCCGCAGATTCTCCCCCCAATTTGAATTCAATATTTTCCAACTTGGAAAGGAGCTTATCTCTTCCGTCCTGTGAAAGCCAGTCTGCTTTACTTATAAGCTCTCTGTATGACTGCCTTATATCTTCACACATAGCTCTAACTTTCTCTTCTTTTTCCTTCGTATAATAAGCCTCCTTATAGAGTCGTCCAAGAGAATCAGTCAGATTTTTCTTCACCAAATATTTTCCTAACATATCACCCTGTTTTGTTTCTTCACCAAACATCCTGTGTATTGCTCTATAATTATCTGACAGATAAAATTCTTCACTAATCACATAATCCAATAGGAGCCAGATTTTGAAATTCTCAAGATTTTTTTCATCTGACAGTTTTTCTGTCATTTCCATAAACTGATCCACGCTGGAGATCAACCATTCATCATAAGGATTCTCAACTCCAAAACCTCTCGTAAAGCTGTCTATATCGAATCCTCTCTGTTTAATTTCTTCTGTATTACAGATAACCACACCATCAAAGTCCTGTGCCTTATCAAGTTTATGAAACGCTATGTCAACAGCCATTGCTGTAAAATTATCTGCCGAGATACTAGCTTCTTGCTTATCATATCCGAGATTAATCAACATATTCCTGACTTTATCCCGGAGAGCAGACCTGCCCTCTCTAGATTCAGCTATATCCTGTACTGGAACTTCTAGAATTGAATCTATACCACTGAATCCTAATGAATACTGGTCACTTGTTGTAAATGATTTAGATATACTGAAATCATTTACCGGATGAACCCCGTATTCATAATCATATTTACCTAGCATTTCCATCAGCTCCTGCATAGAACTGATTCCTTCAATCTCTTTTCTGGCATTTTCAAGATCAGAATCTGCGTTACTGTTATTACCTGAATAATCGATGACCTGCTGATAATAACTTTTTATAAGCTTTGCATCAGTTGATGTATGTTCATCTTCCGCTACTATCTTATCTATCAATTCATCCATTCTCGTATCAGCCAAATATTCACAATCTTCAAATGAACCATAGCCGTATTTCGGATCATATTTAGCATTCCTAAGAAAAGCTGCATTCATATATCCGTAGAAATCATCCTGTGGTCGGATATCAGCAAACTTTTCATTTTTCTCATTTTCTGCTTCTGCTTCAGTTTCAGTAGCAACGCCCTCTGCCTTCGTAACGATGTTTCCAACAGGAGATACAATCGTTGAGATAAGCATTGTCCCCAAAACAAAGTTTCTAAGTCCTTTCTTCATTTTTTTCTCCTTTAATGTTACTTCATAATGTATGTGCGCATTTCATACACGGATTTATATCCTATGACGTCATTCTAAATGCTGTAACATTAATGTGCTTTAACTCCACATTAAGTTTATATTAATTCCCATAAAGTCAAAAAATATGACACTTGAAATCTGATTTCAAGTGTCATATTTTCTTGTAATCTTATGAAAAAAGGACTATTTATATGATGTTTTACTCTGTCTTGCCTCCGTCAAGACGTACTATTCTGTCGCCAAATCCGGCGCATTTTTCGGAATGGGTAACCTGAAGAATACTGATTCCCTTTTCTTTATTTATCTTTTTGAACAGCTCCATGATCTCATTTCCGGAATTCTTATCAAGGTTACCTGTGGCCTCGTCTGCCAGGATAAGCTCAGGTTCTCCCATAACAGCTCTTGCTATCGCAACTCGCTGCTGCTGTCCTCCGGAGAGTCTGGAAGGATATTCCTTTCTCTTTTCTGTAAGTCCGGTAATCTTAAGTATCTCATCCAGCTTTTTCTTTAGACTAGCCTTACTCTTACCTGCAACAAGCGACGGAAGCATAATGTTATCCTCTACATTTAGATTCTGAACCAGATTATAGAACTGGAAGATAAATCCTATCTTATTAAGTCTAAGTTCGGATAGTTCTTTCTCTTTAATCTTCGAGATATTCTTTCCGCATACGAATATATCTCCACTGTAATCCCTGTCGAGTCCTCCGATCATATAGAGTAGCGTTGATTTACCTGTTCCGGATGGTCCCATAAGGGATACAAACTCACCTTTCTTAACATTCATACTTGCCCCGTCAAGAACCTTCGTTCTGACTGTCTTTGCTGATCCAAATTCTTTCTTAACTCCGCTTACTTCGATTATATTTTCCATCATCTTACCTCTCGTTATTCATCTTTATTCATACTTAAGCTGTTCTGACAGTTTCATCTTCTTGATATTCTTTCTGGTCTTAAGAATTGTAATGCTAAATGCAACCAACATTCCCAGAAGTAGTAAACCTGTCTTTGCAAAGTCAATAACTATTTCCATCTTTATCAGTGATGCCAGTGCGCCAAACAAAAGTTTAGTAAGTACTAAGCCGATTGCCACACCGGAAACTATCGCTATCATGCTTGAGAACAAGTTTTCAAGCATAAACAGTTTGATAAGTTTTTTTCTGCTCATAGAGGTTGATACAAGAACCGCACTCTCCCTCTTTCTATTTTCAAATGCCACTATCTGGTTACAGATAACTCCGATAAGAGCAAGACCAACTCCCATAGCCATGATCATTCCTAAAAGTGCGAATTCAGACTTACTTTTATCTATTACGTCATCTATATATTCATCCATTGTCTTTACAGTCGATATCCTGCTGGATGAATAGCTCTCGATCAGATCCTTTGTTCTGGCCGGATCAGTAGACTTGATATAAACTCTCGATGGACTATCAAAGTAGATTCTCTTATAGTTATCCATATTCATTAAAATGATTCTGTTTGAAGCATCTTCCTTAGATGAATCAATATATCCGGCAACTTTAAATGTCTCTCTGAATGGAATCGCACCCCTTCCTTTAAGAAGTATATCGAGATCATCTCCCTTCTTGACATTTATCTCTTTTGCTAATGTTTCAGTAATATAGATCTCATCGGATTTTATCTCATCAGGAATTCCGGATATATTTTTATATAATCTGTATTTTCCATCAGCCCCGTAAACTCCTATCTGATTAAGAAGATCATCACTGTTTTCTTCATATTTCTTTTCGAGATAATCATCTATCTCTTTAGTACCTGTAACAACATAATCAAGTGCTGTACTGTAAATGAACTCAACATCGGTCACGCCTTCAAGTGTGTTATAAAACTCATATGTTTCTTTCCCTTTAGTAAGTCCATTTACCACTATATCTGCATCTGCAGGTCTGAACATAATATAATTGTACTCAGACATTATATAAGTAAACAGACATACACAAACAGCTGTCGCAATGAATATAAGTCTTGAACTTCCTATGGTAGTTTTCTTGCTTCTCAGATTTGTTGTAGCAAGCCCGACAATAGGCTTTCCTTTTCTAAATGCCCTCTTCTCAATAAGAGAACCTATACCTCTAAGCACGAATGGATATCCCATATATCCTGCGATAACTACAAATGTAAAACCAAGGAGACAGATAAAACCACTTTTAACAAATACTGTTCCTATCACGAAAAGGATAACCGATACGATACCAAGTATGATTGAAATGTACTTATACTTATTCTTAAACTTATAATCTGTTTCTTTATTATCAAATATGATATCTCTTATCGGACGTTTAGTAGCTTTGAGAAGTTCTTTGAGAGGACAAAGCATTTCCACAACAATCGCTCCGACTATTATTGTCACAATGGCTGCCGGTGATATCTTTCCGAGATCCATCGTATATTCGATACCCGAAGCTAAATTAATATTAAACATACCGTTGAAGAAAGGGTCTCTTATCAAAGCATATGTCATGGTACCGAAAATGCCACCGAATAATCCATAGAATAGGTTTTCAATAAGGATTACCCTGGCCGTAATAGAAGGTGAAACGCCCAGGCTTCGAAGCGTTCCCACAGTCGACATACGCTCAAGCATTATTCTCTCCGAAAGTGATATCGTAACGAATATAACCAGCAAGAGTGTTATCAGGAATAAACCAAGGAATATACCTGTTATCGTAGCAAGTTGTGATTTGAAGTCTTTTCCATTAATGACATCAAGAACACTTCCTGTAGGATCTTTCTTTTCAAGGATATCAGCTGCCTCAGAACTCTTACTTGAATCCTTCATTTTTATATATGCTGTACTGTACTTTACCTTACCGTCGTGTACAAGCCTCGCCATACCATTTTCAGTAACTAATGCTGAGTACTCACCACTGAGAAGTCCAGCAGGTTTTACGATCTTTTTGATCTTGAAATCAGCATCTATATCGTTATCTCCGAATATGGTAAATGTATCTCCCTCTTTAAGTCCCATATCTTCTGCTATCTTATCGGTAACGACACATTCATCATCATTTAACACAATATCTTTCGCCAATATCTTGAAATCAATAGCGGCGTCTATGTCAGTACAATATGTTGTCAGGCTCTTCTGATTGTAATATTCATACATATTGTCATTCTTTACACACATCGAAGAACTTTTACTACTGATCAGTATTGCTTCATGTTCAGGGATATCATCAAGGTCACCATCTTCTATACTGTCAGATGCATAGTACATAACCTCTGCTTTTCCAGTCTCCTGAGCCACTAAAGATTGGATGACATTTGTCAAAGAATTACTCATGTCTAGAGCGAGTATACCTGTAAATGCACATACCGTAATACTCAATATCAAAAAGATTGTTATTAAAGGTTTAGCAAATATATTTCTTAAAGTATGTTTTATTATTGTTCCCATCTTACCACCTGTTCACTCTTTTATCCGGAGAGACATACATTCCGTCTCCCTCTTTTACATCAAATGCTTCATAGAATTTTTCACAAGACGAAAGCGGGGCATTAACCCTGACTCTGTCCGGAGAATGCACATCAGTTGCTAGTAGTGTCAGAGCACCTACATCACTTCCCAGACTCCTGTATATTCGAGCAAAGCTTTCATACATTTCCTTAAAATCCTCTTTATTCTTCGGAATGTTAGATATACATTCGATAGCTCCAAGATCTGCATAGTTTTCACCAAGCGTAAGCTTACCGTCTACGTGATATACATCCATGATCGTGTATCTTCCATAATAATCTATACACATAGCTGAACGTTCTTCCAGAGCCTTTCTGTCCTCCTCGTTAAGCCACTCAGGATTTCTGTTTCCTTTTTCATCCCATTTAATACAGTTAGCATCAAATGCATGACCAACCTCATGTGCTAAGATCATTCCTAGTCCACCGAGATTTGCGTACTCGCTGCGGCCGTCATCGAAGAAAGCTCCTTCCTGTATCGCAACAGGCACAACAACTACATTATCAACACAGAAACATGCATTTACTGTCTGAGGAGTCATAGCTGCACCTCGTTTAGGTCTTTTAGTCTTAAGATCTTCTTTATAACAATCCTTCTTAAATCTGATCATGTTCTTAGAAGTTTCATACGCATCAGCTCCGATAAGACTTTCAGAACTTCTTCCACAATCCTTATATTCACCACCGATCTTAAAATCTATATTCTCCAGCTTTGTTAGAAGTTTGTCTCTTCCTTCCTGAGAAAGCCAGTCTGCATTTCCGATAAGATCTCTGTATGAATCCCTTATGTCTTCACACATAGCTCTTACTTTATCTTCTTTTTCCTTCGTATAATAAGCTTCGTGATACAACCTTCCTAAAGAATCTTCCAGATCACTCTTAACATATGCTTTAGCAAGCATATCGCCTGATTTAGTCTGTTCACCGAAAACGTTCTTCAAACTCTTGTAATTATCAGACAGATAGTTTTCGAATCCACTCACATATTCCAGGAGGAGCCATACCTTAAAATTCTCGAGATTTTTTTCATCTGATAACATTTCACATATAGTAGTAAACTGCTCCTCATACTCGATCATCCAACGATCATAAGGATTCGCAATGCCATAACCTCGAGCATAGCTATCTATATCAAATCCTTTTGCTTTTAATTCATCCGTATTGCAATATACTATGTCATCAAATTCTATATTCATATTCTGACTATGATATGCTATATCAACAGCCATAACAGTAAAATCATCTGCTATTTTACTTGCCTCAGCCTTATCGTAGCCGATATTGTAGAGGATATCCCTGGCTTTATCTCTAAGAGTGGATCTTCCTTTTTCCGTTGTTGCCAGTTCTTTAGTCTCTACTCCGAGGACTGACTTGATAGCTTCAAATCCTATCGAATACTCCTCGCTTTTGAACATACCCTCTCCAACTCCGAATTTAATAGGCTGAACTCCATATTCGTAGTTATATCTTCCGAGTACTACCATCAGCTCCTGCATGGAACTGATTCCTTCTATCTCTTTTCTGACATTTTCAAGATCAGCATCTGCATTACTGTTTTCTCCTGAGTAATCGAGTACCTGCTGATAATAATCCTTGATAAGCTTTGCATCAGTTGAGGTATGTCCGTCACCTTTTACAATCTTATCTATCAGCTCATCCAATCTCTCATCAGCCAGGCGTGTGCAATCTTCAAATGAACCGTAACCGTATTTCGGATCTCGTTCTGCATTCCTCAGATCCGCAGCATTTACATATCCATAAAAATCGTCCTGCGCCCTGATTTCAGACGAAACACCTTCTGCTCTCACAACAAAGCTCCCTATAGGAGAAACAATCGTCGAGATAAGCATTGTTCCTAAAACAAAGTTTTTAAATCCTTTCTTCATTTTCATCTCCTTATTATTTCTAGTATGGTTCTATTGTAAACGTTATTACTTTAAACTTCTTTAACTCAACATTAACCTAAGCTTAACGCTTCACAAACTCATCCTTATTCATAACGCAAAATATGACAGTTGAAATCAGATTTCAACTGTCATATTTTTCAAAAACTATTAAAATGTTATCGTTACGCGGGCGCCTCCGGTTTCGGTATTCTCAAGCTTGATGTTACCGCCATGTTTCTCCGCCACTTTCTTGGCTGAGAAGAGACCTATTCCATAATGCGTTCCACCTGATCGGCTCGAATCGCCCATGAAGAACTGCTCCGTACCATGTCTCAGAGCTTCTTCTGAAAAGCCGCATCCGGTGTCTTCTACTGTGAATACGAGTTTGTTTTTCTTATCACTCTGCTTATTACTCTTCTCATTATCTTCCCTATCGTTATTACTTATATCTCTGACTTTCACCTTGATAGTACCACCCGCCGGAGTATGTTCTGATGCATTCTTTACAATATTCATGACCGCTCTTACAAGCTGGTCATAGATTACATTTACACTTTCCGTACTAACGTTTTCTTCCCATTCAGTCTTCAGATGGAAAACCTCCGTCAGTCCAATGGTCTGTTTCTTTATATCTTCGAGAAGGCTCTGTGTCTCCACTCTTTCAGGTGGATAATCATATACTTCTTCTGCTTTCGTAACTTCAATAAGTGTCTCCACATAATTCTGGATCTGCATAGCACTTCCGGCAATATAATCGGTGTAATTCTTCTGCTCGTCCGTTAATTCTGTCTCCTGAAGAAGTCCAGCATTGCCTCGTACGACAGTAAGTGGCGTCTTGATATCATGTGCCAGAGCTGACATTTGTCTTGTTTTTTCCTGCTCCGCTTTCCACTGACTTTCTAGTGAAGTTTTCAGCTCACTTCGCAGGTCATCTATGGAAGTAAGACAATCATCTATCTCTTTCACTCCTGCAAATGTCGTCTCATAATCAAGATCCTGCTGCCTTATCTTATCAACTGCATCCATGACAGGAAGCATCATCTTCTTCATCTTTTTACCAAACCTAATTGAAGAGATTATTATGAGAAGTAAACATCCGATTACAATAATGTATGTCATCAGACTCTCCGGTGCAATCAGATGTTCTCTTAAAAATTCTGACTTATACTGAGCTACAAGGCTATACTGCAATACGACGTACTGATTTTTTCGAACGATTACTTTATAGTAGTAACGGTCCATCACATTTTCATGAATTACAGCATTCCAGGCAACTTCTGCTGAATTATCGTCCATATTTCCATCCAGATAATGTCCATCTGCGTCAAAAACCACATAACGGCAGCAATCCGGAATGATATCCTCTGTCACAACATCTGAGTTCTTTATATCCTGATACCTCTGGCCTATCATAACTTCAGGATAATTCGAAGGATATATCTGTCCCATTTCAATCAGAAGTAAAAATATGCCAAATGCAATCGCCGAATATACAAACAGCGATATTATCATGATAACAACATACTGCAAAAAAAGACCGCCGAGGGTATTCTTCTTTTTCTTTATTCTGTCCATTTGTATCCAATCCCCCAAACTGTTTTTATCGGCATGTAATCATAGTTCGAAAGCTTCATCCTTATATTCTTGATGTGAGTAGTTATCGTATTGTCATTGCTTTCATTATCATATCCGAATACATTTTCCAGAATCTGTTCTTTTGAAAAAACCTGTCCACGATGTTTCGCAAGAAATTCACAGATCTCGTACTCACCCTTTGTAAGCGTAATCCTGTCATCATCTATCATCATCTGTTTTTCTGCGAGATTGAAACATATTCGCCCTACTACAAGTCTGGCAACGTGTTCTCGCCTCTCACGTCTCAGATGTGCTGAAATCCTGGCTCTGAGTTCCATAACCCCAAACGGCTTACAGATATAGTCATCTGCGCCGAGCGCAAGTCCATTTACAAGACTATTCTCTTCTGTCTTAGCCGTAATGAAAAGAATCGGGCAGTCAACAATATCTCTGATTCTGGTGCACAGTTCGAATCCGTCAATCCCGGGCATCATAATGTCCAGAAGAATCAGGTCGTATTGATTAATCTTCTCCATGTTAAGTTGAGTTGGATCACCCACCTTGGTGACCATGTGTCCGTCTTTGCCGAGGATAGCGCCAATCATATCAAGGATTGCCACATCATCGTCGACTGCAAGTATATTTGCCATAATTTACCTCTACTCAGATATCTTTTTTCCTTCCCAACGGAAAGCCCAAAGTACATAATACACTATACTTGCCAATGTAACCACTGTAAAATTAATTATCATAGATTTCTGATCAACTCCCTGCAGATATGATGCAGGAATTCTCGTTGTCCATGCTGCAGGAATAAATCTCCATATTCTTTCACCTAGTCCTGTCATCATAAGTGCACTTACCAGTCCTCCGAGGATACCAACTCCGATCGAAGCACCCTTACCGAGGCGAAATGCTATCACCATCTGCCAGATATAAAGTGGGATACCTGCAAGCCAAATGAGTGCTGTTGATGTAAGGTAAACTCTGAATAAATTCGATGTACCGGATAAACTCATACCTGTACCGAATATAAGTGTTGTCAAAACCAGTGAAAATAAACTGTATATATTAAGTATGATCACTTTTGATACAAATGCTGTGATCTTATGTTTTACAGAAAGTATATTCTGGTATGCTCCGGCACTCTGCTCAAGCTCAACCAGGCTTGCTGTAAAGATTCCTATCAGAACCGGGAAGCCTATTCCAACTGCCTCATAAAATGCAGATATTTTTGTCTGATCATTCCATCCGCAGATCTTGTAGTATGCAAGGAACATTGCGCTTATCAGGATTGGGATTACTATATGTGCATATGTGATTGGAAGACGTTTCATCTTAAGAAGATCAACTCGAAGACATCTGAATAACATTACTATCTCACCTCTCTCTTATTAAACCAGTTTAGATACAGGATTGTTCCAAGAACAAACCATACGAGTGATACGATGATTCCAGGAAGGATCACTGATGTATCAAGAAATGCGCTGCCAGCTTCGATTCGAAGTCCATTTGGCATAACATGAAGTATCGGACATAAAACTCTCATTGGGATAGCAGATACACAGAAGATCCACTTTGAAGTAGGAGCTAATACTGTTCCTGCTACTGTTATAAAAAGACATACGATCAGTTCAACTATCATTCCGAAGCGTTCACTAAGGAAAAGGAGGAGTGGGATTTCCCACATCTGAACTATAGTCAGAACAAAGATTGCAGCAACTGCACCCTTAATAGGAACGCAAGTTGTAAGGAGTTTACCACCTATTGTTGAACCTGCAAAAATGATCACATTTGCTACCAGCATGATAATCGCCATAAAAAATATCTTACCAAGCATCAGCTTTCTTCTTCCTGTTGAAAGTGTCATCAGATTGTAGTACTTTGTTTTCTTCTCTCTTGCTACTGAAAGATAACTAACGATTGCAAGCATTCCCGGAAGAAGCAGTGTGTACCACCAGTTCCAAACGCTTTCTGAGTACGCATTTTTAATTCCTGATGTGAATAAAAATGCCATTGCAAATACGATAACCGGAAATACTGGGATAAATAACATACTAACAGTTCTTCTTGTTTTTAAAAATTCAGCTTTAATTATACTAAGCATATGCGACAGCCTCCATTCTACTTGCTCTTACAACATCCATGAAAAGTGTTTCCAGATCAATGTTCTGATCCAGCGGACCCTCGTATCCGAGAACTCCGTCTGATATGATTCCTACGTGATCAGCAATAAGCTGAACTTCCGAAAGTATATGACTCGAAAGTATTACCGTGATCCCCTGCTTTGGAAATGAACGGATCAGTTCTCTAAGTTCTTCAATTCCTATCGGATCAAGACCGTTTGTAGGTTCATCAAGGATCAGAAGTTTTGGACTTCCGAGAAGTGCCATCGCAATACCGAGGCGCTGCTTCATACCGAGTGAAAATTGTCCGGCTCTCTTTTTTCCCGTATTCTCAAGAGATACTGTCTTCAATACCTCATCAATTCTTTCATCACCCACACCCAGAAGAAGTGCTCTGACCTTCAGGTTTTCTCTTGCTGAAAGATTTTCATATATAGGAGGATTCTCGATAAGAGCTCCTATATCAGCAAGTGCATCTCTGTTCCAAGGTTTACCGTCAAAATCTATATCACCGTCAGTCGGCTTCAGGATTCCTGTGATCATCTTCAATGTTGTCGACTTACCTGCACCATTCGGTCCAAGAAGTCCAT
Organism: Eubacterium sp.; assembly: GCA_017539165.1. GTDB lineage: Bacteria > Bacillota > Clostridia > Lachnospirales > Lachnospiraceae > Eubacterium_Q. The sequence continues at coordinate 100,496 of JAFYHN010000035.1, forward strand.
AAACCTGACCCTTTGGAATATTTAGTGAAACTCCATTCACCGCTGTCTGTTTCTTAAATCTCTTTGTAAGATTATCTGTTTTTAACATCATTTCCATAATTACCATCCTCACTTTCTTTCATCGTTTTTTCCTTAATTGCTTTCGATGATTGGAGTATATGGAAAAAAAATAAAGAATTTATGAAGATTTCAAAAAAAGAACCATACATTTCTGCATAGTTCTTTTTTTGCTTCTATCCAAAGGCTTTTTTCTCGACGTATATCATCATCTTATTATACAGGTATATGTACGATGCCAGGAATGTAAGTCCTGCAAGGTATATGATGACCGCCAATTGTGTGGCTATCCCGACTGCCACCATGGCAAGTACTCCCAGAATGAAGGCACACACTGTTTTTATATGATGCATCTTCCATTTGTGTTTAAAGAATACGATTCTAGCGTTAAGTTCAATATTATTACCGTATTTCCGTTTCGACCGCTTCTTATAAATGTATACCAAAACACTGAATATCAAACACATGATTCCCAAAAATATAATCCCGGTACTTAACGACATTTCTATTCACCTCTCTTTCTAATAAACTGGTATCTCTCTGTTCAACTGTAGAATACCTCATCTATAACATGAAAGGTTGTCCGCTGTTGTGAGCTGTCGCATAAATGTCGTAAGCTGTTGGATTACTGTTATTTCATCCAGCTTTGGTGCACATACCTAATTATACTTCGTAGTCCAGGCATACTCTTGACTTTGTATATGGTCTAACTTTGCCGTCAGCAACCGCAACATGTGCAGGATGTACTGCATAGCCCTTCAGAGATGCTTCATCCTCAAAAGAAGAATCAAGCATCAGGTCTGCATTTGAAGAAGCAAGACCTTCTATATTCACCTTGATATCAATAAGTCCCGGTATCTGACCTGCAAGTCCCTCAAGTCCGGCTTTGATATCCGCCTTAACCTGTGCTTTTTCTGCATCAGATAATTCATCCTTAAGCTGCCATAAGATTACGTGTTTAACCATTTTGTTTCCTCCTAATAATTTGAAAATATTATTTTATTGTTGCCTCAAACGAATTCTATTCTGTTTAAACAAGTATTTTCCTTTACCCTTGCCTTTCATAGAATAAATAATATCTAAATCACGCATTTTCTTTATTAATTCCGATGCTGGAGAAGCTGTTATCTTCAATATATTCATTACTTCTGTCCGTCCGAAAAAACAATCAAAACCATACTCATCAAACAATCGCTGAATATTCTGTTTGGTTTTATTTGTTATGAAATCAGGGATATCAATGTCCTGTTTTTTATCTTCAATGTCCTGTTTTTTATCTTCAATGTCCTGTTTTTTATCTTCAATGTCCTGTTTATGTTTCTCCCATCGGATATGTGTGTAACGATTTTTAAGTTCATTTGTTTCTCCTAAAAGAAGATTTTTCAAAAACATTTCTAAATACTCTGTCGTCTCACGAATTCCTTTGGAAAAATCATTATAATTTGCTCTTACCAACGAGTTTCTAAAATACCATGCATTCTCTGCAAAAATATCATTTGTCACATCAAATCCCATAGACCGAAGATACTTGATAAAAAATACAGCTGTAGTTCTGGTGTTTCCTTCACCAAATGCATGAATCTGCCATAATCGAGCAACAAACTTAGCAAGATGTGAAATAATTGAAGAAATACTGTCTGTAGAATACTCATACTCTTTTTCTGTTCGAATATCATATTCCAACATTTCTCTCAATTCCAAGGCATTACCATAATGAACAGAGGCTCCATCTAAAACCCATTCTTTTTTTGAAATATTGTAGTCTCTAATCTTTCCTGCATGAGAAAAAACACCCTCAAACAATCTTTTATGGATTCCAACATACTGTGGAACAGAAAATGTGAATGCATTTTCTGAAAGAATAGTTGCTATTCGAACAGAAACAACATCAGCTTCTTTAGTACGATTCTCATCTCTATTCGAGTTTTCTTTATAATAGCTTTCGATTAGTTTTCCAGCCTCTGATATCGTTATTTTGCCATCGATATTATCCTTAGCTGTCTTCTTCAGATAATCAGATGTATCAAGTCCATCAACAGCCTGCAAACCAATCGCTGTATACCAAGCATAACCCAATTCCCTTTTTGCAGGTTCTGTCTGCTTTATATATTCCTCAAAAGGATCTTTTTTTATATCATCCACTACATATTCCTCCTTTTTGGAATTTTCTATAATATAATAACCATCTGTATCTATACCAATTCAACATGTTCCCTCACTCCTAACCCACGTAAGGAACGTAGCTTCTTCATCATACATCGTTTACGGATATATATCAATCGTCGAGGTCCAATTCCTCTTTCTTTTTCTTTCCTTCCACAAACCACCTGTAGTCATCTCCGTAATACAGATGGCTCTCATATCCGTCCACATAAATAGTATATCTGATTCCGGTAGCTCCGGCTCTCAGATTCGCAGCGCGCCTCACATCCGTTATCCTCTGAACCTCATACGTCGTCCCGTCATCCCAATGAATCGCCTTCGGAATCAGGCTGCCATCCTTTGTAAATTCAACATTAACATCCACATATATCTTATACGGGCTCTCATCAAACATATCCAAATCACTCCTCACTTAACTCACCTACCAATTAAACACTGTCTTTTATGCCTTTATTATAATTCGTATTTTTTGCGATTTCAAGTGTATTTTAAAAATATTTATCTTTTATTGTGCGATTTTTCTTGATTAACCTTATAAAATGTAGTATAGTCCTATATAACGAAACCATACATATCAATAACTATGGAAATGTATTTATAACGGACGGTGATCATATGTTAAATATAGGAGAAGTGTTAGCAAAAAGCAGAAAAGAAAACAGTCTGTCTCAGATTGAGGTTTCAAAGATTATGGAGTCATACAATTATCCCATCAATAACAAAGTTCTGTCAGCATGGGAAAAAGGTAAATCAACACCAAATCCCGCTCAGTTTCTGCACCTGTGCAAGATATACGGAATAACAGATATATACTCTGCTTTTCTGGAACCGAATCCGGACAATCCGATGAGCGAGCTGAACGAGGCCGGAAAAGCTAAAGTTATGGAATATATAGAACTCCTTAAGCTCGATAAACGATATACTATCGCACCTGCAGTTCATGAGGAGAATATTATAGAATTCCCACACCGTGAACTTCCTCTATTCATTCTGCCTGCATCTGCAGGTTCAGGAGAATTTCTCGACGATGGAAAATATGAGATGGTTGTAGTTGGAAGTGAAGTTCCGGATACAGCAAGTTTCGGAATAAGACTTAACGGAGACAGCATGACTCCGCGTTACCTTGACGGTCAGATTGTGTGGGTATACAGAACAACAGAACTTGTTAACGGAGATATAGGTATCTTCTATCTTGATGGAAATGCATACTGCAAGAGACTTCACAAAAAGAAGAACTCACTTGAACTGGTATCCATCAACCCTAAATACGCGCCTATCCCTGTAACAGCAAACAGTGATTTTAGAATATTTGGACGAGTTGTATCGTAAATAGCTATATGGCAAACAAAATGTGGGGACAGTATCCCCACATTTTTAATCCCATTCTTTCCAGACTTCCGGCTTATATCCAACAGTCGCCTTCTTGCCATTACGAACGATAGGCATAATAATGATCTGTTGATTCTCAAGAATCTTTTCTTCTTTATCTTCATCAGCTATATACTGAATCAGTGCCAGTGTATCTTTGTCCTTTGCGTTAGTGTCAATCATGTTATCAAGTCCACCAACAGCCTGTTTAACAGAATTGAACTCACCCTTGCTTAGTCCTTTCTCCTTCATATCGACAAACTGGAACTTGATCCCACGTTCCTTGAAGTATCTCTCAGCCTTACGTGAATCCGCACTCTTCTTAGTACCAAATATCTGAATGTTCATATTAAAACGCCACCTTTTTCTATTTATATTTTTCTATTTATATTTTTCTAATCACATTCTTCTTAAAAAACAAGTTTAATCTCAACCTTAATGTCATCATCAACAAGTTTTTTAAATGTTTCACCATCTTCAGGTTTTCCAACCAATTTACCGTAATGAGTAGGTATAGCATACTCCGGCTTGATCTTATTTATAAGCCCTGCAGCATCCTTTGGATTCATAGTATAGAATCCTCCTATAGGAATCAAAGCAATATCACACTTCACCTGTTCTGCTTCCTTAGTAGCATCCATATCCCCTGCTACATAGATTCTCTTTCCATCAATGTTAAGAACATATCCCACCCATCCTGCATTCTTAGAATGGAATGGTTTCAGAACATTATATGCCGGAACAGTTTCAAATGTAAAATCAGCCGTCTCATAAGTCTGTCCCTGGATAACCTCAATAATATTCTCAACCGGTGTATTCTTATCTACTTTCTTGCGCATGGGCTGTGGAACGACTAATACAGTATCACTTTTCAGGATCTTTTTAACATCCTCCGGTGAATAATGATCATAATGATCATGCGTAATAAAAATGTAATCTGCATCCCCCACACTACCATCAATCTCAAAAGGATCGAAATATATTATCTTCCCGATATCGATTCGTATACTACTGTGTGTGTTTACTGTAATACTTGAAATATCCATAACAAATACCTCCTACATTTATTATTCCCACTCAATCTCATCACCATGTTTATCAAGAAAATCAAGTGCTGCAGACTCATCCTCGATAAGATGATCTATAATCATACCAAAATCACGCGCTAATTTCTTATTCTCTTCACTAACCCCTTCAATATAAGCCGCATACATACAATATTCTGGATCTGGAGAAATAACCTCTAAAATCTCAGGTTCATTGTATTCAAGATATTTATTTAAAAACACATCCCAATTATATCCAGACATATTAGCATGACGATTTTTTTTAATCATTTTAGATTCTAATCGTTGAACTTTATCACGATTCAAATATAAACAAATACTAATTTCATCTTCAATATCCTTAAATATAACTACCGATACGTAATTATGAGAATAAATATCCTCTTTTACTATTGAATCATCCAAACTACTAACCGTATCACTTGTAATACTTTCTTCTGAATCCGTGAAATATGTTGTGTCATAACTCGAACCTCTTGATGAACACCCAAATAAAATAAAACACAATATCAAAACAAGTATACAATATAAGTAACATTTCATATCACCTAATATTTTAGTCTTCATAACAAAAACTGCTTCGCCTTTCCTGAAATCCTTTTACTTTTAATACGTTGGGCTGGAATTCCCCCTCATATTTTCCCTTAATTCTTCAATCAATTTTTGTTCATATTTCTGCTCTGTCTTAGAAAGTACTGCCTTTACATTTTCTTCCGCTTTATCAGCCTGAGCAAGAGTAATCTCAGCAAGATCTGGTCTTTTTAAGACATAATACTGAAAATAAGCCAGAACTCTTCGTCCATTTAGATCCATATCGGTTTCTAAAATAGGTCTAATCTTTTCATAAAACTTCATCGCATTGTTTGGATTATACATCAAATACGACTAATAGAATATAATATCATAATAACATCCAACACTACTATCTTGCAAAAGCAATCACTTTACACATTAGTATACTCTGTAGTATTTCCGAGTGCATCTGTTACTTTTTTAAGGTTTCCATTTTCATCATAAGTATACTCATAACTATTACTTTCAGCATCAGTAGTCTTACTGATAAGATTTCCATTCAGGTCATATTCATAAACCGTCTTATCTGAACCATTAGATGTTTCCTCAGATACCTACTTTTTCATACTGATATGAATCAGCATCCAAGAATATTAAAGAAAACCAAATATTAATAGTCAAAACAAGCCAGATAATTATACCATTATCTGACTCGTCGATTATATTAGGAAATATAATTCCTAATCACGATATTAGCTACTTTTCTTAATGTATGTTCTCCAAAATCTCCACCTATAGAATAAGTAGTTTGAAAGATTTCATCTACTATTTTTTCATATTCCTTTTCCCTAAATCCTCTTAATAACTCTCTAACAATACTGTAACATATTTCCTTTTCACTTTCGCTTGGATTATACATTAATACACCTCCTAATGTTTAGATAATTTTGTAATAAGATCAATTATTATACGACTACGAGTAATTACTTGTGTGGCTCCTCCTTTTCCAAATTCAGGAAAATCTTTAGTAATAGGTTCCAAATATGAAGCTTTTCCCCAATTACCGTTTGGAACACTAATATCATCAATAATCTGGAGCGTATCAAACTCCACTCTTATAGACGCATCATGTGGAACCTGCAAAGCTCCTGGATTAGCTTCATCATAACAATCAAACGAAAAATATGTCCCTTCTTCATTAGCAGGAATAGTCATACTTTCTGACATCGAATCCAAATATGAAGCATTCTCTGATACATATCTGTAACCTGTAGATGGAACAGTTTCTCCATTAGGTTTAACGTAAAAATCCGGCTTACTTCCACCCTTGACAGAGAGTCTTTGGCTTATGGTTATACAAGCATCCGCATCTTGCCTATCATAAACAGTGCTTGCCGATACCCCTATTGAAAAATTGAGTACCAGAAGCAGACTGACAACCACCATCAGCAGACACTTCAATATTCTTTTATTCTTGATGACAGCCACCTCCAGTCTCTGTAATACTTTCAGCTTCTGTCATTCTATCACAGCATTTAAGATACTACTATACTTCTACGACAAATACTTCAAAAAGTTTAATCAACCTCTTATTCCTAAGATGCTTCTTTCGTTACACTACAGGAATCTGACACCTTATCTTCCTTACTTCCCAGAACTTCTGGCATTTCATAAGAAGTCTTATTCTTAAGCATGGCATATATAACCTTAACCAGCTTCCTTGAAATACATATCAAAGCCTGCTTCGGATTCTTACCTTCCAACAGCTTCTGCTCATAATAGTTTCTGAAATATGGATTTCTTGGCTTACCACTTGGCGATATCTGTATCTGCTGTACCGCCAGATAATAAATGGTAGCTTGCAGTCTTCGGTTACCTTGCTTAGTGGCATAGTTCTTATTCTTACCTGCTGAGCCATACGGCATAGGTGCGATACCTGCATACTGAGCCAATTTCTCCGAACTCTTAAATCTTCTTATATCACCTATCTCCGCTATAAGTTTCATGGACATGATTATCTTCATGCCTGGCATGGTCGCAAGAGTAAGTTCAAGCTCCTTATACAGCCTTTCCAATTCTGTATCTATCTCTGAAAGCATCTTATCCGAATGCTGTATATCGGATATAATACCTCTTGTAACTATGTCTCTTGAATCCTGATACTCGCATAGCTTTGATGTATCTGCCGAAACTGCATCATAGATACTCTGACACACTTTAGTTGAACACTTATTATGACTGACTGGTAACAGTTCTTCTCTGATATCCTCTGCTGACACTCCTACAAGATACTTCCGAGATGGATATGTCTCAAAGAAATGAAGTGCAGTCGGTCTGGATATATCTTGAAAGAACTCTTTGTAATAAGGGAACGCTCTATGCAACTGTTCATGCAACTGATTAACCAGACGCACTCGCTGGTTCATAATCGTATCTCTGCGATGCACTAACTGTTGAATGCTCCAATATTCATCCAAAGGACAGGCATCTGGCAGTTTCTCAAATTCATGAATACCCGCCATAGCAATAGCTCTTGCATCATCTTCATCTGACTTACGATACATAGCTCTATGCTTTGCTTGTCGATTAGACAGGGCAGGATTGACATCCTTAACAATATAACCCTTATCTATCAACCAAACAGCCAATGCTCGACCATAACCATAAGCATTTTCAAGGCAATAGAAAGCTTCAGTTTCTATCCCTTGCGACAACTTCATCTTCTGAATACATTTCTTCACTTTGCGTACAAGCTTTGAATAATCAGATGGAACATTCTCAAATGTAATATCACCTAACTCACGACCACTACTATCGATAACAACAGCAGTATGAGTGAGTTTATGTAAGTCAATGCCTACATAAATAAAATCTTGTAATCTCATAAAATGAAACTCCTCCTTAACAAAATATGAACAGCCTCAACAATTAAATCGTGAATGGGATTTACGCATTGCAACCCAATCCGACACGGGTGGATAAGTTCTGTATTTCTGGTCGGTCTCAAGGTGTCTGCTACAGACAGTACCGCCGACTTTTACAGGAGCATGTAATCCCATACATGAATATGGGCAATCCTTGAAGGCTTACGAACCGCTTCAAGAATTGTGTGTGATGTTAACTCTGCCGAAACCACTATTCAAGTCATTTCCGCAGAAAATCACATTAAAAAAATAATTATTTTTCATAGAACGATTATACCAAACGCACTTTTTCATACATGCCCCACAGATGCGTTATTTCATGCACTTTGTGAGCGATTCAGAAGCCCAGATTTGATGATTACAGACATGGATGGAGTAATTCGACAGGTTAAGAGAAAACAGAGCAAACAAGAGGGCGTGTCAAGCACTTTTTTCAAAATATTTGCAGGATACCGACAACCTCAGGAGGACAGCCTACCCCATAGCAAAGAAAAAACTGTAGTTCCCTGTAATTCAACAAGTAGCCTACAGCCTTTTCGCATTAGCTCATATTTTTAGTTCGATATTATACAATCAATAATCATACACTTATATAACCGATAACACAGCTTCTGATTATATCAATGATATTTACCCCAGACATACGCTCTTCAAAATAACTTCTTCCATCTCCTTAGTTCCGATACCGATGTACTTCTGCGTAGTATCCAGACTGGAGTGCTGCAGGAGATTTCTGACAAGCTCTATATTATAATCACTATTGATATAGGCATTCGTCGCAAATGCCTTACGAAAAGAATGAGTGCCGATACCATCAAGTCCCAGATACTCACAAGTTATCTTAAGAAGCTTTGATACCACTCGCTCCGATATCGGAAAGAGCTTCTGTGTCGGCAGGATATTATGGGCATTGGCATACTCTTGGATAAAGAGATATACATCTATCGGAATTGTATATCCTCTATGCTTGCCAGTCTTCTGCTCTGTGATATCAAAGCAGTACCGCTTTCCATCTTTCACGAGATTACACATTCGAAGTTGCAGGACATCACCGATGCGGATGCCGAGATTGTACTCTATAGTCAGAACTGTAGCTATCCTCACATTAGGGTGTCTCTCTACCCCATCATTATCTGTAAAACCTGTTCTGATTGTACTGACAATAAGCTTAAATGTATCTTCATCAATGCACCTTGAACGTTTATTCATAAACCTCACCAATCCTTTCAATCTCCATAAAAAATCTACAATGATTAAACTGTCGGTGTCGTTACCGGAACTGGAACATACCAAAATGTATGTCTTGCGGAAGTTCCTATAACATGAATTTCAAGTTCCTATATTTCATAATCAAAATCAGAGAAGCCAGTATATAAAGGATAGTTCCTATAATAACCATAATAAGCTCTCTGATATCAGAACAAATGAAAACACATATCATGAATACCCCGACAATGAGATTTAAACAAAATCAGCGATACTCAAAACATCTGAAGATTGGATAGAGTTCCTTAAATCCACAGAGAATTATTGCAACATTTTTTAACTGTGGATAACATTTAGTGCATCATAAGAGATATATTTTATTTTTCCAAACAGCCATATAAAAGCAAGGATAATTCAGAAAAAAATATATTGATGAGAATTTTATGTTGCAATGCATCACAATACAAATCATAAAATGCATCATCCGATAAACCCATGCATCAGAAAACAAATCATAAAACCGAACTTTATCTGCGGTTAAAGTTCCGAAAATACTATTAAAAACTTTACTGCCTGTGCAGGGCTTAAAACAAATCAAGTCCGACAATAACAATATTAGCTTAAGACAAATATAAGATAAGATTAAAACAACGATGGCTCTACTTGAAACAGTATCAGCTTTTATCAATTCAAAAACTGTTCTTCTAAAAACAAATTCATGAGATATAATAACAGCTACAGATGATATGAAAACAGGTATTCATTGTCTTATAGGTGCAAGTAAATGCGACTATTCTACCCCTCTGTAATCTTCCGAAATTTCAAAACTTCTTACCGCTTCATCTTCCCGATAATACTATTGATGCAGACAGAGGATATCATATAGCAGGAATCATATCAGTCAATTCAACTTGGGATAATCTTCTCTGTAAGAACAAATTATCATTTTTTCAGTACTGTTCTATGTAATAACCTTTTTAGCTCCAAAAATTTTCAGAATCTCAGGTACATTATCATCCATTGGTCTGATATTGGTTATGTCTGGAACACATCCATTAAGTCCATTCTTGCAGATTTCCTTAATTTTCCATAATGGATCTGCTGGCTTAACAGGCTTATCTTGCATACCCGCCACATCAGTCTTTCTCCAATATCTTCCTGAACCAGTACCTTTCTTTTGAAAGTATCGCTTATCAACTATATTTCCTTTATCTTTGTCACCAATTATAAACGACTGTCTGAAAGATAAATAATAGTTCTTCAACTTATCCTTGATATCCTTATTTACAATACGCTCTACTGTTGGTCTGTTCATTCCTCTACTGCAGGAATACAATGGCATACCTGTCGGATAATATTTAAGTCTTTCACCTTTGATGAATTTCTTATTTACCCCACCGACATTTTTAGTAACTATATTTGCGTTAGATACCTCATCTTTTGTCTTTTCAAGTTGCTCTCTCTCATACTCCGAAAGAATATCATAATATATATCAGCAGAATCATCACTTTTATCATCATCTACATATTCTACATCCGAAAGGTATGCTCGAAAATATAATGCAAGAGTATCTGCATCATACACTTTATGAGTATCTGTCATACCATATCCCCATAAATCAGCGATATCTTGATTACTGATATAAGGTGCTTTTGAACTAAATATAAGAAGCAGATGGATATGCCAAGCATTACCATGATTCTCACCTTGTGGCTCGGCTACTGCAATAAACTTAAAATCTTTCTTTGACTCTGTAAGCTTTTGCTTTTTCAGATAATTGCGGAGTTTACGCAGAAAGGCTTTGTTATCTTTAAATACTCTCTTACAATCTGTCATTTCTTCTCTATAAGTAAGAGTAATCCATTTACAGTTTGCAGGATTGGTAGCATTGCACCGAATCAAATCCATAAGTGAATTGATACTTTTTCGAACACTTTTCGGAGATTGAAAACGATTTTCTGAATGTTGCCTTTTCTTAACCTCACCTGTCGATAAATCTACGAACTCATCTTTGGAAAGATTTTTAATTGGACATTTTCTGTTTTTACCAGCAGTAAAAGTTACCTGTGCTGTGTTACCTGCTAACTTCAGCGATACTTCGACATTCTGAGCGATATAAAGCTGACTTGGATTGATAGATTTAATTTTGATCATAGAAAAACACTCCTAACAAAAATAATTTTGTTAAGAGTGCTTTGATATCAGCTTAATGGAACTAAACTGAAAATTCATTATTGTGTTTTACTTAAGTATTCCCAACTGGGGCTAAAAACGCTATATCTTGCTCGTTACTACCGTAACGAGCTCCCCTCACACTCATCGACTGACATCAGCGTAGCTGAGAAGCGATGAGTGTGAGGGATAGTGGGAGCATTTAGTTGGTTGGATTTGATTGGAAGGGGTTGGTGGTGCTAAGGTATTGACAATCATATATACTTATCTATCTCTGATAAAAATGCATCAACAACTTCATCCTCATTATCATAATAATTAATAGTTTCTTTTACACCTCTTTCACTATAATACAAATGCCATTTATCCTCAGTCTTCTCTATGCAGTATGATTCACTCGGCAAACCTCCTTTAAGAGAATATAAATCTTGAGGAACATTTTTCTCCTTTAATAATATTTGTAATTCTTCGATATTCATTTTAATGCTCTACCTTTCTTAATATTCCTTGTTCTAATAATTCAGATATTTTATTACTGAATTCATACTGAATTCCACCACCTTTTTCTCCAAACCACGGTGCTATTTTTCCTGATTGAACCTCTACTGGTTTAACTACTTCAAATATTGTATATGGTTTTTTGTCTGTACCAACAGGTAATGCTCTTTCTGTATATGATGTTCCCTGTGGAGAAACGAAGTATCCTCCATCATATCCATATCTATCTACCATCGTGCCTGGCTCTAAAGTAATAGTAACTGGTTCACCATCAAAGCCACGATTAGGTGGCCATATTGGACTTCCATCAGCATTATAATATGTGCCACTTCCCCCCTCTACTTCAACTACGTCTCCAACTCCATTTTCGTTTAATGTATATTTTTTTAGACAATTTTCTCCATAAACAATAGCCTGTCCTTGCAAGCCATACAAATGGCAAAATTGAGCAGCTGAAATAATTGCCATGCCGAAATAAAGAATTGCATTTAGATTATCTCCTTTTAATGCATAATACAGCGATGTAAAAATACTAGTTATTGACATGGCACCAGCATTACACATCATAAACTGAGTCATTGAAATGCCCAATGCTGCCGTACAGAAGAATCCTAAAGCACCTAAACCAGCACCCATGACAAATCCTTTGATCATGCCCTTAAGAACTTCATCTTCGGGACATCCCATCAATGTCATAATACCACCAGTAATTGTGCTATTGATCAACCCCATAACAACAATCTTATCCATGTTGTTGAGTACATTCATTATACCAGTACAGATCATCTGCGAAGTTATAAAGAAATGTCCACTTGGATCGGTATAGTTTACTGGGTCAGCATTTGCATACAAATATTTATGGAGTGTATCCGGGTCAGTGATACTGCCTTCATATGTATCCATACTTGTGAATACTCCGATTGAAGTATCCATATATCTGGCTCTTAGGTAGTATAATCCTGTTTCAGCGTCTAAATATTCTCCGGCATATAAATAGCTATTATCTATAGTACCTGTTTTTTCGAGAAGTTCTCCATATGCATTATACTTATATGTTGCCTTTTCAGCACTATTTTCATCTGTAAGAATTCTTACATCGCCGTGACCATCACTTATATAATAAATGTTCTGGTTCGAGAAATCCATACTTATGATTTCTCCGGCTGTTATATATCCTCTATTCAGTTTTCCGTTCTTGTCAGTTTCTGCAAGGGTTGTTGAATATTCACAGTTTGTATCTGTTACAAAAAGAATTGTTTCTTTTGCAGAATTATTAGTCTTGCTTCTTCTTACTCCTTCTGCATCATATGCATATGAATAATCAATATCCCCGCATCTGTATCCGATCATTCTGTTGTATACATCATATGTATACAGAGCTTTTTCAGTATTATTGATCTTGCTGATAAGATTTCCGTTCAGGTCATATTCATAAACTGTCTTATCTCCATCATTAGATGTTTCCTCAGATACGAGCTGATTCTTAGAATTATACTTATATGTTGTCTCTACTCCATCTACAGTCTGAGAAGTTCTATTTCCGACTTTATCATATTCATATGAGTAGGTTGTTACATTTTCTTTACCATTCTTCTTTTCTGTTATCTTATCAGTTATTAATCGGTCTTCGTCATCTCGTTCATATTCTGATATTGTTTCAGAATCAGACTTCTTTTCTGAAGCTTTTACCTTAAGACCATTCTCATATACATAACTGTATTCTGCCAGAAGCTTATCTGTTCTATCAGTAGCTTTTTCTGTTTCAAGACGATTGCATTTGTCATAAGTATATACGATACTTACTCCATTTGAATACTTTGTGCTTGCTCTGTTACCATTAGAATCATATGTATATTCTGAAACAGTTTTATTATCATCTATAACTTTTGATAATCTGCCCTGAGAATCATATTCGTACTTAACAGCTGTATATGTTTCATTTTCACCAAATGACTCTACGCTGTTCTCTCTTCCGAATTCGTCATAACCATATCTTATCTTTTGTCCGTTCTCATATAACTTTTCTTCTAATTCTCCATATTTATTATAAGAATAGGATATCTGACTATCATCAGTCTTAATGGATTTTACACGACCAAAATCATCATAGAAATATTCGATAACACTGTCGCCAGACTTTATTACACTTGGTCTATCTTCATCATCATAGGTATAGATAGTCTTAACACCTTTATAATCAGTAATCTCATTTATTCTTCCATGCGAATCATAGCTGTAACTCATATTGCTTCCGTCTGGAAGGATAGTTGCTACTCTTCTGGAATTTACATCATATTTATACTGAGTTTCATTTCCATTCCCGTCTTTTACAGATATCAGATTCCCCTGACTGTCATACGAATAAACAGTTTCTGATCCAGAATTCTGAGTCACCTTAATCAGACGGTCAGCTGAATCATATGTATAATCTGTTTTTCTACCCGTTGTCGATGTTTTTGATAAACATCTTCCACGGCTATCGGTTGTAATACTTTCTGAACTTCCATCAGCATAGATAGTTTTTACTCTTTCACCTCTGTCATTGTACTCATAATTAGTGATACTTCCTTTAGAATCAGTAACACTTGTTAATAATGATCTTTCATCATAAGCAAATGAAGTTGTATTACCATCTTTATCTGTTGTCTTTGTATTCCTGTTCAGCGCATCAAAATAATAAGTTATGCTATATCCAGTCGGATAAATAACCTTTGTCAGATTGTTATTCTCATCATATTCGAAATTAGTAATATTGCCTCTTGAATCAGATTCCTTGACAAGATTTCCAACTTTATCATACGCAAACTCTTTTTTAATTCCAATTCTGTCTGTTGAAGAAAGAGTTCTTCCTTCCGCATCATATGTAAATTCTTCCTTTGTACCATCGGAATAAACAATTTTACTTACTTTACCAAGCGAAGTATAGTCATAACTTGTACGTCTTCCCTCTGAATCTACAGTAGCTGTTGTCTGACCATTTTTATTTCTTTCAACAGTAGTCAGATTTCCATCTGCATCTTCTGAAGAAACAAGTTCACCACTGCTATTATAGTTGTATTTGATTGTTCTACTTACATCACCTTCCTCAGTCTTTACTATGGTTGTTTCTGTAAGTCTATTACCAGAGTCATCGTATGTATAGTTTGTTACATTACCAGATTGATCTGATACAGCAATAACGTTGCCGCTTGAATCATATTCAGCCGAATAAACTTTTCCTATTTCGTCTGAAATACTCTTGATATTACCATCTGAGGCTCTATCGTATGATATAACACTTCCATCCACATTCTTAGTGCTAAGAATATTTCCGGCTTTATCATAATCTACTATTATTTCTTTATCATCTACAGTTGATATCTTAACAGGTTTATTATCACTGTTATACTCCATCGATATACTATTACCATCTGCATCAGTTATCGATGTAGCATTTCCAAAGCTATCATATTTTGTAGTTGTTACATTTCCTCTGGCATCTGTAAATGTTAATACATTTCCGAATTCATCATAAGTTGATTTCTGTGTATGACCATTTGCATCTGTTGTCTGAAGAACGTTTCCGTTATCATCATAAACATATACAGTTTTATTACCTAATCTGTCAGAAACAACTTTTTGCCTGCCATCAATGTCATGATCATACTCAATCCTATTGCCTTCAGCATCGATTGTAGCAATGAGTCTTCCTTCAGCATCGTACTCATTTCGTGACACAGCTATACCCATAGGATCCGTTATAGACATAAGATTGTGGTCGTTATCATATGTAAATGAAACAGTTCTGTCAGCACTGTCAGTTACTGATACCAGGTCACCATTAAGGTCGTACTTGTATATAGTTGTATTGCCATTGGGCTCAGTAATGCTGCTAATCCTGCCTTCGCTGTCTCGCTTAAACTCGATATTCTTTCCATCTTCGGAATGATATCCGTTCTTATCAACTTTGATCACATGACCTGCAGCATCAACTATCTTATAAACACCTAAGGACTTGTTAAGATATAGCTCATTTCCGTCAGCAGTAGTCAGCTTATAGTTTAATGTATCATATACGGACTCATCATAGAATGCTACCTGACCACCTTCATAGAACGCCGTCGTATCTGCCAGGATTTCAAGTTTAACTTTCTGACTAGTCTCACACTTATAACCAAAATATATCTCTGATATAGGTCTAAGTGCACTGATTCCATTTCCTATAACAAGTGAGAATCTGTCACTTGTTCCGTCACCATATGATACGATCACATCATGATTCTTAGTCTCTTTGATTCTATAAGTGGTAGAAAACGCAGAACCTGTACGTTCCATGGTATATCCACTAGCAATACTGTTACTTTCAGTAAGTCTTGTGCCCGTGAGGTCCATAGTCCAACCATAACCAAAATCGCCCTGCTTCTTATTTCTTGTATCATAGATTCTGTTTACATTTACAGTTGTTCCACCCATAGAGGTTGTAACATCTGTAAATCCGATATGGAAGTTACCAATCTTCAGATCTCCCTCTACAACAAAATCACGCGTAACTGTTTTTATATTTCCGCCCTGATCCTGTACTTTGAGCCTCAGCTCATACTCTCCATTCATCATGAGAGTAGGATCTATCTTTCCAAACTCTCCATCCTTTATGCTTTCTGTACCTTCAGCTATGAGAGTATAATCCGCATAAGGTTTCAGTCTATATTCGAGTCTCCAGAAATCAAGCTCTGTCTCGTCAGTTGCCGTACCAGTTATAGTAGTAATCTGTTTAATTGGTTCAGTAAATGTATCTGTTGTTATCTCAGCAACCGGCGCTGTCTTATCAGAACCGTTAAAAAATGTGCATTCTGCTGTAAGGACTATATCATCGCCCTTGTTATTCTCTTTTTCAGTTTCATCAAGAGTGTATACAGCTCTGATTTTAACCCTGCCAGTTTTTTCAGAAGTAAACTTAGCTGCAAGACTGTTCTCTGCAAGAATCTCATCACCTTTATAAAGCTTAAGATTCTCTTTCTTCATTCCATCTGCCAGTGTAACCTGTGCGGTAACCTGTGTTCCTACAGAAGTACGGCTATGTGACAGATTTAATGAGAATTTCTTGTTCTCATTCTGTTCTGTACTTGAAGTGTCCGGGGTTTCAACTTTTTCTTCTGTCTTACTATTATCTGTGTCCGGATCAACTGTTTCACCTTCCTTATAATCAAATGAAGCATCACATCTTACCCTCGTTCCGGTTGTATCTTCTACATACAGATAAAGATTATATTTTCCTGATTTGAGAGTAGTTAATGGAATCTTTCCTAGAAGTTCATCCTTTACTTCTTTAGTTCCCTCTGAGATTTCAGTAACCTCATCTGAACCTTCTGGCTGATATACCAGCTCATACTTAGAAAAATGTCCCTCTGCTTCAGCACTACCTTTTATCTCAATCTCTTCAGTTTCTTTGTTAAGGACAATATCCTTTATTTCACAAGAAATAGTATATTTCTCAGTTTTACCTGCTTCCACATATATCTGCATATCAATGATTCTTGCATTTCCTGCAGCATCTTCTACATGGAATCTGATATCGTACAATCCATCTTCAAAACCAGTTATATCAAGTTTTCCAAGTAGTCCATTCTCTATCGGTTCTTTTCCTTCTGCAAAAGTTTTATATTCTTCATCAGAAGTCTTTTTATATGACAGAGTATATGAATCAAGTTTATTTTCATCTTTTGCTGTTCCAATAAATTCGATATCAAAACCAAGCTCCGATCCCGGTGCCGGTGATATAATCTCCGCTACTGGAAGAGTTACATCCCTGTCATCTATTACCGTTATCTGAACTGTTTTTTCTGAAGTATTTCCAGCCATATCAGTTGCTACGGCTTTCATCTTCATTATTCCTTCTTTTTCTGGAACAATATATGTAATACCGGAATGATCAAGCTCCTTTTTATCATCTACATATAATGCAAAATCAGATACCCCATGATCATCCACAGCATACGCATCCACCATTATAGAATCTCCAAGAGATATCATGGTTTTAGATACGTCAATATGCACTTCCGGTGCCTGATCATCCTCAACTGACTTATAGTCTTTCAGATTATTAGTCTTTATTACTGCTGTCGCAGGATATGACCATGTTCCTTCCACATCAGCGACTTGATACTTAACAACATATGTTTTTCCTATCTCAATGCTGTTTGACAGTCTTCCTTCCGTCCATGAACTGTCACCGATTTCTTTATAATAGAATTTTTCCTGTCTGATACCATGCTTCGAATCTTCTGGATGATCTGGATCATATGCCGAATAAATGATATTCGCCAGAGCTTTATTCTTTACACGTGAATCCTTAGAAACCTCTGCTTTTATCTCCGCAACAGGTCGACTCTGTACTATAAGAAGCTTCTGATATTCATTAGTAGAAGACCATTTGCGATATGGTGCTATGAAACTATTTCCATATGTAGGGTCATCCATAACCCTTGAACGGATTGCATATGCTCCTGTTATATCAAATACCGTTATCGGATTATTTATTCTCTTTAATATATGTCCGTTGGAAAGAGTTACTTCTCCTTCTTTCCACAAGTTTCCTTTATCATCTTTATCTGCATCAGTTGGAGTAGCACTCTGTGCATCAGTCGCTGTTGCTACTATTCCAAACTCTTCATCATTTTCAGCCACATTACTCTCAAGAAGTGATGAAACATCAAATGCATCGGGTACATATTCATACTCCCACTGCTGTGAATACTGTGGATCATTCTCTTTATCTGAATATATATCTTTATAGTTGATGACATCATTTGTTGTTATATTGTCTTTTATCGAATAATCTTTTGATAAAATTGAGCTAAGTATGTAGTTGTTAACAGCATCCATCTCTTCAGTTAGGTTTTCTGAAGAACGTGTCAGTCCTTTACATTCTGCATAACCCATAAAAGACTGATACTGCATATCATTTGTTTCATTTCCAATTCCTACGAAATGAGCATCATTCTTAAGTACTGCAGCTGCAAGATCAGCCATACTCTCATCCGTTGAAAGCTCCGGAACTCGATTATCACTAAGATTAAGGACATAATGCTCTGCATTAGGTCTCCATTCATAACCATCAATTATGTCTGAAAGACCACTACCCGACATAGACTGCATAGTTATATTCTTGAATGTGAAGAATGAACGCTGACTGCAGGCATGATTTAAATGTCTTGTTATCGGTCCAAATCCTGTTCCGCTTTCCAATTCAGGAAGGATAAAGTTATCGATGACAAGCTTGTCATCACACCATACAGATATTGATCTTGGATCAACTACGATCTTTAAATGATGGTTGTCATACACATTTCCTATTGAGCAAGTACAATAACATGTATAATCTTCACTCGCTCTTCCAGAAGTATTTCCAGTAAATATATCAAACCTATTACAGTCTATTCTTCTGAGCCTTAATCCTCCGGATGTTACAAGAATACAATAACCACGTATGTAGTTCTCTTCCTCTGATATGTCTGTATTAAAGAGGAAACCTCCACCTTCCATACTATGCCAGTCTGTATTATCTCTCTGAAGATCGAATTCAAATATCTTCTTTCCTGTATCGTGATCATCTAGATAAAGGAAATCAGAAAGAGGGTTCCTAACATATCCAAGCATTCGGATATCATCACCTTCATATACTATATGATCCTGATATCCGTCTAGATTATGATGAGCGTATTCTTTCCATGCAAACTTATCCTGTGCTGTATACTTCTTAGATGAAACTGTCTCAATTCTTGTATCAACACCTTTAGCTTTAAGTATATTTTCAAGCTCAGCTGCCTTTTCATTGTATATCTGCAGCTTCTCATCTGAAACATCACCGACTGTAAATACGATATCTGCAGCTTTTGCCTTTTCTATCTCCAGATTTGCTTCAGGTGCTTCATTATCCACCTCAAAAACACCATACTGTTCCTGCATTTCATCTTCTGTTGAATCCTTCAGATAATCTGCATCTGTAAGTAATTCAGGAATAGTATTTCCAAAAGTTTCCTGTACATCAAGTACGACTTTATATTTTCCTACTTTATCTGTATCTACTGATACTTCTTTTTCATTCTTATCAGATAAAAGAACTGACTCACTTTCTTCAAATATACCGTTATTATTCTTATCGTAATAAACTGTCCATCTTCTTATATCTATCTCATCTCCGTCCGGTGATACTGACGCATCAGCTATTTTTATATGTGCTTTTCCATCAGAGGTTCTGAAATATTTATCAGAATCAAGTATAAATCCTGCAATAGGAGAAGCATCTGGGATTATATCAATCTCTTCTGATGCAGTTCCGACATTTCCTTTTACGGATACTGATACGGTTACTGTGTAATGTCCAGGTTCTTTAAATAGTCCCACCTTCTTAATGTCAGTACTATCTTTAGTTGTCACAAAGATATCAGACGCATCTTCTCCATCTCTGGTGACAGTCCAAGTAAAGATACTTTCTGGCTTGAAATCCTTTCCATCCTTTCCTTCTGCAGTAAATGTCACACTTCTGTTCTGCTTGAAAGTGCCATCTGACTTAAGAAAAACTTCTGGCTTAAATACAAAAGAAATCAAATCCAGATCCTGAGGTCCCGCATTTATCTCTATTATTGAACCATTGATATTTACAGCCTTAGCTATGATTCGACCATTCAGATGAAATTCATTTGCATTTATATTTACTATTCCATTTGGAGCATATATCGTAGCATTAAGATTTATCGAAGAACCATTGATAGTGATATTTCCTGCCTCTGACATAAGAAAGACTCTGCTATCACGTGGCGTAGCTATACTTCCGACATTATATGTTATATTCTTTTTAGCATATATGATTCCCTGTCCAAGGAAGGATGTTGAACTGAATGTCATATGTCCTTCTGAAAGAATAGGCTTATCTACTACTACTTTGTCTGAATCAAAAAACTTGTCGTTTTTATAAACTGTTCCATTCTCTAATACATTTTCTTTAATATCATTCGATATATCAGGAATCTCAATCTTATCAGCTTTTTCCTTTTTTGAACCAACCTTCTGAAACTCTTTTCCGCTTGCAGTAGTAATATCAATCTTTTTACTTGCTTCTACTGTACCGCTTACTTCAAGATTTGTACCCTGAAAGAAAAAATTCTTGTTTGTATGTACATCTCCATTTATCTTTGTCTTATATGTATATAATGAGATGTCTTTGTTATCGGATGTAAAAAGCGCATAGCCTAATGCCTTATATTCATCTGGTAATGTATATCCTTCCTGATTACCAGTCTCGGGGTTTACATCCGTTTTCTCTTTGAACTCAAAAACACAGTCATCATCAACTGACTTTACGTCTGATGAAGACTGTGTAACATTATTCTGTACACTGCTGGCTGCAAATGCAGTCTCAGGTACGAGTCCTATAACCATTCCGATCACTAACACAAAAGAGATAACTCTTCTAATGATAGCAAACCTTCCGCATCTAATAATTTCCAACTTGTTGTCCTCCATTAAGATTGTCATTAAGAAATAACATTTAATATTTCCCGGATGATATTATTCTAATCAACGAAATAAATCAACAACAATCTGATGAACGACACTTTTAGTTAGTGAACGACATATTTTTATGTTTTTTTCTAGAAAATCACACCTCAACCTCATCCCCGGAATGCACATACTGCAGCTGGTCACCCAGGATAAGTTTCATCTCTTCATATGCCGGCACACCGGTGCAGTGGCATGTGAAGTACCTGGATGGATAGTTCTTCAGCTCGCGAGCGATTGCCCTGACTTCTTCAAGTTCGTCAGCTGTATAATCGCGATGCACCATCAGATGGAATCCGCTGATAACTGCATCCGGATATTCTCCGTACTTTTCCTTAAATGCATCGAGTATACTTAAGATTCCGTTATGTGCGCAGCCTGACATAAGAATCTTCTTTGAGCCTTCTTTGATCACCAGAAAATGTTCATGTCTGAAATCATCTTGTACATATCCATCCCCAACTTTAATAATAAGTTCAAGATTGGTTGAAGGAAGCTGGTGAGTTCTGTTTTTTATAGTGATCAACTCCATCTCATCATCTATCACATGGTCACCATCAACGAACTTAACCTGCGGCAGCTTCGCTATCTCCGGATCGATACCTATATACTTGTAGCGACCGCCTTCAGCACCTTCACCATCATCCGCATAGTAGTTTCCTACTGCGAGCTTCTGCATATATATTGGTGCATGATCATTTACTTTTGCAAATGGCATTATACCGCCTGAGTGATCGTAATGACCGTGGCTAAGTGCAACCATATCTACCTTGTTCAGATCAATTCCAAGTATAGATGCATTTGCGATCGTATCCTCTGACGGACCAACGTCCATCAACATCTTATGCTTCTCTGTCTCAACGTAAAATGAAAGACCGTGGGCAAATGCACATCCCTTTGATCCTTCTGTATTCTCTATAAGATTTATTATTTTCATTTTTCTACCAACTTTCTCAATACTTCACTCAACCCTCAAACAAGCTTCCAAGAACCTGATCCCGGCGATTTATAAACATCTCAGTTATCTTATAGCTCTCCGTCTCCTCGTACTCGATTCTATGAATCTCGCCCTCATCAAAGCTGAGGATATCTGCATCTGGATATCCGAGCAGGATTGGAGAATGCGTTACTATGATGAACTGTGAACCTTCCTTAACACATCTATCTATCTCATATAAAAGTGTAAGCTGTCTCTGCGGTGACAATGCTGCCTCAGGCTCGTCGAGGATATAGATACCATTTGCCCCAAAATAGCTTTTAACAACCTCTATAAAGCTCTCGCCATGCGACTTCTTATGAAACTCCTTCGGGATATACATATCCGAACCGCCTCTGCTGTATTCCTCTTCCATCGTAGCAACATTATAGAAACTCTCGGCTCTCAGGAAGTAATTCCGCTTAGGCTTGATGTATCCCTTCGAAAGCCTTATCGAATCGCATAGTTCTGAATGCGAATCATAAGTGGAAAATGTATAATTCTTCGTACCACCTTCCGGATTAAACCCATATGCTATAGCTATCGCCTCGAGAAGTGTCGACTTTCCGCTTCCATTTTCGCCTACAAAAAAAGTGACAGGTCTTTCAAATGTCATCTCATCCAGCTGTGATATCGACGGTATACTTCTTAAATAACTTGAATTACTTATATCTTCCCACTTAATCCATAAGTCTTTTATGTACATATTATTCATAGTTTAGTCTCCTTATGAATACTATCGAAGATGAAAACATATGTCATTATATTATTACACTCCGAATTAATCAACCAATACGACAGCTAACCTTCTATACAATACAACAATATGAATTCTATAATATATAACTCTCAAATCCGCATCAAAATCGAGTAGGAGGAATTTCCCATAATTAAGAAACTCCTCCTACTCGATTTCTGTCAGAATACTGATACCTTTCATAAACTCAAGCATCCTTTTTTGCACTCTTCTTTCTCCAACCCCTGTACTTTCCACTCTTAACTCTTCCATCTGCAGGACGCTCTGCATCCTCGGGTACAGCCCAAACCCCACCAAATTTCATTGCTCCCGGAATAGTTCCATCAGAGCACATAAGCTGAACCCTCCTTGGTGTAACGTTCCATTTTTCCGCTACTTCTTTGATCGTTAAGAATCCTTCCATAACATTAACCTCGCTTCTCTATATATTTAAAAACACCAAACTAGACTTCAAGCCTAATTTGGTGTAATAAACAAGGTTGCAACTGGCTGCCATAATATCATCTTAGGCCCTGTAGTTTTGCGTCGCAGAGTTTCCTCTGTTTTGCCGAGTATTAATATTTATAGTTATATTGTATTCCTATTAACGAAAACCGTCAACGAAAAAATGCGTTTTTCCGAAAAAAATTTTTACTTACATTTCCTGCCGCTAACTATCTCAAAATTATACTTAACAATTCCAAGATCTATCCTTGTATAAGCGCCCTTCTGAGCAGTTATGATAACTTCGTCACCATCGAGTGTAACAAAGAATTTCTGCTGATTAAGAGCTGTTGGAGCCATCATAGCGGCTACCAATCCATTCTTAAACCAGTTTGGCATTTCTTCTTCAGTAACATTGCATAGCTTTCTTACTTTTTTCGACCTGTGTTTAACCCCTTCGGTCTCTCCATAGCCAAATGCTATAACACATACAAGTTTCTCGCCCTTGCTGCATTCAGCTTTACATTTGCCCTTCTTATAAGAACCGGCTACCCAACATGAGTTAAGCCCCATCTTCTGTGCGGCGATAACCATCTTCTCCCCATAGTATCCACATACTTCCTCAAGATTATCCATCTTCTTATCGCCGACTAAAGCTATATAATTCACGGCATTCTTAAACTTTCCGTAATGTGCCAGAAATGAATCAAAACATTCGGGATCATCATATATCACCTGAATCTTAAGTCCACTTTCTTCATTACATTCCCTGGCAAGCTCATCCAGTTTTGTACGGATGTCCTCTTCTATTGGGATATCCTTGTACTGCCGTACACTATGCCGCCTCTTGATCACTTCTTTTACGTCCATCGGGTCATTCTCCTTTTGCAACACTAATACATTATAAAACATCTTTTGCTTTAAAATACCACATTTCCTAATATAGCATATTTAGGTATTTTTCCACAACACCAAAAAATAATATATAGTTTCCAAAGAATGACCATTCCTCTTAAGCCGTTACTCTTAGCGGCAGCTTAAGGATCACCGTTGTACCTATACCCAGTTTACTTTTTATATCAAGATTGCCACCATGAAAATTCATGATCCTATTGCAGAGTGCAAGCCCAAGTCCTGCGCCATGCTCCTTTCGGCTTCTTGATTTATCGACCATATAGAAAGCCTCTTTAACTCTGCTGAGTTCATTTTCCGATATTCCGATCCCGTTATCCTCTATAGCGAGAACATAAGCAGACGAACCGGCTTTATTACCTTTTATCTTAATCTGTTTAGCACCTGCTTTAAGGGCATTATCAATTACATTTATGACAACAGTCTTGAAGAGGTCATAATCGACGAATATGTATTCATCTTCTACATTGCAATCAATAACTGCTTCACGCTTTTCAATCTTCGGATTGATAGAAAGTCTGACATCCTCGATCATCTCATTAGTCTGGATCTCTTCTTTCTTAAGTCCGGATTGTTTCAGTGAAACTATATCCATTAGTTTCTCCGATAAAGCAAGAAGTCGCATCCCCTCATTCATTATAGCTGACGCAGCTTCTTTTCTCTCTTCATCATCAAGTCGCATCTGGTATATATAATCCGCATATCCGATAACACTCGTCATCGGTGATTTAGTCTCATGTGCAAATGCAGCAATAAAATCTTCTTTCTGTTTAACAGAAAGCTCGAGAGCATCAATCTTTTCGCGTATCATTTCCGACATGTAATTAAATGTATGAGCCAGTTCTCCTAACTCGTCATTTGAAGTAACATCAATCTTAAATCCATAGTTTCCATCAGCAATCTCCTTACTTGCTTCAGACATATGTCTGATAGGCTTAGTAAGATGATTAGAGAACAGAACTGCAAAGATCGTACCGCCAAGCAAGACGCACAAAAAAATAACCACATACCATCTTCGTTGCGCGTTAACATCATTAATAAACTCTGTCACATCGTCCGCCGAGGTACATTTGTACACAACATTATCCTTTTTATATATACTGTAACAGACTACATATGTAGAACCATCAATCTTACATATCTCATATCCAGTACCTTTTCCAGAAGCATTATCATACTCAATGTCTGGATTGATACTATTGTAAACCTCTTTACCGTTCATCTCGATGGCAACCATAGGTCTACCGTCTATTACGGTCTCATCAGCAACTTTTTTTACAAGAACAGGATCCGCTATCTGTTCTTTAGTAGCTGTTTCAAGTTTATTCTTAAATACGCACATGAATATGCTGTATCGGTCAAGACAGTTTTTAATCTCTCGCTCCTTGGTATGATTCAGAAATGAACCAATCGTAAGATATCCCGTGATCAGAAGCGACACGATGATAACTGCCATCATCCCGATGTACAGCTTAACAAATATCTTCAATCGTCTCTTCCTCTGTAACTTCCATCCTGTATCCAATTCTGAAAATAGTCTTGATAACATCTTCATATCCAAGTTTCTGACGCAGTCTCTTAATGTGATTATCAAGAGTTCTTGTATCTCCTAAGTATTCTTCCTGCCAAACTGTCTCATAAAGCTGTTCACGGCTTAAAGCAACATTCTTATTCAGAATAAACATATTAAGAAGCTCATATTCCTTTGGCGCAAGACCTACTTCCACACCTTCCTTCAAAACCTGTCTGGACGAACGATTAATCGTTACACCTTTGTATGTGAAAATGTCATCATACGGCATGGTTCTGCGCATCAGTGCTTCTACTCTTGCCACCAGCTCACCAAGCTGAAAAGGTTTGCTGAGATAATCATCTGCTCCCATATTCAAACCTCTTATCCTGTCGCTCACCTGATTCATGGCAGACATAATGATTATTGGAGTCCTGGTCGGACGGATATATTCCAAAAGCTCATATCCACTGACCTTTGGAAGCATCAGATCCAACAATACCATATCCCAATTATTTGAGTCGAAAAGCTCCTCCCCTTCTTCGCCATCGTATGCAAACTTGCAGTTGTAACCATTTCCCGTAAGAGACTTACCGATAAGTTTAGAGATATCCTTATCATCTTCAATAATCAAAACATTCATAATAAATAATAACCCTTCACTAAATATTCTTAAATTCTTTCTCCGAATTGGAGAATATACTATAAACGATTATTATTTTTTACTTCTATAACTTTCCCCTGTTATTTACTTTTTTGATATTGTACTCAAATATTCCATCTTATTGCAATCAAACATATTCATTTAAAGAAAAAAGCTTAAAATGCACTCTGAAGATATTGTTTTCTCAACTCGTCTATATCCCCATCCGACAAGCCAAGTCCTTTATGGATAAATGTTTCAAAATCCCCATACTTCTCTTCGACAGCATCATAATATGCTTGAATATATTCTTCCTCTGCTCCAAAAAGATAACGAAGCGCCTCATCAGCAAGATCACTATCTGTACCGAGTTGCTTCTTTACAAAACCAGTCAGGAATGCTATATCTTTCTCCAGATATTTATTTGTAGACATATAATCTTCTATTATATCTTCTCTCGGAATCCCGAGTATCTCCTCAACAATAACAGATGCGATTCCTGCCCTGTCCTTACCTGCTGTACAGTGCCACAGAACCGCACCCTCGTGTGGTTTTATAAGAGATCGAATAAACTTAGAATACTGCGAAACCGCAAAGTCCTCAACGAATCCCCTGTACATCTTACACATATATTTCTTAGCCTCTGTCGGCTTCTGTGCAAGAGTAGCAAATATCTTCTTATCCGCATCTTTCTCTCTAGTAACTCCAGCGGTAAGATTATCCATGATCGGATTATGAATATATGATATACTCTCAAGTTCGATATCAGGTTTCTCAGATCTTTCCTGCTCTGTTCTAAAGTCTATAACTGTTTTGACATTTCCCTTAAGCTTTTCACGGTCATCGTCGGAAAGCTCTGAAAGATGCCCTGCCCTGATAAAGCATCCCTGCTTTATAACTGAACCGTCTCTGTTCTTCATTCCTCCTAAGTCACGTATGTTGTGTAACTTATCAAATTCAAGTTTTCTACTTATGTTGCTCATTTTACTGCTCCAATTTCTCGTAAGATACGGAAAGTACGTTCATCTCAAAGATGTCATTTGTCAGCTTGACAAAATAATCATCTTCATGACCTGTACCAACCTTGATATTGATTCTAAACTTATCAGGAGTAATGCTGTTTACTGCAATAGAATTAACAAGATTCTTGTCGTTTATGATCCTCTCATAAACAGTTTCTTTGATCCCGTTGACCTCTTCTTTCATACATACAATGTTCACCTGATAAGTATTGCTGTCATTGTCCACCAGGAAACTGATCGGCTTTATCTTCTTTGCGGTAATATTCAGTATCAGATTCAGCAGGATCAGGATGCTCGTTATGATAAAAGCATACTTGAAGTATCCATACGCTACTAAGATACTGATTCCGGAAGTACTCCACAGCGTTGCACTTGTATTAAGTCCATTTACAGTCAACCCATTCTTGAAGATAACGCCACTACAGAGAAAACCGATTCCAGTTACTATATTTGCTGACATCCTGATATCTGGATAACCAAGCAGAATCTCAATCATGCAAAAAGCAAAAGTACCGACTGCTATAAGAAATGTAGTCTTAATCTCAATATGATGACCACCGATCTGTCTCTCAATTCCGATAAGCAGACCAATAGCTGCGACTACAAAAAGCCTGACGATAAATTCATGTACGGTCATAAGGAATCACCTCCTTACCAACATATATATCTATATTTTAACACAAAATCAGCACGGACAAAACCCATCCGTGCTGATTGATAATCATCTTTCTCCTTTTTGTATTATTCTGTAAATGATCTTGCAAGCAATTCATTCATATCTTTTTTTACAGACTCCGGTTTAGTGATAACCGCATCTCCTCCAAGTGCGAGTAACCAGCCAAAGAACTGATAGCTCACTGCCACATCGACATTAACTGTAAAATGTTCTTCATCAACAGGACGCATTCTGACGTCATTTCCAAACTGATCTACTATAACGTTAGATAGATAATTCTTGCACTTAAGAGTCACCGTCTGCTCTTCCCCGGCAAACATCCTGAACCTCTTCTTTGTGTAAATGGCTTTATCCTGATTCTTGAATATAACTGTTCCCTTTCTCTTCTTGTCGATCACTTCAATATCAGTCATCTTATCAACACGGTAATGCTTCAGCATATCATTTTCAGCATCAAAACCGATCATATAATAATTCTCATCATCCCAGCAAAGCGCCCACGGACTGATCTCATATAGCATGCCATCATGACGGTATTCCTTCTCGCCCTTTATATTCCAGCTGAAATACTTGAACCGTATCATATTCCCTTCGCTTATAGCCGTATGAACCGCATCAATCGCATAGTATATGGTCTCATCCATATTTTTAATACGACCTGCAACATACACTTCACGTTCCAGAAGCTTCGCATCATAAATGCTGACCAAAGACTCCAGCTTCTTGATCAGCTCTCTAGTCTTTCTGACCGTTATAAACTTAGATGATTGAATCGCATCCACCAGAAACTTAAGCTCAGCTATCTCAAATTCTCTATCACCACAATGATAAAAAGTCTGCGGTCCTATCCTCTCTTTAATGATATCAAGACCAAATGTATTCAAAGCCTCGATATCATCATAGACACTTTTTCTGTTAGCATCGATTCCATATCTTCCTAATTCCGCGATGATCTGCGGCATAGTAAGATAATGTTCATCATCAGTTTTTTCCTTAAATATCTTCGATAGATATAGTAACTTAAGCTTCTGATTATTGCCCCTTGCCATAAGCGCCTCCATTCAAAACATTCCATTTAATATCGGTTCAATATCAAATCAAACATCTTTATAATTATAACACATGGGGCGATAAAGGGACACCTGAATTCAGGCAGATTTACGCTGATAACGTTCAGGCATTCTCTTTCTCATTATAGACTCTATCACAAGATCTCTTTCATAAGCTTCACGCTCATACATTTCTCTCTCCTGCGCACTAATTGCATCCACAACTCCGAATACATCTTCTCTGCACTCATCGAAGAATGAACAACCAAGGCAGCAGCCTGCACAATCTTTATAACCCATCATCCAGAATTTAAGTCTTTCCCACATATTTCCGACCTCCTAATCAGATTTTGTTATTAACTGATTCTATAGTATTACATAAGGTGTCCCATAATATTGCCATCTATAAAAACTAAGTTTTTCTTCATCACTTCTTAATAATTACTATATTCTTTCTAAAAATTTAGAGACTAGTATATCCCCCAGAAAGGAAAAAAGGTGACGCTTATGAAATCAAACAAGAAAATGATAACAAAATACGTTTTAATAGCGGGAACTTCTCTAATGTTTTCCGTCGGAACACTTTCCGTTCTGACAAAAATCGTTACAGAAGCCAAAACACCAGATTCAAATACTTCAAAAAATTCTGATGAATTAGATTCCGACGAATATGACGAAAAATGGACATTACTCCTTGTAAATGAAAAAAATCCTGTTCCAGAAGACTACAGTGTCGAACTGACAGATCTTGCTAACGGAAAACAGGTTGATTCTAGAATATACTCAGATCTGCAGGAAATGTTTGATGCCGCACGAAACACAGGATTGGACCTCTATGTAAGAGAGGGATATAGAACGCGTGAAGAACAGCAGAACCTTATGGACGAAAGAATACAGGCATATGAAAATGAAGGATACACATATAAAGAAGCAAAGAAAAAGACCGAAGAATACGTTGCTCTTCCAGGAACAAGCGAACACGAGCTTGGAATCAGCATTGATATAAATGCCAACAACGAAGTCTGTGATGACGAATCAGTATACACCTGGCTCAACGAAAACGCATACAAATACGGTTTCATCAAAAGATATCCCGAAAACAAAACAGATATAACAGGAATAAACGATGAACCATGGCACTATAGATACGTCGGCAAAAAAGCCGCAAAAGAGATGAAAGAAAAAGACCTCTGCCTTGAAGAATACGTAGGAAGTACCTCATGGATAAAATCCTTGCTCCACACCGACTAAAAATATGACAGTTGAAATCTGATTTCAACTGTCATATTTTTATGTAAACTAATTATTCAAAGCTGAATTTATAGTTGAGACCGAGGGCGTCTCGTACTGTGATGAGATCTTTCTGTACGCCTTCACCTACAGGCACGCCTTTATCTTTGCGGAAGAGCCAGACGTCGTATTCTTTCTCACCGGCTGTATATATTCTACTTTCACCCGGTGCTTTCTTTGAAGCTCTGAGTGCACGGCATATATCGCCTGCAATCTTCTTAAACTCTTCTCTTCCCATAAAAGCTTCCGGGTCAACAACGAAGAAGAAATGACCCAGATGGTACATCTGAGGTTTTCCGTCTTGTCCTACTCCGGTCAGGGCTTTCATGAATTCTCCACCAGACAGCGCAGCTGACAGGATTTCTACAACTGTCGCATACCCGTATCCTTTATATCCAGCCAGTTCATCTCCTATTCCACCAAGTGGAGCAAGTGCCGCCGTTCCATCAACAAGCGCCTTCAGAATCTCACTGCTGTTCGTAAGAGCCTCACCATTTTCGGAAATAACTGTACCCTTAGGCGTATCCTTACCCTCTCTTGCATAATACTCAATGCGTCCACGCTGAACGATTGAAGTCGCACAATCAAGGCAGAACGGAAATTCCTCATCCGTTGGAAGTGAAAATGTAAGTGGATTCGTTCCAAGCATATTTTCAACACCAAAAGTAGGAGCAATAGAAGGTCTGGCATTTGTACCGGTTATACCTACCATGCCCTCTTTGCTGGCCATAGAAGTCCAGTACCCCGCAATTCCATAATGCGTAGAATTACGGATAGCACCGCCTGCCATACCGTACGTCTTAGCTTTCTCGATAAGCTTCTCCATCATCCGGTAGCTTGCGACCATACCCATACCATCATGAGCATCCATAACCACCGTAGTCGGAGTCTCTTTTAATATTTCAATATTGGTAACGGGAAGAAGCGTTCCCTTAACGATTCGATCGATATAGATAGGCTTGAACCTGTTACATCCATGGCTTTCTATACCTCTTCTGTCAGATTCAAGAAGAACATCCGCGCAGATCTTTGCATCCTCTTCAGGCACCCCATAGCCCTTAAATGCATCTACCATAAAATCATTCATCTGTTCCCATGGAACAAAAGGTCTTGTTTCCTGCATACTATTCACCCCTCAATAGTTTGGTTAACGTTCAATAGATACATTTCCATTTTAACATAATTCGCTGAATTAGTGAACACAATATACATTCATATTATTGCAAATGTTATATTCACGGTTAACTCAAAACACACTCTTAAGTCCGCATCGAAAATAAGATTGTTCTTATGCAAGCATAAACAATCTTAATATTCGATGCTCTATTGCTGCTATCGCAGCACTGAATCGTGTGTTTTGAGTTCCTGCTTCGCAGGTTTTATGAGATAAATCACACCCAAATGCCTGTAAACAGTCATTTGGGTGTGATTTATCTCATAAACCGTGAAAAGTAACATCATATTATTTCATATTACTTCCCAGCCATATACGACTGATAAGGTCAACAAAAAACAGAATCGTTATTATCGTGAAAATGACCTCATGAATCTTATTATCCTTGAACTTCTCCTGAAACTTGACGAGCAGCGGTTGAATGATGCAGATCGCAAGCCAGATTAGAAAACCGAACATCAGTGACGGTTCGAGTGCTATCCTTCCATCGAAGTTCATGAAATAACCCGTGTAATCCCACAGCGGTTTCCCAACAGTAGCTTCAATTATATAACTCGCAATAAGTTCAGCAAGCGTTGCAACAGTCATTCCGACAAGGAACACCAATACCGGTTTCTTAACCTTCAGCAAGGCAAATATCCCCAGTATGATAAAGAATCCTATCCCATATATCGGAAGCCACGGTCCGAACAGGAAACCTCGGTTGATGAATCCTCTGTGATGATATATCATACAGCACCAGACCGATTCATATACCCAGCCTATAAAAGCATAAAACAGGAAGTATTCCATATACTTGGTGAATACCTTCCAATATTTTGACAAACTCTTCTTATCCATGATCAACTCCATGTTTTAAAAATATTACTCATGCAATACAAGCAGAAATATAACTGCAAGTAAAACAAGCATCTTCTACAGTATAACACAATCAGCCCAAATAGTTAGAATATTCTAAAGAACAAAGAGTGTCGCTTGCGACACTCTCCGCGCGAGGCGCGTGTTGCCAACGGCAACTATTTACCTATCGCGCCGAGACGCATCCTTAGCGGATCGTTTTTTATGTAACAGGAAACGCAGTTTCCTATTACACAAAAAAAAATGCTCAAACGAACCTTCGGAGGGACATCCTTAATATTTCGTAAGAGCATTTTTCACACACAAAAACTTTATTAAATATATTATCTATGGAATTATAATCCCATAACAAATATAGCGATAGCATAGAAAACTATTACTAGAACAACTGCTAAACAGTCAATGATTCCAAGAACAAGAACTGCCTTATCACCCTTAGCAAGCTTTCTGGCTATAATGAAGAATACGAAACCTAAAACTGACAGAATCATTGTAACAGCAAGAACAGACTTAACCCAAGCTCCTTCAATAGGACCATAGAATAAAACTGCAGATGCAATTCCTGCCAAAATAGGAATCAGCTCCAAAAAGATAGCTAGTTTCTTTTTACCCATCATTCATTACTTCCCTTCCGTACATATTTACTACGGGTCATATGATAAAACCTGATATCATCAAACCAGCATCTTTCGTCCATAAGAAAAACATATTTTAATCTTCGTAATTTAGAACGAGTTTTATGAGTTTTTCATTCTCATTTCCAGGATTGATATTATAGATGTCAATCTTCTCTCTGTCAGAGCTTCTATCCGAAAATGCAGGAAAAAGGAATCCGAACTCAGGCTTTCCAACTTCGTAGTCGCCTGAATAAGGAGCGATGGCACCGATTATAAAGTCGTACACTTCTTCCGAACCTTCGTTCCACTGACCATCAGTCCCCTTAACCGGAATATCGTATGTTCCAAAGAATACCATGATTGCATACTCCGATAATCCCTTATACTTCTCCGTTATCACCTCATAAAGAATCGTAAGAAGCGCATCATCTTTTAGACCAGTCTCCTTAAGTCCCGTCAGCAAAGCCCACATACTGTCCTTACGTCTCGCATCCTTAGGAAACTCATACTCCTTCAGCTGCTTATTCGTATCTGCAAATGGAATAGTCTTTGCTATTTCCAGATTGGTCTTCTTTTCACTTTCTTTCAGTTTTCCGAAATGTATATTAAATGTACCATCAATATATCCATCTTCAACATAACATCCTGCTACACGCGAAAAGCACGTACGCTTCGGTGTCATTCTTCTGGTAAGCTCCAGCATATCATCTCTATTTATCATAACATCATCCTTATAAATTCAAAGTACATTCACTCTGAGCATAAGTCAAAGTTTATTTACCTTCAGACTGAATCTTCGCTATATCATGTATATATTCAGAGAACTCCTCAGATCTTGATTCAAGAAGACCGTGGGTTCCATCCTTCATAACATACATCTTCTTATTTGGGGCATTTACCTGCTCAAAATACTCACATGCCAGCTCAAAATTAGTCTGATAATCCTTATCTCCATCTATATTATAATATGGTATCTCATAGTCATATCTTCCAGTCAGACTAAACCCAGGAATTCCATCATCAAAGAACTTATTGTATGGTTCCAAGGCGACATTTAGATTCTTTATAAATGAAATGTAATCTATAACCGTATAATTCGGATTAAATAGTAACGCTGCTATAATACTATAATCTGTTCCATCCTTCAACATTCCGTAACCATATCTAGCCATTGTTGCTGATCTTGCCTTTATTGCTTCGGAACTATCCTCAGTTCCGGGAGCCCACTTAGCAAGCAGCGCCTGGCCCTCTTCATCACCTTCCGTCCATGTCTTTGCAGCTTCGTAGAGTCGTTTTTCATTTTCTACAAGATCTACACACTGTCCCGTGCCGATAAATGCCTCATAATAATCAGGGTACTCAAGTGCAAGATTCGCACCAAATATTGAACCCCATGAATGGCCAAGCAGCGTGATCTTATCCTTATTCAGATAACTCAGCAGAAACTCTGTCATTTCCTTGCCATCTTCCATCATGACATCTCTATTGATCTCTACCGATTCGTTTTTATGAAAACTTTTTCCTACATTTCTCTGATCCCAGGTTACTACCGTATATACGTCACTCCACTTTCTTGTAAATGCATGGTCATATGGACTTGTCGGTGAACCAGGTCCTCCGTGAAGATACAACAGCACCGGATTATCCTTATTCTTTCCGTATATATTGATCCACTGTTTTGAGCCGTTTATATCTACATACATAGACTCATTTATACCGCCCTCCGGCGTCCTGCTTTTGATTCCTCGTCCAACCGTCCTAACAACTGCTATGGCAAATATAATAACTAATAAAACAATTAATATCCTCTTAAAAATCCCTTTTATCTTTTTCATCATAAATTAAAATCCTCATACTTTTCCCTCCCAACAAGTGATAAATCTTTTCAAAGCCTTTTTATTGATCCCAGATACTTTCATAAGCTGATCCCGAAACGCTGATTCAATTCCTACAACTGCTTTATCCCCGATACTATCGTTATAAGGAAATGTATCTATATCTATAAAACTGAATCTCATATGCTTCACGATACTATTTGAGCCAGATTCATCAAACTTTTTAGCAAGCTTCATTCCTTCAGAGACAAACCGTTCCATCATCACATCATCACCAAGACAAGCATAAAGATACGCCTTAAAAGCATAGTAGAATGCCTCTATCTTACTAAAATAACCTATCTCATCTTTACTGAACTTTTCCATCATTTCAAGAATAGTATCCGCAATGATGATGGCCGAATCAATATTCTTCTTCGAGCCTTTACATATAAGTGATACGATCATATATGTCGATGAATTTATAAGTTCTGTAAAATGATTTATCATTCCACTAGTACTGTATCTGAGAGCCTCGTCGTGCTCCGAATTATACAGATAAATAAGCGCTATGATCGTGTCATGAATTCCGGCAAAATTAATCTCTTTTATCTTCTCAAGTGCCACTTTGCTATCGATGATCATATAGTCATAAGCAATCTCAGTTCTGATCACAAATTCATTTATATCCGGATTCTTATTCTGAGATATATAGTTTAGTGACCTTGTCAAAAGATCTATAGCCATCTTCGCGTCTTCTATCGAATGCTTCTCAATAGCTTTAGAATGATATATCTGAGCTGATGCATATATGACCGAGAAATCATAAGGATATCTCGTCAGAGCATCCCTTGAAACAGCTTCCGCCTCCTCAAAATTATGCTCTATGATAAATGTATTTATTTTATTTACATAAGCATCCGCATTCTTGAGTGACATTTCATGTTCAAGAAGGACATCGACCGAAACATCAAAATAGTCCGCGATAACCATCAGCATCATTATGTCAGGAGTATTTATTCCATTTTCCCACTTTGATACAGCCCCAACTGTAACACCTAGCGCCTCTGCCAGTTTTTCCTGCGTGAGATTCTTCTCCTTTCTGAATCTTTTTATAGTTTCATGCAGTTTTAACTCCATTTGATTCTCCTTTATAAACAATCGAGCTCACCATTGCTTATGGTGTAATTATATATTTACTATATCCGTATTATAATACATCATTTGTACAGTTAGTACAGCATTTTCTTTCCGGTCAGTATAATCAGAGAGCGTGCTATATGTATAAAATGAAAGAGACCAATAGCTGTAACTATTGATCTCCTGAATGGTACTACCTTATTCCTCTCGCCTATATATTATTTCAATATCTCCATCTACAAATCCAATTCCAACTCCATCATACGCCTTCAAAGTTTCTGAATTTGCTCCTTCGTTGACATACTTTTCAACATTCTTCTTAGCAGCTTTAAGAGCCTTCTCCCATCCACCTTTTTCCTTCCAAATATATAAGTTGTTTTCAGAAGAAAATGTTTCGTCACAAGCCCAGTCTTCTTCATCAAACACCCTAGCCCCTACGATCTGGACAGAATAAGTGTCTTGTTCTGACTCTTGATACAGATTAAAACAGATCGCAACAGTGTCATCCGGAAACTCATTCTTAAATACAGAATCAGCCCACGCAGAAAAATCATCATACTTAAACATAGTCTTCTCCCTTCTCTTACTTTTTATGTAAAAACGTTTGAATCAGTCTAACCAACGAAAACCCAAGTATATAAAAATATAACCGTATGCTGCCTAGGAGAATGCTCCACACTGCCTTCGCATTAGAAAAAAGAGTCCCTAGGCAATTCAGTCGAAACTAAACTCATCATGAACACACGGTAATATACTCATTATATAACGATTAATAACTAGCATCAACATTCAATTACTAGATTCAATCCACAAATGAACTTTTCAGACTTAAAACTGGCGATTTTTTCTTCTTATTTTTTGTTTTCATCATATAATCAATCATGAATTTAATCGAACCCAACCTTAATTCCCCTCTATAAATCTCTAACAATTCCG
Source organism: Eubacterium sp. (assembly GCA_017539165.1). Lineage (GTDB taxonomy): Bacteria > Bacillota > Clostridia > Lachnospirales > Lachnospiraceae > Eubacterium_Q. Next base: position 137,799 of record JAFYHN010000035.1, read on the forward strand.
TGATCATATGATAGCATATAACTCCAGTTTTCATGTAGTCTATTCTAACTCTTTTCTCATCATTAAAATCCACTAAAGCCCATTCTCCAGAATAATCTATCTCTAAAAATGTTCCTAATAATGCAGCAAGTCTTATGAACTCTTTCTCATATCAATATCGCACCAATAATCCCTAATAAAATCAACACTATTGCAAGTATTTTAAGTAGTGTTTCTTTTTCATTATCTCTTTTCTCGAAAGAAACATATGCATTGGAATCTTCATTTGAGATATCGACATATATGTCTACAGATTCTCCCATTCTAAAACTGTTCTTCAATGCCGATGTCCAAATTCCTTTTCTATATTTATTCCCGTTATCCTCAAACTCAGCAATAAAAGTAATATCATTTTTCTTCTTTTGTTTTTCTACGATAACAGCTTTTTTCTCTAGATATTTACCACCTGTTTTTATATATTCTACTTGTTCTTTTATCTTTTTAGAAAAATAATAGTTTATTAGACCAGCTATTCCGAATAAAACTACGCTTAAAAACTTAGCGACAGTTTTCCCTGCAATTTCACTTTCTGTATCGTCCGAAGGACTAAATATACGAACTATGAGAAGAAGGCCTAATGGAATAGATACATATATCACAAATGGAATCATAACACTTAATATATCTTCAGTGACATAGATACTTTTATATTTTATCAACTTTACTCTTGTTCCAACTTCAAGATTTCCATATTTTTTAGACTTTATTATCTTGCTGTCTACTTCAACTTTTATATTCGACATTGCAGTTTCAGAAACGTTACACTCATTAATAACTCCAAAAACAATTTTACCTTTAAATTTTAATAGCCCCCAAAGAATCAGTATTGTTGCTAAAAACATTCCAACCATAATAAACATTATATCTACAATAACCATGTATTTTTCCCTCCGCATTTGAATAATACTCATTCATCACACACTGTACTTAATGTATTCCAAATAGACTCCAAAGTGACGTCATATAACATTTTTAAATATTCAAATACTAATTTAATAATTTTCTTATCTATTTCACTTGCATCCTTTATTAAATCATTATAAATCGATTTTCCTAAAACTTTCTCAGATAACCCGTAACCCACTCCCGCTGATACAGCTCCTATTAACGCACTTACCAATATCTTCTTTAGTGTTATTTTATCTTCCTCAACTAATGTATTGAATTCACTTCCAAGTGCTCCTCCTATAATCGCAAATCCCAATCCAGATGACATTCCTATTCCTGATATCATCCCTCCTGCAAATCCATTAATTAAATGATCCCAGTTTTGTCCACTTATTATCCAATTTCCAGCTCCTCCTACAACTCCACCCATAAGAGCACCAGACGATAATGCAGCTGTTTCTCCAGGAATAGTAATAACCCCCCAAGCTGCTCCTCCCGTTACTGCACCTAATGTTAATACACCTCCAACAAATATAGGGATTCTATATTTATCAACTACAGTCGCAACATTATATATACCATCTATAAACCAATCCTCAATATCTTCCAAACTAGGAAACTTTCCATTTAAATCTCTTAAACCAATTGAATTATTCAAACAATAAATATATGGATTCATAGAAGGTAACGAAACAATATTTCCCTTTATCCAGTCTTCACCTGCGAATCTGCCTATATCTGACTTGTACTCTCTTGCCTGGGCAAAGTATGTATTTGATATACTGTCTATCTGGTATCCTGTATATCCAAATGGCTGAGTGACTCCTTGGTTGCTATATAAGTCGTTACCAAATTCATCATAGCCATATGTACACTTTTTTCTTCTAATCAAGTCTGCATCAAGAATCTGTCTATACTCTCCTTAAGGAGTCTCCATCTGAACCCTTGTATATATTTTTAATTGTTTAGGTATACAAATATGGCTTCAACAGTCCCGATAACAAATAAACTTAATGACAAAAATAGTAACAGTTTTTCTTTTCCATTGTCTTTTTTTCTGTGAAACGAAAACAAATTCTTTTATTGCCTCCTCCACATTTTCAATTTTATAGAGACAAATTTCCTTCCAAAAAGAGTTGATGACTGCATTAGACATATATCTATTTGTTTAAGATTCAATTACTTTTATAGCCTATTCAACTATTCAACTGTTCCAAGATCAATCTCATTTAACATGGAATCAAATTTTTCATTCTTTATTTCTGTTTTCCCATCTACTACTCTAATATTAATATAAGATTCTGTTAAGTCATTTATAATAATTTCAAAATATCCATTTTGATACCAATTTGATTTAAATTCGTAAATCCTTAATACACGAGTTTTTCTACTATCAGAAACCTGAATAGTATATTCATATTTTCCATATTTCATACCTTTTTGGAAAAAACCATTATTAGAAATATTATTTAAAATTTTCACCTTAACAGGAGGATCCGAATTTAAATATCTACATTCTATTTTATCAATTTTTATTTTATCCGATTCCGATATTACTTTCATAGAAGTAGATCCTAAGTTTATATATCCAACCAACATCAATAAAAAAACAATAAATAAAATTATTAATGTTTTTATAACATTTCTTTTATATTTCTCTTTCATTTTCTAATATATATAATGCATCCTCTACAAAACACATTATATTCTCCTTTCTCCCATCATAATAACGTTATAATATATTTAATCATCGCACGGATAAAAATGTGTCATCGGAATACGAGTCCTTCCTGCCAGAGTTCCTAATGTATGATATTCAATATATCCTATTAATCCCTCTCTAAAAATACCATATACTCCTAAATATACATCTCCGACCTCATCATAATTTTTTATACGCCTATATTTATTTTTTTTACATGAAAAATTCGCCGAAAAATTATTACCATATGTATCAACACCTTGATAATCTGCAAATTTCTGCAAACCACTAGTTTGTGCTGTATGACACCCGTAAAAGTATGCGCCTGGAACCGATGTGTATTTATCCGTTTTCCAATTCAGTTTTCCGAAATAATCACCATCATAAATATTATTATTTGTTCCATATGCCACCTCAGGACTACCTGGACATCCATGAGAATATACATGTAATTCTTGAACAGAATCCAACTTACTCCACTCACTCCAGCAAGAAACAAATGCATCGCTATTATCTATTCTTTCTACCACAATATCATTGGGATCAACGCCTTGTTCTATCAATTCGTTTTTCTTTGTAATTGCCGCTCTATAATATGAATTTTTATTGATAAACTCTTCCCATACTTCATCACTCCAATCATCCGTATACCCATCACTCTTTAAAAAATCTGAATAAGATACAGGATCATTTGTATTAGACATATACGTAAGGTTATACCAATACTCAAATTCCTTTACATCCTGTTTTGAATATGACCACGCAATTATATATGTATTTCCCGATGGATCAATCACATTCATAGGATTCATAAGACTATATCCATACAAATTCATTGTAATTATATGTTCGATATATCCTTTATTTACATCTACTCCCTCAAATCTTCCAACTAATTGGTTATATTCTCTCGCCTGAGCAAAGTATGTATTCGATATACTGTCTATCTGATATCCTGTATATCCAAATGGTTGAGTGACTCCTTGGTTGCTGTATAAGTCGTTACCAAATTCATCATAGCCGTATGTATCCTTAAGACTGCCTTCTTCATCCAGAAGTCTTGTTGTACTTCCTAGTTCATCTTTTAGATAATAATCTCTCTTGTTTTCTTTTATTCGCCCTGCTATGTTTCCATCCCAGATGAATGTTTCTTTCTCTGTCAGTTTTTCTACTTCGGATGTTATATCTCTTTCCAGAAGATTGTGATATTCTTTTGTCAGATCTATCAGATAGTTTATCTGCTTTTCCGGAACAGGTATCTCTGCAGCCGGAAGTGATGCTTCCAGATATTCTTCTCTTCCTACTCTGTGACCTAATCCGTCATATATATACTTTGCACTTCCCTTTTCAGGATTCATCGCTTCTTCAAGTCTGTTTATCGCTCCATATATATACTGATTCTTAAGTTTTTCGTTGCTGAGTACTTCTGTAAGGTTTCCCCTCTTATCATAGAGATACGTTTCCTTGTCAATCAACGAATCAGCTGTGTTATAGGTTGTCTTTTCTGTAAGCTGATTCAGTGCATCATAACTGTATCTTGTTACTCCTGCTTTTTCTCCTGTCATCTCTTCAAGAAGTGTTCTGTTACTGAAGGCATCATAAGAATACTTCCTGAGAAGTTCTTTGTCCTTTGTAACTGTACTGAGTCTTCCTATAGGATCATAGCCATAAGAATATGTTCCGCTCTCAGCGTCAAGTCCTCGTCTGTTCTTTACTATTCCTGTTTTATTAGAAGCTGCATCATAGCTATAGATGTATTCATCGAGTAGTCCTTCTTTATCTGTATGTGCAAGACGTGATAATAGGCCTTTACTGTTATACTCATATGTTGTTTCCATTCCATTCGGGAATGTCTTTTCTGCAAGTCTTCCAAGATTATTGTAAGAATACTTTATTACAGATGGTTCTGATACCTCTGTATTTGTTTCTTCTTTATAAATTGTTACAAGCTCTGATAATCTTGCATTCTCATCAAATGTATAGCTTACCTGTTTTCCATCCGGATATGTTATTCCTGTTCTCTGATTAAGTGAGTTATAGGTATAGCTTACTTTTCTATTATCCGGATAGATCACCTCTGTTGTTCTTCCTAGACTGTCATTCACTATACTTGTTGTTCCTAGCCAGTCTTTTACTTCTGTCAGATGTCTCAGGGCATCATAAGAGAGCATGACTTCTCTTCCATCTGAATACTGAAGAGACGATACATCTCCTCTTGAAGTATAGCCATACTTTGTTATATATCCTTCTTTATCTATCTTTTCTATAAGTTCTCCGCGTTTATTGTACTTATAGCTTTCCTGCTGTCCTATTGCATCTGTTACTGTTTCAACCTGTCCCAACAGGTTTCTCTTATATTCTGTTACTCTAGGTGGTTCTTCCGGAGTTCCTTTCTGATTGATTCCTATAAGTCTGTCATTCAGATCATAAGTATACTCAGCAGAGTTCCCAAGAGCATCTGTTACTTTTATAAGTTTTCCTGAAAGTGAGTATTCATACTTTGTTACATTGCCAAGTACATCTGTCATGGATGTAACGTTACCAAGTACATCATATGTATACTTCTTACTTTCACCATCTGATCCTGTTATCTCTGTCAGTCTGTTTAGACTGTCATAAGTATAAGTAAGTGTTATTCCATATATATCTGTTCTGCTTGCTACATATCCATTAGCATTGTATGTATAGCTTTCTTTATTACCATCATTATATATAACTTCAGTTACTTTATCTGTTCCTGGCAGATAAGAATACTTTGTTACAAGTCCTGTTTCTGTTGTTATAGATGTAACATTACCAAGAAAGTCATAAGTGTATCTTCTATAAGATCCTTTTGAGCATTCATCTGCTTGATTTTTGTTATTTTCTTCTGTAAGTTCAGCATCTGATGATGGAACGAGTCTTTCTTCAATAACCTGACCTGCCTCATCAAAAGATCTTGTAAGACCATTGCCTGCTTTATCAGTTACTTTTATGAGATTTCCTTCGTTATCATACTCGTAGTTTATCTCATAACCTTCCGGATCTGTGACTCTTGTCATTCTTCCAAGAGCATCATATTCAAAAACTGTTTTTGCTCCTTCTGCATCTTCTACAGATAGTCTGTTTCCCATTCCATCATAAGTAAACCTGGTTGTATTACCAAGTGCATCTTTGATTCTTGTGAGTCTGTTATTCTCATTGTAGATGTATGTGGTCTTTCCTCCGTCCGGTGCTGTTACTCTTGCAAGATTCCACATCGAATCATACTGGAGTTTTGTCTCACGGCCTTCTTTATCTGTTACTGTTTCCGGTTTGTTCAGTACGTTATAAGTTCTGCTTATTCTGTTACCATCGTAATCTGTTATCTCTGTTACTTTACCACTTTCGTTATACTTATAACTTCTGGTATTTCCTTCAGCATCTGTTTCTTCTGTGATGTTATCCATTACATCATACTTGAAACTTCTTTTTGCTCCAGTAGGTTCTATTACTTCTGTTACTCTGTTTAATGTATCGTAACTATATCTTGTTTTGTTACCCTGGGCATCTTTTATTTCAACAACATTGCCTTTTTCATCATATGTAACTTCTGTAACACTTCCATCTGGTGCTGTTATCTGAACAGGTTTTCCAACCTCATTATAAGTTAGGACTGTTTTTCTTCCGAGTGCATCTTCTGTTTCTAACAGATTACCCTTACTGTCAAAGCTGTTGTGGAACTTAGTCTTTCCATCCACGCTTCCTGTCATGGGTTTATTCAGACTGTTGTATGTGATTGAAACTTTTGTTCCTAATGGATTGATTATTCCTGTCAGATTACCTCTGTTATCATATGACAGTTTTGTTGTATTTCCGTTCTTATCATTGATCTCTGTCTTCTGACTTCTTGCATTGTATAAAAAACTTTCTTCTCCGTCCGGATAAACATTCTTTACATTTCTGAAGAGTTCGTCATGATAATGTTCTGTTACTGCTCCGTTTCTTTCTGTCTGGGTTATGATTCTGTTCTCGTCATCATATTCATATGACATGCTTGTTCCATCTGGAAAGTGCTGTTTTGTTACTCTGAATTCAGAGTCATAATCATTTTCAACAGTTACTATTGATCGTGGATTTATTATTCCTCTAAGTTTTCCACTTGCTGAATATATATACTTAAAAGCTGTACCATCAGGTCTTGTTACTGATGTGAGCTTTTCATCTTCTACGTTATATCTAACAGTTCTTCCCTCAGAATCTGTTACAGTACTTAAATACCCTTCTTCAGAGTACGCAAAAACAAAGTACTCTCCACTATCTTTAATAACTTTTTGCAGAATACTATTATTTTCGCTGTTTTCACATTCGGCTTCAGTTTTGTCTTGGGATTGTTTCAGATATTCCAGACTGTAACCCTGTTTGTTACTATTTTCATATCTATTTAAGATGCCTTCTTTATCAAATAAGAATCTACTTCCATCCAGAGTTACATACTCATATCCATCTTCCAGGATATGAATCTCGGCAAGGCTGTTAAACTCCGGAACATAACGATGTTCATCAGCTGGAAGAAAGATTTCTTCCTTTCCGTCTTCTTTTATTATCGTTATCTCAGATCTGTCAAATACCTTGCTTTCTTTAAAGAAAAGCCTTATCTCAAAATTCGTGATCCAGTCTTTTCCAAGTACTCCTTCATAATCATTAACAGAGTTGTAGAATCTCTTGAAACAAAGACTATCTATACCACTATACGCAATGTCTGTTTTATCATATATGAAGTTTCCTGTTGAGAGGTTAACAGGATCTGAACTGAATATAGAACTAAATAATTCACCGCCCTTTGACGCCTTTTTGATTGCATCTATGTCGGAATCAACATCGTTAAGTATCTTTTCCCAGACAGCGATTTTAGCTGAAAGAAGGGCTTCAAAATCCTTTGAAGGAGTATCTAGTGGCGTATTTAAGATGAACGAATTTAATCCATTTATTACTTTCTTAATCTTATTGGTACTCTGTGTAATCTTAGATATTTCCTTAGCATAAAAGGAATCCATTTTCTCTATATGACCAAGATTTTTTTCACAACAATCAAGTTTCTTTTTTACAATGTCATATGCTTCATCATCTATACTTCTCTGAATAGTTCCTGCAGCACCAGAAACATCTCCACTCAACGCCTCATCTGGGACTTCAGACATATGCTGAGAGGCATTTGATGCAACCGTTTTAATATCTCCAATAATATCAAGAACATCCTTAATTACTTTTTTGTCTGTAGATATGATATCTTTTACTTCAGACATTGTAAATATTCTGTTCATATAAATTCCCCTTAACCATATAGTTCACTAATACGTTAATTCAACGACAAACATATGAATCATAACATCATAATTCTATTATATCAAGTTGCTCATTTTCAAAACAAAACACTATTTTCATAATCAACTCACATCGGTGTCCCAACTTCTATCAGGTTACCATCTGAATCATAGAAGCGTACAACCTTCTGTCCCCAGCTATGAGTCATTAGTTCGTTGACAAACTCCGTTTCAGGGTACAAGGATTTCAACTTCTCAATAAACGCTTCGATGTTTGGTTCTTCAAAATAGAGCTCACTGGAGTTATTCTTCACGATAACATCTCTTCCAAGGAATTCTTTCCAATACTTTTCCGCCTGAAGAACAAGTCCCTCCATAAGGATGACATTTCCATCATTATCGAGGATCACTTCCAGTCCGAAAAGATCGTGATAGAACTTCTTCGCTTTCTCTATATCCTTTACTACGATCAGAAAGTTTTTTAATCTCATACTTTATCCTCTGTTCTAAACAGCTCTATAACTTCACCAGTCTTCTAGCCTTCTTGTCTTCAAGCCTTCTAGACTTGTATCATCTCTTCAAGTATCTCCGCCGCATCTGTAACACAGGCTCTGCAGGAACCAGGAACCTTGCCTCGCAGATCTGCGCACATGACTGAACCCTTATCAGTTGCTTTGAATCTTTCTTCGAACTTTGCAATCTTCGCATCAGACTCCGAACCAAACTTTTCATCTAGTACATACTCAGCCGCCAGTACCGCTCCGCACTTTCCAGCCTTTCCTCCAGCGAAAGGAATCGCTATAGTCTTAGCCTGATTCTCATCGATTCCGATAGTATCAGCAAATGCACTTAATACCGACGCTGAACAAGAATAGAAACTCTTGTGATTATCAACTGCTTTCTCTGCCAGTTTACCCATAAACATACCCCTCAACTTTCTTATAACGATACTTTATATCACACTATATTGAAACATCTCGTATGCCAGCTTTGTTCCCTCTCCAACTTCAGCCGGAAGCAATGCTCTGGCAACACATTTAAGTTCTTCTTCGGGAGCAGCTTCATTCTTGAGATATGCATAATCTCCATCCAGTCTCTCTACTGTATATTCTATACTTTCAAACATTTCTTTGCCCTTTCATCAAAATACACACTTTCAGGTCTGACCTCATATTTTACTTCTAGATTATAATCCCCTCCAGATGATCCATCTCATGCTGGATTATCTGCGCTGTGAAATCAGTAAACTTCTGTCTCTGTTTAGTGAAGTTGATATCTTCGTACTCTACTTCTATCTCTTTATATCTAGTCGTCTTTCGTGTACCTATAAGGGAAAGGCATCCTTCCTCTGCCTCATATGACCCGGTCTTTGATAAGATGATCGGGTTATTCATGATCAGGTTCATAAAACCCAGCGAAACTATGATCGAGCGTTTCTTATATCCGATCATATTTGCAGCCATACCGACGCAGCCTTCCCTATGGGCTGCAAGTGTATCCTGCAGATCATCCATTATATAGATGTCATCTTTACTTACCGGAAGTGATTTCTGACTCAAGAAAAAAGTGTCCTTAACTATTGGTTTTATCATTTGTTGTTCCTCTCTCAATATATCTCACAAGTTGTGGCAATTTCCCTGAATCATTTTTTTACTTTACTTTTTATTTATCTTTTACTTAGTTTTGACTTAACTTTTTTTGACTTAACTTTTTTTGACTTAACTTTTTTTAATTCATCGTACTGTTCAATATCCACGCAAATCCCTTGGCCGTTCTCAAGTCGGGTTCCTTAAAATGATTACCCTGATTCCACTCGAGCGTAACATTCACGTCATCCTTCTTCCTTAGCTGATCGTAAATGCGCCTGATGGCATTCCCAACCTGAGACATAACAGGATTTCTCGTTTTCTCCTCCTTATCGCCAAGGCTCAGATAGATTTTATCCGTCAATGGCTCTTTATCGGAAATGTACTCCGCAAGTCCCGGAAACCAGGCTGATGGGGATGCAGCAACACATCCAGAGAATATATCATTTTGATATATAGTCCAAAAGGCAAAGAGCCCAGCCAGAGAATATCCTCCGATGTAGAGCTTCAGTTCATCCGAAGTCGGTCCAAACACCGCCGGCGATTCCCACGGAGATAGGTCGTCATTCCAGTTATCGACCTTGACTGCGATCAGCCGAATATCCGAATACCCGCTCAGCTCCCTGATCAGATTCACTTCATTTGCAAGAAGAGCCATATCATGGTCACCGACCAGCTGAATGAGGACTATGTTCGAATCTACATTTCCAAAATTATAAACTTCCATATGTCATGTCCAATTCATCCTGATAAGCCTTAAACGTATTGTCATCAAAGAGCACCCACTTTATCACATCGATCTTCCCGGGGTTCTCTTCCACGAATCTCTTCGCTGTTCCGATTGCAATCTTCACAGCCTTATCGAGCGGAAAGCTATAGATTCCGGTTGATATGGACGGAAATGCAATCCTCCGAACTCCATTTGCCACAGCGAGCTGAAGGCAGGAGCGGTAACATGATTCAAGGAGTGCCTCTTCATTATAATTGCCACCATTCCATACCGGACCTGGTGTATGAATTATAAACTTGCACGGAATGTTATAAGCCTTCGTAATCTTGGCCTGCCCGGTCTTGCAGCCATTCAGCATTCGGCACTCGTCTAGCAGTTCCCGACCGGCAGCACGGTGAATAGCACCATCTACTCCACCACCGCCAAGAAGGCTCGTATTGGCTGCATTTACTATAGCATCCACATCATGGTCCTTCGTGATGTCGCCTTTTATCATTATAATCTCAGTTTTAGAATCAAGCATATTTACCCCTCCAAATTGCTATGTAATATTCCCCCGATACAAAACCAATATACAACAACTATAACATATATTGGGATACTTTACAGCCACTAGATTCGGTTAAATCTCTCAAGCACTTCTATCATCTCCGGTTCAAGATACTCCCTGCACTTTATCTTAAACTTCTCCGGAATCACATACATTCCTTCAGCCATGGCACAGGCGATGTCTGTAAGAGTATCACAGTCTCCTCCGAGTGAGACTGCATTTCGCACTACATCCTCAAAGTCATTTCCCTCAAGAAATGCAATCATTGCTTCAGGTACTGTCTTCTGGCAGCTTTCAACATGTCTGTATTTCGGTCTTATATCGTCGCAGGTTCTGCTAAGATCATATCCAAATTCATTGGCAACATACTTCCTTATATATTCCTTACTGTATCCATTTCTGGCAAGAAATATCACAGCAGCTACGGACTCAGCTCCTTTCACTCCTTCAGGATGATTGTGAGTCACCTCTGCAGTCCATCTTGCCACTTCTCTTGTCTTATCCAGATTATCATATAACCAGCCGACAGGAGAAACTCTCATAGCTGATCCATTACCATAACTTCGATAAGGACCAATTCCCGGAATAAAAAGCCATCTATAGAACATTACACCGTATCCTGCATCCGGAATCCTTTTACCCCATACTCTCATAGACTTCTCAAGTTTCTTCTTCACATTCTCCTCACTTGCATCCACTCCGGCATCCATCAAAGCATCGGCCACTGCTATAGTCATAACAGAATCATCAGTAAAATGATTCGTCCTGGTAAAAATCTTAAATTCCTTCACCTTCGGACTTCTATCGAATTCAAATCTGCTCCCTACTATATCTCCTATAATTGCTCCTAACATACTCTCCACCTCCTATGATATAACTTTAAAAGCCCACCTATTGCGGTTGACATAATACCGATACAAATATAATCCAAATCCTTATCAAGTACCGACAATATAGTCAGTACAATCCCGAACGTGAATACAAATGTCCTTATCGCATACATCAGTACATCCAACATAAACTCAAGCTTCATCATATTGACCACCTCTCTTTCTTTGATTTTCCCCATCTTAATACAAAACAAAAGAAAAATGGTCGAATAAAAAGCGACACTTTTCAGTGCCGCCTTTAGTCAAGCTCCGAGAGTATCCTCTCCATGTTCGAAGAGCGATAAGTTTATCGTCTGAACATCATATATTCCATTCTTTACAAAGTATTCAACTATCTTATCGAACTTACTGCTGGGCGAAAATGCAATCCCCGCTCTCATCAGCAAATCGACCATCTCATCAAACTCAAGTTCCAGAGCCAATGCCAATGCAACCGCAGTCTTCTTTCTCGGTTTATAATCCTGAGTACATCTGATTTTCGAAAAGAGTTTTCTGTCCAGATTCGCCTTCTTATAGACTTCTGGATCAGTCATGCCTCTCTCATCAATCAGAGATAGAAGTTTATCATGGAAGTTCAGCTCGCTAGTGTCTATCATCTCATCAAGTGATTTCGTCTGATTCCTTCTACCAAATACTCGCCTTATAACTGCCTGGCGAGATGCGTCATCGGCATTTCTGATAAAATGCATTGCCTCTTCTCTTCGCTCAGGATCCACCCTCTCCAATATGGCTCTATATTCTTCTCCCTGACTTTCAAATACAGAGTCATCATCGATATAATCATCTACATCCGTAAATACCTTTCCGGTAAGCTGAAATGACTTTTTATCAAATACCACGAGATATACTGTCATATCATATTCGAAAAGAATTTCACTGATGGTACTCATAGCCACCTGCAAAGCTTTATCACGAGGAAACATATAAACACCGGTTGAAATAAGTGGAAATGCAATCGACTCACAATTAAGCTCCACCGCCTTATCAAGCGACTTTCTGTAGCAGGACTTAAGATAATCCAACTCCCCGGAATTACCACCAAACCAGATTGGTCCAACTGTATGTATGATATATTTAGCATTCAGATTAAATGCCGGGGTAACCGCTATCTCTCCAACAAGAAGCTCACCAATCTTCTTTCTCTCAGCAAGAAGCTCATCAATCCCCGCCGCACTATAGATAGCATGATCTGTCCCAGTCTCATAGATAGGTTTCGGATTGGCAGAGTTGACTATTATATCAGCTGCGACTTTCGTTATGTCGTTTCGGATAATCTTGAGTGGCATAATGTCTCCTTCAAACTTATATACTCTTATTAGTCTTCGTCTTCAACTTCATCATCCAAGTTTGGTAGAT
>JAFYHN010000003.1 GCA_017539165.1 Eubacterium sp.
CTTGATATAGTTATACAAAACGGTGCAAGACTTGCTCTTCCTGGAGAATTCACAAAAGAGCGTTTTTAAACGGAAGGATAGATCTTACAAGAGCAGAAGCCATCATGGATGTTATCAGTGCTGATAATGATCTTTCTCTAAAAGCATCAGTTAAACAGCTAAAAGGTGATATATATAAGAAAATAAGTCTGTTCAGAGATATCTTATTAAATGAGACAGCTTTTATTGAATCTGCACTGGATGATCCTGAACATATAAGTCTTGACGGTTACAGTGAAAAGCTTTCAGAAAAGATAGATCCTATAATTGAGGAACTTGGAAAAATGGAAGAGTCTGCAACTGACGGCCAGATCATAAAAGAAGGTATCCTTACTGTTATAACGGGAAAACCAAATGCCGGTAAATCTTCTTTTTTAAATATGCTGCTTGGTAAGGAAAAAGCTATAGTTACGGATATAGCAGGAACCACGAGAGATGCACTTGAACAGCATGTCAGAATCGGTGATATCAGTTTGAATCTTGTTGATACTGCCGGTATAAGAACAGCAAAAGATGAAGTTGAAAAGATTGGTGTAGAGATATCAAAGAATTATATCGATGATGCCGACCTTATACTATATGTTGTGGATTCATCATCTAAACTTGATGAAAATGATCAACATATAATAAATCTTATAAGAAATAAAAATGTTATCATTCTATATAATAAGAGTGATCTTGAACCTCTTATTTCTGAAAATGAGGTATTATCTGAGTTTTCTGATGAGGAAAACATTGATATCATAAAGATATCGGCTAAAGAACATATAGGTCTCGATGGATTTGAAGATATGGTGAAGAGATTCGTCTTTAAGAATAATGTATTTTCAAATAACGAGATCCTTATAACAAATCTAAGACATAAAGAGAAGATCCATGAGGCACTCGAAAGTCTAAAACATGTAAAGAGAAGTCTTGATGACGGCATGCCTGAGGATTTTCTGACAATTGATATGATGAGTGCTTATTCTTCACTTGGAAACATTATAGGAGAAGAAATAAGTGAAGATTTGGTAAATGAGATATTTGCCAAGTTTTGTATGGGTAAGTAAATGAGCAGGATAAGAGAAAAAGTTGATGTATGTGTAGTCGGAGCAGGTCATGCGGGTTGTGAAGCAGCCCTTGCATGTGCACGTCTCGGTCTAGAAACAGTTATATTCACTGTCAGTGTTGACAGTATTGCTCTCATGCCCTGTAATCCGAATGTCGGTGGAAGTTCCAAGGGACATCTTGTAAGAGAAATAGATGCTCTTGGCGGAGAAATGGGAAAAAACATAGATAAGACATTTATCCAGTCAAAGATGTTAAACGTTTCAAAGGGACCTGCCGTTCATTCACTCAGAGCACAGGCTGATAAAGCTGAATATACTAGAGCTATGAGAAAGGTTTTGGAGAATCAGGAGCATCTGACAATAAAGCAGGGTGAAGTAACAGACCTTTTGACTGTTGAAGATATAGCACATCTTGATGATCAGAATAATGTAACTGAATATGAAAAAACATCTGATCCCATTATCGGCGGAGTAAAGATATATACAGGTGCGGTTTATGAATGCAAAGCTGTAGTGCTTTGTACGGGAACATATTTAAGAGCAAGATGCCTTTGCGGTGAAGCTATAACTTATACAGGACCAAACGGTCTTCAACCGGCAAATTCTCTTCCGGATTCAATAAAAAAACTTGGAATAGAACTCAGAAGATTTAAGACAGGAACACCTGCGAGAATGGATAAGAGGACTATAGATTTTTCAAAGATGGTCCCTCAATATGGTGATGAAAGAGTTATCCCTTTTTCATTTTCAACAGATCCCGAGAGTGTTCAGATAGATCAGGTTCCCTGTTTTCTTACATATACTAATGAAGAAACACATAAGATCATAAGAGCTAATCTTGACAGATCGCCGATATATGCGGGTGTGATAGAAGGAACAGGACCAAGATATTGTCCTTCGATAGAGGATAAAGTAGTTAAATTTCCAGAAAAAGATAAACATCAGGTATTTATTGAGCCTGAAGGATTACATACAAATGAGATGTATGTCGGTGGAATGAGCTCTTCTCTTCCGGAAGATGTTCAGCTTGCCATGTACAGGACGGTTCCCGGTCTTGAGAATTGTAAGATCGTAAGAAATGCATATGCGATCGAATATGACTGTATAGATGCGATGCAGTTATACCCTACTTTGGAATTCAAAAAAGTTAAGGGTCTCTTTGCGGGCGGACAGTTTAACGGAAGCAGCGGTTATGAGGAAGCTGCGGCACAGGGTCTTATCGCGGGAATCAATGCGGCTATGCAGATAGA
>JAFYHN010000036.1 GCA_017539165.1 Eubacterium sp.
GGCTGTACTTAATCATATCCGGAGTATAAAGGTTGAGGATACGGGTGACTATGGCAAGCTTGATATCGAATATAACGATATTGCGGCTACCGGAGAGGCTCAGGAGAATAATCCGACCCTTGAGATTCTAGACTATTATGAGCCTGCGTGGATTCCGGAGAGGTACTATAAGGAAACAGAACATAGGTATATTATGAGTTACAGCATTAATTACCGGTCTAAATATTTTGATGGAGATATATGTTATTTACAATATACTTCTTCACTTAAGTCCAATTATAGTACAGAAAATGGAAGGTCGGAACAAGTTTCTTTTAGAGAATACTCAGGTGAGTATATAGAGACAGATGATGAGAACTATCTGATAGTTACTGATGGTACATATATTTACAGCTTGATTGCTCAATCGAAAAATATAGGCAAGCAGGAACTGATTAAAATGATTGAATCAATAATCGAAAAATAGAGTTAAAACAATAATTGGATGAAAGAAGGAAAAAAACAATGAAGAAAGTAATAATAGTACCTGTTGTTGCATTATTGGCATTTTCTCTGTTTGTTTTTGAGATGAAGCCCAATATTATTACAAGTGCTGATGAGTTAGAGTATCCGGTAGAAGAGGAAGGCGAGGATTCATATGTATATGTTAGTAATCCAAGGTGTGGACTTTCTATATCATCGGGAACAGCAACGGTAACATCAGCGGTTACTGGTAAGTCCGGTACTACATCAACAAGTATAACTGTTTATCTTGATCAGTTGATAAATGGGACATGGCATAGGGTCACTTCGTGGAGCCATAGTGGGGGAAGGGATCAAGACAATATTGATTCTACTACAGTATCACATGGAACCTACAAAGTCTGGATGTCAGTCACAGCTTCTGATGGAAATGGGAGTGAGTCATTTGATATGGATGGGAATACAGCTACATATTAATGGTATTCAGCAGTAGAGAGGGGGACTGGTACCAATGGGGAACTTATAAAAGATATGGAATATAAAATTTGCAATTATTTAGCCTGTTTAAAGAAAGGAGATTTTTATTATGAAGAAGACACTTGTTTGTATATTTTTAGTTTTAGCCAGTATAGTCACTTTGATGCCGTCGGAGAAAGCATCGGCTCACTATAATCCAACAACTGGTTTACCCTGTGACAATACATATTATATTCTAAATGACTTTATGGCTCCTATTTCTAATCGCTATGAAACACATTTAGTTCAAGGCGGGACATGCTATAAGAACTTTTTTGTCTATAACCATAAAAAATACTGCAGTCAATGTAATTATTATGAAGGATTTGGACCATCTTTTGAATGTACAGAAAACCATTCGATTTGTGATATACATAAAAAAGATTGTTCAGAAATATTTCACTGATATTAGGTAGAGACTGATGAGAAAAACATATAGAGTCTTAGTTCAACTGTTTATGTTATGTTTAGCTTTTATGCTGGCAGGATGCTCAGAAGAAAATAGTGAAAAACCAATAACTGAAACAAATGAGAAATTTATAGAAAATCATGAGACTTCGCAAATAGTAAATAACGCCGGAAAGTATAGCATTGATGCTTACTTTCCGACTGTATCCTATGATAAACTACCTGGGATAGAATCACTATATCATCAGTTTGATTATCTGATAGCCCGTATGGAAACTGATCCGGATGGAAATCTCTATGTCATTTCTATGGATGAAGATTCAGGCATTATGTTTTGGGCAATAGAATCTAGTGGCGAAACAAAAACCCCGCTTTTGGACAGCTGCAATTACCTGTATTTTGATGAGAAAAGGCAGTGCTTTTACAGCTATAATTCATCTGACGGAACGATAGAAGAAAGAGACAGGTTGTTTAACCTTAATAGAGTTGTATTAAATGATTTTCATCCTTTCGAAGTTTCCGAGATGGTAGTGAGGGATGATTCGATATTTGTATTCTGCATTATGGACAATCCGTATGAAGGAGATGGTATCGACATATACTCCGAACCGGAGGATGGGTATCATGATTATGGGGAAAAATTATACAAAGTCTCTATTGCTGATGGAAGCAGTACTGAAATAGCTGAAGAAGGGCTGATCAGCATGTTTGGTCCACAGGAAGGATACATATACTTATATGTTTATAAAGATGGATCATATTTTGTAAATGTATATGACCCGAAATCAGGGAATACGGTATATTCGATAGAAACAAATGATATTGGTTATGTCTTTTCTTTCGCTGTTATAGGAAAAAAGATTTATTATTTTTCTAATGGATCAACTGGTTTATGTTCAAAAGATCTTGAGAATGGGGTTGTTGAATTAGAGATTAACGGATATTTTTCCCTTGTCCAGTCAGATTTTGATGTACATGGAAAGTACTTGGTGTTATTAAACCGCAGCACAAAAGAGGTGATTGTGCTTGATACAGAGACAGGGGAAATATCCTCTGGAACAGAAACGGTCAGAAAAACAAACGACAAAAGCGATGTAATTGTAGGGGCAGTGAGTCTTCCTTTTGACGTTGGAACGCTTTCAGATATTACCGGATTATCAATAGGTGCTTATGAATCACCGATGTATGATGAAGATGATTTCAACGAAAAACTGTTTATGAAGCTGATGGCACAGGATACAGATATTGATGTTTTCATTTTTATGATGAACGATCCGGCTCTGAAGAAGATATCAAGGGATGGTGTATGTTTGCCGCTTGAGGTTTCTGAATTGTTATATAGCGAAAATGGTAAATATTTTGATAACGTATCCGATTATTTTAGAACCGAGTCAGGTCATATTTGGGGAATGCCTCTGGCATCAAGCATCCCTGTTATTGTTTCGTTCCCGGATAATATGGCTAAAGCAGGCCTGTCAAAAGATATCTTTAAAGATTTCTTCAAAATGATGAGTGCACTAAGGAGTATCGATGATAGGAATGGGGTATTCATTCAGGCACAGCAATATGGTTATTTCTTACTGACTGATTTTGTTACTAACAATGCCGGATATGTAAATTTTGATTCTTCGGAATTCAGGAATTATTTTTCGGAGACTTGGGCAGGCTGGGACAAAAACAGCAATATGGGATATGCAAACCATCCGTTGATGGGAGAAGCAAAGGAATATGCTGTGATAGATGGGCAAACAACACGTATATCAGCCTCGCAGAATGCCTATGTGTTTGATCCCGGACAAACTCTTTTTCACATGGTGGATTCTAATGCGATAATGTTGTATGATGATCTGAGAAATGGTACGGAAATATATCCGATGCCATTAATTTCAGATGATGAAGTACAAGGAATTCCCATAGGTTCGGTTGCAGTTGTCAATCCTTATGGCGACCAT
The DNA here is from genome assembly GCA_017539165.1 of Eubacterium sp. Classification (GTDB taxonomy): domain Bacteria; phylum Bacillota; class Clostridia; order Lachnospirales; family Lachnospiraceae; genus Eubacterium_Q. The sequence goes on from JAFYHN010000036.1 coordinate 3,339, forward strand.
AGGGAAAAAGCTATAGAATTTATGGAAAAATATGCAGCCTACTTGCGGGAAAATGGCAGAATAGGGTATATATTTAAGGATAAGGTGGACTATCCTGATTCAGTACATCCTGATTCATCAGCATTTCAAGCTCTTCATGAGATATATGAAAAAGCAATCGTAATGGACTATGGGGTTACCGCAGACATATTCTATAATGAAATTTCTGACTATCAGCAGGGAAAGATCGATCTGGATACGGCGATAAA
>JAFYHN010000037.1 GCA_017539165.1 Eubacterium sp.
AATCTGGAAGTTCCTCTTGATATATCCTCTCTTGTAAGTCGAAGAAGACTGTCATATGAATAGGTTATAGATGTTTTAATTACCTGCTGCTTACCCTCCGCGTCAGTTTCTGCAGAAAGTTCCTCATCATAAACGTTTAGTCTTTCACCACATCTTCCGAGATTATAGTTACACTTGAAAATCTGCTTTCCTGATGAGTCTTTTATGATTTCTGTCTTAAGTCTCTGACAGGCATCATAAGTATAGCTCATCACATTACCGTTCGGATAACGTACTGCGCTTCTGTTACCAAGCACATCATATTCATAGACTGTTGCATTACCGTTATGATCGATAACTCTTGTAAGTCTGTTAAGCTTATCGTATTCATAATTAGTCTTTTTGAAGCCATTATCTATAGATGCTATATTTCCAAACTGATCATATTCATATGAAACAGTTATGTTCTTAGCATCAGTATAACTTGTAAGCCTATTAAACTTGTCGTACTTATAGCCTACCGTTCCATTCTTATCTTTTACACTGCTAAGCAGACCATCTTCTGTATATGTATAGGAAATGTCATTATCAGCTGTCTTTTTGCTGACAACTCTGTCCATATCATCGTAAGAATACTTAGTCTCATGTCCGGCAAAATCTTTCTCACATACTAGCTTTCCGGTAGAATCATAATCATACTCTGCCGCTTTTCCTGCAGCATTCTTAACCGACTGAACATGTCCCACTGCATCATATGTATACTGTGTACTATGATTCAGCGGATCTGTTACCTTTACAAGATTTCCGTTTGCATCATATGTGTATACATAGCTGTTTTTCAAATGATCGGTTACTTTAGTAAGTTTATCTGCACCATCATACTCATACTTTGTAGTATATCCTCTTTGATCCGTCTGAGAGATCACTCTGTTTCTTGCGTCATATTGTGCAGATACTACGCCTCCGTCAGGATAGGTTGTCTTTATTATATTTCCATTATCATCATAGACGTAAGTTGTCTTGTTATTCTTTGCATCCATTCTGGATGTAAGCTTTGACTGAGCATCATAAGTAAACTTGGTTGTATAACCAAGCGGGTCTTTTATAGAAGTATTTCTGTTACATTCATCATAGACGTAAGTTGTCTTAGCTCCGGTAACACTTACCTGTTCAATGACATTTCCAACCGCATCATATGCATAGCTTTCCTTGTTTCCATCGGCATATGTCTTGGAAATCATTCTATCAAGCTTATCATACTCCATAGTAACTTTAAGACCGCTTCTATCTGTAGCGGATATATTGTTACCGTTAGCATCGTATTCAAAGCTTTCTGATGTACCATCAGGATATATAGTCTTTACAAGATTAGCTTGATGATCATACTCATATGAGATACGTCTGTTCTTTGAATCTACACTTGCAATCTGATTGCCATTTGCATCATATTCATATGTTGTTACATTTCCCGCATTATCTACACTCTGGGTGATGTTATCAGCATCGTCATATGTGTATCTGCTTGTAAATGAAATCTCTTTTCCGTCTTCATTTCTCTTTATGGTTACACTAGAACATCTATTCTGATCATCATATGTGTAGCATGCGCTCTCTCCCGCACCGTTTGTTGTAGATACGACATTTCCTTCAGGATCATAGGTCATCTTCTGATATACACCTATGGCATCAGTCATACCTGTGAGCTTACCATCGGCGCTGTATTCATACTCTGTCTTATTGCCGTTAGCATCCGAAACAGATGTAAGAGCTCCGTTATTAGCATATGTCATAGCCATAACAGTCTTATCGAGCATTTTAATTCCTGTTACGTAGTTTTCTTCGGAATATGTACTCTCAACTACTGTACCATCTGCTGCAGTAACTTTCGTAACGTTACCATTTGCATCATAAGCATACTTAGTTGTATGACCGTTAGCGTCTGTAGTCTCTATGCAGTTATTATTTGCATCGTAAGTATTCTTGGTGATATTACCAAGAGCATCTTTAGTCTGAATGACATTTCCACGTTCATCATATGTATAAGCGGTAGAATTGCCACGTCTGTCTTTAACTACTTCCTGTCTTCCATCGACATTATGGTCGAATTCCATTCTGTTTCCGTCAGCGTCAATGGTAGCAATGAGCCTTCCCTCATCATCGTACTCATTTCTGGATACAGCGATACCCATAGGATCTGTGATTGAGACAAGATTGTGGTACTTATCGTATGTATATGTGACTGTTCTGTCAGCGCTGTCTGTTACACTGATAAGGTCACCTGCATTGTTGTATTTATATGTTGTAGTATTTCCGAGCGGATCGGTAGCCTCGGTCACTCGATTCTCTTTATCTCTCTTAAATTCAATACTCTTACCGTTTGCAGCATGATAACCATCATCATCGACTGTGATAATGTCACCTGAAGAGTCTTCTATCTTATAAACGCCTTTATTCTTGTTAATATAAAGTTTCTCACCGTTTTCGGTAGTGAGTCTGTAGTTTATAGTGTCATAAACTCCATTCTCATAGAACAGAATGGTACCGCCAGATACTGTTCCGCTTGTATCTGTAAGTATCTCGAGTCTTACCTTCTGATTTGTGACACATTTATATCCGAGCTGTTCTATCTCCTGAATTGGACGGAGTACTCCCATAGCGGGGAAGAATACCAATTCAAATCTATCGCTTGTTCCGTCTCCGTATGTAACCGTTACATCATGATTCTTGGTCTCAGTCATCTGATATCTGGTCGAGAAACCGGAACCTGTCTGTACCATCTTGTAACCGTCTGCCAGTGAAGCATTTTCAAATATCTTAAGCCCCTGTACAGACATAGACCATCCGTATCCAAAATCTCCGCTTTCCTTAACGGAGCTGTCATAGATACGATTAACATTTACTGTTGTACCGGCAAGATTAGCAGTTATATCAGTAAATCCAATATGGTAATTACCAACCTTAAGGGCACCTTCTACATTTACTACCCTAGTAAGTTTCTTGGTATTACCCTTGTCATCTTTTGCTGTAAGTCTGATCTGATATCTTCCGTTTGCAAGAAGTGTCGGGTCAAACTTACCGAGAGTGCTGCTGTTGACATTTTTATCGCCTTTTGCAAATTCGATAAAGTCGCCCTTACCTTCCGGTCTGTAACCGAGTGTATACTCTATCTTTCCTGTATCAGAAGAAGCCGTACCAACGATATCTGTTGGTGCAGTTAAAGCGTCTTCACTTTCAGGACTAGTAAAGAGAACTGTAAGTCCATTTGTATTCTCGGAAATGTCATCATTATCGTCTTCTTTTGAAGGCTCTGTATCTTTAACTTTCACCTCTTCCGGAAGCTCATCTAAAACCTTAGGCTCGCCTGAACCATTAAGTCCTCTTGTTTCGTACTGAAGGCTGAACGGAAGAACCTTGAGTGGTTCAACACTACTCAGATTATGTTCCTTAACATATGTATCGAGATCAACCCATGCATATTCGCCGGAGTTATTCTTAGCTCCACGATAGTCAGACATTGGAAGATAAGCTCTGACCCAGATATGATCAACAATAAGACCTACAGTAGATCCGCCACTTGTAAGCTTGATATATTTGATGCCATTTTCCTTATATATCTCGGCAGCCTTCTCTATAGATGTTGCTCCCGTCATCCATGACGCTTTATCCGCTTTTAGAATAGCCTGCCCATATACATACTTTGCCTCGTATCCTTTATCACGAAGCATCTTAACAAGAAGAGCTGCATTTTCGGACGCAGTCGCTCTTCCGCTATTCATTACTTCTTCAGAACTTCTTCTGCACTTGATACCAAGATTGCTTGATATGTGAGTTCTGATATAGTTATATATCTCGAGAGGTGTCTCGTATATATCCCCCTCTTTATTTGTATCGTTTGATACATCCTTTAAAATATAAATATCTTTAGCCTTTTCTGCAGCCAAGTATTTAGGTGCATCGGGATATATAACAGAAGCAGATATTCTCTTATATGCTCCGGTTACATTTGCACTGCCCACAGAACTAAAGCTGGATATGATCAGCGCCAAAGACAATATTAATGATATTATTCTAAATGAGATTCTATGTGTATTAAGCATTCTTGTTAACTCTCTTTCTCCTAGCAATTACTACAATAATGACAGCCAATATACCCATAATAGCAAATATCATAACAATATTTATCTCATCACCTGTATTAGGTGTTTTATATGTATCCGAATTCTGTTTCGGCGTGTCTCCAGTAGAAGTTTGTCCTGTTGTAGGTTGTTCTGTTACAGATTGCGCTGTTGTAGGCTGCTCAGTTATAGGCTCCTCTGCTGTAGGATCCTCTACTGTAGGATTCTCTGTTGTAGGTTGTTCTGTTGTAGGTTCGGTTTTTTGATTATCTGCCGGATCTACCGGAGGATTATCCGAGATAACATAATCCTTTTTTTCAGCAGTTGTTGTATGAACATCAACAAGCGTTTTGTCTTCATCTTTAGGAACTTGCGGCTGACCTACTATAAACTCTGTTTCATCTGTAAAATGAGCCGCATCAGGTGTTTCCCACTCGATTTTAACCTTATAATTACCTTTGTAATTCTCATCCAGATATAATTCATCATCTGTAACATATGGCGAATCAATTAATACGTTCTGATCATTTTCACCATACAATTCATCCACGAAGTTTCCTGACTCATCATAGAGCTTTATAGAAACATCGCCCTTCGAATTAAATGGAAGAACAGATGTTGATGTATGAACCTTTACGGTCTCTCCGTTATAATAATCTGTCTTGTCAGTCTCAATATTTGGTGAAAGCTTTCCTTCGCCAAGACTTATAACCGTTTCACCACTTACATTGTTCTCATTATCTATCGCATAAACATGAAGATACATATTCTCATCATATTTCGAAGTATCTATATTTATCTTAAGATTTCCGTTCTCGTCCGCATCAACAGCATTAAGGATATATTCTCCATTCTCATCATACGAAATAATGGACTTATCCTCTTCCGGACTGCTGCTCACACCATAGACATATCCCTTTAATCCCGATAAGGCAGTGTGTGTCATGATGTTCGACTTAATATCATCAGCATCCTTATCAGATGACGACATAGCTGCAATATAATACTGATAAACAGTACCGTTATCTTTAGAAGATATATCAAAGCTAAGTTCGGAATCATCGCCCTCAGCAAATCTAACTTCAGGAGAATCCGGAGCATCTACGTCATAGAACGAATTATCCTTCGCAGTTGTGACTTGAGAGATCTGATGAAGATAGAATAATGTATTCGCTATTACCTTTCTTTCATCATCTGTAGCCTGTCCATTACTGTGACCGGTCTGGATCATTCCGAGGTTGTTATTGGTTACGAGATAAAAATTAGAATTTGCCTGAGTTTTTTCATCAATAACTTGAGTCGCATCTATACTCATCCATTCAGTACCTTCCAAAGTACCTCCGGCAAATTGACCGGATGTATGAGTTCTTGGAATTTTTAATGTTCCTCGTATAGTCCAAGGGAAATTAGTAAGTGTACCAATTTTTAAAACAGACGTATAAATACCTGAATATTCACCAGCAGGACCACTTTTCAACAAAATACCTAATTGGTCTGCAAACTTGTTAAAATACTTATGCCCCGCAGCAAGCCACAATGTATCATGGCCAAACAATACACCTCTTCCGGTATTAGCAAACGCTTGAGTTATTTCATAACTTTTTTCATTAAGATCAAATCCACTATCCCATGTACCATAGAAAACAACATCATATTTCCATTTACTTCCATCAAGCATGTATTTTTCCGGATCATTATTAAAATCCTTATAATAAACTGAATCAATATCAAACATTCCCATTCCGGCTGGATATTCTGTATTACTTATAGTTTCAGTCATCCAAGCTTGAAGCAATGGTTTATTTGGATACACATTAAGAACCTTTACTTTATCCTTCTCATTCCATATGGATCTAGGTTCCCAATCATTATCGTTATATCTTCTGTATAATCTGTAATTATACGCATCATCTGAATTGGAAATGTCATTCCAACTTATATCTACAGTTCTGTTTTCCGATTCACTAATATTACTATTGGCAATCAGACCTATCTTTTTCTTTTCAACAACCTTTACCGTCTTGTTTCCACTAAGAATCTTATTATTTTCTTTATCATATAATGTAGCTGTTACTACGTAGTCTCCAAGCTCAGAAGCTTCAAAATCAACCATATCTTCGACAGTAACATTATTTTCACCCACGGATATAGAAACATCTTTCTCAACGAGAGATATCTGTTCATTGCCAAACATAACTTCAGCTATAACTTTCCCGCTGAAATCATCATCGCCATAGCAAATAATTCCTACATCTCCGGTAACAGTCTTTTTCTTTCCTGCATAAATCATGTAGTCTGAAAGTCTAGGTCCTATCCATTTAACAGTAAATGGAACATGTGCATTAACAGGTTCAGTTATAGTGTGTATATCATCTTCTTCTGTCATAATATTAACTATATATACATCAGCAGTGTACTGCATAAGCTGCTCACCCTTATACAGGCATCTTGCAGTTATAGTATATTTGCCTTCAGAAGTGGTATCAGGCATAAATGTCAGAGCATCTCTCTGAACAGTATCATTTTCAGGACGCAGTTCTTCCGTATATGTCTCTTCTTTAAGGACATCACCATCTTTTGTAAGTGTAACAACCATATCTACAGTATTATCAACGTTCGTTGTATATAGGAGTTTGTACGAAGCTGTTATATTCTTTGGATTATCTGTAAATACAACATAATCACTGATATCAAGAGTAAAGTCGGTTATCTCAGTCTCGCCCGCACGTAGCTTATTATCCATAGTGATAGAACCTTCGCTCTTCTTTACTACTTCATCACCATCATACAGAGTTACGATAACTTTGATTCCATTATCCCTATCCTGATTTATTGAAATCCCTTCAAATGAACCATCTTTTACATTCTGTTCCTTCGAAAGAGTTATCGCTTTCTTCTCACTCTCATATATTGTTTCAGAACCATTTCTGATTACACAAGCGATAGCATAATTTTTATCAATATTTGCATCATAAGAAATGACATAAGATACTTTTATATCTGTATCCTCACCATAGTAAGCCTGTGACGTATTGTTGGTCTTAAGATCAACAACTTTAACCCTATTAATATTCTCCATTTTTCCGAGAAGCCATACTGCAAGCGATGTCAGATGAACGTCACCATAAAAACTACCATCCTTCTCCTGAACTTTTTTGAGTCCGGTTATCGTATCTTCCTGTAACTCAAAAAGCCCTGCCTCCTGAAGAGCCAAGTCCGTATAAAGAGTCTGTTCTATTGTTTCTTTGGTAAATGTATTCTTCGATTTGCTTTTAAGATAAGACGCAGATTTGCTGATCATATCATTTGTAAGATCTGACTTAATGCCGTTGTCGCTCATATACTTGCTGACAACATAAATCGCCATAGCAGTAAGCGACACACTTTCATCAGAATTCTTTGTATACGAAAAGCTTCCGTTCTTGTTCATTTGTCTTGCTATATATGTAACAAGACGCCATGTCGCATTGGAACGGTCTTTCTTATTTAATGAGTTTACAGCCTCTAGAACAAGGATTGAATCATAGACATCGCTCTCGTACTTGCCGGTCAGACCAAATCCACCGTCTGAATTTTGAGACTTAAAAAGCTCTGCAAGGTCACTTTCACTACCTGTAGCCATAACTGCCCTTGCAATCTCATCATTATTATCTTTCTTATAGGAATTAATCCAAGCGAGACTATCCGATACATCCGTATCAGAAAATCGATTTAGAATAGCTACCTCTTCAGCAGTATCATTTATAAGTCCTGAATAACCAAAACTATTATCGGACTTCTTAGAAGATATGAGATACCCGATAGAATCCTTTATTATCTCATTCTTAATAGAATCTATGTCCCCTGCCGCATCAACTACGAAACGACTTGGAACTGATATGCATGACAATAAGACACATACAATAAAAGTAAAAACAACGATGTTTCTGTTTTTCATATTTCCCCCCCGCATAAATAAAGTCCAAAATTTCACGCCGATAATATTATACGGAGGGAAAACTCTATCGTCAATAAATAAATGTTTTAAAGTTTCATGCTGTATTCTCTTCTAATATCGAAGCGCTGTATGATTAGATGCCCATGACAGACAAATCACGCCACAGAATATAACAAATATAAAACTAAGCCATAAGAACATACGTTCATTCGCGGTGTTAACTACAGCATAAATTACCTTTTTATTACCTTTAATTAAACCGTCATTTTTTAATTCTTTTACATAATTCTTATATTCTTCATTTTCATCATCATTTAAGTCTCGCAAATAACCTATATACTTATAATCCCCTGATAATTCCCCTTTATATGTTGTTGTTTCAACCATACGTTTAAAACGAACATCATTAAAAGCTGATGATTTTACAGCTACAAAAGAACCACATTCTAATTTAACAACATAATAATCACTATCGCCATTTCCGGTGCCTCTACTATGGCAAAACGGTCCATAACACGCACGAATATTGACAGTTACTCTTTTATCAATAGGCATATCATTTTTGCCTGACATTTTAGATGATATATAATGATCTAAATCAATCGTATCCTTTTCAAGCATTGTGTCATGTCCAACAAAAAATACCACAATAGCTAACACTATCATAATAATTCCCATAGTACGACTATAAGTACGACTATATCTAAAAAAACCAAAAGGAAAAAATCCCATATCAAACCTCTTTTTCTTCTTTAAGTAATGTTCGCAGTTTGTTAGCAAATCTATAAGGGTCGCGGCGTTTATCCACTCACCGCTCTCACCATAAGGCAAAGTAGCAATATATGCATGCGAGACCGTTTCTGTATGCTCTCTCCATCAACTTAAACAATATCGCGAGCAAGTGAGTAATATAAATGTCTGCGGTTTGTCTGCAAGTCCATAAGGGTCGCGGCGCTTAACGATTCACGAGCACACAATGCGAAGTGAGAGTTTAGCGAACGAAGCCGAAGGCTGAGAGGCCGTTCGGGAGATCCCGCCATGAGCGAGAGCGATGTCCTGCAGGCAAACCGCAGACATTGATTACTTCACTTGCCGCGGGAATATCTAGTTTGCAAACTGACTCATATACAACTCCTTATAGAATCCCCCAGCCTCCAGCAACTCTTCATGACTTCCCTGCTCTATCACAGCTCCGTCCTTCATAACGAGTATCACATCGGATTCTTTTATCGTAGAGAGTCTATGAGCAACTACAAATGTAGTTCTTCCTTTCATCATCTTATTGAATGCTCTCTGTATTCTCTGCTCTGTTCTTGTATCTAAAGACGAAGTTGCTTCATCAAGAATGAGCATTGGAGGAAGATTGAGCATAACTCTTGTGATACAAAGAAGCTGTTTCTGTCCCTCAGATAGGTTTCCACCATCTTCGGAAACAAGAGTATCATATCCATCCGGAAGTCTTCTGATGAATCTGTCAGCATGCGTCAGTTTTGCAGCTTCTTTTATCTGTTCATCGGTTGCATCAGGGCATCCGTAAGCGATATTATCGCGTATCGTTCCTGTTTTGAGCCAGGTCTCCTGAAGAACCATTCCGTAGTTCCTTCTGAGACTTCCTCTGGTTATATCTCTTATATCATTATCATCAACAGTTATTTTCCCTGTTCCCACATCATAGAATCTCATAAGGAGATTAATTATCGTACTCTTACCGCTTCCCGTCGGTCCGACTATCGCAACCCTCTCTCCGGGAGCGACTCTGAGACTAAGATTCTCAATAAGTTTCTTATCAGGAACATATGAGAAAGAAACATCGTCTATCTCTACCTTACCTGAAACATCTTCAAGATCTTTTTTACCTTCTTCAGATGAAAGCGTCTCCGTATCAAGGAGCTCAAATACTCTCGAAGCACTTGCTATAGCAGATGAAAGCTCTGTCATAACTCCGGATATCTCATTAAAAGGCTTCGCAAACTGAGTTGCATAGCTGAGGAAACATGTCAGTTCACCGACAGTCAGAAGTCCCTTTATAACTCCAAATGCCCCAACAGTTCCAACGCCCGCATAAACGATATTATTAATGAGTCGTGTTGAAGGATTCGTAAGTGACGAGAAAAATGTCGCCTTAAACTGTGCATTTGTCAGTCTCACGTTTATCTCATCAAATCTTTCGGCAGCCTCATCCTCAAAGGAAAATGCCTGAACAGTCTTTTCATTTCCTATCATCTCATTTACAAGAGATGTCATATCAGACCTTTCCTGAGACTGAACTTTGAACATATTAAATGTCTTCTTAGATATAAATCCCGCAACGAGAAGTGAAAATGGCGTAAGCACAATCACCACAATTGCTACAAGCGCATTTACACGAAGCATAAAGACGAGCGTTCCGATTATCGTGATAACTCCTGTAAAGAGCTGTGTAAATCCCATAAGCAGACCATCTGCCATCTGGTCAACGTCCGTAAGAACTCTCGAAACTATATCACCGTATTCATGTGAGTCGATATAGCTCACCGGAAGTTTCTCAACATGCTCATATATCTTCAGCCTGATATCCTCAACAACCTTATAGATTATATGATTGTTAAAGATATTCATAAGCCACTGGCTGACTATAGCAATGGCTATGATAACAATAAGTTTAAGGAGTATAGTTTTTACTCCGGATATATCAACCTGACCTGCCGCGATTATAAAGTCTATCGCTTTTCCGGCAAGTATAGGCGCATAAAGCTGAGTCACAACAGCTGCAAACGACGCAACAAACGAGAGGATCACATATCCTCTGTATGGTTTAATAAGATGAAGGATTCGTTTTAATGTATTCATGCCACACCCTCCTTCTCTTTTAACTGGGTGAGACATATCTCCCTATAGAGTTCATTTGACTTATAAAGCTCATCATGACTTCCCATAGCTACAGCTTTTCCGTCATCCATGACTATGATCTTATCTGCATGCATGATAGATGAAGCTCTCTGGGATACTATGATCGTAATTCTGTCTCGCGAGTCTTCCTTCAACGAATTACGAAGCTTAGCCTCTGTTGCATAATCAAGCGCAGACGAACTGTCATCGAGAACAAGTATTTCTGAACCCTTAACGAGAGCTCTGGCAATACAGAGTCTCTGCCTCTGACCACCGGAGAGATTCTTGCCGCCTTGAGATATCTCGAAATCAAGTCTGCCTTCTTTCTGAGACACGAATTCCTCAGATTGAGAATGGCGGATAGCCTTCTCCATATCTTCCTCAGAAGCATCTTTCCTAGCCATTCTGAGATTCTCGGCAATAGTTCCCTTAAAGAGAACATTATGCTGAGGAACCATAGATACTTTATCTCTTAAATCATCCTTTGAATAATCCCTGATATTCTTTCCGTTAATAAGAATACTCCCCTTAGTTACATCGTAAAAACGAGGGATCAGATTCACGAGTGTAGACTTGCCCGAACCTGTACCTCCGATTATACCGATAGTCTGTCCTGACTTCGCCTCAAATGTTATATCCTCTATCGCATATTCCTTGGAACCGTTATAGCTCATGGAAACATGGTCGAACACAAGACTACGTTCAGCTGATATAGATTTATCTGCCGAATCATCTGAAGAATCAGACATATCACTCTCAGTATTACCGGCGAACACAATAGAAGTCTCCGTATCCATTATGTCCGATATACGGTTCACACTGGCAAGCGCTTTAGTAAGTGTGATAATAAGATTTGCGAGTTTTACCAGCTCGACAAGTATCTGAGACATATAGTTAACCAGCGCAACTACCTGTCCCTGTGAAAGAAGTCCGCTGTTAACACGGACAGCTCCAACATATATAAGCCCTGCGATACCCAGATTCACTATTCCGTAAGTCACAGGATTCATAAAAGAAGAAAGCCAGCCGACTCTAAGCTGAGAATCTTTAAGCTTCTCGGCTGCATCACGAAATTCTTTCTCTTCTACTTCCTGTCTGTTAAATGCCCTTATAACCCTAACGCCTATCAGACTCTCTCTTGTCAGAAGCGTAACCTTATCCAGAGCATTCTGAACTTTCTTGTATTTGGGAATACTTGTAAATGTGATAAAGAAAACAACCACAATTAGAAAAGGAAGTACGACAGCAAAAACCGTTGATGTATGTACATCTACGGAAAATGCCATAACAACAGCACCGATAACTATAAACGGTGAACGCAGGAACAGTCTCAGGAACATATTTACTCCTGTGATAACCTGATTCACATCACTGGTCATACGTGTTATCAGTGTAGAAGATCCTATAGAATCTATCTCATTATACGAAAGCTTCTGAATATGTCTGAAAAGTTCGCTTCGGAGTTCCTTTCCGACACCCATCGCAGCCTTTGCAGCAAAAAACTGAGCGGTAATGGATGTAATATATCCAACGCATGTAAGCGCAACAAGGATAAGTCCCATACTCAAAATATAGGACTTATCCTTATTTGCTATTCCCACATCGATAAGTTTGATCATAACGAGTGGGACAAGTAATTCAAATGTAGCCTCAAGCATTTTAAAGAGCGGAGCAAGAACAGCTCTCACTCTATAATTCTTGATATATTTCAGAATGTATTTCATATCTTGTAAGTTCCCAATATCTTGAAGTCGTCGGTTTCTTTCATAAGCTGAGTTATCAAAGCCTTTTCCTTCTCTGAATCAACTCCCATGTCCATCAAAAGCTCAACTCTGTATGCTATCAAACCGTTCTCTGTAATATTGGTAAGATTGAGATTCTTAATATTCACACCAAAATCTGAAATAATGGATAAAACATAAGTCAGGCTGCCACATTTATCATCACAGTTAAATGAAATCGCAAGTCTGTTATGTTTTGACTGATATCCTGATACGCTAACATCTTTAAGATATCCTTTCTTAAAGAGCTCTTTATACTGATGCTCACGACTGAGTGTCACAAGTTTTCTTACAAGAGAAATGTATTCCTCCTTTATAGAAGGCGCAAGTCCATCAGAACATCTATCCAGCAGCTCAGCTTCTCTATCAGGCCTATATATCTCCTCGCCATTTTCTGCCTTATACTCTGCAATCTGTTCTACAACCTGCATTCTCTTTACAAATAATTCTTTTATATCCTTATCTATATCATCTATATCTTTTCTTAGATCTTCCAACGTCATATCTTTACCCTCTATTTTTTTGATTATTTATCTCTTCGAGAAATCTCGACGGAGTTCTCGGCTTATCTCCTATTATTCTAGGTACATACATATAAAGATTCCTGCATGATCTTGTCATGCCAACATACAGCATACGCCTTTCCTCTTCAAGCTCGGAACGCGTCTTGGACTTTTTATGAGGTATAACGCCCTCAACAACATCAAGAATATGTACTTCCTCGAATTCAAGTCCTTTCGCACTATGAAGAGTCATAAGCTGTACGGCATTTTCATCGTTCTTAAACGACTTATTATCCTTCGACTGCTTCTCAGTCATTTTTCTGTAATCATCAATCATATCGAAGAACTCACCAAAGCCATTCAGATCTTTGGTCATAGCCTGAAAATCATCAAGTATATCCATCATTTCATCTATGTCAGAATTCTTCTCCTCGGCATTTTGTCTGAGATAATTGTTATATCCAATAGCCTCTCGAATATAATTCACCGCTGCATAGGGACTCAGTGAACTTATAGTCCTTAGTTCATTATACAGACGTCTGATCTTATCCTTTACGTAATCTTTATCACCAGCAGCTCTCATCAGTTCGTCTTTATCAACAGTTTCAGATGTAAGCATAGCTCTGCTGATGTATCTGACCGGCTTATTCATAAAAGAAAGGAACAGACTTCTTCTATTATCCCCTAGCGCAAATGCAATATAATTCACAACGCTCTCCACAACAGGATGTGAGAATATATCAGGAAGCGCATCTCTTATATTGTAAGCGATATTATACTCTCTGAGTTTATATATCAGCCTCCTTGGCCCCATATTGGTACGATAAAGTACAGCTATATTCTTTAAAGAGACTCCTCTTTCTTTTGCCTCTTTGATCCGACTGACTATGAGCTCATTCTCCTTACTGACATCGGAGATAATATCCAGATATACATGTCCGGATTCATTAACAGCCGAGATAAGCTTCTTGTCGAATCTCCTACTATTTCCATTGATCAACACAGCAGATGCATCCACGATAGTCTGAGGACATCTGAAATTCTGTGAGAGCCTGACAACCTGACCGCCGGGGAAATCCCGTTCAAAAGAATGCATAATATCGGGTCTTGCACCTCTGAATGAATAAATGGACTGATCATCATCTCCTACAACATATATATTGTCGTTCGGATGTGCCAACAGCGAAAGAATTCTGTATTGGATGAGATTGGTATCCTGGAATTCATCAACCATAATATAAGGATACATATTCCTTATACTTTCTAGTATATCGCTTCTACTGCTAAGTAATCGATAACAGTGAGTTATCATATCATCAAAATCCAGAAAGCCTTCACGTTTCTTAAAATCGCAGTAAGCCGTGTAAAGCTTTTTGTAATCATCTCCTGACATATCTGTACTATAATAGTTGTCAATGTCTATCATGTCGCAGGACATAATACTCATTTGATTGATAACGCTCGTTATTGTATCTTCATTATCGTACAAATCTTTGTTAATTTCCAGAAGAATTCTTCTTATAACATTTCTTTTGTCATTTTCATCCAAAACTTTTATATCTGCTTTGCCGCCATACGCAGTTCTTATGATCCAGTAAAAGAACGAATGAAATGTACCAAACCTGACTCTGGTATCCTCGAGTTCAGATACAGCAAGAAATCTTTCACGCATAGATGCAGCTGCCGCTCTGGTAAATGTTATAACAAGAATATTCCCGGGAAGAACCCCATGTGCGTATATAAGATTATTTATGCGGTTTACTATGACCGTTGTTTTTCCAGATCCGGGTGTACCTATGACAAGAAGTGGTCCCTTGAACCACTCTATAGCCTCTATCTGTTCATCAGTAAATACACCCATATCTGTTCCTGCTTTCCATGAATCACTTCGGTCTTAAAAACCAAAACAGGGGTAGGCTTCGCCTACCCTCTGTATATTAGCAATATTATGCGCCGCAGCACTTTTTATACTTCTTACCGCTTCCGCATGGGCAAGGATCATTACGTCCAACTTTAGGTGCTTTAACAACTGTATGAGAAGTCTTCTCAGTCTTATAGAGTTCCTTCTGCTTCTCTTTGTCGAAAATCTTATCCCACTGTGGAAGTGTATAAAGCCACTCTGCTGCACAACCAACCATGTTCATGTAAAGCTTCTCAAGATCAATATCAAGAGTAACCTTAGTATCCTCTTCCAACTCTTCAAGATTGTTGGATTCCTTAAGGCTTTCATCGATTCCATCCAGGAAACCTGTCATAAGTTCAATAGTTGTATCATACTTTTCAGCAAGTTCCTTAACTGTTCCTGTGATAACTGTCTCAGGATCATCCAGAATCTGCTCATATATTCCTTTTTCTACCTGGAAGTAATTTAACCAAAACTGTTTTCCTTCAGGTGTTCTATCATCAAGACCATATGCATGATCTCTCCAATCCTTTAAAAGTCCCATATTTTTAAATGTCCTTTCATTTATTATAAATGGTTTATATCAAAGTACCGAAGAATTATATCAAATAAATCTATATCTTTCAAGATTGTTTTATTCATATCTAAGAGCGTCGATAGGATTGAGGTTCGCCGCCTTAATAGATGGTATAAGACCAAATACAATTCCTATCACCATAGAGAATATAACCGAAAGAACTATCGCCGGAACGCTTATCGCAACCGGCACTTCGGCAAGCTTCGATATGAAATATGCAAGGCCAATTCCGGATAACACTCCAAGAATTCCGCCAATACTTGTGAGAACTGAAGCTTCTGTAAGGAACTGGCTGAGTATCGCAGACTTTCTGGCTCCGATAGCTTTCTTAAGACCAATCTCTCTTGTTCTCTCAGTAACAGACACAAGCATAATATTCATAACACCGATACCACCTACAAGAAGTGATATACTTGCAATCCATATAAGCTGTTTATTAGTAGAATTTTTGAGTCTCTGAAGGTCTTTAGCCTTCTCATACATATCTTCACTTTTATACTTTACAGTATCTCCTTCAGCGGACTCATCATCTGACATTCCTTCCTGTCCGGCCATACCCGTCTTCCTGTTATTCGATGTAATAAATGAATTAAGATAATCCTGAGCATCTTTACCTGCCTGAGACATATCCTCAGTAGATGTAGCCTTTATGATAAGCTGGTATGGCTGATCATATGAATACACAACTGGCCAGATTGAATCAGGTATAAAGAGCATACCTGTGCTGGAGTCTCCATAATAAGTATACCAGTCATCAATACCATTAATGACAACTGAATTATCATCTTCAGCCTTATCAACAAGACCTACTACAACAAAAGGATCTCCGGATATTTCGATAGTTTTTCCAATAGGATCTTCACCCTCAAATATAGTGTAGGCTGTACTTGAATCAAGTATTACAACTTTTCTAAACTGTTTGAAGTCATTTTCAGTAAAGAGTCGTCCGCTTCTGACCTCATAGCTTTCGAGATTAATATAATCATTATTACAGCCAATGATAAATGTACTAGATAACTGATTCTTTCCATGGCTGATAAAACCATCATAAGCAATAGACTTATGATATCTTGCAGCATCCACAATCTTAGGCATCTCTTTTATAGAGTCAAGCATCTCATCGTTAATGATAGGGACGTAAGACATATTAGTGTCTCCAGGATTAACTTCCATACCACCCTGACTGAGGCTGACTTTAACAACATTATCACCTGAACCGATAAGACTGTTCTTAATCTCATCGTTAGTTCCTTTAATAGTGGATACAATTGCAATAATAGCTGCAATACCGATAATAATACCAAGCATAGTCAGAAGGGAACGCATCTTGTGGGAAAATATACCCTGGAATGATAATCTTAAATTCTCAATCATTTTCCTTCCTCCTATTCCCAAAGATCCGAAACATCGGCTTCCTTACATATTTTTCCTTCAACAACATCTTTTCCATATGGAAATGCGATCATGTCTTCGGTCGTAAGTCCTCCATTTATGACAATCTCAGATCCCCAGTAGATCTTACCTGTTTTAAGCTTCTGTTTCTGAAGTCTGCCATTTACATTCTTCATAACATAATACTTTCCATTTTCTTTTCTTGTCATATATAAAGGAATTGTAAGCACTGATGATGTATCTGTAGGCTCAACAGCCTGAGTTTTATCAAACTTAACTTCAACATATGAGTTCTCAGTAAGACCTTCAGAATCATCAATAGCAATCTTAACTGGATAAGTAGACTGTACAACTGGATTACTCATCTCACCATTAGGTGTAGTTCCTACTTCAATAACCTTTCCTGTATAATAGCTTCCGGAATCATAGTTATAAACCGAAACATCAGCACCTTTCTGCATTTTATCAAGATTATATTCTCCTACAGAAACTGTAGCCGAATATGTTCCGGAAGAACTGACCACAATATTAGGTTCACCAAGATTTGATCTTTCTTCAGACATATCAAAAACTATAACAGTACCACTAACTGTAGCAGTAACATCGTTCTTACTTAAAACTCTTTCCTGCTTTTTGATATTAAGATTCTCTGTATCAATCTTGAGCTGTATCTCTTTAATCTTCTGAATCTGCTGTCTTATCGCCTTGTCAAGCTGAGCCTGCGTATAAACCCCGTCTTCATCGTCAGGATCAATTCCTGGATCATCCAGATCATCAAAAAGATCATCCAGATCATCAAAATCATCATCAAAATCATCATCATTATCATCATCAGTCGTAGGTTCTGTCGTAGGTTCTGTTGTAGGTTCTGTCGTAGGCTCTGTAGTCTTTTTTTTCTTCTTTTTTTTATCAGGATCAGTAGAAGTATGTTCCTCTGTTGTAGCCTCTGTTGTTGTCACAGTAGTAGCCTCTGTAGTTTCTTCAGTTGTCTCCTCAGTTGTCTCTTCGGTCGTCGTAAGCTCCTTAGGAGTTTTCTTCTTTAACTTCTCAAGATCATTCTGAGCAATAGTAAGATCATTGTTTAACACAGTAAGATTGGCTCTAAGAGACTCAAGTTTAAGTGAATCCATAGAATTGTCATATGTCAGAATCAAATCTCCAACTTTAACCTCATCGCCCTCTTTAACCATAACTTCAGAAACAGTCTTATCAGCACCAACATAAATCTTCTGGTCACCGCTGCTGGACACAAAACCAGACATAGAATCAGTATATGAGTCATCGTCATAATATCCGCCATAAAATCCTGAAACAGGATATACTTTTACAGGATCAGAATTCTGTCTATGATTTCTATATGCTTTTATACCAAAATATCCACCTGCACCTATAATTCCAAGAACAACAAGAGTAATGATCAGCTTCTTTATCATACAGAATCACCCCCTGTTATATCATTCGAAACTACTTCAATATCAAAATCGTCTTCAGCCTTGTAATCTTCTTTATCATCAACCTGACCAATAGATTCAGATCTGACTTTTTGAACTATCCTCTCAACTATTTCCTCAACATCTTCTGAAATAGAATCATCTACTTCCTCATCCAGATCATCTTCGTATATATCACTATCTTCATCTTCATCAGAAGTATCAGCTTTTATATCATCAAAACGAGCTGTGATATCTAACTTCATATGATATTCATTATCAGCTTCGTTCTTTATCTCCTCATCAGGTTCTTGAACACCAGAAGGAATATCATCTTGCAAATGATCAATCTTTCCTTCATCAATTGATTCAACTGGATTTTCCAGGGCACTCTCTCGAATTGGCTCCTGAGCAGGCTCATGAACAGGCTCATGAACCATCTCCTGAACTTGTTCATCAATTGTATCCTGAGAATTTCCATCTGCAGGAATATCAGGAACTGTTATAAGTACTGGAGTATTCGGTTCATCACTCGTTATCTCACCATCGAATATCTTAATAATACGATTAGCATGCTCAGCTATCTCCTGGGCATGTGTGATCATAATTATTGTAGAACCTTCTTCATGAAGCTGCTTAAAAAGCTTCATAACCTGAATACCAGACTTTGAGTCCAGCGCACCAGTAGGTTCATCAGCAAGAAGTATTCTAGGTTTATTAACTATAGCTCTTGCTATAGCAACCCTCTGTTTCTGTCCACCTGAAAGCTGTGTTGCTTTAAAGTGCATTCTATCTTCAAGACCGACCTTAATAAGGGCCTCCTCACATCGAGGACGTCTATCTCTTCTCGGAACATGTGCATACTGTAATGGTAATTCAACATTCTGAAGGGCCGACTGTCTCGGCATAAGATTGAACTGCTGAAAAACAAATCCGATCTCCCGATTTCTTATATCGGAAAGCTTTCTGTCGTTCAAAAGACTTATATCCTCATCACCAAGAATATAATTACCCTTAGTAGGTTTATCAAGACATCCGATAATGTTCATGAGCGTAGACTTACCACTTCCGGATGGTCCCATTATCGCAACATACTCACCTTCATCTATAGAAAGATTGATATTGTTTAGAGCAGGAACATCCAATCCGCCCTGCGAGTACGTCTTATATATATCATTTAATTTGAGTAGAGTCATCATATCACCCCCTACTCATCTTCCGGTTCAATTAATTCAGATTCCGAATCAATAGATGAAGGTCCGTCAGATATACCTTCCGGAGAATCCACATTTCCAGCAGGATTCGAAGGTGAGATTTCATCGGAAGGACCATCAGTCTCTCCGCCAGTAGATCCATCCGGAGATACTCCACTCATAGAATCGCTTCTATCATCTAAGCCTTCTTCTCCATCATTAAAATCATCAATAAACATGTCATCCATATCGTCCATTGCATCACCAGGTGTCATAGAACCATCAAATCCATCATCACCATCAGGTAATGCATCATCACCTACATCGCCCTGTTCAACTATATCATCATAATTAGTAGTTGTTTTACATCCCTCAACGATATCAGGACCCGGATAAGCTATATAATCATTAAGCGAAAGACCGCCAGTAACCTCATAACTGTCCATGTCTTCATCATATTCTCCGACAGTTATCTGAGCCTTTGTAATCTTCTCATCGGCACCACGCTTCCAGACATAATATCCGCTTTCTTCCTGCATTATATAATAAGAAGCAAGATAAAGACCTTCCTTCTTCTCGCCCTGACCTACATCAAGTTCGATATATAAATGCTGTCCAAGCATCATTCCTTCGGTATCTTTAGGGGTAACGTAGAAATTATAATTTGAAGCTGATTCTCCCATACCGCCGTAACCATAGTAACCATCATCATCGCCGCCTTTATTCTTAGGCTCCATATCTACTTTGGCAACCTGGGCCTTCCAAACAACACTCTCATCAACTCTTGATCTGAGGATTACCTTTGTTCCTGATGTAAATGAATGTATGTTCATCTCATCAGTAGTACCCTTTATACGATAATTACCCTCAGCAATAATAGTAATAAAGGCGTCATTTGAATTACCTGAGCTCGACCCAAAATCAGCTGATGGTCCGAGAGAATCATCGTCATCATTTGTTGATACAGCTCCAGAAGAGTTAATAGTCTTAATTATTCCAGACATAGGGCTTTTTACGATAGAATTATCTATAGCGTCCTGCTGCTTCTTGATCTCATTATCCTTAGCCTGAAGGTTTAATTCTTCCTCTTTTATATTTGTACTAGTACTTGTTATCTGTGATTCATAACTAAGTCTTTCATTCTCATCAGTCGCTGCATCTCGCTGTGCCTCAAGATCTGAGATAGTACTATAATATCCCTCAATAGTATTCTGAATCCCCTGTCTATCAAGATTAAGCTGTTCAAGGTTAAGCTCCATATCTGTAGTATCATATGAAAACAGATCATCACCTTCTTTAACTGTATCACCTGGTTTCACAAATATCTCTTTGACATTCAGGTTAGAATCCTTCTGAACACCCTTTGATTCCTGAGATTCAACGACTCCCATAAAACGACTTGTATTGCCAAGAGATACTCCTGTAATACTTCTTACAGATTCTACAAACACAAGCTTATCACTTGAAATGATACTTCCTTTATTTCTGAAAAAGAATACACCAAACACGGCTGCCGCTGCAACTATCAGAGTAATAACAATTCCTGTTATGATTCTTTTCACTTTCATTATTTTTCCTCTTTCTTATCAAAAACTTTTCTAATCCATACAAAAAGATATAAAATGATTGGGTAAATGATAATAACAAAAAGCATCTGAACGACATAATTACCGCCTGAAAAAAGCATATATACAAATACCCCTAAAAGCACTAAATATCCGCATAAAAACAATATAGAAACTATTCTTTTTATGATCGTCCCTATCGATTTTTTTTCAGTTGATCCATCCATTTTATAACATCCTTTTCATAGCCATTCTCTCCCGGAATATAGAACTTCTCATCCTTGATCTCATCTGGGAGATACTGTTGTTCAACATAGTGCATAGGATAATCATGAGCATACTTATATCCAGTATGTCCAAGCTCAGCAGAACCCTTATAATGTGCATCTCTAAGATAGAGAGGAACCTCTGCGGTATCAACTTTCTTCACGGAATCCGTAGCACTAAAGATTGCATTTACCACCGAATTGCTCTTAGGAGCTGTAGCAACGTATATCGCCGCCTGAGCCAGAATAATCTGAGCTTCCGGCATACCGACTCTCTCAACTGCAAGAGCACACGAAGTTGCCACCTGTATAGCCTGTGGATCTGCTATTCCTACATCCTCACAGGCACATATCATAATCCTTCGAGCAATAAATGTGACACTCTCACCGCCATACAGCATCTTTGCCAGATAATATACGGCAGCATCCGGATCAGAACCTCGCATTGATTTAATAAATGCGGAGATTATATCGTAATGATTATCTCCGTTCTTGTCATATCTTATAGCTCTTCTCTGAATACATTCTTCAGCCACTCCAAGATCTATTATAATCTTGCCAGTCTCTTCATCTCTGTCAGTAGAAAGAATCCCGAGTTCGACAGCATTAAGCGCCTTTCTGGCATCTCCCTCTGCCATTCCTGCCAGAAAATCTACAGCTTCGTCTGTTATCTCGACATTAAAGCTGGCCATCCCACACTCTTTGTCATATACAGCCCGCTCAATTAGAGTTCTTATATTATCTTTGCTCAGGGGTTTCAACTCAAAGACAGTAGATCTGGATACAAGAGCTGTATTAACCTCAAAATAAGGATTTTCCGTAGTCGCTCCGATCAAGACAATAGTTCCGTTTTCTACATGTGGAAGGAGAAAGTCCTGCTGAGATTTGTTAAATCGATGTATCTCATCTATAAACAGAATGGTTTTCCGCCCATACATCCCAAGCTCATTCTTCGCCTGTTCTACCACCTGCTCCATATCTTTCTTTCCCGAAGTCGAAGCATTCAACTCTTCAAATCTCGAGCTGGTAGTATTCGCTATTACCATAGCCAGCGTAGTCTTACCCGTTCCCGGCGGACCATAGAAGATAATCGAACCAAGTTTGTCAGCTTTTATCGCTCTGTATAAAAGCTTTCCAGGTGCAAGTATATGTTCCTGCCCTACAACCTGTTCAATTGTTTTTGGTCTTATACGCATAGCAAGAGGAGCTTCTTTTTTTTGCTCCTCTTGTCTCATATAATCAAATAGATTCATTTTTTCCTCAGATTAATCAATAAGTCCAAGCTTCTTGATTATATTATCAAACTTAACAATATCTATAGGTTTGCAAATGTAATCATCATAATCATTAATTGCATATGTTGCATCAAAATCCTCATCAAGTGCGGATATCATAACAACCTTGCATCTCGAAATACGCGGTATACCGAGCTTTCTTTCAGCATCTCTGATTGACTGAAGTACTTTATATCCATCTATTCTCGGCATCATAATATCAAGACACACAAGATCAAATGCCTCCTCAGCAGTTGCTGCTTTAACAAATTCATCAACAGCTTCAATTCCATCTGTCGCTAAAACAACATCCCCATATCTAGATAAAAGCTTCGATAGAAACTTTCCACTTGCTATATCATCTTCTGCTACTAAAACTTTCATTCCAGGACCTCCGGATTATTTACTATTGTTTTCATCATAGAATTGACGCTGTAAGTAATTTCCTCTTTTAGCGATCTCTTTCTATTCATGACACGTCTGTTAAATGTACAGATATGAATTATTCCAAGTAACACATCAGCAAGATTTTCGGCTTTATAGCCTTTCTTAATTTCGTTCGCTTTTATTGCCTCTTCAAAAAGATCAGCAATATACTTTCTTCTGTTATTATACCCAATCTCAACTATCTCTCTTGTATGAGTATTGTGTAATAACTCCTCATACTGAAGCATAATAGCTGATACCGAGTAATAACTGTCGTAATACGAAATTAAGGCATCATTAAAAAGAAGTATTTTCTGCACATAAGATACATTCTTTGAGCTGGCTGTTTTCATCATCGCATTATCGAATCTAAAAAAGCCCTGTACAATGTCGATCAGTATCTCATCTGTGTTAGAATAATACTTATAGAGCATATCTTCTCTTATATTTGTACGCATCGAGATATTTTTAATTGTTAAAGATGCAAGTCCCGCATCACTGATTATATCAATCGATGCAGAAACAATCCTATCTCGTGCAGATATAAAATCGTCCGTCAATGAAAAGACCTCCATAACACATACTTATGCTTTTAACCATACCTAGAAATTATTTTAGAACTTTAGATATGCTTTGTCAACGAAAATAGGAGCCCGAATGGGCTCCCGTTTAAAATGATATTAATAATCGAATTTATCGAACCACTGTTACATTTGTAGCCTGTGGTCCTTTTGCACCTTCTGAAAGATCAAACTCAACGTTTGCTCCTTCTTCCAGAGTTTTGAATCCTTCCATATTAAGTCCGGAAAAATGTACGAATACATCTTTTCCATCGTTATCTGTAATAAATCCATATCCCTTCTGATTGTTAAACCATTTCACTATTCCGTTAGCCATTAGATGAAACCTCCAAAAAAAATATTGCTTGTATAACACTCGTTAATTCTAGCATCGCATACCATTTAAGTCAATTTACAATTAATGGCTTTTGTAAAGCAAAACTGGCATTTCACAGTAATTTTATATAATACTCAGTTCTTTGGTATAACCGTCATAATAATACAGGTTGTCTGATAAGAATTCTTTCGGTAAAAGAATCTCTTCATTAACATTTCTAATCAGATTTTTTAAATAATCAAGATCAACAGAAGGCATTTCTCCAAAAACCAAAAACTCATTAACACTCGAAAGAATTATATAAAAGTTTTTTCCAAGTTTTTCATATATATCTTCTATAACTTCTTTGACATATAAATATACAGCCCCATACTCTACTCGTGTATTAGTGACCATATACAACTCATCAGTAAGACGATCATCTGATTCATCAGAATCAAAATCAAGTATACTATCACCCGAACATAAAGAATTATCTATAAAAGACTCAACGGATTTTATCATCAAATCAGTCTTTTCAAGAGTATTTTTATAAGCTGATTCAAACAGTTTGTCTATATCTATATAAAAAGCTTTTACAAATTCATCACTTATTCCGATATAGAAAACTCCTTTACCATCATCACGAAAACCTTTCCATCTCGGAACGACGGCAAATTCAAGAAATCTCCTATGAACCATCCTTGATAAATCCTCTTTATTTTTCTCATAATTGATCATTATAAGAATTACAGAATCATAGAATGTACCAGTAGTAATACTTGTATATAACTCTTTGGAAAGTTCACCCAATATGAAATTATAATCATTTTTCTTTGTTTCAAAATATTCCATGTTATCCCTCTTTCTTTTTATAAAGAGTTCAGGATAACGAAGGATTAATTTGCACGTTTTATTTCAGATAATCAGTCAGAAATTCAACAAGTTTTTTCATTTCCTCATCAGTACCGATTGTAATTCTAAGGAAGTTGTCGATCCTTGGCTGATTGAAGTATCTGATATATATACCTCTGTTTTTACCCTCTTGGAATATATCTTTTGCTGCTTTATCCTTGTGAGAAGCAAAAACAAAGTTAGTACTGGACGGAAGCACAAAGAATCCCAGTTTTCCAAGTTCTTCCGTAAACCATTCACGAGTTTTAACTACCTTGCTGATCGTACCTTTAAAATATTCATCATCATCTATAACAGCCGATCCAATCTTTATGGATGGCACGTTCATCGTGTATGAATTATATGAATACTTCACATCATTAAGGTATTTGATGAGTGCAGGATTTCCCATAGCATAGCCTATTCTTATTCCCGCAAGACTTCTTGACTTGGAATAAGTACGGACAACCAAAAGATTATCGTATCTGTCAATAAGATCAAGACACGAACTTCCTTCAGGCGCAAAATCAATATAAGCCTCATCTACAATCACGATAACCTCGGGATTTGCCTCGATTATCTTTATGATCTTCTCTTTATCCAGAAGGATTCCTGTAGGTGCATTCGGATTAGCTATAACAACACCGCCGCACTCACCGAGATATTCCTCATAATCGATCGTAAAATCTTCCTTAAGAGGAATTGTTTCATACGGAATCTTAAGCAGATCACACCATACCGGATAGAACGAATATGTTATATCAGGGAAAATAACCTTCTTATCAGAATTGAAGAACGTCATAAATGACATCCCCAGAACATCATCCGAGCCAACCCCTACAAACACCTGAGATTTATCAAGTCCATGGAACTCAGCAAGTTTTTCTACAAGTTCACCTGCTGTCGCATCGGGATACTTCTTTAATATATCAAAATCTGCATTCTCAACCATTTCCGAAACCTTCTTCGAAGGTGGATAAGGATTTTCATTTGTATTAAGTTTGATAATATTCTTATCTTTTGGCTGTTCACCCGGTACATACGGGACAACCTTTCTGATATTACTTTCCCATTTATATGCCATATCGGTACTCTCCTTCAAGTATAGCACTATACCATACATTTAAATCTATTTGATTTCATCAACTATCCACGAAAGTTTCATTCCGTTTGAAGCCTTTATGCTGATTACATCACCAGGCCTCAGAATACTCTTTATGTATTCCGTAGCAGTTTCTTTGTCATCATATTCTGATACACGTATCTTATCGGTATCTGAAGCGCCTTCAGCTATAAACTTGGCGCTTTCACCTATCGTTATAAGTTCATCTATTCCGCCGGTCGTCTTAACAACATCAGCGATATATTCGCCAACCTCTCTATGATAATCGTCTGATGAAGAACCCAGTTCAAACATACTTCCAAGAACTGCAATCTTACGTCCGGTAACATTTATATCTCGAAGTACATTTACAGCTGCCTTCATAGAATCAGGACTTGCATTATATGTATCATCTATAACTGTGTATCCCTTATCAGAATTTATAACCTTCTGCCTTAGACCGGAGAAGTTTTCAAACGCTCCCGCAGCCTTCATCAGATCAAGTCCAAGAACATCACATATAGCCATAGCAACTAGCGAATTAAGAACATTATGCTGTCCCAGAGAATTCATGACAACAGTTATCCTGTCACTGCCATGTACGTATTCATATGTATTATAACCATTTTCATAACGGATATTCTCAGCCCTGTAGTCAGCCTCCGGATTTGTTCCGTAGAAAAATGTCTTTACCTTATTATGTCCTTTTGTCTCCCAGAGAAGCTGATCATCGGCATTCAGGAACAGAATTCCGTCTTCATTCATTCGTCCGGCTATTCTGAGTTTCTCGCTTCTAATACCCTCTCTGTTCTTCATGAACTCAATATGGGCAACACCGATCATCGTACAGACAGCTATATCAGGAAGAACCATCCTTGTAAGTTTGTCCATCCCACCCGGCTCGCTGATACCCATCTCGATAACAGCTGCCTCAGTCTCTTTGTCACACATATCAGCAAGTGTAAGTGGAACTCCCATCTGAGAATTTCTGTTTCCTTCAGTATGAAATACAGGAATGCAGCTACTAAGCGCAGCCGTGATCATCTCTCTGGTAGTAGTCTTTCCTACACTTCCAGTTACTCCGATAACCTTTTTCTTATATAAAGATCTGATATATGCACCTATATCCTGCATACCATCAAGAGAAGATGGTACTTTTATATATGCAACACCCGAAGGAAGTGAACTGACATCAGCCTTAGCCATTATCTCAGCTTCATCTTCTTCAGTAAGTATCGCTTTAGTTACATTTGCAACAGAAGGAATAAACTTATGAGCATCCACATTTTCGCCCTTTGTCGCAACAAATAACGTTCCTTCTTTTACTTCACGAGAATCAAGAGCCATACTTTTAAGTTTATATCCTAAAAGCTCTGTTTTTTCTTCCTCACTATTACCTATAAGATGTCCTCCTGTTATCTCAAGAACATCCTTTACTGTTATATTCATATCAACTACACTGTTTCCGCTTATCCTTTATAAACTACTGAAGCAGCTATCTCCTCTGATTTATTTTTACCACACAGTATCTCGATCAGCTTAAGAGCAAAATCGATTGCCGTACCAAGTCCGCGACTTGTTATATATCGTCCATCTACAGCAACAGGTGAACCATCTGTTAATACATCTGCTCCGATAAGTCTATCTTCCATTCCAGGATAGCAAGTAGCCTTCTTGCCTTTAAGAAGTCCCATTCCACCAAAAACCATAGGTGCTGCACATATCGCAGCAAGATACTTCCCTTTTGAATCATAATCAAGAACCGTCTTCTTTACTTTATCACTTTCGTTAAGATAGTTGGTTCCCGGCATGCCTCCAGGAAGAATAAGCATATCTGCACTGTCATCGATCTCATCGATCACATGATCAGTTATCACGTTGATTCCTCTTGCACCAATAACATTCTTATCATCTTTTATAGAGAACATCTTAACCTCTATACCCGCACGACGCATAAGATCAACGCACATAAGACCTTCGATTTCTTCAAAACCATCTGCAATAAAAATATATGCTTTGCTCATATAATCCACCTCGCATTTCAGAAAAAAGCCTACATTATCTCATCAAAAAATCCCTCGAGATAATTCTTGTTTATATCTTCAATATTTCCTTTGTCAACTGTCTCTGAAAGAATCGGATCGATAGGAATCTTCGCTGTAAGTCCTATTCCGTATGCTGAAGCTATCTCATCCACACGACTCTTGCCATATATCTCGTGCTTCTTACCACAGTCCGGACACTCAAAGTAAGACATATTCTCAACTAGTCCAAGAACCGGAACATTCATGACATTTGCCATCTTAACAGCTTTAGAAACGATCATTTCAACAAGTTCCTGAGGAGAAGTAACTACTATTATTCCATCAACCGGAAGTGTCTGGAATACAGTAAGCGGAACATCTCCAGTTCCCGGAGGCATATCAACAAACATAACATCAACGTCGCCCCACATAACGTCTGTCCAGAACTGTCCAACGGCACCGGCTATAACTGGTCCTCTCCATATAACAGGATCGTTCTCATTATCAACGAGAAGGTTTATGGACATAAGCTTAATTCCTGTTTTTGTATCAACCGGCACTATACCATACTCGACACCCATCGCCTTCTGATGCACTCCAAATGATTTCGGAATAGAAGGTCCTGTGATATCTGCATCAAGAATCGCTGTCTTAAGCCCCTTCTTGCTGGCATTTACAGCCATAAGAGATGTAACAAGTGACTTACCAACGCCACCCTTTCCACTCATTACGGCTATTACCTTTTTCACATTTGAGTATTCATTACTGACTTTACGAAGTCCTTCAGGCATAGATCTGGCAAACGCCTTATCCATAGCTTCCTGCTGTTCTTTAGTCATTTCTTCAGCCATTATTTAAACTCCTTTTTTCAATACGTGGTCATAATTTTACTCCAATATGGTTTTTGTGTCAAAAAAATCTTTTAATATATCTACCCATATACTATAATCCATTTATCCCAGTAAAAATCGAGGTAAAATCTATGGAAATAGAACGTAAATTTTTAATAAAATCCCTGCCGGAAAAACTGGACAGTTACGAACACCACACAATCGTTCAGGGATATGTTGATAATGAACCTGTAGTAAGAATCCGGCAGTACGACAACAAATATATTCTGACCATTAAATCACTCGGACTTATGGAGAGAATCGAAGTTGAAAAAGAACTCACCGAAAGTGAATTCAAAGATCTTTCTACCATGGTGCAGGGAAATGTCATCTCTAAAGTCAGATACAAGATTCCTTATGGCGAATACACCATTGAATTAGATATATTCAAAGATGATTTTGAAGGTCTTATAATGGCAGAAGTCGAATTCCCGGACAAAGAAAAAGCCGAGAGCTTTATCGCTCCCGACTTTATGTCAGTCGATGTAACGGATAATCCAAAGTTTCAAAACTCACAGATGAGTTCTATGAACAAAAAGGACATCCACGAATTTATTACCTGTCTCTGTTAAATCTGTCGATCAGATCTTCAATATCAGGCATATGTGGCTGCAAAGCTTTCTTTATCACTATACCAGTCACAAAGAGGCCTATAATAGAAAGCAGCGTTGGAAACAGGATATAATCTACAGCCCTATTCATACTAGTAAGTATGATGCTGATAGTCTGCGCATAAAAACACAGGTGAAATGTATCCTTAAGAGTCATCGGTATCTTTATCAGAGTCGTTGCAGTTCGGAATAATACAGTAAAAATTCCCGCTACAAAAAGATATTTAAGCGCATTGAAAGCAGCCACTCCTAACACAGATACAACAAGTAAGATGTAAAATGCAGGAATCATCTTCATCAGATCCTGATTTGTAAAACCATCCCATAGATATGTCCCTATATCAAAGGAATACAATTCATTATACATACTGTTTTCTTTGGTTCCAGCAAATGAAACCATCTTAAACTTTCTTTTTCCAAAAGCTATATATACACCACTCTTCTCAAAGTCATCCCGGGTGAATTCATTTTTATCTGTATTGATCAGTATAGTTGTAGTGCTAAGTTTCATTTCAAACTTTTTATCAGCATAAAGAGCTCCATCTTTTACTTCTATATTTGGAAGCACATTAGAAAAAAGATTAGAGAATCCCTTAAAAGAGGTAATTCTTGATGCAGATGGAACAGCAAAGCTGATCATAGCTGAAAATATCGCAATAAAGATTGCATAAGCAACAAATCTGTTGGCACCTGTAACACATGTCTCAACAAGTTTATTTATCTTTAAAGTAGACGTAACAAAAACATCCAGGACATTTATCTTTGTGTTATTCTTTTCCGAGCCATCCGGGTTATTAGGACTAACACTGTCCAGTTTGTTCAAATCATTTTGATTTGTAAAATATTCCATATATTAATCATCTCCACTAAATTGATGCCATAAGATTGATCATCTCAATCGCACCAAGAGCACAGTCATAGCCCTTATTTCCGGCTTTTGTACCAGCTCTTACTACAGCCTGTTCAATAGTATCTGTTGTAAGTATACCAAACATAACCGGAAGCTCTGTATCAAGGCTGACCTGAGCTATTCCCTTACTAACTTCCGCACATACATAGTCATAGTGACTTGTCTCTCCTCGTATAACAGTTCCGAGACAGATAACCGCATCATACTTTCCTGACTTAGCTATCTTCTTAGCAACAACCGGAATCTCAAATGCACCCGGTACCCATGCTACATCTACATTTTCCTCTTTAACGCCATGTCTTACAAGTCCGTCCATAGCTCCATCAACAAGCTTTGAAACTATAAACTCATTAAATCTTGCTGCAATGATACAAACCTTAGTACCTTTCTTTGCAACTACATTTCCTTCAATCTTCATGATTTTCCCTCCATGTATTTACTAACTATATTTTCTATCTATATCATATATCTATATTATTATCTATAATTATAAATGAATATTTCTGAATATAAAATATTTGATTATACTTCATATTTATAACCCGTCTTTCCGCGAAAGACACCGATGGGGTCATGAAACCCTCTTTTCTTTCGCTATCTAATCTATTTTCCTTCTGTTATTATCTTCTTATAAGACTGACACACTACAGAACACGTGGAGGTGAGTGG